>NZ_JBHUYV010000026.1:0-107833 GCF_042667905.1 Streptomyces sp. NPDC057287 | reverse complement strand
CAGGGGGGACCCTGTGGGAGAGTAGGACGCCGCCGAACAATTATTCCGGGAAAGCCCCGTGCCCTTGTGGCACGGGGCTTTTCTGCGTTCCGGGTCCATTTCTCGGCTGCGAGAGGCCCGCAACAGCACTCAGCGGGCGTTCACCAGTCGTGTGTCGTACGCCAGGATGACGGCCTGGATGCGGTCCCGGGATCCGGTCTTGGCGAGGATGCGGGTGACGTGCGTCTTCACCGTCGATTCGGCGAGGTGCAGGCGTGTGGCGATCTCGCTGTTGGTCCAGCCCTGGCCGATGACCGTGAGAATCTCCCTCTCGCGCTCCGTCAGTGCGGCGATGCGCGCGTCGCCCCTGGCAGGGGTGTCTCCGGGGACGGCCGGCAGGTGGTGGACGTACGCGTCCAGGAGCCGGCGGGTGAGGCTCGGCGCGACGACGGCGTCGCCACTCGCGACGGCGCGGACTCCGGAGAGGAGCTCCTCCGGCATCGCGTCCTTGACGAGGAAACCGCTCGCCCCGGCCCTCAGGCCGTCGTAGGCGTACGCGTCGAGGTCGAACGTCGTCACGATGAGGACGCGGGTGCGGGCCCCCGAGGTGATGATGCGTCGGGTCGCTTCGATGCCGTCGAGTCCTGGCATGCGGATGTCCATCAGGACGACGTCCGGGTGGTGGCGGGCTGTCAGGCCCACCGCTTCCGTGCCGTTGGCCGCTTCACCGACGACCGTCATGTCGTCCTGGCTCTCCAGGAGCATGCGGAAGCCGAAGCGCTGCATGGCCTGGTCGTCGGCGATGAGTACCGTCGTCACTGGTGTGCGTCCTCCAGAGGAAGGCGGAGTCGTGTCTGCCAGCCGCCGGCGGGGAGACGGCCCGCTTCGAGTGTGCCGTTGTAGAGGGAGGCGCGCTCCCGCATTCCGCTGATGCCCCGTCCGGTGCCCGGTTCTTCGCCGGCCGGTGCCGCCGGGCGCCCGCCCGTATCGGTGGTCCGCACCTCGAGTCCGGTGGGCGTGTAGTTGAGGGCGACCTCGGCGGTGGCGTCGGGGCCCGCGTGCTTGAGGGTGTTGGTGAGGGATTCCTGGACCACGCGGTAGACGGCGAGTTGGCGGCCGGGTGAGGCGGAGCCGGTCGAGGGTGTGCCCCGGACGGTCAGGTGGACGGGGAGCCCCGCGTCCCGTACGCCGGTAAGCAGCGTGTCCAGGTCCGCGAGTGAGGGCTGGGGCGACAGTTCGGCGGCGGGGGCGGCCTCGTTCAGGACGCCGAGCACACGCCGTAGTTCGGACAGGGCCTGTCGGCTGGTGGTGCCGATGGCTTCGAGCGCCTGTGCCGCCCGTTCGGGGTTCTTGGCGGCGGCGTACGCTCCGCCGTCCGCCAGGCCGGTGATGACGGAGAGGTTGTGCCCGATGATGTCGTGCATCTCCCGGGCTATACGGGTGCGTTCGGCGGCAGCGGCGAGCCTGGTCTGCTGGTCGCGTTCACGTTCGAGCCGGTGAGCGCGTTCGACGAGGGCCTCGGTGTGCTCCCGCCGGGTGCGTACCGCGATGGCGAGCAGCGCGACGAAGGCGAATCCCCAGAGGTAGGAGACGAGGTGCTGGCCCGCGGTGGCCGGTATCCGGATCGCTCCCGCTGCGACGGGGAGGCACATCAGCAGCCCGGACCCGGCCAGGGTCTTGAGGGGCAGCCGCAGACCGATCGTGTAGGCGGGGATCAGCTGGAGGAAGGCGGCTTGGACGACCGCGCCCGTCCAGACGTTGACCAGGGAGACGGGCGCCATGAGCAGGAGGACCGCGACCGGGTGGCTGCGGCGCCACAGCAGCGGTACGGAGAAGCACAGGCTCATCAGCAGGACGAGGGGCTCCGGGGCCTCCACGTCGCGGGCGACCGTGCGCCAGCCGCCGGTGGTGTAGTCGAGCACCGCGACGGTGACCCAGAAGCCGGTGACCGCGATGTCCCAGAGCATCGGCCTGCGGCGGTCGAAGGCGCGGAGCCGTTGCATGAGGCTCTGGAGGTACAGGGTCGGCGCAGCGGTGCCCGTGGGCGGTTGTGCGGGGTGCGGGCCCGTCCCGTCGTTCACCGTGTCCGCCCTTCGTCGGTCCGTCACCGCCGTCTCCCGCTGCTCGGTCACGCGTCCCGGCGGCGCAGGAGCACCGCCGCCGTGGCCAGCGACGCCGCTGCCCAGAGGCACAGGGCCAGCAGGGCGGGACCGGTGGCGGCGGTGCCAGGGATGGGGGTCGCCGTGCCGAGTGCCCCGGCGGCCTGGGTCGGGAAGTACTTCAGGACGCTGTCCACGGCATCGTACGGAAGCATGCCCAGCACCTCGGGGAGAATCAGGACGCAGCCGATGTACGCCCCGATGCTGCCGGGCACGGAGCGCAGGGCGGCGCCCAGGCCGAGGGCGATGAGGCTGAGCAGGGTGATGCCTGCCGCGTTGCCCGTGATCGCTCCGAGGACGCCGGGGGCGGTGAGTCCGGCGGCCTGGTCGGTGTCCTGGAGGAGCAGTTGCGCGGACATGAAGGTGATCAGTGCGGTGGCGAGCATCCAGCCGAAGGCCACGGCGGCGAAGACCGCCGTCTTGGCTCCGAGGACCGGAAGTCTGCGCGGTACGACGGTGAGGGAGGCCCGGATCATTCCGGTGGAGTACTCGCCGGCCGTCACGAGGATGCCGAGGACCGTGACGCACAGCTGGCCGAGCAGGGTGCCGTAGAGGACGAGGACGACGGTGTCGACGTCGGAGTCGCCGCCGTCCGACGTGTAGGTGGCGCCCATGAGGATGCCTGTGCCGAGGACCACGGCCGACGCCGACAGGAGTGTGATCCAGGTGGAGCGCAGGGACCAGAGTTTGTGCCATTCGGAGCGCAGGACGCGGCGGGGGGTGATGCGGTACGGCGAGGCTGCGGTGGCAGTGGTCATGCGAGGGCTCCGGTCAGGGGTGCGGTGGTGCGGTACTCGACGGATTCCTGGGTGAGGTCCATGAAGGCCTGCTCCAGGGAGACCGTCTGCGGGGTGAGTTCGTGGAGCGGGACGGCGTGCAGGGCTGCGGTGCGGCCGATGTGGGCGGCGTCCGTGCCCTGGACGGTCAGTTCGCCCGCCGTACCGGTGGTGATCCGCACTCCGGGGCCGCTCAGGAGGGCCCGCAGGGTGTCCGCCTGCGGGGTGACGACCTTGACGGACGCCCCGCCCGCGGAGCGGATCAGCTCGGTGACGGTGGTGTCGGCGAGGAGCCGGCCGCGGCCGATGACGACGAGGTGGTCGGCGGTGAGCGCCATCTCGCTCATGAGGTGGGAGGAGACGAGGACGGTCCGGCCCTCCGAGGCGAGGGAGGTGAGCAGGTTGCGGATCCAGAGGACGCCTTCGGGATCGAGTCCGTTGACCGGTTCGTCGAGGACGAGGGCCGCCGGGTCGCCGAGGAGTGCGGCGGCGATGCCGAGCCGCTGTCCCATGCCGAGTGAGAAGCCTTTGATCCGCTGGTGGGCGGCTCCGGTGAGGCCGGCCAGGTCCAGGACGTGTTCGACGCGGCTGCGGGGGATGCCGTGGGTGTGGGCGAGCGCCATGAGGTGGTTGAAGGCCGTGCGCCCCGGATGGACGGAGCGGGCTTCCAGGAGGGCCCCGACCTCGGTGAGCGGTGCCGGGTGGGTGGTGTAGTCGCGGCCGCCGATGGTCGACCGGCCGCCGGTGGGGGCGTCGAGGCCGAGCAGCATGCGCATGGTGGTCGACTTCCCGGCGCCGTTGGGGCCGAGGAAGCCGGTGACGGTGCCGGGCCGGACGGTGAAGTCGAGTCCGTGGACGACGGTGGAGTCCCCGTAGCGTTTGGTGAGTTCGTATGCCCTGATCATGGTGTCGACGCTACGGAGCAGGCGGCTGGTGGTCGTCCGACCGCGGGCTGGATGTGAGAACCGCCGTAGTACCGGGGTACGACGCGGGGTGGGCGGGGCTATGCGGGGTGCGCGCCTTCGATGACGGGGGCCAGTCCGTCGAGGAGTGCCTTGAGGCCGAGCTCGAAGAGGGTGTCGAGGCGGAGGTCGTAGCCGTCGTCGAAGGAGCCGACCACCTTGGCGAAGGTCGGGAAGCGGCCGGAGTCGACCAGGCCCTGGAGGGCGTCGCCCCGGCTGTCCATCCACTGGTCCTCGGACTGGCCGGTGGTCGCCGCGGCGTGTGCCTCCCGCTCCAGATGGACCGCCAGACCCTGTACGTGGCTGTAGAGCAGTACGTGGATGTCGAACAGCGTGGTGGTGTCGAGGCCGTGTCCGTCGAGGGCGCTGAGCGACCATTCGCCGTGGACCATCAGGTTGGGGAGGAGCAGGGGGCGGGTGAGGGACGAGAGCTGGGCGAGCCAGGGGTGTCGCCGGTGCAGGGTCCAGAGCGTCCGCGCACCCAGCTCCAGGCGGGCGCGCCAGCCGTCCGGAGCTGTGGAGGGGTAGAACTGCTCGCCGAACGCGGCGTCCGCCATGAGCAGGATGAGGTCGTCCTTGCCGGTCACGTACCGGTAGGGCGACATGGCGGCGACGCCGAGCCGGGCGGCGATCCCGCGCATGGAGAGCGCGGAGAGTCCTTCGGCGTCGGCGATGTCGACGGCGGTGCGCACGATCCGGTCCAGGGACAGTTCCGGCTCGGGGGACGGGACACCGGCGGCGGCGGGCGGGGCGGACCGTCGTCCGCGGGACGGGGTGGCCGGTGCGGCGACGACGGTGCCCGTACGCGGCTTCGTCTCGACGATCCCCTCCAGCCGGAGGTGCGTCAGGGCCTTCGTGGCGGTGGCGAGCGCGACGCCCCATTCCCTGGCGATCGCGCGGGTCGACGGGACGCTTTCTCCCGGGGCCAGTTCGCCCTGCTCGACGCGTCGGCGGATCTCGGCCGCGATGCGCAGATACGGAGGCACGTCCATGGGTCCTGTGGCGTTCGTCACATTGTCCGTCCTCTCTCGCCTGTACTAGTGCAGCCGGTAGCGGGTGCGATGGTGTTCGCCTGCCCTCTGTCCTAGTGCAGGCAGGGGAAATGGCCGCTGGTCGACTGTGCGCGTACGCCGTACGTTCAGTTGAATACATCGTACCGAGAGGAGCTTCTGATGCGCACTGTTCTCATATCCGGTGGCGGTATCGCCGGTCCCGCTCTGGCCTACTGGCTGCGCCGCCACGGCTTCGGGGTCACCGTCGTCGAACGCGGGCCGGGGCTGCGGCCCGGCGGGCAGGCCGTCGACGTCCGGGGTGTCGCCCTCGACGTGATCGAGCGAATGGGCCTGCTCGACGAGGCGCGACGGGTGCGTACCCGCATGCGGGGCATGTCGGTCCTGGACCCCGAGGGCAAGGAGATCGAACGTTCCACCGAGGTGGCTCTCAGCAGCGGCCGGCTGGACAGCGACGACATCGAGCTGCTGCGCGAGGACCTGGTGCGGATGGTCCACGAGCGCACGCGCGCTGACGTGGACTACCTCTTCGGGGACACGATCACCGCACTCGACGAGGACGGCACCGGTGTGCGGGTGGACTTCGCCCATGCGCCGTCGCGCACCTTCGACCTCGTCATCGGAGCGGACGGCCTGCACTCCACGGTGCGCCGCCTCGCGTTCGGGCCCGAGGAGCGCTTCGCGCACCACCTCGGCAGCTACCTGTCCGTGTTCAGCGCGGACAACTTCCTCGCGCTGGAGGACTGGCAGGTGTGGATGCGCGACGGCGACGCCGGCTTCGGAATCATGGCCGTACGCGACAACACGGAGCTGAGGGTCGCGTTCGGGTTCGAGTCCGGTCCGCTCGCGCGTGACGCCGGCGCCCTTCGCCGCATCATCACGGAGCGGCTCGCGTCGCTGCGGTGGGAGGGGCCGCGGCTGGCCGAGGCCGCCCGCAACGCCCCCGACTTCTACTGCGATGCCATGGCGCAGATCCGGATGGACCGCTGGTCGCAGGGCAGGGTGGCTCTGCTCGGTGACGCCGGCTACTGCCCTTCTCCTCTCTCGGGACAGGGCACCAGCCTGGCGCTCGTGGGCGGCCATGTCCTGGCCGACTGCCTGGCCCGCACTCCCGGCGACCATACGGCCGCCTTCGCCCGCTACGAGGAGCGGATGCGCCCCTTCGTCGCTCTGAACCAGGCGCTGGCCACCGAGAACCCCGGAGGCCCCGCCTCGGAGCAGTCGGTGGAGCGTGCCAAGAACGCCCTGTCGCTGGACGGCTGACGGGCCGGCGTATCTCGTTTGCCGGGGCCGGGGCGGGAGGGCACGATCGGCGGATGGACTATGTCGTGCGTGCGGTGCGGGCCGATGAGTGGGAGCGGGCCCGCGAGATCCGGCTGGCGGCGCTGCGGGACCCGGTGGCCTCGATCGCGTTCCTGGAGACGTACGAGCACGCGAGGGCCAGGCCCGACGTGTTCTGGCGGGAGCGCACGGAGGGCGCCGCCTCCGGGGAGCACGTGCGCCAGTTCATCGCCGAGGCGCCCGACGGCCGGTGGGTGGGGACCGTGTCCGTGCTGGTCGAGCGGCGGGCGTCCGAGCCGGGATTCGGTGAGGCGGCCGAGGTCGACCAGGGGCATCTGGTGGCGGTGTTCGTCCGGCCCGAGCACCGGGGGCGGGGTGTGGTGGACGCGCTGTTCCGCGAGGCGGTCGACTGGTCCTGGTCGTTGTCCGGACCGCCCCTGGAGCGGGTGCGGCTCTACGTCCACGAGGACAACGCGCGTGCGGCGGCCTCCTACCGCCGGATCGGCTTCGTCCCGACCGGGGGGACCCTGCCCATGGAAGGCGATCCGACCTCTCTGGAGCTGGAGTTCGAGATCCGTCGCCAGGTGCCGGGCCGGGGCTGAGCGGGCGGTCAGCGTGGCCCTGGCGCGGGCAGGCGCTCCCGCCAGCGGGCACGGGCCTGTTCCTCGGAGCGGAGCAGGACCAGGGCGGGCATCCCCTGGGCCCGGCCGGTCGCCAGGAGCTCCGGAAGCTGGGGAAGCGGGGCCACGGCCGCGACGTCGTCGAGGACGAGGGTCATTGGTGGGTCGAGCCGACCGTCGGTTGACCGTGCGGCCATGCGGCGGCCGTGCTCGACCACGTGTGAGGCGAGTGCGGTGAGCAGGGGCATCGCACCGGGGTGGTGGTGAGGATCCTCGATGGGTTCACCGACCAGATAGAGCGTTCCCCCTTCGCGTGCAAAAGAATCCAGCAGGAGCGCATCGGCTCGGTTCGGTGTGCACGCCTCACGGACGTGGACCGAGGAGAGGGCCGCGAAGGCCCGTACGGTCAGCTCCTGAGCCATCTCGCGGCGTTCGGGATAGGCGGTCAGCGCGGACTCCAGGAGACCGGCCAGCCCTGAGGCGGCCTTGGGGTGCGTGCGGAGCAGGCGCACCGGTTCGTGGCCGCCGGCACCCGAGGCCCAGCGGTGGACCTGCCGGAAGGGGCGGCCGTCCACGGCGGCGGCATGCAGCCAGCACTGGAGGAGGGTCTGCGCGGTGTCGGCGACGGCCGCGTCGATCCTGGCCAGGGGGCGGACCGGGGCGAGGAGCGCGGCGGCCCGGGAGGTCGCGGTGGCCGGGTCCTCGCAGCCGGCGGTGGGCGACCAGTGGAGGCGGTCCGGAGTGTCGCAGAGATGGCCCGGGTCGTAGACGGGCACCGGGCCGAGCTTGCTGCGGGCGTCCTTCGTCTCGGCCCAGACGGTGGGGTCCGACGTCACGACGAGGGCGGGGCCGTCGGCGTCCCGGATGGCCTGGACGACGGTGGGGCGGCGGGCGGCGGAGGCGCCGTAGAGGACGTGCGGGGTGCGGGGTGTGGGCACCGGGGCGCTGGGCTCGGGTGCGTGGGCGACGAGGAGTTCGGTGGGGGCGGGCTCCGGCGCGTAGGAGGCGAGGGGGGCGGCGGGCGGCGCGGTCCCGGCAGATGCCTCGACGGGGGAAGGCGCGGTCGCCGGGTGCGCTTCGACGGGTGCGGGCGAGGGGTGCGCTTCGACGGGCCTCCCGGGGCCCGGGCCGGCTCCTCGCGGGGTGGGGTGGGTGCGTACGGGGTCCGGGCCGTGCTCGTACGGTGCCGGGGCCGCTCTCTTCTGCTCACGGACCATGCGCCAGCGCGTCACCACCCCCAGCGTGAACACCGACAGGACCAGCAGCACCATCACCTCGCCGATGAACAGGCCCCAGAACAGCCCGTACCCGGAGAGCGAGGCGGGCGGGGTGTCGGGCCAGGCGCCCGGCAGGTCCGCCGGCTCGACGGCCAGGGCGCGCAGGGCCAGCGGCGTCCGCATGAACGTGACACCGTCCGGCCAGCCCCCGTGAGCGAACAGTCCGGCCAGGCCGGTCGCCGTCCAGGCCAGGACCGTCAGCGCGAAGAGGAAGGCCAGGAGGCCGATCAGCAGGCCGTCGGGGATACCGCCCTGGCCCTCACCGCCGCGCCCCGTGCCGGATGGTGCCTGGCGTGCCATGTCATGCCACCGTTGACTCGGACGACTCGTTCAGCCGTTGCTGGTGCTCGATGCGTGCCGCCCGCTGCTCCGCCTCCAGCTCCGCGGCTCGTACGTCCTCGGGGAGCAGGTCCACCGCTGAGCCCTCGGTCATCGCGCGGTCGGTGAAGACCAGGGGGCGTTCCGCCTCCGTGATCAGGTGCTTGACGACCTGCACGTTGCCGTTGACGTCCCACACGGCGATGCCCGGGGTCAGGGTGGGGATGATCTCGACGGCCCACCTGGGCAGACCGATGACCTTGCCCGTCGCTCTTGCCTCGTCCGCCTTCTGGGCGTAGATCGTGCGGGTGGAGGCCATCTTCAGGATGGCCGCGGCTTCCTTCGCCGCGGCTCCGTCGACGACGTCGCTGAGGTGGTGGACGACCGCCACGAAGGACAGCCCGAGGCGTCGGCCGAACTTCAGCAGGCGCTGGAAGAGCTGGGCGACGAAGGGCGAGTTGATGATGTGCCAGGCCTCCTCGACCAGGAAGATGCGCTTCTTCCGGTCCGGCCTGATCCAGGTGTGTTCCAGCCACACGCCCACGATCGCCATGAGGATCGGCATCGCGATGGAGTTGCGGTCGATGTGCGAGAGGTCGAAGACGATCAGCGGGGCGTCGAGGTCGATGCCGATCGTGGTCGGACCGTCGAACATGCCGCGCAGGTCACCGTCGACGAGCCGGTCCAGGACGAGGGCGACGTCCAGACCCCAGGCACGCACGTCGTCTATGTCCACGTTCATCGCTTCGGCGGACTCGGGCTTCGGGTGGCGCAGCTGCTCCACGATGTCCATCAGGACGGGCTGCCGGTCGGTGAGCGTGTTGCTGACGTAGGCGTGGGCGACCTTGAGCGCGAAGCCGGACCGCTCGTCGAGGCCATGGCCCATGGCGACCTCGATGATGGTGCGCAGCAGGGCCAGCTGTCCCGTCGTGGTGATCGACGGGTCGAGGGGGTTGAGCCTGAGGCCGTCGTTCAGCGCGGCCGTCGGGTCGAGCCGGATCGGGGTGATCCCGAGTTCCTCGGCGATGAGGTTCCACTCGCCCACGCCGTCCTCGCCCTGGGCGTCCAGGACGACCACCTGACGGTCGCGGAAGCGGAGCTGGCGCAGCACGTAGGTCTTCTCCAGCGCCGACTTGCCGTTGCCGGACTCGCCGAGCACCAGCCAGTGCGGGGCGGGGAGCTGCTGACCGTACAGCTGGAACGGGTCGTAGATGTAGCCCTTGCCCGAGTACACCTCACGCCCGATGATCACGCCGGAGTCGCCGAGGCCGGGCGCGGCGGTCGGCAGGTAGACGGCCTGGGCCTGGCCCGTCGACGTACGGACCGGCAGCCGGGTCGTCTCCACCTTCCCGAAGAGGAAGGCGGTGAAGGCTTCCGACATCGCGGACAGCGGATCTCGCATGGCGTGACTGCCCTCTCGTTAGCGTCGGATGCCGGTGGCGAACGGCAGGGTGTTCACAAAGGCGCGGTGGTGCTCGCGGTCGCACCACTCCAGCTTCAGGTACGACTTGCCGGCCGAGGCGCGGATCGTCCGCTTGTCGCGGGCGAGGGCTTCCGGGGACCGGGACGACACGGTGATGTACCCCACGATGTTCACCCCGGCCGCGCCGCTCGCCAGATCTTCACCCCGCTGGTCGAGCCTGCCGTGGGCGGCGATGTCACGGGGGTCGACGGTGCGGTTCATCTTGGCCTGACGGCTGGCCTCGGCGTCGTCGTTGGTCTTCTCCGTCAGCATCCGCTCGATGGCGACCTCGGTGGGTTCGAGGTCCATGCAGACCGCGACCGTGCGGATCACGTCGGGCGTGTGGACGAGCAGGGGGGCCAGGAAGTTGACGCCGACCGGAGTCATCGGCCATTCCTTCACCCAGGCCGTGGAGTGGCACCAGGGAGCGCGCGTGCTCGACTCACGGGTCTTGGCCTGCAGGAACGTCGGCTCGACCGCGTCCAGTTCGGCCGGCCAGGCGTTGCGCTTCGTCATCGCCTGGATGTGGTCGATGGGGTGGTCGGGGTCGTACATCGAGTGCACGAGCGAGGCCAGCCGGCTCTGGCCGAGCGGCTGGCGGACCCGGATGTCGGCCTCGGCGAGCCGCGCGCAGATGTCGGTCAGCTCGCGCGCCATGACGACGGCGAGCCCTGCGTCGCGGTCGACCTTCCGGCCTCCCTGGGGGCGGATGGCACGCGCCATGGCGTTGGCCTCGGCGGCCAGGTCACGGCTGTAGTGCATGCACGCGACCAGGTAGGCGCGGTGCTGCTCACTGGAGGTGGAGACCATCGACTGGAGCTGGTCGTACGAGTCCTGGAGCCAGCCGGGTGCCGACCTGTCGCCGCGCTGGGCGACGTCCTTGGCGTGGGCGTCGGGGTCGGCCGGGAGGGTGCGGGCGAGCATCTGGAGGCGCGTCACGAAGCCGTCGCCGTTGGCCACGTGCTTGAGCAGCGTGCCGAAGCGGTCGACCAGCGCCTCCTGGTCCTCGCTGTCGCGCAGACCGACGCCGGGGCCTTCGATCTCGATGGCGGCGGTGACCGTACGCCGGTCGGCGTGCAGGAGTACGGCGATCTCGTCGGGGCCGAACGGTGCGGCGAGCCAGCTGATCCGGCCGATGCCCGGCGGCGGCCCGATCTCCACCTCGCGCCCGTCGGAGCTGACTCCCGCCTCAATGGCGGAGGAGCGGTAGGCGGTGCCGCGGCGCAGGGTGCGCTTGAAGCTGCGGTTGATCTCGAACCACTTGTAGAAGGTGCGGCCCTTGTAGGGGACGTACACGACTGCCAGGGCCAGCATGGGGAAGCCCACGAGGCAGACGATCCGCAGGGAGAGGGCCGGGACGAGGAGGCCGCTCATCATGCCGAGGAACGCCCCGGCGATGATCAGCGCGATCTCACCCGTCTCACGGTTCTTGCCGACGATCGCGTTCGGCCGGGCCCGGCCGATGAGATACGTGCGGCGGGGCGCGATCGTGTGGGACTGGATCGTCAACGCCCTCCACCTCCTGTGCTCGTGCTGCCTGTGCTGCCTGAACCGCCACCGCGCGGGGTGCGGCTGCCGTGGGGTGTGCCGCTGGTGGGTCCGGACCCGCTGCGGGGCGAGGGGGCTGCGGAGCCGCCACCGCCGCCCGGGTTGCGGGAGCTGTGCGCCGCGACACCGCCGCTGGCCGGGTTGGACGGCCGGGCTCCGCCGCCCCCGCCACCGCCTTCACCGCCGCCGCGGCCGCTGTGGGTCTTGATGCCCTGGGAGACGAGAGCGGCGGGCGAGCTGATCATGGCGGCTGCCTGGGAGCCGTCCGTGGCCTGCTTGCGGTTGGTGCGGGCGCCCTGGATCTCGTCGCCGAAGCCGGGGACGAAGCGGTAGATCATGGCGGAGGCGAAGATGGCCAGCAGGATGATGGCGAGGCCGGAGACGACGGCCGAGAAGGCGTTGGGGCCGTCGTCCGCGGAGAGCGCCCCGGCGAGCCCGAGCACGATGACGATGACCGGCTTGACCATGATCACGGCGATCATGATGCCCGCCCAGCGGCGGACGTGGCCCCACATGTTCTTGTCGACGAGCCCGGAGTACACGACGACACCGAGCAGGGCGCCGACGTAGAGCAGGGCGGCCCGGATCACGAGTTCCAGCCACAGGATTCCGGCGGCGAGGATCGACACGAGCGAGACGACGATCAGCATGATCGGGCCGCCGCCGATGTCGTTGCCCTTCTTGAGCGCCTCGGCGAAGGACCCGAAGAAGACATCGGTCTGCCCGCCGGTCGCGGTCGAGATGACCTCGGTGACACCGTCGGTGGCCGAGACGACCACGTACAGGATGAGCGGGGTGAAGGCCGAGGCCAGGACCGTGAGCCAGAGGAAACCGATGGCCTCGGAGATCGCGGTCGTGAACGGCACGCCCCGGATGGCCCGTTTGGCCACGGCGAACAGCCACAGGACCAGGGTGAGGATGGTCGACGCGGCGAAGACGACGGCGTACTGGGTGCGGAAGGTGGAGTTGGTGAAGTCGACGGTCGCGGTGCTCTCCACGGCCTCGCTGAGCTTGCCCACGAGGTAGGCGGCGGCATCGGCGCAGCCGCGGGCGAGCGAGGTGAGGGGGTCGAGGGCGTCGTCGGTGACGGGAGGCGTGCTGCGGCTGCCCCCGCCGGCCTCGCCTTCGCAGTAGTCCTTGGCGGGACCGCGAATCAGGTCACAGGCATTGTTGCTCGCGCTGGGTGATGGAGTGGGCGTCGGGGACGGCGCTGCGGCGGCGCGGCTTGCGAACAGGACAGCAGCGACCTGGAGGCTGGTCAGAGCGGCCGTGAGCGGAAGCGCTCGGTGGGATCGCTTACCGGGCATATGTGAACCCTCCGAACTGTTCCACGGCGTCCGTCATCTCCTCAGCAGGGGAGGCGGCTTGATCGCGACCGACCGGTACGGGGCCGTCCTTCTGCGTGAAATCGGTGACCTTCCAGTCACCGTTGATCCATCTCAGTTCGAAGGTGTTCGTGTACCAGCTCTCGGACACCGGATTTTTGGAACCTTCGCCGGCCAGGCCGAACAGAGCGGAGTACCAGACTGCGATGCTCGCTGTGTCGCCCACAAATTTCTCGACCTTGGCACCGACCGGGTTGGATCGCGAGATGAAGACGAGCCCCTCTGGTGCCGTGCCGTCAGGATTCAGCCCGATGCTGGTCAGGAAGTCCTGACCGGAGTAGACCTTGTCGAGGTCGCCCTGCCGCGCTGCGGCCACATCCGGGGCATATACGGCGGCAGCGATCTCTCGGCGACGATCTCTGTCGAACATCTCCGCAGACCCCAACGCCACCGCGTAATTCGCCGCCGCGCTCTGCGCCCCCTGCTCGTCGTGCGCGAAGCCCGAGGCGATCGTGCCGTTCTTGCCCTGGACCGGCTTCGTGCCCGTCGCGGACGTGGGGCCTGCACCCGCTGTGTCCGGCTTCTTCTCGGCGCTGTCGCCCGAGGTGTCGCCGCCGCCCTGGTTCGCGAACGCGATCGCTGCGATCAGGAGCACCACCACGCCCACCACCATGACCAGCGAGCGGGAGTTCCGGGCGGGCCGGCGCCCGTAGCCGTCGTCGTCGCCGCTCCGGTGCATGCGCGTGCGTGTCTGGCGCGTCCCGCCGAGGGTGCTGTACGCGTCGTCCGTGCGGCCGTCCGGATCGTAGCCGCGCTCGTCGCCCTGGCTCATGCCGCGTCCGCCCCCTCAGCCGTGTGCATTTCCGCGTAGTACGACGGTAGCGCTGCTGGTTGCCGCGTGGACGCGGTGTGGTGACTCGACATCAGGGGACGCAACCTCTGCCGGTGGGCACGACGGACGGATGGTGTGGGGTGGACGGGACGGACGGGCCCGGCGGCGGGGCTCAGGGCTGACGACAGGTCAGACAGCCATCCCGTACACAATGGTGAACAGTGTGCCCAGCGATCCGATGATGAAGACGCCGGTCAGCCCCGCCACGATGAGGCCCTTGCCCTGTTCCGCGCTGAAGGTGTCGCGCAGTGCCGTCGCACCGATGCGCTGTTTCGCCGCACCCCAGATCGCGATGCCGAGACAGAGCAGGATGGCGACCGCCATCACCACCTCGATCATGATGCGCGCCTCGTTGCCCAGGGTCCCGAACGGCCCCCAGTTCGGGGCGATTCCGCCGATGATGGTGGTGATGTCGCCCTTTTCCGCTGCCAGGATCATGTAAGTCACCGCCCCTGTTGGGTAGTTCGCAGCCCGCGCCGTGCGACACGGGTAAGTCTCTATCTTCGCTGATGAAACCGGCATCGCACGACGCCTTCCCGGGTCTCTTTACCCGGATCTCGCACGTTTGACCGGAGAAGCCGCCCTGACCTGCGACTCGTGTAGGGATCCGCCTGCATATGCATGGTTACTCTGTGTATCACGCGCTGTGACGGCTAGCAACGACGGTGGCCATGGTTCCGGATGCGGTGGATGCGTTCGCGGGATGCGGAGTATTCGTACGCGCTGTTCGAGAGCTGTATGTGCGCCGGTGGCTTCCGGCCGACGCGTCGTCAGGGCCCGTTCGGGGAACGCCTCGCGGCGGCGCATATCAGAGCACTGTGCGTGTGGGCGCCGGGCCGCGGGGCGGCTTGGTCCAGTGGGACGGTGGCTTGAAGTCGCACCATGAGCCGTCGAAGGGGAACGCCCCTGACTCGGCGAGGCGGGCCATGCGTTCCCCTTCGGCGCGGATCGCGATCGCCTCCTCGGCGGACCAGTAGGCGGGGTGGCCGGTCTTTTCGGCGAACGACCGCTCGTCCTTCCATCGCCGGCTGTGGTCCGCCGCGACGGTGAGGTCCAGCTCGTGGTCGGAGACGTCGATGTCCTCGCGGTGGTGGGTCCGGTGCTCCAGATTCACGTACCAGCCCCCGAACCTCTGCCTCCTCCCGAAGAGCCAGAAGACTGCGTGCCGGGCGCCCGCCGGCTGGTGGATGAGTGCACTGCCCAGGGGCCACCGGCCGGCCTTCGCCGGATATCCGCCGGCCGGCCGGTGCTCGGGCGGGATGTCCCGGAGGTGGGCCCTTCGGGGAAGGTCCGTACGCCACATCGGCGTGCCTGACTCCAGCCACACCAGCTGGTACTCGGCCGTGCGTTCGACCAGGCGTACGGGTACGGATGAGCTCAGGTGGCCGCCGATGAAGAGGTTCCACCGCAGGATCTGCCCCGTCATGCTGCGAGGAGGGCCAGGTCCTCGGTGCTGAGCCGCAGGGCTCCGGCGGCCACGTTCTCGACGAGGTGATCCGGGTTGCCGGTGCCGGGAATGGCCAGGACGTGCGGTCCCTGATGGAGCGTCCAGGCCACCCGCACCTGGGCGGGTGTCGCCCCGTGGTGGTGCGCGACGGTGAGTACGGCCTTGTCCTGGACGCCGCTCGAACCGGCCTCGCGGCCCTCGCCGGCGATGGCGTAGAAGGGCACGAAGGCGATGCCCTGTGCGCCGCAGGAGCGTACGAGGGCGTCGTCCTCTGCGGGCGAGCCCAGGCCGTAGGCGTTCTGTACGCAGACGACAGGTGCGATGGCCTGGGCCTCCGCGAGCTGCTGCGGTGACGTGTTGGAGATGCCGAGGTGGCGAATGAGGCCCGCCTCGCGGAGTTCGGCCAGGGCGCCGAAGTGCTCGGCCACCGGCTTGGACCCGTGGCTTCTCGCGATGCGCAGGTTCACCACGTCCAGATGGTCGCGGCCGAGCTGGCGCAGGTTCTCCTCGACCTGCCCGCGCAGCTGCTCCGGGGTGGCCCATATCCATGAGCCGGAAGGGTCCCGGCCCGGACCGACCTTCGTGGTGATGACCAGATCGTCGGCGTAGGGGGCCAGTGCGCTGTTGATGAGCTCGTTGGCCGAGCGCAGCGGCGAGAAGTAGAAGGCGGCGGTGTCGATGTGGTTCACGCCGAGTTCGAGAGCGCGGCGCAGGACGGCCACGGCGCGGTGGCGGTCGCCGGAGTCGCTCTTTCCGAACGCCGCGCCGTCCTGCGTCAGGCGCATCGAACCGAAGCCGATCCGATTGACGGTCAGGTCGCCGAGTGCCCAGGTGCCGGCGGCTGATGCGCTGATCGTTTCCGAGGATGAGGTCATCGTCGGATTGTTGCACCGGCGGCAATCCTGGGCCCCGTGCTTATGGGCGTTCGCCGACACCCCGCCCGGAGGTCCGGCTACTTGATCAGGGCATCCGCGCCGATGATGACCAGACCGATCAGCATGTCCATGCCTCCCGCCCGGCACGAGGACGGCCAGCCGTGCCCGGCGGTACGGGCTGCCCAGGTGCCGCAGCCGAACAGGGCGACGGTGTTGAGCAGCAGGGCTGTGTCCACCGCCGTCGACTCCGCCCACCATCCGGCCGCCGCGGCGAGCAGCATCGCCACGGTGGGCAGCACGGCGGCCAGCAGGGGCCACTCGGCGAGCACCAGCCGCAGCCTGCCCGGGGTGGCTGCCCCGTCGGTGGACGCACGCTGGGCGATGACGTGTGCGTACCCGTGGGCGGCGCCCGCTGCCAGCGCGGTGAGCACGACCCACAGTGCGTCCGGACCGGGGTCGGCCTCCTCGCCCGCCGGGTCCAGCGCGGCCACCAGGGCGCTGGCCAGCACCAGGCCGTAGACGACGCCGAACAGTGACTGTTGCGGCGCCCGGTACCGCGGCGCCGGGCTCGGGGCCGCGCCCTTTCGGTGGACGTGGTCGGCGTGGTCGGGCATCACATCGCCTCGGTGCGGGAAGAGGGCCGGGTCCGCACATACTCACCCGCACGACGTCGGGAACGGCGACGCGACGCGCTGAGGGTGTCAGGGTGCCGGCGTCCCGAGGGCCGGGTTCCTCGGTTCGCCGGAAGGGCCGGGTTCCTGCTGCGGAATGTCTGTTCCTGCGGAGAGCTGTGGCGACGACACCGCCGGCAGGCCGGCCGGGGGCGGGTGCGGTGCCCGAAAGGTGAAGGCCTCGGGGCCTTCGCCGTTCTTGCGGAGCAGCGTGACGCGGGCCATCGCCTCGGCCACGCTCGGGCGGTGTCCCGCGGGCACCCACCACATGGCGTGGTGGAACTCGGCGAGACGCTCGAACCACTCCCGGCGGCGCGCCAGCACCTTGAGGTGGGCGCTGCGGTACGTGTAGTCCTGCAGCGCTTCGACCGACTCCCATACCGAGCAGTTGATCAGCAGCATGTCGTCGTCGTTCTCGGGGCGGAGAGCCGTCGAGTCGGCTCCGCCGTCGTCGACCATGCGCCAGACGAAGCCGGGGGCGTGGTCTGCGGCGGCGTTGATCTCCGGGAGCTGCGCGACGAAGTCGGACAGTTGAGGGCTGTCGAGCGGGGCGAGGATGCGCCCGACATTGACCTGGGCGAGGTGGAAGTCGTTCACGAGGGCAAGCATGCCCGGGTGGACGATCTAAAGTCAACGAAATTTGTTTTTACAGAACTTCGGGGGTGTCCAGGGCGACGCAGCATCCGTGCGGAAGCGGGTCCAGCTCAGCGCTCCACCCCTGGGCCCCCGGCAGCCCGGCGAGCAGACCTTGGATCTTGGCCAGGTTCATCCCGCAGATCAGGGCGGGGAACTGATCGGCCAGCGCATGGAACGGGCAGTTGTTCAGCCGCAGTCTCGCGCCGTCCCGGAACGGCTCGTAGCCCCGCGCCCGCAGCACCTCGACCGGATCGGTCCCGCCGTCCGACGCGCCGCCCTCGGACTCTCCGGCCGCGCGTGCCGCTGTCTGCAGGGCCTCGTCGAGCCCGGCCTGCTCCACCACCTCGGCGAGGAGCCTGCTCGCCGAGTCGTAGGAGCGGGGCGGCACGGAGACCGCGTGCTCCCCCTCGGCCCGCCGGTACATCTTTGAGGGCCGTCCCGCCCCCGGGCCGCTGCGCCCGGAAAGCCGCCGGAAGGACACCTCCAGCAGTCCGGCGTCGACCAGCCTGTCCAGGTGGAACGCTGCCAGTGAACGGGAGATCCCGGCCGCCTCGGCCGCCGCGTCCCGTCCCACCTCGCCCGGTGTCCCGGTGACGTGCCGGTAAAGCCCGCGCCGCACCGGATCGCTCAGCACGCCCAGTGCGTCGAGGGCGGAGTCCTCACTGCTGTTCATGGGGACAATTCTATGACCAGCGCCTATTGGTGATTTCTGGGCGGCGGAGGCCGGGCGGCGGCGTCAGGGCCTCTCGGTCAGAGTCACCGTGAAGCTGCGCCCGTAGGCGTGGTGCGTGGTGACGTCGAGGCGAGTGCCGCCGGGGACGTGACGGACGCGGACTCCGGCGTCGGCCGAGACGGGCCGCAGGGGCCTGCCGTGGAGGGTGACCGATACGGTGCGCCGCTCCGTCGTCGGGTCGGACACCGCGACGGTGTACGTGCCGTCCGGGCTCCGGCGCAGCAGGACGCAGGCCGGGCCGTCGATCGACAGCCGGCCTGCCCGGTGCGTTCCCGGGGTGAAGGCGTTCGCGGCGGTGATGCCGAGGTGCGTGTGTGCCGCGGCCTGGAGCCGGATCGTGTTGGACAGCACCGAGAGCGGGCCGTGGGCGTAGGACGCCAGTTGCCGTGCGGAGGCGTTCGGGACGAGGGCGTGTGCCATGGCGGCGGACCGCTCCCCGGCGGACTGTTCATAGGACAGCGTGAAGACCTGTTTGGTCACCGCTGTGTCCGCGTTGGCCAGACGTACGAGCCGTCGGCTGCGGGTGACCGTGTCGAGGGCGACGACCGGCGGCGGGCCGGACAGGAAGACGTACCCGACCGCGGTGCGCCGGCTGTCGTCGGCGTACCGCAGCCAGGCCGGAGGGGCGGACCCGGTCCTCCGCCAGGGGGAGCCGTCCCTGAGGCCGCCCGTGAGGACGACGGGGGCGGACGGGTCGGCGATGCGGCTGTCGACGGTCGTGGTCACCGCGCGGCCCGCCAGGCCGGTCACACCTGCGGAGAGCACGAGGATCTCGTCGTCGAACATGAACCACGACTTGGTGGCACCCGCGGCCCGGTAGGCGACGAAGTCCCCGGGCAGCGTGCCTGCCTGGTGGGCGGCGTACGCGGCGTCGTCGGACTGGACGAGACCGGCCGTGCCGTAGGCGCCGAGACGGACGCCGCCGGAGAAGGGGTGGGTGGCGCGGGGGAAGTAGACATAGGTGTTCTGTGCCTCGGAGGACGAGGTGAAGCCGCGCTCGGGGTTGTCGTACCAGAGGGTGCCGTAGAGCTCGGGGACGGTGCGGCGCGTCTCCACGGGAGCGGTGACCCCTGCGAGGCGGTGGGGCGGGACGGCGGTGAAGTAGTCGATGCCGAACGCCTCCCGCTGGTCCAGGCCGGAGAGGTAGAGGTAGTGGGTGCCGGAGCCCTGGAACCACGGCATCAGGTTCTCGCCGCTCATGTACTCGTACATGCTGACGCGCGTGGAGCTGCGGGCGAGGGCGAACGTGTAGCCGGGCCGGCGGTGGACCGTCCTGTCCATGGCGTTGAAGGCGGCGTGGGAGGAGGCGGCGGCGAGGTCCCGGGCGGGCCCGGGGGTGTTCAGGATGTCGGCGTAGCGGGCGATGCTCACGGGGGAGACGAAGGACGTCGGGTCGAGGTCCGCCTTGGAGGTCTGCCGGACGTGTCTGACATAGCTCTCCAGGGCCTCGGTGTCGCTGCCGGCCGTGTGCGAGGAGAGGTCCACGACGGCCTCGACGACGGCGGTGACGTCCGCGTACCCCGTGCCCGGGCGTGAGACGGCACGGCCCTTGACGATCTCCATCATCCAGCCCTCGTGGATCAGCGGGGCGAAGCCGTCGGCGACCCAGCCCCGTACGACGTCGACCAGGGTGCCGTCGGGTACGTAGCCGGTGCCGTCGAGGATCTTGACGGTCTGGACGATCCGGGTGAGCAGCCCCTTGCCGTAGGAGCCGGTGTAGGCGACGGAGGCGTGCTGGACGAAGGAGCCGTCGGCGTAGAAGCCGTCGGTGACCCCGTGCTGCGGCCGGTAGGGGTCGACCGTCGCGAAGACGGTGAGCTGGTCGGCCAGGGCCTTGGTGATGCGGGTGTCGTCACCGAGCAGAGCGCCTTGGAGGATCCGGTTCGTCGTGATGTCGGCGAGATTGGCGCCGGTGTGGAAGCGCGAGTCGAGATCGACGTCGCCGTCCTTGCCGTTGCGGAGGTAGGCGTCCATGGAGGCGATGTACGTCGCGGTGAGGTCCGGCCGTCGGGCGGCGATCTCGTCCCTCAGGAGGATCAGGGTCCTGGTCGCGTAGGACGGGATCCCGATCTCCCAGTGGAACCAGTTGCCGTAGTAGCCCTTCGACTGGTCGCCGAACCAGCCGTCGTGGAGCCGGACGAGGCCGTCGACGACCCTGCGCCGCACCGCTGCGGTGTCGTGCGGGGCGGAGGCCTCCCCGGTGCCGGGAAGGCAGGCGGCGAGGGCCGTCTCGTAGAGGTACTGGTACGACGTGCTCAGGTTGGGGTCGCTGGTGCCGAGGGGCAGACCGGCGAAGAGCTCGTCCTCCCCCGCGGCGTCCATCGCGGCGAGCCGGGCGTCCGCCGTCGCCCGGAGCGAGGCGAGTTTCGGCGCCACTTCGGGGCGGGAGTTGGATTCGGCGGTGCCGGCGAATATCGCGACGGTGTTGCGGAGCAGGACGGCCGCGATCTCCTCCGGGGTGGCCGGGGTGGCAGGCGGACCGGGCAGGGGCGACGCCTCGGCGCGCAACCCCTGGGACGCCGCCCAGAGCGCGGCTGCGGGAATCACGGACAGTGCGGAACGACGCGAGAGCTCCACCAGCACGCTCCAAAGTCCGGCCTGTAAGCGCTTGTTCCCTCGCCCCCAGCCAAGCAACGGTGCCTCGCCGGTGTCAACGGCCGGGTGCGTTGTCAGTGGCCCTGATTGCGGTCGACGGCACCGGTGGGTACGGGGTGTTGCTCAGCGCGCGGCGAGCCGGTCCATCAGGGCGGCGCTGCGTGCGAGCACCTCGCGCTCCTCGCCGGTGAGTTCGAGCTCGATGGCCTGGGCGAGCCAGCCCGCCCTGCGCCCGCGCTCCGTCTCGAGAGCGGCCCGTCCCTCGGGGGAGAGCTCCACCAGGGACTTGCGGCCGTCCGTGGGGTGGGCCCGGCGGACGACGAGTCCCTGTTCCGTGAGGAGCCCGACCGCGCGGGCCATGGACTGGGGCCGTACGCGCTGGTCCGCCGCCAGGTCGCTGGTGGTCATGGCCCCGTCGCGGTCGAGCGTGCCGAGCACGGAGACCTGTCCGAGCGGGATCCGGTCCTCGTGCTTCACGCGCCGCGTGAGCTTGCCCATCGCGGTACGCAGTTCGGTGGCGACGGCGGCGGGTTCCGGGGAGGGCATAGGCAACTTTAACCGGTGGTCCTCAGCGAAGCTGCGCACCTCAGCTGTGCACCTCACCTGTGCATCTCATCTATACAGCCAAGCTGAACAGCACAACTGAACAGCCAAAGTGAACAGCATTGCTGTAGAGTCGATCCCGTCGCGGCACGCGCCAGCGTTGTCGCAGCAGGGCCGCGGCGTGCATCAACGCGAAGGACCTCCCATGGTTTCCAGGGCAGTTGAGTCCACCGTCATCCAGTCCGTCACCGCCCGCAGGGTCCTCGACAGTCGGGGCAACCCCACCGTCGAGGCCGATGTCCTTCTCGCCGACGGATCCCTCGGCCGCGCCGCCGTCCCCTCCGGCGCCTCCACCGGCGCACGGGAAGCGGTGGAGCTCCGGGACGGGGACCCCGGGCGCTGGCACGGCAGGGGCGTCGACCGGGCGGTCGCCCACGTCAACGGCGACATCGCCTCAGCGGTCGTCGGACGCGACGCCGGCGACCAGGCGGGACTCGATGCCGCGCTCGTCGCGCTCGACGGCACGGCCGACAAGTCCCGGCTTGGTGCCAACGCGGTCCTCGGTGTCTCCCTCGCCGCCGCGAAGGCCGCCGCGGCGGCCCACCGCCAGCCGCTCTACCGCTACCTCGGCGGCGCAGACGCCCGCCTTCTCCCGCTGCCGATGATGAACATCGTCAACGGCGGTGCCCACGCCGACAATCCGCTGGACTTCCAGGAGTTCATGATCGCTCCGATCGGTGCGGAGACCTTCGCGGAAGCCGTACGCATGGGCTCCGAGATCTTCCACACGCTCCGTCGCGATCTGCTGTCCGCCGGGCACTCCACCGGCGTCGGCGACGAGGGCGGCTTCGCGCCCGCACTCCGCACCGCCGAGGAGGCGCTCGACTTCGTCATGAAGGCCGTCGAACGCACCGGGTACCGGCCCGGTACGGACATCGGCCTGATCATGGACCCGGCCTCGTCGGAGTTCTTCCGGGACGGTGCGTACGTGTACGCCGGCGAGGGGGTGCGCCGTACGCCCACCGAACAGGCCGACTACCTGGCCAAGCTGATCGACGCGTACCCGATCGTCTCCATCGAGGACCCGATGGCCGAGGACGACTGGGACGGCTGGCGGGAGCTGACCACCCGCGTCGGCGACCGCTGCCAGCTCACCGGCGACGACGTGTTCTGCACCGACGAGAATCTGGTGCGCGAGGGCATCCGCACCGGTGTCGGCAACTCGGTCCTGGTCAAGGTCAACCAGATCGGCACCCTGACCGAAGCCCTCGCCACGGTCGCCACCGCGCACCGCGCGGGCTGGACCGTCGTCATGTCGCACCGGTCCGGCGAGACGGAGGACACCACCATCGCGGACCTCGCGGTGGCGACGGGCTGCGGCCAGATCAAGACCGGTTCGCTGTCCCGGTCCGACCGTACGGCGAAGTACAACCAGCTCATCAGGATCGAGGAGGAGCTGGGCGCATCCGCGCGGTACGCGGGCGGAGCGGTGCTGGCACGCGCCTGACCGCTGGGGCGGTCGCTCCACAGGGAACACCCTCCCCGGCGCGCCGGGGAGGGTGTTCCTCGACCCATCGGTTCCTGGGGCATCGGCCCAGCTCACGGTTGACGGCCGCACGCCTGGGATCCTGTCGGAATGGATTCGTTCACGGCCCGTCTGGACGGAGCCTGGGAGTGGTGGTCGGCCGCCGTCGAGGAGGCACAGGAGGGGCGCTGGGTCCGTGATCCCGTGGAGCGGCAGGTGGTGGCGGACATCATGGCCGCGACCAATGCCCTGCACGGCGGCCGGCCGGCGCCCTTCACCGAGGACTCGTGGCACGTACGGATCGGGCGGATCGCCAATTGGGCCGGGGTGCTCAGGCTTGCTGCCCGGGCAGGGGGATGGGAACTACAGCCTGTCGTCGGGCGCCGTCCGGGGGCGCCCGCGGGTATGGCCGAGCTGCTGTCCGGCATCTACGCGATCGGAGAGCAGGGCGAGGGGTGGATGAAGCAGCTCCTTCGGGAAGGCCGGGTGCCGTCGGAGAGGGAGATCGGCCAGGCCGAGGGCTTCCTGACCGGGCCCGGGTCCATGGAGGACCTTGAGCTGTTCTTCTACGACAGCTGACAGTCGCCGCGCTGCGGTCACCGGGCGATCTCCCAGATGTGGCCGCCGGGGTCGCGGAAGCTGGCGGTACGGATGCCCCACGGCCGGTCCATCGGGCCGTTCAGCAGTGTCACGCCCCGGGCGGACAGTTCCTTGCACATGGCGTCCACGTCGTCCACCGGCAGGGTGAACTGCATGCGGGATCCGGCCTCGGGGCCGGCGACACGTGCGGGTGCGATGAGGCCGGGAGCCTCGGTGGCCTTCAGCAGATTGATGACGGTGTCGCCGAAGCCGAACACCGCCGAGTTGCCGTCCTCGAAGAGCACGGGCAGTCCGAAGACATCACCGTAGAAGGCCTTGGTGGCGTCCAGGTCTTCGACGAACAGGGTGATGGCGCTGATGCCCGCAGGCCATGTGGATGCGTTCGTTTCATCGGTCACAGCTCCAGATGATCTCGCTCTCGGGCCCCTGCGGGGAACAGTCAGGAGGAGCGGATCTCGGTGAAGTGGTCGAACTCGCCGGCGGCCACGCCCCGGGTGAACGCCTCCCACTTCTCCGTGGTGGTGGTCACCACAGTGGCGGGGTCGCCGGTCTCGCGCAGGTGCACGAGGCCCCCCGGTCCGAACGCGATCTCGATCCAGGGCCCGGGGCCCTCCGCGTCCTCGGGTGCGGCGCGGGTCCAGACGAGGCCGGCGGGGAGGTCAGCCACGGCCCTGGGTCTCCTTGACGGTGCGGATGAGGGCGGCCAGGGCGGTGGGGGTGGTCCTGAGTATCGCGCCGCCGGGGTCGCTGCTTTCGGTGAGGGCGATCGAGCCCTGGTCGGCGGCGACGTGTATGCAGGCTTCGCCTTGCGCGCAGTAGGAGGACTTCTGCCAGTCGGAGGTGGTCATCTTCGGTCCCTCTACAGTTCCTGAGCGATGGCGTGGATGAGGTCGCGCGAATGATCCGTGGACAGTGCGACGGCGTCGAGGCGTTCGAGCAGCAGTCGGTACTGGGCCAGTTGTGCCTCGGAGTCGATGAACACAGGCCCATGGGACTGATCGAGCTGAGCAGTATCGAGAGCGGAGACCTGGCCCTCTACGTAGTACACGGACTGGCCGGACCCGGGGTAGTCCGTCACTGCGAACGGAATCACCTTGATGGTCACGTGGGAATACTCGCTCAGCTCGAGCAGGTGCTGAAGCTGAGTGCGGGCGATGTGAGGGCCGCCGAAGCGCATGCGGAGCGCAGCCTCGTGGACAAGGGCGCGGTACGGCACGGCGTCGTCCCGGTGCAGGACGGTCTGACGCTTCACGCGGAAGGAGACCCGGTGCTCCATCTCGGGTGGTGACATGCCGGGCACTGCCTGTCGATAGATCGAACGCGCGTGATCAACGGTCTGCATGAGGCCGGGGATGTGAATGCTGTGTGCTGCCCGAAGGCGTGTGCCGTGGTGCTCGATCTCTGCCAGATCGAGGAGTTTGGGAGGGAGGATCTCCCTGTACTCCTCCCACCAACCACGCTTGCGGTCCCCCGTCATGTCGACCAGCGCATCGACCAGGTACTGATCGGTGCAGGAGTACGTATGGGCTGCGACCCGCACTCTGTCTGCGCTGACGCCGAACCGGGCCACCTCAATGTTGCTGAGCTGCCCTGCGCTCGTTCCCAGAAGGTCTGCGGCCTGCGTAGTCGTCATCCCCGCGCGCTCGCGTAGCTTGCGCAGCTCCGCGCCCAAGCGCGTGCGGCGTGCAGTGGGCGCTGCCCTGCCTGGCATGTGAACTCTCCCTGCGATCTGCGGCGTTGCGGAGCGTCACTCACACGAGTGGTTCAACTCAAAGATTCCGTGCATGTAGTGCAAGGAATCCTTGCGTGAGTCTAGTGTCTGACCCAGGCCACCTGCCCGGAAGTACCCCGCTCGACGGAGCGGCCTCGTCACCGGGCCATGCGACACGCACATCCCAACGCTCCTCCGTGAACGGAGACTTCCATGGTTCTGGCCACCGTAACGCCGCCCTGGGCGTACACCCTCCAACTTCCGCAGGATCCCCGTGGACCCGGGATCGCCCGGTCGACCCTGCGGACCGTGCTGCGGGTGCACGGGATGCGGGATCTCGTCGACACCGCCGAGCTGTTGGCGAGCGAGCTGGTCACCAATGCGTACCGGCACTCATCGGGCCCCTACTCCCTGCGGCTGCGCGGGGCGGGGCGCAACCGGGTGCGGGTGGGGGTGTGGGACAGCAATCCGGAGATCCCGGATCCTTTCGTCGGCGGAGCCGTGGGCACGCCGTGCGTGCTGTCCGAGCGGGGGCGGGGGCTGTACCTCGTACGGGAGTGTGCGGACAGCTGGGGCGCGTACCCGATCAGGGGCGGGCTGCCGGGGCAGGGCGGGAAGGTGCTGTGGGTGGAGTGCGCCTGGAAGCCGGAGCGCCCTGGATGCGCTCCGGCGTGAGTGCGCGCGCCGGGCCGATCGGTACGCCGGATAGGCTGCTCCGCCTCCCCCCGACCGGAGGTCGTCCTGGTGGTCCCTGCACGGATACTGGCCGTTGCGCCGTTGGCTCTGGTGATGCTCGCCCTGTCGGGCTGCTCCGCTCTCTCCCTCTGCACCGACACGACGGCGAAGCGTGGCAAGGCGGCGGTGAGAGTGCAGGTCGAGGACACGTCCGGACAGCGTCTCGGCGTCACGGCCGAGATCGTCGACTGGCGCCTCGACTCCCACCCTCAGGTGCCCTCCGAAGGTGACAAGGTCCACTACCACTACCGTTTCGACGGCGCCGACGAGATGTCCGGCCCTGGAATCGACGCTTGCGCGGTCGATGAGGAGCGCGTGGCGTTGGGGTGTCAGACGGTCTACGCGTCCGAGGGGCGGTCGGAGCGGGACGGCGGCCTCACGGGGGACGACTGGCTCACCGTCGAACACCCTGAGCAGGTCGCCGGCGTACTGCTGATCCCCAATGACCAGGACTACGACCGACGTTCCTGCGCGCAGGACGCCAAGGACGGTGGCGGGACGCACCCTCCGGAACCAGCCACCGTGGGCGACCAGCTGTAAGCAGGGCTGTCCCCGGCCCGGAACGCGGCTGACCTCGCCGTGTCCCGGGCCGGTTGCCCTCAGCGCTGTGTCAGCGCGCGTACCGGGCCTCGAAGCTCCGGAACGACTGCTCCTGGCGCCACTCCAGCCGGGCCTTCGGGCTGTTGGCGAGGAACCGGGTGCAGCGGTCCGACCGGGGTGCCTGGCACTCCTGCACCGGGCGGAAGCCCTGGCGTACGGGGTCGGGGCGCCACAGGCTGCGGCCGGGGAGGAAGGCGTACTCCAGGGACGCCCGGGCCAGGTCCTTGAGCTCCGGGTAGCCGAGCTCGTAGGTGCGGGCCGCTCGCAGGTACTCCTGGCCGATGTCGCCGCGCGACACTCCGGGGTCGTCGGTGGAGAGCACCACCGGGACCCCGTACTTCCGGTACAGCGGGAACGGGTGCTCGTCGCCCTCGACCTGGAGGATCTGCGCGTTGCTTGTCAGCGGCACCTCCACGGCGATCTGCCGACGGGCCATGTCACGGGCGAGGCGACGCCAGTCGTCCTCCTGCACGAGGTCGACGCCGTGGCCGATGCGCTCGGCCTGACCGGTGCGCACCGCGTCGTCGATGTGGAAGGTGAGGTCCTCGGGCTTCACCAGACCGGGCACGAGCTCGCCGGCGTGCAGGGTGATGTGGGCACGGGGATAGACCTTGTGCAGATGGTTCAGCATGCGCATGTGCAGGCGGTAGTCCCGCAGGGAGATCTCGCCGTCCTCCGGCTGGACCAGGTTCACGGCGACGAAGCGCTGGTCGCGCTCGGCCAGGCGGAGCCCGAGGGCGATCTGGGTGAAGACGCGTTCGGGGGCGCTGTTGCGGGACACCTGGGAGACCCACCGCACCGTGATCGCGCATGCCGGATCAGGGGTGGCGGTCGCGCAGTGCGCGGTCCTGCGGAACTCGGCGTCGGCGGTGTCGGCCTCGTCCTTCGCGGTTGTCACCAGTTGGTCCAGCCGGCCACCGGCGAGCAACTTCCGGTGCAGAGCGGCCAGATCGGCGTCCCAGCCGACGTCCGCGGCGAGCTGCCTGGCGCCCGCGGAAGCGGGGCTGACCATGGTCTCCAGATACGTCTGGTTCTGCGCGGCGGCGCTGCCCGCCACGTCGGCCAGCATCTTCCCGCGGTGCGAGGTCGCGGCGCCGAACTTCCCGAACGTGGCGAAGAAGTGGTCGTGGCCCGACTGGCCCTGCGGGAAGTCCTGCATGGACCACGCCCGCACGATCTCCTGCTGGAAGGCGGGGTCCGTGAGGGCGTCGGCCGCCGGTCGTGCACCGGTACCGCACGGTGGGGCGACTGCGGTCATCGTGGCATCGATGCAGAGGCCGTCCTCGGCCGCGAGCTGGATGAGGTACTCGGTCCGGACCGCGCCGGAGAGGTGATTGTGCAGGTCACCGCCCTTGGGCAGGTCCTGGAAGAACCGGCCTGCCCGCTGCGGATGGGCGTCCAGCCAGGCGGCGGTCCGGGCCTCGGCGGCGGTGGCCGGCCGGGGAGGCGGTACGGGGGTGGGGGCGGCGGCCCGGGCGGCCGCCCCGGCGGGCAGGGAGGCGGCGAGGGCCGCCGCGGCGAGTCCGGCGGTCATCAACAGCCTGTGGACGCGCGCTGCGTTGCGGTGTACGGAGATCACGCCTCGCATGATCACGAAGAGTGGCCCGCGCCACCCCTGGCCGCGTGGGCGGAGCGGCGTAAACCATCCGCACGGGGGACAACCATCCGGTCTGCCCCCGCCCTCATTCAGACGCGGAGCTCCGGGGGGAAGCCGGTCCAGCGCAGTTCCTCCGGCAGGTGGCCCATGTCGTTGAACATGACCAGGGCAGCGGGCCTCCCCGGCGTATAACGGATGACCGTCAGGGCCGCGTTGGAATGGTTGAGGCCCAACCAGCGCCAGGCGGGCGCGTCGAGGGCGTCCCGCACGAACCAGGCGGCCAGGAAAGCGTGGGTGACGACCAGTTCGTGCCGGGGATCGGTACCCTCCGCCGGCCCGGTGAACCGCGCCAGGGCGGCGCCCGCCAGCTCGGGGCCCCTGCTCCGTTCGGCCTCCGGGAACTGCTCCACGAAACCGAGGAGCCGGTCCGCCGAATCCTCCGGGAGCTCCTCCCGCTGCGGGACGTAGGGGACATAGTCACCGGCGGGCTCCGAGACCAGCAGCGGAACGTCCTTCCGGAGCTGCTCATGGACCAGTCGGGCGGTCTCCGCGGCCCGGGGGAGCGGGCCGTGATGGACGGCGGAGAGCGGTACGCCGCGGAGCCGCTCGCCGAGCAGGACAGCCTGCTGCCGGCCACGCTCGGTCAGCTCGGTCTCGTCGGGGCTCGCCTCGCCGTGCCGTGCTACGTAGAGGAAGCGGGTGGCCGCGGTCATGGGTGGCTGTCTCCAGGGAGGGGGATGGGAGCGCCCGGTCGGGCCTCCTGCGGGTGACGCTGCTGGTCCGGTGCGTGGTTGCGCCTCCGCACGGTGGTTCCGGCGGGCGAGCTCCGGCTCCGGCGGACCGCGCGAGCGGTCGAGGTACGGCAAGAGGCCGTCGGGCGCCGTGGCCGGTCGTGCGTCGGCTGTGCCGCCGACCACCCGGAAGACCGGCCACGTTCGGGTGATGGTCGGCACCGGCCTTTCCTTGCGGGGGCCGGGGTCCGGCCCGCCGGGGCGGTCCACTCCGGCGTGTCGGCTCCGCCGCCTTTGACACAGTGCCGCTCCGTGATCAAGGAACGGGGTGAGGGGTGTGGCCGTGGTGGGCGTCGCGGATGATCCGGCGGGGCCGCCGGGTGCGGGTGGTCAGGGGCCGAGGCTGAAGCACAGTGACGGGCCGTGGCTGCGGGCCGCCGGGGGCGCGGAGGAACTGGTGGCTCATCTGGGGCCGGTCCGGTCCGAGCTGGCCCTGGCTCATGCGGGACTGATGGCGGGGGCGGGCCGGCTGACCGCCCTTGCCGAGCTTGCCGCCGTACGGGAGTCCTGGGAACGGCGGATCCAGGCTGCCCGAGGTGAGTGCGGCAGCCTGGCGGCCGGGCTGCGGGCCGTCGCGCGGACGCAGGGCGCCACGAACGAGGCCGTCAGGTCGTCCTTCGCCTCGGTGCCCGTCCCACGGGTCGGTGACGAGCAGTGACCGCGGCGCTGACCTGGGCGGAGTTACGGGATCTGAAATGCGCGGAGCTGGAGGGCGCGGCCGACGGGTGGGGCAAGTCCAGCAACCGTGCCGACGCCGCACGGGACCGCATCGAACAGCAGCTCCTCACGGGCCTCCGGGACACACAGGAGGGCGAGGCGGCGCAGGCGGCGGTGAGGCGACTGCGGCAGCTGGGGCGCAACTTCCAGTACGTGTACACCGAGTGCGGGCTCCTCCGTACGACGCTGAATTCCCTGGCCCACGAGATGAAGACACAGCAGCGGGCGCTGAGGGACGCACTGGACGACGCGGCCGCGCTGAAGTTCACGGT
Source organism: Streptomyces sp. NPDC057287 (assembly GCF_042667905.1). Taxonomy (NCBI): domain Bacteria; kingdom Bacillati; phylum Actinomycetota; class Actinomycetes; order Kitasatosporales; family Streptomycetaceae; genus Streptomyces; species Streptomyces sp. NPDC057287. The sequence continues at coordinate 78,176 of NZ_JBHUYV010000026.1, read as the reverse complement.
GCACCCGGACGGGTCGGTGACCTACCCGGCAGGGGGCGAGGGCCTGGTCGGCGGCGCCCCGCTGCGGGGCGGCACGGCGGCGTCGAGCGGCTCGCCCGGGCTGACGCCGGCCTCCGGCCTGGTCGCACCCAACTCGAACGCGGGCAAGGCGCAGGACATCGCGGACCGGGTGACGGGAGCGGTGCGGGCGGCGGCCGAGATCGACTGGAGATACGCGGGGATCCTGCGTCGTCTGAGGGCCGAGGACGGCCTGAAGGTACCGGACTCCACCTGGAAGGACGCGGCAGGCGACGCGGCGGAGGTCCGGGACGCGGCCGGCGCCTACCTCAAGGACGCCATCCCGCGCGACGCGTCCCCTGCGGAGCGGCGCGACTGGTGGGCGGGGCTGACCCAGGAACAGCGCGAGGAGTACCTCGCGGTCTACCCGGACCAGATCGGGAACCTGGACGGCATCCCGGCACTGGTCCGCGACGCGGCGAACCGGGACAACCTGTCGCTGCTGATCGGCAAGCTGGAGGGGCGCGACGACGACGAGGCGGCCACCCAGCTGGCGGGCTTGCGGGAGATCGAGCGGCAACTGGGGGCGGCGGCCAAGCCGGGTGAGCCGCCGATGTTCCTCCTGGGCATGAGCGACGAGGGGAACGGGCGAGCGATCGTCTCGTACGGGAACCCGGATACAGCGAAGAATGTGGCGGCGTATGTGCCGGGGCTGAACACGTCTTTGGATGAAGACTTTGCTAAAAACGATTTGAAACGCGCCTTGGACACAGCTAAGGGGGTGCGCCAGCACGATTCATCGGGCGCTGCGATCGCCTGGCTTGGGTACGACGCACCGCAGAGCATTGATGGCTTCAGTAGCTTGGCAGTGGCGGGCGATGGCAGAGCGACTGAAGGTGGCCAGCGGTTCAATGAATTTACGGGTGGCCTGGTGGCAACAAACGAGCATCGAGATCCGCATCTTACTGCCATTGGGCACTCCTACGGATCGCGAACCGTAGGTGCGGCAGCGCAGCAAGGTGACGGGATTCCGGGAGTTGACGACATCGTTTTGGTGGGGAGCCCTGGCGTGGGAGTCGATCGTGCTGAGGATCTGGGGGTGGGCAGGGAGCACGTATTCGTAGGAGCGGCCGAAAACGATGTCGTGACAAAGCTGCCATCGAAGCCACAGGCGGCGGCTGGTGCGGTAGCAGCCGCCGTGTCCGCACCCCTGGTCTACGTTGCGGGTGACGTCGCAGACCCAGGTGACGATGACCTCTGGTTCGGTAAGGACCCGGCGAGCGAGGCGTTCGGTGCTAGGCGATTCCGTGTTGATGACGGCCCCGGGCTGGTCGGCGGTATGGGGCCGTCCATCGATGCGCACTCTCAATACTTCGACCCGAAGAGAGACGCAGCGTCGGCTCACAATATTTCACTGATCGCTGCAGGGCGTTCAGGGAAGATCAATACGCAGGAGCATCGATAGTGCGAAAAATTTCCCTCTCGATCAGTGCCCTGCTCATTTTTGCATCGCTTGCAGGGTGTGCGCATGACGTCTCTTCCCTTGGTGGGGCGGAAAGGCCTGACATGGATATGCAGCAAGCTGCGGAGCGGGCGGATCAGATCTTGGACGGTCTCCTGGGTGAGATCGATCCAGAAGTGAAGTGGACGCACGATACGACCACCACGGGCAGCTGTGACGTAACCAGGCGGCGCACCGTGATGACCATCGTCTCCGCCGAGCGCAGGGGCAGCTTCCTGGGCGTCGTGGATCGCTACTGGCGCAAGAGCGGGTACCGGATGAAGTCCATCAACAATGATCCGGACGTCCCGGCAATCTTTGCCCAGACCAAGGACGGATTCGGTGTCAGCCTGATCGTCGGGGGCGAGGGGCAGGTGTTCTTCGAGGTCGACACACCCTGCGTGGAGGAGTCCGAGGTGGCCGAGTCCACGACCCAGGCGACCGCGCCCACCTACGAGGGCATGGAGCACATCCCCCGCCCCAACATCCGCTCGACCTTCTGGTCGGCCGGCGCCCCCTGACCCCCCCCGTAGCCGCCCCTGACGCCCCCTCATGCCCCCATCCACCCGTACACACCAGCGAATCGCGTCGTGAACCGCGCCCGAATGGGGGATGGTTGTGGTGTGCGGAAATACTGGGTGTTCGTCGGCGGTGGGATCGGGCTGGGCCTGTGCTTCATCGCCCTGCTCGTCGTCGGTACGTACTCCGCCGCCGCCGGGATCTCCGGGGCGGGCGGGGCCGTAGGGCTGGCCAAGGGGGCGGTGCCGGCGCGGTATCAGCCGCTCGTGGAGAAGTGGGGCAACCTCTGTCCCGCCATCAACCCCGCGCTCTTGGCCGCGCAGTTGTACCAGGAGAGCGGCTGGAACCCGAGCGCCCGCAGCCCTGCCGCCGCGCAGGGCATCGCGCAGTTCATCCCCGGCACCTGGGCCACGCACGGCATCGACGGGGACCAGGACGGGGACCGGGACGTGTGGGACCCGGCCGACGCGATTCCGTCCGCCGCGTCGTACGACTGCGAGATCGCCGGGTACGTCAAGAAGGTGCCGGGCGACCCGACCGACAACATGCTCGCCGCCTACAACGCGGGCGCCTACCGGGTGATCCGGTCGGGTGGAGTGCCCGCGATCAGTGAGACGCAGAACTACGTCAAGATCATCCGTTCCCTGGAGAAGAGCTTCGCGAAGCCCGTCGGCCGGGTGCAGCCCTCGCAGCAGGCGGCCGGGGCGATCTACTTCGCGCAGAAGAAGCTCGGCACTCCGTATCTGTGGGGTGGCAACGGGACGGCCGACCAAGGGGGCCGGTTCGACTGTTCCGGGCTGACGCAGGCCGCGTACCGGACGGTCGACATCGAACTCCCGCGTGTGGCCAACGACCAGTACAACGCCGGGCCGCACCCCTCCCGTGACGAGCTCCTCCCGGGTGACCTGGTGTTCTTCTCGGACGACCTGAACAATTCGCGTGCCATCCATCACGTGGGGCTCTACGTCGGCGGGGGGTACATGATCAACGCTCCGTACACCGGTGCCGTGATCCGGTTCGACAAGATCGATACGCCGGACTACTTCGGTGCGACAAGGGTCACGAAGGACGGGGCAGCGGCGCTTCCCACCGCGCTTCCCGGAAGCTGACAGTCAGTCGGCGATGGCCGGAACTCTCCGTGAAGCCCGGGCCCTGAGCTGCGACGATGAGTCACTCTTCGATAACGTCATGGTGATCATTCGGTGGAGAACGGAACGTACGCAGCTGACAGGCCGTTCCCTGGACTGGGACAGCATGCGCACATGACCATGCGTGACTGCCCAGACCAGTCGGGCGTGACGGCATCATGGCGTGACGCGGCACTGAATCCGCACCGACCACGGGGGTCAGACCAAGGCGACGCACGCCGTTGTGCGTCGCAGCAGCAGACAAGGCAAGGGGCCGCGGCAGATGGCTGGACTCGCACTCGATGGGTCGAACCCCGATGTCAGCCTGCTCTACGACATCAATGGGCTGGCGAAGGCCGCTCCGACCTGGTTCGACCGGGTCATGGAGTTCGTCGGTGAATTCGGGATCATGTTCGCCATGGTCCTGGCGGTCCTGTGGTGCTGGTGGAGTGTGCGCCGACGCGGGACGACCGAGGACTCGGTGACGGCGGTTGCCGGGCTCGTGTGGGCGCCGCTCGCCGCAGGGATCGCCCTGCTCATCAACATCCCGATCCGTGGTTTCGTGGAACGGCCGCGTCCGTTCTTCGACCACAAGGGGCTCGAAGTCCTGGTGAAGGGCAAGACGGACTTCTCCTTCGTGAGCGACCACGCGACGATGGCGATGGCGATCGCGGTGGGCCTCTTCGTGGCCAACAGGAAGTTCGGCCTGGCGGCGATCGCGCTGGCGCTCCTCGAGGGCTTCTGCCGCGTCTACATGGGCGTGCACTACCCGACCGACGTGATCGGCGGCTTCGCCCTCGGTACGGCAGTGGCCCTGCTGCTCGCGCCCCTCGCGATGATGCTGCTGACGCCTCTGGTGGGGGCCGTGGCCCGCGCCGGGGTGGTCGGCAGGCTCGTCCGTTCGGGTGGAGCGGCCGCCGCGCCCGGCGGACGGGGCGAGACGCACGGGATCCCCGAGCCGGCCCAGGGGTCCGACCGTCCCGGCGAGAAGGACCTCGCCGCCTAGACGGGGCGCAAGGACGTAGGACGACGTGAGGGGGTGTCCCGGAAGGGGCACCCCCTCACGCATGTGCGGGCGCCCTCGCACACAAGCGGGTGGCGCGGGCGCCCCTCGCACACAAGCGGGGTGGTACGTCGGTCCCTCACACATGTGGCGGGCGCGGGAGTCCCTCACGCATGTGGCGAAAATGGCTGAGTTCGATCGTTCCGGTCGAGCCGCGACGGTGGCGGGGCATCATGGCCGAGGACCCGGGGGGTGGTGCACGTGGCCGGTCGGCGGCCGTCACGGCAGGAAGTCAATCGGCGGAGCGAGCGTACGGGGTTCGTGGGGCGCCGCAACGAGCTGGCGGTCTTCCGGGAGACCTTCGCCAGGGACCCGGAGGAGGCCGGCTTCCCGTTCCTGTTCCACGTGCGGGGCAACGGGGGCGTGGGCAAGTCGACGCTGGTGCGTCAGTGGGAGGCCACCGCACGGGAGCAGGCCTCCGTCGCCACCTCGTTCGTGGGCGACGACGTGCACGACGCGGTCGAGGCGATGGAAGCGGTCAGCGCCCGGCTGGGCCGGCAGGGGCACCCGCTGAAGAGGTTCGACAAGCAGCTGGCGACCTACCGGCAGCGCAGGCACCAGGCCGAGAGCGCCGTCCCCGCACCGCAGCCGGACCCCTCGGGCGGCACGGCCGCCGATCCCGTACGGGCGGCGGCGTCGCCGTCGAGCACGGTCGCGGCGCAGGTGGGGCTGGTCGGGCTGGGCATGGTGCCCGGCATCGGGGCGTTCGTCGGCGCGGTCGATCCGCAGCAGGTCGCACTGGGCGCGGACCGGGTGCGGGCGGCCCTCAACATGCGCCTGCGCAGCCATGACGACGTGCACCTGGTGATGAACCCGCTGGCGGTCCTCGCCCCGGTCTTCCTGGAGGACCTGGCCGACGTCGCCGAGCGGTGCGAGCGGGTGGTGCTGTTCTTCGACGTGTACGAGCGGACCGGACCGGTGCTCGACGCGTGGCTGCACGACATCGTCTTCGGCGAGGAGTACGGCGGCCTGCCGGTCAACGTGCAGATCGTGCTGTCCGGCCAGTCGGGTCTGGACACTCGGGTCTGGGGCGATCGGCTCGGTCAGGTCACCGAGGTGCGCCTGGAGGTGTTCACCGACGAGGAGGCACGCACGCTGCTCGCCGCTCACGGCGTCACCGACGACGCCGGAATCGAGCTGGTGCTGCGGCTGTCGGGCCGGCTGCCGCTGCTGGTGGACATGCTGGCCCGGAGCGACCCGGGAGGGAACCCGGGCATCGGCGATCCGTCCGAGACGGCGGTCGAGAGATTCCTGAAGTGGGAGCGGGACGCGGAGCGGCGTGAGGCCGCGCTCGCCTGTGCGCTCCCCCTGCAGCTCGACGAGGACGTCTACCGCGCGGTCGTCCCCGAGGCGGCTGCCGAGGGGTACGCGTGGCTGCGGGGTCTGGCCTTCGTCTCGGCCCGGGCGGGCCGCTGCCGCTACCACGAGGTCGTACGCGCCGCGATGCTGCGCCTCCAGCGGACCAGGTCCCCCGAGCGGTGGCAGCAGGCGCACACCCGCCTGGCCGACCGTTTCCAGCAGTGGCGGCTGGCGGCGGAGGCGGATCTCGGGGCCGGGGCCGACCCCGAGGACCACTGGGGCGACACCGTCTGGCGGGAGCACCGGGCTAACGAGACGTATCACCGGCTGTGCGCGAACCCGCGCACCGCCCTGTCCGAGGCACTCCGCGAGAGCGCCTACGCCGTCGGCCGCGATGCCGCCACGCTCCGTCGCTGGGCCCAGATCCTCAGCGGTGCGGGGGCCGACTCCGACTCGGAGACCCTCGTGTCCTGGGGGCGCCGTCTCGGGGACGCGGCCGAGCAGGACAGGGCGGTCGCGGTCGCGCTGACCCTTCTGCTGAACGCGCCCGATCTCGGCGCGTCCGGACGGGCGTTGGTGCACACCCTGCGCGCCGTGGACCACCGGGGTGCGGGTGACCCCGAGAGCGCGCTGGCGGACTGCGTGGCGGCCGTCGCCCTCACGCCGGACGAGGCCCGCCCCCACGCCGGGCTGGGAGAGACCTACCGGGTGCTGGGCCGTCACGAGGAGGCGGTCTCCTCCTGCACCCGTGCGCTGGAGATCGACCCGCGCCACGTCATCGCCTTCGGCAGCCGTGGGGACTCCCTCCGCAATCTGGGACGCCACGAGGCGGCCCTGGCCGATTTCGCCCGGGCGATCGAGATCGATCCGCTGTACGCCTGGGCCCACGGAAGTCGGGCGCGGGTGTACGAGGCCCTGGAGCGCTGGGAGGAGGCCTTCGCCGACTACGACCGTGCCATCGGGATCAACCCGCTGTACGGCTGGGCCGTCGCGACCCGGGCCGAGCTCCTCGAGCGGAGGGGCCGGTACGAGGAGGCACTGGCCGGCTTCGCCCGTGCGATCGAGATCGATCCGCTGTACGCCTGGGCCCACGGAAGTCGGGCACGGGTGTACGAGGCCCTGGGACGGCACGACGAGGCCTTCGCCGACTACGCCCGGGCGATCGAGATCGATCCGCTGTACGAGTGGGCCTTCGGGAGCCGGGCGGAGCTCTTCGAGCGGACGGGCCGGCACGAGGAGGCCCTCGCCGACTACGGCCGCGCCGTCGAGATCGACCCGCTGTACGCCTGGGCGTGGGCCAAGCGGGCGGAGGTGTACGAGGCTCTGGGCCGCCGGGACGAGGCCCTCGCCGACTACACACGGGCCCTCGACATCAGCCCCGGGTACAGCTGGGCGGCCGGCAGCCGCGGTGAGCTGTACGAGGGGCTCGGGCGCTACGAGGAAGCGGTCGCCGACCTCACCCGGGCGATCGAGGCCGACCCGGTCTCCGACTGGACCCTGTGCGCCCGGGCCCGGACGTATCTGCGCATGGGCAGGCACGAGGAGGCTCTCGCCGACTGCGTCAGGGCGGTCGAGGTCGATCCGGAGGACGGCTGGAACCAGATGCTGTACGCCCTCGCGCTGCGCGCGGCCGGTGACGGTCAGGGGGAGGCGGCACAGGCGCACCTCACATGTGCCGTGCGCCTCTTCACCGCGGCCGGGGAGCGTGGCGGCGGCGTCGTGGAGGCGTACCAGGGGCTGCTCGTACTCTCCTGTCTCCTGCCCGGCGACGACGCCGTGGCCGCCCGGTGCGAAGCGCTTGTCGCGCTCGGCCCCGGTGCGGTCCCGCTCGGGGAGACGATCGATGACCTCGTGTTCCTCCGCGAGGTCATCCCGGAGGCGGGGCCGCGCATCGAGCCGGTCCTGACGCGCCTGCGGGGGACGCTCTAGCGGGACCTCACTGGGGTCTGGCGGTACCTGGCCGGAGCTCGCGGGTCCTGGCGGGACCAGGCCGGCCCGCACCTGGCGGACCCTCGCCGGCACCTAAGGGCTGTCCCGTAATCCCTGGCGGGCGCACGACGACAGCTACGGCACCTCGCCGCGTTGTCGGAACGCCCGAATACATCCAGTATGCGGACGCCCCTCCGCCTTGCGATGCACCGCATCTGACGCCGCGCGCTGATCCACCAGGGATTACGGGACAGCCCTTAGCGGGGGTCGCCCGGAGGGGTGAGGTGGTGTTCCTCCGCGTCCGCCCTGGCGCGGTCGCGGGAGCGCCGGGCCGGCCCGGACCAGCCGCAGACGCAGCGCGCCAGGCAGAACGAGCCCCGTTCGACCGTGGTCGTGGTGTGCGCGTGTTCCGGGCCCTGCGAGGGGATGCGTACGGGGGCTTGGACCAAGGGGTCCGAGGGTTCCTGATGCACGGGTCCACGGTACGGGGGCCGCCGTCCGGCGGCCGGGGAGTGGGCCGATCGGCTTCCGGAAGGGGCCCGGTGGCGTGACGGGGCGCCCCGGCCGTCGTTATGCGGGACGGGCGGGAACTCGGTCAGGTGCGCGTCGTTGGGGGTTGGCAGGCGATGGTGGTGCAGCAGCAGAGGTGCGGAGGCGGGGCACTGGCTGTGTGTGCGCTGGCCGTGGCCGGAGTGATGACGGTGGGCAGCGGATGCTCCGGCGCGGGCGGCGCCGGGGGCGACGGGGTGGGCGAGCGTGCCGTGGCCCGGGGCGTCCGGGCCACCACCCCGGCCGACGTGGTCCGGCGGGCGGCCGAGGAGCTGGCGGCCGCGGGCAGCGCCGAGACGCGCACGTCGATGGAGACCGCGGCGGGCGGGACCCGGGTGACGATCCGGGGCCAGGGTTCGTACGACTTCCGCAAGCAGCTGGGCCGGATCAAGGTCCTCCTCCCCAAGGACGCCGCCGGGGCCGACGAGCACCGGCCGATCACGGAGCTGCTGGCCCCCGGAGCGCTGTACATGAAGAACCGCGGCGCCGGGGTGCCCGACGACAAGTGGGTGCGGATCGACACGACGTCCCTGGAGGACGGCAACCTGGTCACCGGCGGTGTGACGGATCCGACAGCCGCCGTCGAGCTCCTGCGCGGCGCGGGCACGGTGACGTACGTCGGGCGGACGGAACTGGCCGGGGTGCCGGTCCGGCACTACCGGGGGACCGCGGACCTGGGCCGGGCGGCGCGGGAGGCCTCGCCGTCCTCGCGCGGGGCGCTGACCGCCGCAGCGAAAGGGTTCAGCACGGATTCGGTGCCCTTCGACGCGTATCTGGACGACGAGGGCCTGCTGCGGAAGGTGCGCCACCGCTTCACCTTCGCGACCGAGGGCCCCGCGGTGGCGGTGGTGTCGACGATGCTGCTGTACGGCTTCGGCGCGCCGGTCTCCGTGGAGCTGCCGCCCGACGCGGACATCTACACGGGGCGGGTCCAGCAGGGCCGGAGTGGCCCGGAAGCGCCGTAGGGAGGGGGCCGAAATGGTCCGTCCGTGCCATGCGCGGTGCGTGCCGCGCTCCCTACGCTAGGAAGTCGGTGCGCCAGGGGTCGGCGACAGCAGAGAGAGGTGACGCAGGTGGTGACGCTCAGCGCTCCGAACGCTCAGGACTGTGTGGCCCTGGCCGAGATCGAACTGTGCGGCGAGCTCATGATCGCGGCGGCGGACGCGCTGGAGGACCGGCTCAGTCCCGACCGGATCGACGAGGTGCTCAACGTCGGAGCGGATCGCGCCGAGCCGGCGCCGACGATTCCCCGGCAGGCGCGCCACCGGGGGTGACCTCTCTCTCCCCCGGCCGGCGTCACGTACGCAGGAGGCGGGCGATGGCCTTGGTGGCCTCCTCGACCTTCGCGTCGATCTCCTCGCCGCCCTTGAGCGCGGCATCCGCGACGCAGTGGCGCAGATGCTCCTCCAGCAGCTGGAGGGCGAAGGACTGCAGGGCCTTGGTGGAGGCCGAGACCTGGGTGAGTATGTCGATGCAGTAGACGTCCTCGTCCACCATCCGCTGGAGGCCGCGGATCTGGCCCTCGATGCGGCGCAGGCGCTTGAGGTGCTCCTCCTTCTGATGGTGATACCCGTGGATACCGCGGTCGTGATCGGTGACGACCGCGTCCGAACCGGCTGCGCCGGTGGCCTCGGTGGTGGTCATGGGGTCCTCCGTTGTCCTCTTGGCCTGCGGTGTGCGTGCCGTTCTGTGCCGTCTGTATACCCCTGCCGGGTATATCGTAACGAATCCAGCCGAAACGTGACCGGGGGGCCGTGCTGATCACTGTGCCCGATGCGCGACACTGAAGAACGCCGGTTAGCCGTGGCCGGATGATGCGCCTAGCATCAGCCTGACCGAATCCAAAGCACCCCGAGGACCCCACGTGCGCTTTCGTCTGACCCCCAGGGAGACGAGCTTCTACGACATGTTTTCCGCATCCGCGGACAACATCGTCACGGGCTCGAAGCTCCTCATGGAACTGCTCGGGGCGGATTCTGCCTCCCGAGTCGAGATCGCGGAGCGTATGCGGGCAGCGGAGCACGCGGGGGACGATGCCACCCACGCGATCTTCCACCAGCTGAACTCCTCCTTCATCACGCCGTTCGACCGCGAGGACATCTACAACCTCGCGTCGTCGCTCGACGACATCATGGACTTCATGGAGGAGGCCGTCGACCTGGTCGTCCTGTACCAGATCGACGAACTCCCGAAGGGTGTCGAGCAGCAGATCGAGGTCCTGGCCAGGGCGGCGGAACTGACCGCCGAGGCCATGCCGAGTCTGCGGACCATGGACAACCTCACCGAGTACTGGATCGAGGTCAACCGTCTGGAGAACCAGGCCGACCAGATCCACCGCAAGCTGCTGGCCCAGCTCTTCAACGGCAAGTACGAAGCCATGGACGTGCTGAAGCTCAAGCAGATCGTGGACGTGCTGGAAGAGGCGGCTGACGCGTTCGAGCACGTCGCCAACACGGTGGAGACCATCGCGGTCAAGGAGTCCTGAACCTCGTGGACACCTTTGCGCTGATCGTGACCATCGGTGTCGCGCTCGGCTTCACGTATACGAACGGCTTCCACGACTCGGCGAACGCCATCGCCACCTCGGTCTCCACCCGGGCGCTGACCCCGCGTGCGGCTCTGGCGATGGCCGCTGTGATGAACCTCGCAGGCGCCTTCCTGGGCCAGGGGGTCGCCAAGACCGTCAGTGAAGGCATCATCGCCACGCCCCAAGGACAGAAGGGGATGGGCATCCTGTTCGCGGCGCTGGTCGGCGCGATCATCTGGAACCTCGTCACCTGGTACTTCGGGCTGCCCTCCTCGTCCTCGCACGCGCTGTTCGGCGGCATGGTCGGGGCGGCGCTCGCCGGCGGGACCGACGTGATCTGGTCCGGGGTGCTGGAGAAGATCGTCATCCCGATGTTCGTCTCCCCGGTCATCGGCCTGGTGGCCGGATACCTGGTGATGGTCGGCATCCTGTGGATGTTCCGCAAGGCCAACCCGCACAAGGCCAAGCGCGGCTTCCGCATAGCCCAGACCGTCTCGGCCGCCGGCATGGCGCTCGGGCACGGACTGCAGGACGCGCAGAAGACGATGGGCATCGTCGTGCTGGCCCTGGTCATCGCCGACGTCGAGGGTCCGAACGACGAGATCCCGATCTGGGTGAAGTTCGCCTGTGCGGCGATGCTCTCCCTCGGTACGTACGCGGGTGGCTGGCGCATCATGCGCACGCTCGGCCGCAAGATCATCGAGCTGGATCCGCCGCAGGGGTTCGCGGCCGAGACGACCGGCGCGTCGATCATGTTCGGCTCGGCGTTCCTGTTCCACGCACCGATCTCCACGACTCATGTCATCACCTCGGCGATCATGGGTGTCGGCGCGACGAAGCGCGTGAACGCGGTGCGCTGGGGCGTGGCCAAGAACATCATCATGGGCTGGTTCATCACCATGCCGGCCGCGGCGCTGGTCGCCGCGCTCAGCTACGGGGTCGTCGTCCTGCTCTTCGGGTGACGTCCCGGTTCTCCACGTCATGGGTCCGCCCCTGCTCTCCTCAGGAGAGCAGGGGCGGACCCTTTGCCTTGTGGTGGCACCGCCATGCAGCACCCCAAGGCCGTCTGTGGTTATCCGAAGCGGCCCGAGATGTAGTCCTCGGTCGCCTGCACCGACGGGTTGGAGAAGATCCGCTCCGTCTCGTCGATCTCGATCAGCCGGCCGGGCTTGCCCACCGCCGAGAGGTTGAAGAAGGCCGTACGGTCCGAGACGCGTGCCGCCTGCTGCATGTTGTGCGTCACGATGACGATCGTGAAGCGCTCCTTCAGCTCGCCGATCAGGTCCTCGATGGCGAGGGTCGAGATCGGGTCCAGCGCCGAGCAGGGCTCGTCCATCAGCAGCACCTGCGGCTCGACGGCGATCGCGCGGGCGATGCAGAGGCGCTGCTGCTGGCCGCCGGAGAGGCCGGAGCCCGGCTTGTTCAGGCGGTCCTTGACCTCGTTCCAGAGGTTCGCGCCCCTGAGGGACTTCTCGACGATGTCCGACAGCTGGTTCTTGCGGTAGGAGCCGTTCAGCCGCAGGCCCGCCGCGACGTTGTCGAAGATCGACATGGTGGGGAAGGGGTTCGGGCGCTGGAACACCATGCCGACCGTGCGGCGCACGGTGACGGGGTCGACGCCGGAGCCGTACAGGTTCTCGTCGTCCAGCAGCACCTTGCCCTCGACGCGGCCACCGGGGGTGACCTCGTGCATGCGGTTCAGGGTGCGGAGGAAGGTGGACTTGCCACAGCCGGACGGGCCGATGAAGGCCGTCACGGAGCGGGGTTCCACGGTCATCGAGATGTCCTCGATGGCCTTGTGGGAGCCGTAGTAGGCGGTGAGGCCGCCGATGTCGATGCGCTTGGCCATGTGAATCACTGCTTCTTTCGGGAGGTCGCTGATGGCCGCGTCAGCGACCGGTCTTCGGGGCCTTCCAGCGGGCGATGCCGCGGGCCACGAGATTGAGGATCATGACGAAGGCGATCAGCACCAGGGCGGCGGCCCAGGCCCGGTCGTAGGACGCGGCCTCGCCGACCTTGTACTGCTCGTAGATGTAGAAGGGCAGCGAGTTCTGCGCGCCTTCGAAGGGGTTCGTGTTGATCAGCTGGCTGCCGAAGACGAGCAGGATGATCGGCGCCGTCTCTCCCGCGATGCGGGCGATGGCGAGCATGACGCCGGTGGTGATGCCGCCGATCGCGGTGGGCAGCACCACCTTCAGGATGGTGCGCCACTTGGGGATGCCGAGTGCGAGGGAGGCCTCGCGGAGCTCGTTGGGGACGAGCTTGAGCATCTCCTCGGTGGAGCGCACCACGACCGGGATCATCAGGATCGTCAGGGCCAGGGCGCCCATCAGACCGGAGGGCTCGAGGTTGGCGATCAGCATGATCGACAGGATGAAGAGACCGGCCACGATGGACGGGATGCCCGTCATGACGTCGACGAAGAAGGTCACTGCCTTGGCGAGCGCGCCCTTGCCGTACTCGACCAGGTAGACCGCGGTCAGCAGTCCGAGGGGGGCGGAGATCACGGTGGCGATCCCGACCTGCTCCAGGGTCCCGATCAGCGCGTGGTAGACACCGCCGCTGTCCTCGGAGCCGAGGACTCCGGCCATCGAGTGGCTGAGGAAGTAGCCGTCGAGGCGCTCGGAGCCGCGGCTGATCGTGGTCCAGAGCAGCGAGGCGAGCGGGACGACGGCGATGAGGAAGCAGACCCAGACGATGCTGGTGGCGAGGCGGTCCTTGGCCTGGCGCTGGTTCTCGACGACGGTCGTGGCGACGTACGAGAGGGCCAGGAAGAGCAGGGCGGAGATCAGGCCCCACTGGACGCGGCTCTGCCAGCCGGCTGCCAGGGAGATCCCGACACCGAGCGCGACCGCCACGACGGCGAAGCCGAGCGGGGCCCAGCGGGGGAGGCTCCTGCTGCTGAGGCCGGTGCCGCGGGGGTCCGGCGAGGTCCGCGGACGCTTGTCCTGGACGTCGGTGGTGGTGGCGTGGCTCATGCGTTGGCCCCCGAGTACTCCTTGCGGCGGGCGATGATGAGCCGGGCCGCGCCGTTGACCAGCAGGGTGAGGACGAAGAGGACGAGGCCCGAGGCGATCAGGGCGTCGCGCCCGAATTCGTCGGCCTCGCCGAACTTGGCCGCGATGTTCTGGGCGAAGGTCCCGCCGCCCGGATTGAGCACGTGCAGCGAGATGAGGAAGCTCGGCGACAGCACCGTGGCGACGGCCATCGTCTCGCCGAGCGCCCGGCCGAGGCCCAGCATCGAGGCCGAGATGATGCCGGAGCGGCCGAAGGGCAGCACCGAGAGGCGGATGACCTCCCAGCGGGTGGCCCCGAGGGCGAGCGCCGCTTCCTCGTTCATCTTCGGGACCTGGAGGAAGACCTCGCGGCTGACACTGGTCACGATCGGCAGGATCATGATCGCGAGCAGGATGCCGACGGTGAAGAGCGAGCGGGCGACGCCGATCTCGGTCTTCTCGAAGATGTACGTCCAGCCGAAGAACTGGTCGAGCCAGAGGTTCAGGCCCTCCAGGTACGGGACGAGGACCAGCGCGCCCCAGATGCCGTAGACGATGCTGGGCACCGCGGCGAGGAGGTCGACCACGTAGGCGACGGGGGCTGCCAGCTTGCGCGGCGCGTAGTGCGAGATGAAGAGGGCGATGCCGACAGCGATCGGAACCGCGATGACCATCGCGATGATCGAGCTGACGACCGTGCCGAAGAGCAGGACCGCGATGCCGAAGACCGGCGGGTCACCCGCGGGGTTCCAGTCGAAGGTGGTGAGGAAGTTGCCCTCGTCCTTCGAGATGGCTATGACGGCGCGGTAGCTGAGGAACACGGCGATCGACGCCATGATCACGAGCAGCAGGATGCCCGAGCCGCGGGAGAGGCCCAGGAAGATCTTGTCGCCGGCGCGCCCGGTGGACTTGGGGCGGCCGCGCGTGGCCGGCGGAGCCGGTGGCGTGTCGAGCGGTGTTGTGGAAGCCATGGTCTTTCCGGTCTGTGTGGGGGAGCGGCTGGCTCCCCTGGCGGCGGTGCACCGGATGGGTCGGGCGGTGGGGGCCGGTCCGGAGGGGTGCGCCGGACCGGCCCGCCTGTGCGTGTCGTGCGGTGGGGCTACTTGAGACCGGTGACGGTCTCGCGGACCTTGGCGTTGATCGCCTCGGGGATCGGGGCGTAGCCGGCCTCGGTGAGGACCTTCTGGCCCTCGGCGGAGGCGGTGTAGGTCAGGAAGGACTTGACCGAGCCGAGGGTCTCGGCCTTGTTGCCGGTGTCGCAGACGACCTCGTAGGTCACCAGGACGATCGGGTACGCGCCCTCGGCCTTGGTGGTGTAGTCGAGGTCGAGCGCCAGGTCCTTGCCGGTGCCCTTGACCTTGGCGGCGGCGATCGCCTTGGAGGCGTTCTCCGAGGTGGCCTCGACCGGGGCGGCGCCACCGGTGTCGATGTCGACGGTGGTGATCTCCTGCGACTTGGCGTAGGAGAGCTCGAAGTAGCCGATCGCGCCGTCGACGGCCTTCACCTGGGTGGCGACACCGGAGGACTGGGACGCGGCCTGGCCACCGGGGGCCGGCCACTTCTTCTCGGCCTCGTACTTCCAGTCGCTCGGGGCCGCGGCGTTCAGGTACTTGCCGAGGTTCTGCGTGGTGCCGGAGTCCTCGGAGCGGTGGAAGGGCTGGATCGCCTTGTCCGGCAGCTTGACGCCGTCGTTGAGCTCGGCGATCGCCGGGTCGTTCCACTTCTTGATCTTGGTGTCGAAGATCTTGGCGAGCGTGGAGGCGTCCAGGGTGAGCTTGTCGACACCCTCCAGGTGGAAGCCGATCGCGATCGGACCGCCGACCATGGGGAGGTTGATCCCCTGGCCGCTCTTGCAGATCTTCTTCGACTCGGCGACCTCTTCGGGCTTCAGGGCGGAGTCCGAGCCGGCGAAGCCGACGGTGCCCTGGTTGAAGGCGACGATGCCCTCGCCGGACGAGGAGGAGCTGTAGTTGATCTCCACGCCGGAGCAGGCGGCCATGTAGTTCTTGACCCAGAGGTCCATCGCGTTCTTCTGGGCGCTGGACCCGGAAGCACGCAGCTGGCCCTCGGCACCGTCGCACTTGATGTCCGACGCCGCGGCGCTCGTCTTGCCGCCGCCGTCCGCGTCGGAGCCGGTGTTGTCGTCCGAACCGCACGCCGTGAGGACCAGGGCGCCGGAGACGGCGAGGGCACCGAGCGCGGTGGCACGAAGCCGGTTCTTGCGCTGAAGCTTCACTTTCGGGGTGTTCCTTCCAGGAGCCGCCGCGGCTGGTGGGGGCGAGGCGGCGTGCGAGGGGAAACGGTGCGGTGGCTTGGTGCCGTGCACCTTGTACGTCCGAAATTAGGCAGAACAGGTGAAGCGCCCTACGGGGGAGAGTGAACGGCAGGTGAACCGTGCCGGGCGGGCTGGTTCCGCTGGTATCGGGCCCGGCCGGGCCGGGCCGTGCTCGGACCCTGGGGCGTCCGGTGGGGCCGCGCGGCCGCTTCAGGGGCAGCGGGGAGCGCCGCAGCGGGCCGGGGCCTCAGGTGCCGTTCCGGCCCGCGTGCAGGAAGGCGTCCAGCTGGATCCGGTCGCCCGGGCGGCTCAGGCGGGAGCGGGCGGATTCGGGGGAGAGCCAGGCCAGCCGGTCGACCTCGTCGTTGGGTACGAACGCGCCGTCCGTCGCCTCCGCCGCCCAGTAGGTGACCTCCTTGGGCCGCCCGTTCGCCACGTACAGGGCCGTCGGCAGCGGGGCGCCCGGCACGCAGTGGTGGCCCGTCTCCTCCAGGACCTCGCGCAGGGCGGCCTCCAGAGCCGTCTCACCGCGCTTCAGCTTGCCCTTCGGGAAGGACCAGTCGTCGTAGCGGGGCCGGTGGACCAGGCAGACCTCCAGGCCGCCGCCGTCCTGGGCCCGGCGCCAGAGCACGCAGCCGGCCGCGAGCACGAGGTCGCTCATGTTGCGGTCACGGCCGCCGAGTACGGCCAGGCCTCCCGGAACACGCTGCGCGCCGCCCCGACCTCGTGCCGCTGGTCGGCGTGGAGCACCCCCAGGGCGTACGCCGTCGCCGGGGCGATGCGCGGGGTGCGCGCCGCCTCCGCCGCGCCGGCGGCGGCCTCCGCCGCGTCGCGGTGCAGGTCCAGCGCGTGGCACGGCCCGGCCAGGGCCGGATCGGGGGCGCCCCGCAGCATCTCGTGGGCGTACCGGTGCAGCCGGAGCAGGAGGCGGGCCTGGTGCCAGAGGGCGTCCTGGGCCTCGTTGTACGGCTCCACCGCCTCGTCGGGCGGGAGCGCGGCCACCGCGTCCAGCATCCGCTGCTCGGTCAGCCCCGCCGGGGCGTGCAGGACCCTTTCCGCCGGCTCCGCGGCCGACGGCGACAGGGGGACCTCCGAGGCGAGCAGCGCGACGGCGTCGGCGACGGCGTGGAAGCGGGAGGAGCCCAGTGCCTGGAGCGCCGCCGAGTGGGCGCGGGTCCGGGCGAGGGTCAGCCGGCGCTCCAGGAGGGCCCCGGCCCGGGCCGCGCCGACGCCGAGCGCCGCCCGCTCCTTGTCGCTCTCGGCCCTCGCCTCCCCCGGGGCCGGCCGGGCCGCCGGGAGCGAGGAGCCGGAGAGCTGGTGCAGGGCCTCCAGCAGCCGCCCGAGCCTGGCGGCGTACGCGTGCTCGCGGGCCAGGGTCCCGGAGAGCCAGGCCAGCTCGGTACGGAGCTGGTCGGCCCAGGCCGGGTCGAGGGCCCCGCGGAAGGTGTGCAGCGTGCCGCTGATCCGGCGCGCCGCGTGGCGGAGCGCGCGGGCGGCCTCGTCGGCGCTCCGCGTGCCGGCGTCCGCGGGGGCGCTGTGCTCGCGGTGCGTCCGCAGGCTCCGCAGGAAGCCGGCGGCCTGGTCGCGCAGGTAGGGCGCGAGGACCTCTTCCGCGGAGAGGGCCGTCGTCTGGTGGTCAGGGCGTCGCACGCCGGCGCCTCCGGGCTTCGATGAGCATCTCTTGTACGTGCCGCAGCGGCTGTCCGTCCGCGTCCGTGGCGTGCCGGGTCCAGTTGCCGTCGGGTCCCAGGTGCCAGGAGGAGGTGGTGTCGGACATGCCTGTTTCCAGGAGCCTGCTGAGGGCGGCGCGATGCGCGGGGTCGGTGACGCGGACCAGTGCTTCGATCCGGCGGTCGAGGTTGCGGTGCATCATGTCGGCGCTGCCGAACCACACTTCGGGCTCGCCGCCGTTGCCGAAGGCGAAGAGCCGGGAGTGTTCGAGGAAGCGGCCCAGTATCGAGCGGACCCGGACGTTCTCGGAGAGGCCGCTGACGCCGGGGCGGATCGCGCAGATGCCGCGTACCCAGATGTCGACCGGCACACCGGCCTGCCCGGCCCGGTAGCAGGCGTCGATGACCGCTTCGTCGACCATCGAGTTGACCTTGATGCGTACGTAGGCGAGGCGGCCCGCGCGATGGTGGGTGACCTCCTTGTTGATCCGGGCGATCAGCCCGTCGCGCAGGGACTTCGGGGCGACCAGCAGCCTGCGGTAGGTCTCGCGGCGGGAGTACCCGGAGAGCCGGTTGAAGAGGTCGGAGAGGTCCGCCCCGACCTGCGGGTCGGCGGTCAGCAGGCCGAGGTCCTCGTAGAGCCGGGCCGTCTTCGGGTGGTAGTTGCCGGTGCCGACGTGGGAGTAGCGGCGCAGCGTGTCGCCCTCCTGGCGGACGACGAGCGACAGCTTGCAGTGCGTCTTGAGGCCGACGAGGCCGTAGACGACGTGGCAGCCGGACTCCTCCAGCTTGCGGGCCCACTTGATGTTGGCCTGCTCGTCGAAGCGCGCCTTGATCTCGACGAGGACGAGGACCTGCTTGCCGGATTCGGCGGCGTCGATCAGGGCGTCGACTATCGGTGAGTCGCCCGAGGTCCGGTACAGGGTCTGCTTGATCGCGAGGACGTCCGGGTCGCCCGCCGCCTGCTCCAGGAACGCCTGGACGGACGTGGAGAAGGAGTCGTACGGGTGGTGCAGCAGCACGTCGCGTTCGCGGAGGGCGGCGAATATGTCGGGCGCGGAGGCAGACTCGACCTCGGCGAGGTCGCGGTGGGTGCCGGCGATGAACTTCGGGTACTTCAGCTCGGGCCGGTCCAGCGAGGCGATGCCGAACAGTCCGGTGAGGTCGAGCGGGCCCGGCAGCGGGTAGAGCTCGGTCTCGGAGATCTTCAGCTCGCGTACGAGCAGGTCCAGGACGTAGGGGTCGATCGACTCCTCGACCTCCAGGCGGACCGGCGGCCCGAAGCGGCGCCGCATGAGCTCCTTCTCCAGAGCCTGGAGGAGGTTCTCGGCGTCGTCCTCCTCGACCTCCAGGTCCTCGTTCCTGGTCACCCGGAACATGTGGTGGGCGAGGACCTCCATGCCCGGGAAGAGCTCTTCGAGGTGGGCCGCGATGATGTCCTCTATGGGGACGTAGCGCTGCGGGGACGCCTCCAGGAAGCGGGTGAGCAGCGGCGGCACCTTGACGCGGGCGAAGTGGCGGTGGCCGCTGACGGGGTTGCGGACGACGACCGCGAGGTTCAGCGACAGCCCGGAGATGTACGGGAACGGGTGCGCGGGGTCGACGGCCAGCGGGGTCAGCACGGGGAAGACCCGCTGCCGGAAGAAGGTGAAGAGCCGGGCCTGCTCCTTCTCGGTCAGGTCGGGCCAGCGCACCAGCTGGATGCCCTCGTCGGAGAGGGCGGGCGCGACGTCCTGCTGGTAGCAGGCGGCATGGCGGGCCATGAGCTCGCGTGAGCGGGTCCAGATCAGGTCGAGGACCTCGCGGGGCTGCAGCCCGGACGCGGACCGGGTGGCGACACCGGTCGCGATACGGCGCTTGAGGCCGGCGACCCGGACCATGAAGAACTCGTCCAGGTTCGACGCGAAGATGGCGAGGAAATTAGCCCGTTCGAGTAGTGGTGTGGCCGGGTCCTCGGCGAGTTCCAGAACGCGTTCGTTGAAAGCGAGCCAGCTGCGCTCCCGGTCGAGGAACCGGCCCTGGGGCAGCTCGTCGCCGTCCGGCTCGGGTTCGTACGCGTCCGGGTCGTTGTCCAGGTCGGGGTCCAGATCGGCGGCTGTGGACAGGCCGGCGGGCACGGAGCCCGCGACGGCGTGCGGCCGGTGGGCGGCGAGGGAGCCGACCGACGGCTGGGCGGGCTGGACCGGGACCTCGGAGCTGGGCTGCTGGCTCATGGACCTATTCTTCCGCGCGTTCGGCTCCTCAGGCGCGTCGGAGCCGGGAAAGATCGCGGAAGAAGCCGGAGTGGTCCCCGGACCGGGGCCACTCCCGTTGCGGGGGGTGGGCACAGCTGGCTGCATCCCGTGAGGGTCGCAAGCCGTTCTGAATGGCCGGTAACGGCGACATGACGTACAGGAAGCGGTGTGGCTGCGGTGCCGCCCCTTCCTCACCGTGGGTGAACCCCCTGCCCGGACTCCCCCGTGGCCCGGGCAGGGGCGCTGGATCAGCCGTGGAGACGGCGCAGGACGCGGAAGGCGAGCGCGAGCGCCAGGGCGGCGAGGGCGAGCAGGATGCCGGTCTCGACGAGCTGGAGGGGCCAGAAGTGGGAGGCGGGGTGGTAGTCGAGGTAGTGGCTGGTGACGCCGTGGTCGGCCATGCACCGTGCGTATTCCGGTGCGGAGGAGACCTGTGCGCACACGTCCTGCGGCAGCCGTTCGCCGGTGCCGGTGATGTGGCCCGTCTCCACCCACCAGATGTCGGATTCCACGTCCATGGACCGGCCGGTCACCGTGGCCCGGGGCCAGAGGAAGCCGCGGAAGTAGGTGAAGGCCGCAGTCATCGCGCCGGTCACGATCACGGAGACGGTCAGCGCGGGGAGCACGCGTCGGGTCAGCAGTCCGGCGAGCGCTCCGACGCACAGGGCGAACAGGATGTGCGCGGCCAGGACGGTGCCCGTGGTGGCGTAGACCTGCGCGCTGTACCACTCCGGCTGGTAGGGGAGGTCGGCGAGGGCCCGCGCCCCGTGGAGGCATACGGCCAGCACGGCTGTTCCGGCCACCAGCAGCACGGCGGGCAAGGCCAGCCTGGCGGCCAGCCAGCGCGCGGGTGACACCGACTGCGTCCAGGACATCCTGAAGGTGCCGTTCTCCAGCTCTCTGGCGACCATCGGTCCGGCGACGAAGGCGCTGAAGAGCGTGGGAAGGGCCATCAGGGAAAGGGCGTAGTAGTCGAACACCCGTCTGTACGTGTTCATGCTGTCCGCGTAGGTGCGGGCCGTCTGGTCGCAGGCCCGCCCTGCCCCGCCCTCGACCGGGCAGTTGCTCGCCTCGAATGCCTCGGAGACGTGTGACGCGCGCAGGACCAGGGCGATCAGGCCGATGACCGCGACCAGGGCAATCCCGCCCATGATCCGCAGGGCTGCCCGGTGCTGCCGCCCTACGACACGCGCCGGCCGGCGCAGGGTGGAGCGGGCCGAAGTGAGAGTGGTGCTCATATCGCGGCCGCCTCCTCGCGGGCGTGCGCGCTCGGCGTCAGGAGCGGCGGGGCCTCCGGCGAGCGCAGGTGCGCCAGCAGCAGATCCTCCAGGGAGGGGTCCGTGACGTCCCAGGCGGCCAGGTCCACAGGTCCGTCCCTCCGTACCAGTGCGGTCATCTGACGTCCCGTCGTGCGGGACTCGACGACCGTGTGCGGGGCGAGGTCGCGGACCTGGCCGGTGAGCACGGCGTGCGCGGCGACGATGTCGTCGCTCTCGCCGCCGAGCCTCACCCGGCCGCCGTCGACGAGCAGGAGGTAGTCGCAGGATCCCTCCAGCTCGGTGAGGATGTGCGACGACATCACGATGGTGGTGCCGTGTTCGGCGGCCTCGGCCATCAGGAGGCCCATCAGCTGGTGCCTGGCGAGCGGGTCGAGGTCGGCCATCGGCTCGTCCAGCAGCATCAGCTCGGGCCGCTTGCCCAGGGCGAGGGCCAGGGCGAGCCGGGTGCGCTGGCCACCGGAGAGCGTGCGGACCCTGGCGTCCTGGGGGAGGGGGCCGGCCACACGGTCGGCGGCGGCCCGGTCCCAGGCGGAGGGGTTGAGCTCGGCGCCTGCCCACAGGGTGTCGGCCACGGTGAGCTGCGGGTACAGGGGCTTGTCCTGCGCGACGTACGCGATGCGCGGACGGGCCTCCGCAGGAGTGGAGCCGAGCACCCGCACCGTGCCCTCGGCGGGCCGGAGGAGGCCCGCCGCGAGTGACAGCAGGGTGGACTTGCCGGCGCCGTTGGGCCCGACGAGGGCGCATATCCGTCCGGCGGGCAGCCGGAACGAGCAGCCGCGCAGCGCCCACCCGCGCTTTCGCCCGTAAGCCATACCGAGGCCGTTCGCCTCGATCGCGGCACCTGTCATGAGTGCTGGTCCCCCTTGAATGTGCTGTCCAGTACGTCGGTGAAGAGCGCGCTCACGTCGTCCTTCTCCAGTCCCGCGGTGCGGGCGCTGCGCATCCACTCGGTCAGTTCCGCGCGCAGGGGCGGGTCGGTGGTCACCGCCGCGCTGCCGAGGGTGCGGCGGACGAAGGTGCCGAGGCCACGGCGGCCTTCGACCAGGCCTTCGCGCTCCAGTTCGCGGTAGGCCTTGAGCACGGTGTTGGGGTTGATCGCCGTGGCCTCGACGACCTCGCGGGCCGTGGGCAGCCGGTCGCCCGGCTCCAGTACGCCGAGGCGGAGCGCCTGCTTGGTCTGCTGCACGATCTGGAGATAGGTGGAGACGCCGCTGCGCCGGTCGATGCGGAATTCGACCGCTGCGGACTCTGCCATGTTCACCACCCTTTCACTAATTGAGTAGTGAAAGGGTGACGTAAGAAAGGGGCGGCGTCAAGTGACGCCGCCCCTGGACGAGTTGGAAGTGCTCAGGACTCCGTGCGGTACATCAGGTCGACCTCGTGCGTGGCGAAGCCCATCCGCTCGTACACCGACAGCGCCGCCGGGTTGTCGGCGTCCACGTAGAGCATCGCCGTGGGAAGTCCGAGGGAGGCCAGGTGGCGCAACCCGGTCGCGGTGAGCGCCTTGCCGAGGCCGCCTCCCTGGGCATCGGGGCGGATGCCGACGACGTAGACCTCGCCGAGCTCGTCCTCGGCGTGCACCTTCGTCCAGTGGAAGCCGATGATCCCGCCGTCGCGCTCGGCCAGGAAGAAGCCCTGCGGGTCGAACCAGGGCTCGGCCTTCCGGTCGTCCAGGTCCCGCTGGGTGAGGGAGCCCTGCTCCGGGTGGTGGGCGAAGGCGGCGCTGTTGACGGCGAGCCAGGCCGCGTCGTCCTGTCCCGGCACGAAGGTGCGCACGGTGACGCCGGGCGGGAGGACCGGTTCGGGGATGTCGAGGGAGTCCAACGGGCGTCGGAGCTGCCGCAGTTCGCGGAAGAGGGAGAGGCCGAGCACCTGTGCCAGGTGCCGGGCCGCCGACTTGCCGCCGTGCGCCCAGACCCGCAGCCGCTTCCCGGTCGCCGCGAGGAGGGCGGCGCCGAGGGCGCGGCCGTGCCCCCGGCCCCGGTGGGCGGGGGCCACGACCAGCTCGGCCGCGGGGGCCTCCACCGGGTCGGCGTCCTCCAGCTGCGCGTATCCGGCCAGTTCGCCGTCGACGGTGAGCAGGAAATGCCGGACGCCCTCACGGTGCCCGCCCCTCAACTGCAGCCGCCCCTGCTCGGAGACGGCCTGCCGGCCGTCGGTCCCGGCGGCCTCGCCGAGGAGGGCGAGGACCGCGTCGGCCTGCTCGGGGGTGAGCGCGTCGAGGGTCTCGATCTCGCGCCCGGGGGAGGGGAGGGGTGCGTCAGTCGTCATGGGTACGAGCGTACGGGGCAGGGGTGGGGCGCAGGGGCAGGCTGCCGACCGGTGTGCGAGGGCGCCGTCGCGTCAGCCCGAGCTGTCATTCCGCACCGGCTCCGCCGTGCAGGGCCTCATGCGATGCGGGAGAGGTCGCCGGTGGTGGTGATGTGGCCCCAGGGCGATTGGCCAACAACCTGTTGGGCAATCGGGTCGGGGCCACGTCCGGGCCGTCTGCTGCATGTAGCACAGGTTGCTGCGGCTGAACCCTCGCTGGTCGGGGAACTCCGTTCGCAGCCCGGTCGCGATGCGCTCGACGACCTTCGTCCCCGACCTCTCGGCTCCCTGGCGTTCCAGGATCGTCCGGCCGATCTCCCAGTACATCAGGAGTATGTCGGTGTTCACCTCGAGCTGTGCGCGCAGGTGCGCGCCGCGCACGATCGACTTGAGAACGTCGATCGTCTCGTAGAAGCCAGGGGGTAGTTCGGCCCGGTTCTGGGCCGGGACCACTGCCTCGGCGGTGAGTTCGTTGTCCACGGGGTACGGGCTCCCGGCACGTATGCACGCCGTGACGTTCCTGCTCGCATATATACGTCTTATGGGTGATCGAACCCTTTCTGGCCGTGCGGCAACCAGTTCGTAACCCCGTACACCTGTCGCGCTACGCGCGTTGACTCTAGGCTGCGGGACGCAGGATCCAGACACTCACAAGGGGACCGATGTCAGCGACTCCGCATCCGCAGAAGAACCGTGCGTCCCGGCGGGCGCTCGCCGCCGTGGCCGGGCTGACCACCGTGGGCGCGCTCGTCGCAGCGATGCCGGCCGGCGCCCATGACCGGGGGCACGGTCACGGCCACCCGTCCCGCACCGTCGACGTGCAGCTCCTCTCCTTCAACGACCTGCACGGCAACCTGGAGCCGCCGGCCGGCTCCGCGGGAACCGTCAGCGAGAAGCAGGCCGACGGCACGGTGAAGGCGGTCCCGGCCGGTGGCGTCGAGTACCTCGCCACCTCGCTGCGCACGGCGCGCAAGGGCCACCCGTACTCCGTCACGGCGGCCGGCGGCGACATGGTGGGTGCGAGCCCGCTGCTGTCGGGACTCTTCCACGACGAGCCCACCATCGAGGCGCTCAACGGGCTCGACCTCGACGTGACGGCCGTGGGCAACCACGAGTTCGACGAGGGGGCCACGGAGCTCGCCCGTCTGCAGAACGGCGGCTGCCACCCGGTCGAGGGCTGCTACGAGAAGGGCAAGAAGTTCAAGGGCGCGGACTTCCCGTACCTCGCGGCCAACGTGACGAGCGAGAAGTCCGGCAAGCCGATCCTCAAGCCGTACACGGTCTGGAAGAAGAACGGCGTCAAGATCGGCTTCATCGGGGTGACCCTGGAGGGCACGCCGAACATCGTCACGGCCAACGGCGTCAAGGGCCTCAAGTTCCATGACGAGATCGAGACGGTCAACAAGTACGCCAAGGAGCTCGACCGTCAGGGCGTCAAGTCCATCGTCGCCCTGATCCACGAGGGCGGGGCCCCGGCCTCCTCCTCGTACAACTACGACTGCGACAGCCCGGGCGCCGGTGACGGGATCTCCGGGCCGATCGTCGACATCGCCAAGGGCATCACGCCGAAGGTCGACGCCCTGGTCACCGGCCACACCCACCAGGCGTACGTGTGCACGGTGCCGGACCCGTCCGGCAACCCGCGCATGGTCACCTCGGCGTCGTTGTTCGGCAAGCTCTACACGGACACGACCCTCACCTACGACCGTGGCACCAGGGACATCGTGCGCACGTCGGTGAAGTCGCCGGCCTCGGTCAACCACGTCGTCAGCCGTGACCAGGCCAAGGCCACCGACATGACGGCGCTGATCGCCCGCTGGAACACCCTCGCGGCCCCGATCTCCAACCGGCCGCAGGGCTTCATCTCCGCCGACATCAACGGCCGCGGCTCCACGGCCCCCGAGAAGCCGCTCGGCAACCTGATCGCCGACGCCCAGCTCGAGGGCCTGGCCCCAGCGGACAAGGGTGGCGCGGTCGTCGCGTTCATGAACCCGGGCGGTATCCGCTCCGACCTCGTCTACACGGCCTCCGGCAGTGAGGGCGACGGGGTGGTCACCTACGGCGAGGCGTTCACCGTCCAGCCGTTCACCAACATGATGAACGTCGTCGACCTGACCGGCGCGCAGCTGGTCGCCGCACTCCAGCAGCAGGTCAGCGGCTCCAACGCGGCCTCCCCGAAGATCCTCCAGGTCTCGAAGGGCCTCACCTACACCCTGGACATGACGAAGGCGGGTGCCGACCGGGTGGTCGCCTCCTCGATCCAGCTGAACGGTGTGGCGATCGACCCGGCGAAGACCTACCGCGTCGCGATGAACGAGTTCCTCGCAGGCGGCGGCGACGGCTTCGCGGCCCTCGGCCAGGGCACGAACAAGCTGGTCGGCGCGTCCGACCTGGACCTGTTCAACGCCTACCTGGCGGCACACTCCACGGCCGCGGCGCCGCTGGCACCGCCGGCCACGGACCGGATCACGATCGTGCAGTAGGCGGTACGCGTGGTGCACGGGGCGGTGGGCCGGTCGGCTCACCGCCCCGCTGTCGTTCCGGTCCGCACCGCGTGGCGGGGGTCTCAGGAGCCGCCGAGGCCCTGTTCCGTCCTTGATGAGTACCGGTCATAATCCCAGGGCCACTCCCCCCCACGGCCCTCGGAGGCATGTCCCCATGAGCCCGTACACCGCCACCCGCAGAAGCTTTCTCACCGGCGCCCTGGCCGCCACCGCGGGAGTCGTCATCGGTACGACGCCCGCCGCAGCGAGAGCGGCGGGCACCCAGGACTGGATGAGCGGTATCGCCGACTCCACCCCCCTGCGACGCCTGACGATCCCGGGAACCCACAACTCGGGGGCGCGCTTCGGAGGCCCCTGGACCGCATGCCAGAACACCACCGTCGCCGCGCAGCTCGACAGCGGCATCCGCTTCCTCGACATCCGCTGCCGGATCAGCGGTGACGCGTACGCCATCCATCACGGGGCGTCGTACCAGAACCTGAACTTCGACGACGTCCTGGGCGCCTGCCGGGACTTCCTGGCGCGGCGGCCGTCGGAGACCGTCCTGATGCGCGTCAAGCAGGAGTACTCCGAGGAGAGCGACGCCGCGTTCCGGAGGATCTTCGACATCTACCTCGACGGCAAGGGCTGGCGCCCACTGCTCCGCCTGGATTCCACGCTTCCTGATCTCGGCGGCGCCCGGGGCAGGGTCGTGGTGCTCGCCGACAACGGCGGCCTGCCCGGGGTCCGGTACGCCGATCCGGCGGTCTTCGACATCCAGGACGACTACATGGCCGAGCCCTTCGGGAAGTACCCGAAGATCGAGGCGCAGTTCCGCAAGGCCGCGCAGCAGCCCGGCAAGCTGTTCATGAACTACGTGAGCACCGCGGCCCTGCTCCCCCCGCGATCGAACTCGGACCGCCTCAACCCGCAGGTGCACTCCTTCCTCGACGGGTCGGAGGCATCGGGCTGGACCGGTCTCGGCATCGTCCCGCTCGACTATCCCGCCACCCGGTCCGGACTGGTGGAATCGCTGATCCGGCACAACCCGGCCGGATGAGGGCCACTACGCCGGGGGCCGTGTCGTAGTGGGCGGCCACCTCGTACCACCGGTCCCACGCGTAGAGCCGGGCGTGGCGGCGGTCGTCATCCGTGCGCGGCGGGTCGTCGACCTGGCGGCTCGTGCCCCCCTCTGAGCCCGGAGCGTCTCCGGCGTCAGCTGTCGCACCGGTTGCGACGCCGCGATGTGCTGGACGGGGAGGGAGCGCCTTCCTGCACGTTCCTCATCCATGAGGCTGCGCTGCGGATGACGTACGGCGGGCCCGGCGTGGCCGGCAAACAACTCGGCCATCTGCTGGCGGAGTCGGAGCGCGACAACGTCACGGTCCGGGTGATCCCCTTCGCGGCGGGCGGTTTCCCGGAGATCGGTAGTTCGACACAGTATGTCCACGGTCCGGTTCCGCAGCTCGACACCGTACAGACGGACACGGCGACCGGGCCCGCGTTCATCGATGCCGAGAGCCGCCTCGTGAACTACCGGGCCGTGCTGGACCGGGTCGAAAGCCGGTCTCTCGATCCGAAGAGCTCGCGGGACTTCATTCGCGGCATCACACAGAGCACGAAGGCGTGAGGATCATGGAAATCCAGTGGCGCAAGTCCTCGAAATCATCGAACGCCGAGGGTTCGGACTGCCTCGAACTCGCCGAGCACGAAGGCAAGATACTCCTGCGCGAGAGCGACCACCCGGACGTGGTCGTACGCACCACCCGGGCCAAGCTGCGGGCTTTCCTCGGCGGGGCCAAGGAGGGCGAGTTCGACGACCTCGCCTGAGCCGCGTGGTGCCCGCGATCCGTGCGGAGCGTGTCCGGCCCCTGCGGCCGACCGGGGGCGGTCGGCGTTGAGCGCATCCTGCACACCCATGCCGACGCGGGCGTCGGCACCGCCCGTCCGGCCGTGGTCGTAGACCTCTTCCGGCGCGGCGTGGGCGCCGGTCACGCCGAGGACGGTCTCTCCAGCCTGGTGGGGCTGATGGCGAAGGCCGAGGCGTGACCGCGCCTCCGTCCTGCGGTCGCGGGTCGGCAGCTAGCTGCGCCCTGCGTGATGCGCGTGGTCTGCGGGACAGGCGTGACTCTGGCGGTGCCCCGCAGTTCGCTGCGGAATTCCGTCGCAGGCTCTGAGCTGCCCGCCCTCACCCCTCCGGCGGTGGCGTCGGCGCCCCCGGCAGCCGGATCGAGGCGACCGTGCCGTCGCCCTTGGCCGGGCTCAGGCCGATCTCGCCGCCCGCCTGCTGGACCGTGCGGGCGACGATGGACAGGCCGAGGCCCGAGCCGGGGAGCTGGCGGGCCGAGGGGGAGCGCCAGAAGCGGTCGAAGACGTGCGGGAGCTCCTCGGCCGGGATGCCGGGACCGTGGTCACGGACGGTCAGCTCGCCTCGGTGCAGGACGACTTCGATCGTCCCGCCGGACGGACTGAACTTCACCGCGTTGTCCAAGACGTTGACGACGGCGCGCTCCAGGGCGGCCGGCTCGGCCCGTACGTACCAGGGGGCCAGCTCGGCCGTGATGGTCAGCTCGGGGCCGCGCAGCCGGGCGCGCTCCAGGGCGGCGCGGGTGATGTCGTGCAGCGCGACCACCTGGAGCGGGCCGGGCTGGGCGGCGTCGGGGCGGGACAGCTCCTGGAGGTCGCCGATCAGAGCGGCCAGCTCCGTCATCTGCGCCTTGACCGAGGACATCAGGGCCTTGCGGTCGTCGGGCGGGATGGCCCGGCCGGTGTCGTCGCTCCGGGCGAGCAGCTCGATGTTGGTGCGGAGCGAGGTGAGCGGGGTGCGGAGCTCGTGCCCTGCGTCCGCGATGAGCTGCGACTGACGGTCGCGGGAGGTGGCCAGGGAGCCGGCCATCGCGTTGAACGAGCGGGACAGGCGGGCGATCTCGTCCTCGCCCTCGACCGGGATCCGGACGGTGAGGTCCTCCGTCTCGGCCACGTGCGCGACGGCGTGCGCGAGGTCGTCCACCGGGCGCAGACCGGTGCGGGCGATCCACAGGCCCGCGGCACCCGCGCCGACGACGCCGATGCCCGAGACGAGGAGCAGCACCCAGGCGAGGGTGGAGAGGGGGTCGGTGACATCGTCCATCGGGCGGGCCACGGACACCGCGAGGGTGGTGATTGCTCCGGGGCCGGGGCGGTCCAGCCTGATCTGGTAGGTGTAGACGCGCAGCTTGGCGCCGTCGGTGTCCGTGACGGTGTGCAGGACGTTGTCCCTGTCACCGCCCGCCACGGCGATGTCCTCGTCCGTCGTGGGGAAGGGCTGGGGGCGCGGTGGCGCGGCGCAGGGGTCACCGGTGGTGGCGATGATCTGCACGCTGTACGAGCCGGGCGCCGGGCGCTGGCGGGCCGCGGTGCCCGCGCAGGCGTTGAGCAGGTTCTGGACGTACGTCTCGTCGATCGCCGTCGAGTTGCGAAGAGACTGGTCCAGCTGGTGCTCCAGCTGCTCCCGCGTCACGAACCAGCACGCCGCCGCCACCGCAGCCACCGCCACCGCGACCGCCATGGCGACCAGCAGGGCGAGCCGTGAGCGGAGCGGGAGGGCGCGGAGGCGGCGACGCAGGCCGGTCACCCGTCACCGCCGCCGGAGCGCAGGGCGTAGCCGACGCCCCGCACCGTGTGGACGAGGCGGGGCTCGCCGCCCGCCTCGGTCTTGCGGCGCAGGTACATCACGTACACGTCCAGGGAGTTGGAGCTGGGTTCGAAGTCGAATCCCCAGACCGCCTTCAGGATCTGCTCGCGGGTCAGCACCTGCCGGGGGTGGGCCAGGAACATCTCCAGGAGGGTGAACTCGGTGCGGGTGAGCTCCACGCGGCGGGTGGAGCGGGTGACCTCGCGGGTGTTCAGGTCCATGCGGAGGTCGGCGAAGGACAGGACGTCGTCGTCGGGGGCGGGGCCCCCTGCCGCGACCGCGTACGAGCTGCGGCGCAGCAGGGCGCGGATGCGGGCGAAGAGCTCGTCGAGCTCGAAGGGCTTGACGAGGTAGTCGTCGGCGCCGGCGTCCAGGCCCGTGACCCGGTCCCCGACGGTGTCGCGGGCGGTGAGCATCAGGATGGGCGTGGTCGACCCGGTGGACCGGATGCGCCGGGCGGCCGTGAGGCCGTCCATGCGGGGCATCTGGATGTCCAGGACGATCAGGTCGGGGGCGTACGACTCGGCCTTGGTGAGGGCGTCGTAGCCGTCCACGGCCACCTCGGTTCCGTACCCCTCGAACGCGAGGCTGCGTTGCAGTGCCTCGCGCACGGCGGGCTCGTCGTCGACGATCAGGACGCGCTGCGGATCGTCTTCGGCGGGGCTCATCGCTTCTTCGTCCTCTTCCTTCGTGGCGGTGCTGCGTGCGGGGTCCTCAGCCTCGCACGGCGGTCGCACGCCGTCGCGCGGCACGGCGTGCGCGGTCCGTGCCCGTACGGATCTCGGCCGGGCGGGGTGCGGTCGCGGAGGGGGCCGAGGCGGCCAGTTCGGCGGCCAGGGCGAGGGGGAGGGACAGCCCGGCGGGGCCGGTGCCGGTGTCCGGGGTGGCGGGGTTCATGGAGACCTCCTCGTCAGGAACCGTTGCCGGCGCGCAGGGTGTCCAGGTCGGCCTTGACGGTGTCGACCGGGATGGCGAAGCCGAGACCGACGCTGCCCGCTGCCGAGCTGCCCGAGCTGCTGGCGGAACTGGGTGAGTACATCGCGGAGTTGATGCCGATGATCTCGCCGTTCATGTTGATGAGGGCGCCGCCGGAGTTGCCGGGGTTGAGTGAGGCGTCGGTCTGCAGGGCCTTGTACGTCGTCTTGGACGAACCGGTGTCACCGTTGAACTGCTGGCCGCCGAACTCGAACGGCCAGTTCTGGCCGCCCTGTTGCTGCTGCTGCTGGTCCTGCTGCTGCTCCTCCTTGGCGACCGTGACGTCGCGGTCGAGCGCGGACACGATGCCGCTGGTGACCGTGCCGGTGAGGCCCTCGGGGGAACCGATCGCCACGACCTCGTCGCCGACCTTCACCGAGGAGGAGTCGCCGAGCGTGGCGGTCTTGAGTCCGCTCGCGCCCTGGAGCTTGATGAGTGCCAGGTCCTTGTCGGCGTCCGTGCCGACCACGTCGGCCGTGTACGTCTTGCCGGTGCTGAGTGCCACCTTGATCGTGGAGGCGCCGGAGACGACGTGGTTGTTGGTGACGATCTCGCCGTCGTCCGTGATGACGACACCGGAGCCGGTGGCGTCGCCGGCCGAGGAGCTCGCGCTGATCTCCACGATGGCGGGCGACACGGCCGCCGCCACGCCGGAGACGGTGCCCTTGCTGCTCTGCGAGACAGTGGTGCCGCTGACGATGCTGCCGCCGCCCGTGCTGCCGGAGCCGCCGTCGGCGAGCTCGCCGATGAGGGTCGCGGTGCCGCCGCCGATCGCCGCCGCGGCGATCGCCACGGCCGCCAGCAGCGCGAGGGGCCGCTTGACCCGGCGCTCGGACTTCGGGGCGTCCGCGGCCGGGAAGGGCTCGGCCGCTGGGGCCGGCCAGCCGTAGGCGGGGACCGCGGTGGTGGGCTGCCCGGGCTCGTGGGCCGGAGGCGGCGGGTAGGCCGCCTCGCCACCGCCGTACGGAGCGCCGCCGTACGGAGCGCCGCCCTGCGTGGCACCGCCCTGCGCGGTGCTGCCGTGCGTGGCGCTCTCGTACGAACCGGTGCCGTGTGTTCCGGTGCCGTACGAGCCGTCGCCGTACGAACCGTTGTCGTGCGAGGGGGACATCGGGTACTCGCCGCTCGGGCGGTGGCTGTCGGTCATGTCTACGAGAGTGGCCAGCGAACATGAGAGCAGCCTGAGCGTGCCCTGAGAAGCCCGGCAGAACCTCGTATGCCCTATATAAGGACGCGCTTCGCTACCGCGCGGTCACCGTCGGTTCGCCGCAGCCGCACGACCGGCGCACGACGAGCGCGGACGGGAACTGCTTGAGCCGCTCGCGCCGGGATCCCGAGACCCGCAGCGAGTCGTCGAGGACGAGGTCCACGGCTGCCCTGGCCATCGCCGGACGGTCCGAGAAGACCGTCGTCAGCGGCGGGTCGGTCAGCCCCGCCTCCTTCACGTCGTCGAAGCCCGCCACCGCCAGCTCGCCCGGCACGTCGATGCGGAGCTCGCGCGCGGCCCGCAGCACGCCGATCGCCTGGTCGTCGGTGGAGCAGAAGATCGCCGGGGGCCTGTCGGGGCCGGCCAGCAGCTTCAGGGCCACCTGGTAGGCGTCGTAGCGGTTGTACGGGGCGTGGAAGAGCCGGCCTTCCGTGGAGCGTCCCGAGGCGTGCATCGCACGGCGCCAGCCCTCGATGTGGTCGGCGACCGGGTCGCCGACGACCGGGGTCGACTCCATGCCGCCGAGGCACGCCACGTACGCGTTGCCGTGTTCGAGGAGGTGCCGGGTGGCGAGCAGCGCTCCGCCGATGTCGTCGGTGACGACCGCGACGTCGTCGATGGCCTCGGGGCGTTCGTGCAGCAGGACGACGCGGGCGTCCCAGGCCTCTATCTCCGCCGCCGCGCGCTCGCTGGGCCCCTGGCTGACGAGGATCAGCCCGGAGACCCGCATGCCGAGGAAGGCCCGCAGGTAGTGGACCTCGCGTTCGTCGCGGTAGTCCGAATTGCCGACCAGCACCATCTTCCCGCGCTCGGCGGCGGCCTGTTCGACCGCGTGCGCCATCTCCGCGAAGAACGGCTGCCGGGCGTCCGGCACGATCATCCCTATGAGGTCGGTGCGCCGCGAGGCCATCGCCTGGGCGACCCGGTCGGGCCGGTAGCCCAGCTCCTTGATCGCGGCGAGCACCCGCTCGCGCGTGGCCGGGGCGACCGGCCTCGGTCCGTTGTTGATGACGTAGCTGACGACCGCTGTCGAGGTCCCCGCCAGTCTCGCCACATCGTCCCGCGTCACCTTGGCCACGCGCGGCAGTCTACGCGGATCGACCTACCGCTTGGCAGGCCGGACCGGCGCTTCTTCCGCGATGTCGGCCTTCGCGGAATGCTCCGAACGGGTGACCTCCTGGTCCACCGGCTTCGATGCCGCCCTGGCCTTCGCCTCCTCGGCCGCCCGGTCCACCTTCTCGGGGGTGACGAAGCGGTAGCCGACGTTGCGCACGGTGCCGATCAGCGACTCGTGCTCGGGGCCGAGCTTGGCCCGCAGCCGCCGTACGTGGACGTCGACCGTGCGGGTGCCGCCGAAGTAGTCGTAGCCCCAGACCTCCTGGAGCAGCTGGGCGCGGGTGAAGACCCGGCCGGGGTGCTGCGCGAGGTACTTCAGCAGTTCGAATTCCTTGAAGGTCAGGTCGAGGACCCGGCCCTTGAGCTTTGCGCTGTACGTCGCCTCGTCGACCGACAGGTCGCCGTTGCGGATCTCCATGGGGGAGTCGTCGGCGGTGATCTGCTGGCGGCCGGTGGCCAGCCGCAGCCGGGCCTCGACCTCGGCGGGACCCGCGGTGTCCAGCAGGACGTCGTCGATGCCCCAGTCGGCGGTGACGGCCGCCAGGCCGCCCTCCGTCACGACGAGGATCAGCGGACAGCCGGGTCCGGTGGACCGCAGCAGCTGGCAGAGCGAGCGCACCTGGGGGAGGTCGCGGCGTCCGTCGATGAGGATGACGTCGGCACCAGGGGTGTCGACGAGGGCTGGACCCTCGGCGGGGGCGACCCGCACGCTGTGGAGCAGAAGACCGAGGGCGGGGAGCACCTCCGTCGAGGGCTGAAGGGCATTCGTCAGAAGCAGCAGTGAACTCATCGCCGCCCACCTGCCTGGGTCGTCGG
This sequence comes from Streptomyces sp. NPDC057287, assembly GCF_042667905.1. Classification (NCBI taxonomy): domain Bacteria; kingdom Bacillati; phylum Actinomycetota; class Actinomycetes; order Kitasatosporales; family Streptomycetaceae; genus Streptomyces; species Streptomyces sp. NPDC057287. Next base: position 44,630 of record NZ_JBHUYV010000026.1, on the reverse strand, counting down.
TCGATCGTGCACGTTCAGCTCGCCCATTACGTCGGTCCTCCTCGTTCCCTGCGAGAGGGGCACTCCCGGGTCGGACCCGGGGGAGTAGTGCGGCACTGCTTCGTACTCCCGTACGGCCGTCACCCGCGACGGCTGTCATACGGTTTTTACTGTGCGGTCCCGCGCCCGGGGGCCGCTGAGCTTGTCGAAACGCTGCCGTAACAACGCTCGGAAAGCACAAAAGGACCCGGGGGCTGCTTTGCCCGGATCCTCTTCGCAGCAGAATAACCCACATGAGTTCTGTGTCCGAGGGTCGATTCCTGAGTTCTTCTGTTCCCTCGCTCACGCGGGGGCCCCGGCGCACCACGTTGCTGACGGGTGACGGGGTCCGTATCGAGGCGGTGTACACCCCGTGTACGGCGGGTTCCGGGGGCGAGGGGGGCGGTGCATCCGGCGGGACGGCCGTCGTCCTCGCGCACGGCTTCACCGGCGCCGCGGACCGGCCGGCGCTGGTGCGGGCGGCTCAGGTGTTCGCCCAGCGTGCGGCCGTGATCACGTTCTCCTTCCGGGGTCACGGGAGGTCCGGAGGACGGTCCACGGTGGGCGACCGGGAAGTCCTGGACCTGGCTGCCGCGGTCGCCTGGGCGCGTTCCCTGGGACACCGCCGCATCGTTACGGTCGGCTTCTCGATGGGCGGGTCCGTGGTGCTCCGGCACGCGGCTCTGTATACGGCGCCGGAATCCGGAGAATTCACGGACGAGGAATCCGGGGCGGCGGAGGCCGAACGGGTGGGCCGGCGCGCTGAGGCGCATACGGCGCACGGGGGGCGCGCGCAGGCGCATTCGGGAGCGCACGGGCAGGTGGGCATGGACGCGCACACGGACGCCGTCGTCGCCGTGAGCGCTCCGGCCCGCTGGTACTACCGGGGCACGGCCCCGATGCGCCGTCTGCACTGGGTCGTCACGCGCCCGACCGGCAGGTTCGTCGGCCGCTACGGCTTCCGCACCCGGATCCACCGGGAGGACTGGAACCCGGTGCCGCTCTCGCCGGTGGAGGCGGTCCCGCTGATCACCGCGCCGCTGCTCCTCGTGCACGGCGACCGTGACCCGTACTTCCCCCTCGACCACCCGCGGATGCTGGCTGCGGCCGCGGAGGACGGGGCCGAGCTCTGGCTGGAGCGCGGCATGGGCCACGCGGAGAACGCGGCGGACGAGGGCCTGCTGACCCGTATCGCAGACTGGACGGAGTCGGCGTGATCCATGATGGACAGCTGACGTACGACGAAAGGGGTGCCGCCATGGCAGCGGGGACGATCCGCTACTGGGCCGCGGCCAAGGCCGCAGCGGGGACCGCGGAGGAGCCGTACACGGCGGAGACACTCGCCGACGCGCTCGACGGGGTGCGCGAGCGTCACCCCGGTGAGCTGACGCGCGTACTGCTCCGATGCTCGTTCCTGATCGACGGGAATCCTGTGGGGACCCGCGGTCATGAGACCGTACGGCTTGCCGAGGGCGGCACGGTCGAGGTGCTCCCGCCGTTCGCAGGAGGGTGAACCGCAGACCATGAGCAACAGCGATCAGCAGTATCCGTACGACCCGGGACACGGGCAGCAGCAGCACCAGGACCGGCAGCCCCACGACCCGGCGTACGGGCGGCAGAACCCGCAGCAGCCGGCGTACGGGCAGCAGAACCCGCAGGACCCGGCGTACGGGCAGCAGAACCCGCAGGACCCCGCGTACGGGCAGCAGAGCCCGGCGTACGGGCAGCAGGGCCCCCAGCAGTCGGCGTACGGGCAGGATCCCGCGTACGGCAACGACCCCGCGTACGGGAACGACCCCGCGTACGGGCAGCAGAACCCGCAGAGTTCGCAGGACCCGACGTACGGCCAGGACCCGGCGTACGGCCAGGACCCGGCGTACGGTCGGCAGCCGGCGCCCCACGCGCAGCAGCAGCCTCCCGTGTACCCGGAGCAGAGCGCCGCGCAGGGCGGCGACCAGGGCCTGACCCAGACGTGGCAGGGCCAGACCTGGGACACCCAGTACCAGCCGACCGTCCAGCCGCAGCACCGGGCCGCGCCGGCCGCCGCCCCCGTCGCTCCGCAGGCCGCCCAGGCCGCGTACCCGCTGCCGCCCGAGGCCCCGGCGGCACCGGCCGCTCCCGCGGCGCCCGCCCCCGCCGCCCGGACGGACGCCTCCGAGGGCTACAGCGCGCCCACCACGCTGGGCAACAGCCGGATCACCGACGCCCAGCGGGCCCGCGCCGAGGGGCGTTCGCCGGTCATCGCGCCGGGCATGCAGCCCGCCGCGATCACCGCGGGCCTCGGTCTGCTCCTGGCCCTCGGTGCCGCGATCGGGTCGTACGCCCTGCTCGTGCCCCTGGTCCTGCTCCAGGCCGTGACGGCCGCGGGATGGTTCCGGCTCAACGGCATGTGGCCGGCCAGGCAGGGCATCGCCCTGGCCTTCGCGGGCGGTGTCGTCGCGGACGCCGCGCTGCTCGCCGCGGGCCGGAGCAACGCACCGGCCGCCCTCCTCGGCACGCTCGGTGTCTGGGTGCTGCTCACCCTCGTCCTCCAGCTGCGCAGCCGTGCCGGGGCCGACGAGCGGATGTACGGCCTGACGGCCACCGTCGCGTCGGCGGCGCTCGCCGTGCTGGCCGCCGGTCACCTGGCGGCCGTCCCGGACGCGGTGACGGTGGGCGGGATCGCGGTCGCGGTGGCCGTGCTCGTCAGGGCCCTGCCGCTGCCCGGACCGGTCTCGGTCGTCGCGGCGCTGCTCGCCTCGGCGGGCGCGGGCGTGGCCGCGGGGGTGTTCACCGACTTCGGTGCGCAGGCCGCGTTCCTCGGCTTCGCCGCCGGGGGTTGCGCGCTGATCGGGCTGCGGGTCGCGAGCTACGACTACCCGTCCCGCTTCGTGCACATGACGGCCGGGGTGGCTCTGCCGCTCACGGCCGCGGCCCCCGCCGTCTATCTGATCGGCCGTGCGATCGCCTGACGTACGGGACGTTCCTGACGTTCCCTCACTTCTTTCCGGCCGGTTCCCCGTCGCCGGGGAACCGGCCGGGCCTTCCGCTCGTCGATCACTCCGGGCGCGCCGCGCAGCGGCAGTAGGCTCACGTGCACCAGAGGTCCGGCCGGTCCGAGTGGGGGAACAACAGGCATGCGCGCACTGCGAATACTGCTGATCATCGCCGTGGTGCTGGGCGGCGTCTTCGTCGCCGTGGACCGGGCCGCCGTGTATTTCGCGGAGTCGGAGGCCGAGGACCGGGTCGGGTTCGGCGGCGTCGAGACCGGTTCGACCGACGTCTCGATCAAGGGTTTCCCCTTCCTGACCCAGGTGGCGGGCTCCGAGCTCGACCGGGTCGACGTCACCGTCGAGGACATCCGCGCCAGCGCGGCCGGGCGGGAGATACGGATCAGCGAGATCCGGGCCCAGCTGCACCAGGTGACGCTGGGCGCCGGCTACACCAGTGCGACGGCATCCCGGGCGACCGGGACGGCCGTCGTCTCGTACGCGGCCCTGACCGAGGCCGCCGACGAGGGCGTCACGGTCGCGTACGGCGGCAAGGGCAAGGTCAAGGTCACCGGGTCGGTCCGCATCCCGCTGGTGGACCGGACGCTCACGCGCAGCGTGCTCTCCACGGTCACCCTGGTCGACGGCGACACCGTCAAGGTGCGCGCCGACGAGGTCCCGGGCGAGGGCATTCCCGGCCTCGAGGACCTGGTCAGGCAGAAGACCGACTTCGAGCGCGGGATCGGCGGCCTGCCGGACGGGCTGAAGCTGGAGAAGATCGAGGTGGCGCCGGGCGGTCTGGAGATATCGATGAGCGGCTCCGACGTCGAACTGGCGGGCTGACCGCCCCACTCGTGGGTGACGGAGCGGCACGGCGCGGCCGCGGATAACCCCCGGCCGCGCGGGGTAGGGGCTCCGCGGAGGCGCCCCGGACGGCTCGATCCAGATAATGAGACAGGCTTGTCCGTTCCGTAGATGTCCGTCGGGCGGAGGGTGGGCGAATCCCGGCCGGGAGGGCCTTACCGGCTCACTCCGTCTCGTATCGCGGACGATCGTGTCTCATCATCCGACACGACGGTGACATCTCCGCCCGTACCTCCCTACGATCGGATGCATGAAGCGACAGGCGGACCTCACGAAGCGGCGGGCAGTAGACCTGTGCCGCGTCGCCGCCATGCTCTGTCGCACCTTCTGAGCGGGACCCTCTCCCGTTTCCCCCGGCCCTTCGACGATGTCAGGGCCGAACCCGTGCCGTCCGTACGCGTTCCGCTCCAAGCACCTGCGCGTACACCTCGCACCCCGCACACCGCACCGCCCCGCCGCAGACTGCCCCGGAGGAGAAACACATGAGCCGCGCAGACGTTCTGGTCGACGCCGACTGGGTCGAGGCCCACATCGACGACCCGCAGGTCGCGATCGTCGAGGTCGACGAGGACACCTCGGCGTACGAGAAGAACCACATCAAGAACGCGATCCGGATCGACTGGACGCAGGACCTCCAGGACCCGGTCCGCCGTGACTTCATCGACCAGGCCGGCTTCGAGAAGCTCCTGTCCGAGAAGGGCATCGGCAACGACACGACGGTCGTCCTCTACGGCGGCAACAACAACTGGTTCGCGTCCTACGCCTTCTGGTACTTCAAGCTCTACGGCCACCAGGACGTCCGCCTGCTCGACGGCGGCCGCAAGAAGTGGGAGCTCGACTCCCGCGACCTGACCGACGCCGTCCCGGCCCGCCCGGCCGCGCAGTACAAGGCCAAGGCGCAGGACGAGTCGATCCGTGCCTACCGCGACGACGTCGTGAAGGCCATCGGCAGCCTCAACCTCGTCGACGTGCGTTCGCCCGACGAGTTCAGCGGCAAGCTGCTCGCCCCGGCGCACCTCCCGCAGGAGCAGTCGCAGCGCCCCGGCCACGTGCCGAGCGCCCGCAACATCCCGTGGTCGAAGAACGCCAACGACGACGGCACCTTCAAGTCGGACGACGAGCTCAAGGCCCTCTACGAGGACGAGCAGGTCGACCTGGCCAAGGACACCATCGCGTACTGCCGCATCGGTGAGCGCTCCGCGCTCACCTGGTTCGTGCTGCACGAGCTGCTCGGCCAGGAGAACGTCAAGAACTACGACGGCTCGTGGACCGAGTACGGCTCCCTGGTGGGCGTGCCGATCGAGCTCGGCGCCAACAAGTAAATCCACAGGACCCGATCAGCAGGACCCCGACCAGAAGGACAGAACACCATGTGTGGAGCACAGGCCGGCGGCCCCGACGCTTCGACGATCAAGCCGGGCGAGACGACCATCCAGGGCAGCGTGACCCGCGACGGCGAGCCCGTCACCGGCTACGTCCGTCTGCTGGACTCGACCGGTGAGTTCACCGCCGAGGTCCCGACCTCGGCGACCGGACAGTTCCGCTTCTACGCGGCCGAGGGCACCTGGACGCTTCGCGCCCTGGTTCCGGGCGGCACCGCCGACCGTACGGTGGTGGCGCAGACCGGTGGCCTCGCCGAGGTCGCCATCGCGGTGTAGTTCACGCGCACATACGGCCGGAGGGCCGCACCTCAGGGGGTTGGACGCCACCTGAACAGGGGTGCGGCCCTTCGTGCCGTCCGCGGTCGCGTCCGCGCCGGAGAGCCCTACGCTGGAGACATGTACGCCCGGCGCAGGCGCGTCTACTTCCTGATGATGGGCGGATGCCTTCTCCTCTTCGTGTCCGCCTGGGCCTTCGTGCGTCTGTGGTCGGTCCCGGCGGCCGTGGCCATGTGCGTGGTCGCCATGGTCATACCGCCCGTCGCGGCGATCGTCGCGAACCGGCGGGGACCGGAGGACCGCTGGTGGGACGACCCCTCACGGGGCTCCCGGCCCGGAGACCCGGGCCCGCCCGGAGAGTCGGGCCCGCCCGGAGGGTCGGGGTCCCGGGACTCACCACCTGGCGACTCCCGCCCTCGCCCGGCCGGCAAGGGGCCCACCGGCGACCCGACGTCGGACGCGTGGTGGGACGAACTCGACGGCAGGAACCGCCGGTAGGCCCTCCCTCGCCTCGGGTCAGTAGACGAGCGCCTGGGTGCCGTCCGCCATGGCCTCCTGCACGAAGACCTGGGCGCCGGCGATCCGCACCCCCTCCAGCACGTCCTTCTCGGTGATGTCCCGCCGTGCCGCGCACTGGGTGCAGAGCGTGATGCCGCCGCCCGCCAGGATCGAGTCGATCAGATCGGGCAGGGGCGCGGCGTGCGGCAGTTCGAACTCGGCGGCGCGCCCCGGCAGGGCGAACCAGGCGGACTCGCCGGTCAGCCACAGGGAGACCTCGACCCCGCTGGCGACGGCCACGGCCGCCACGGTGAAGGCCTGCGAGCAGCGCTCGGCGGCATCGGCCCCGGCGGTCACCTTGATCACGAGCTTCTTCGGCATGTACCGAACTGTAATCCTCGGTGGTGCAACCTCCCTTGTGACCTGTGGGTCAGTTGTGTGCGCAGGTAATGGAACCTGCGCCTCAGGTCTCTTGGGGGGGACCCTTTTGGAACCGAACGACACCACTTCTGACAGGTCGGTCCAGCCGCCGGCCACGGCACCGGCCACCTCGCCCACGGCACCGGCGGAGCCGCCGGCCGTGCCCGTACGCCGGCGCCCGCGCGGCCGTACGGCCCTGCTCATCGCCGCCGCTGCCCTGCTCGGCATCTCCGGCGGCACGGCGGTCGGCTACGGCATCCAGGCGCAGCGGCCCCCGTCGCAGTTGCCCGCGCTGTCGCAGACGGAGCTGGCCTACCCGGCGAAGGCGCTTCCCGCGGACAAGGTCCCGGCCCCGCTGCCCGCCTCGCAGGACCGGCAGGTCAAGACGGACGGCGACCTGCGCAAGCTGCTGATCGACCGCCCGGCGGGCTGGAGCGAGAACGAGGACGCGGACTGGCTGGACGACGGCTGGATCGGCGTGGGGGACCTCGCGCGCGGCTACAAGGAGGAAGGGCACATGTTCGAGTACCTCCAGGAGTCCGGCTTCCGCCGTGCCGCCGGGGCCGCCTGGAAGAAGGGCGAGTACCGGGAGGCGACGATCACGCTCGCCCAGTTCTCCTCCGGGACGGAGGCGGCGGCAGCCGACTACGCCGCCGGCCAGCGCGCGTACATGGCCTCGGACGAATACGCGGGCAACGAGGGCGACCTGCTCAAGGGCAGTGGAGACGGCCGCTACTACATCTACGGCGTCGACCGTGATCCCGGCTACCTGCCGTCGTACCAGGCCAGGGCCGTCGTGCACCGCGGCGACATCATGATCGAGATCGACATCTACGACACCCGGCCGATCAGCAAGAAGGACATCCGGACGCTGGCCGAGCGACAGCTGGAGCGCGTGTGAACGACATGACCCCGCCCGGGCCCTCCGACGCGGCACCGCTCGACGCCACGGACGTCGCTGACACCCCGGTCGCCCCCGTCCGGGGTGTCCGGGCCCGACGGATCCTGCTCACGGCGCTTCCCTTCGTGCTGGTGCTGGGCGCTGTCGGAGGCGCGGCCGCGTACACGAAGGTCACGGTCGACGGCGCGGACCGCACCGTGGAAACGCGCCTCTGGGACGTGTCCGACCGCAAGGCCGGCAAGGACCCCGCGGGCGACACCGGCCGGGGCCGGTCGGACACGGAGCTCAGCAAGCTGCTGCTGCCCGTACCCAAGGGCTACCGGCTCGGTCCGGACGACGGTGAGCACGGCAACGACGACGAGGTGGACGGCAGACAGGCCGTCGCCGCGATGAAGGAGTCCAGGCGGGGCCTCGCGGGCAAGGAGCGCCGGGAGTACGAGAAGCGGATCGACAAGCTCCGCGTGCAGGGCCTCGCTCTTCGCTCGTACGTCTCCGATAACAACGATCTGGAGGTGCACGCCGAGATCGTCCGGATGAAGGACAAGAACGCGGTCCGGACCTTCTACACCTTCCAGAAGGAGCTGTTCGACCTCGTCGGGATCTTCCGCGACGGCCCGAAGGTCAAGGGCCACACCCGCAGGGCGACCTGCTACCTGCAGCCCAAGGACAGCGAGAGCGGTATCGAGGACCTGGTGTGCGCGGCGTACGACGGTGAGCTGAGCATCACCTACCGGGCCACCGGCATCAAGCCCGTCGACAAGGCAGCCGTCGCCGAACTGCTGAAGGACCAGCTGGACCACATCACGTCCCCGGGGGAGTACGTATGACCGAGCAGACGGCCCCACCGGCCGACGTGGCCGTTCCCGCCACGACCGCCCTCCCGCCGGTCCCGCAGGATCCTCCGCCCCCTCCCGTGCAGACCGAGGAGCTCGCGCCCGCCGCGCCCCGCCCGCAGCGCCGCGTCCTGCGGGCCGTCCTGCGATGGACGGCCGCCGTGCTCGTCATGGGCGGGCTGGGAGCCGGCACGGTCGCCGGCATCACGTCGATGAAGCGCACCGACGTACCGGGCCTCGCCACGCGGGACGACGGGCGGTGGGACTACCCGGCGCTGACCCTGCCCGCTCTGCCCGCCGACGCGCCCCGCCCGTTCAGCGACTCCAACACCGCCGAGATCCACCACGCGGATCTGCGGCGCCTGCTGCTGCCGGTACCGGCAGGGGCCACGGTGGACAAGGAGCTCGACGGCGGCTGGGTGGACACCGCCCGGTACACCGCCGAGTACGGGAAGGATGACCGGACCGCTCTCGACCAGCACCTCGAGGACTCCGCCCTGCGGCACGTGGCCGCCCGCGGCTGGACCATGAAGGACGGCACGTCGTCCCGCGTCTATCTGCTCCAGTTCAACTCGGTGGCGTACTCCACGGCCTTCATCGACGAGATCTTCGACGAGGGCGGCTCTCTGCCGATCCCCCTCGCCGGGATGGCCGAGCCCGTGTGGGACGAGGACTGGACCGCCACGGCCGGGGCGGAATTCACGACGGCTCACGTCTACTCCGAGCCCGAGCCCTACGGCGCCGAACAGGTCCGCCACGCCTACGTCCTGGCCGGGGACACCGTCGCCCTGGTCGTCCACAGCCGCAAGGGCGGGGCCGGCGCGGAGGCGGTTCCGTTCCACCAGACGCTGATCCTCCAGAACCAGCTCCTGGGCTGAGCCGACCGGGCCGGGGCGAAGCCCCGGACCGCCGCGCCGGGCCCCCACCCATTAGGCTGGGGGCCCGGCCGCCCGCTGCCGTCATGTCGTTCGTTCCGAGGAGCTCCCGTGCTTGAGGCTTTCTTCTCCGCCCTGCTGGTCCTGGTCTGCGTCGGCGTGCTCGCCTTCGCCGCCGTGACCGTGAAGAAGCTGTACCAGGGCCAGCGCTGACCCTCGCCGAACACCTCCCGTACACCCTCACAGATCGTCTGAGCCGCTCATGATCGAGATTCCGTCCGACCTCCACCCGGACCTCGTGCCGCTGGCCTTCCTCCTGGGCAACTGGGCGGGAGCGGGCGTCTCCGACTTCCCCGGCGCCGAGAAGTGCAACTTCGGCCAGGAAGTGACCTTCAGCCACGACGGCCGCGACTTCCTCGAGTACGTCTCGCACTCCTGGGTGCTCGACGCGGAGGGCAACCAGGTCAAGCCGCTGGAGTCCGAGTCCGGCTACTGGCGCATCGACAAGGACCGCAAGGTCGAGATCGTCATGGTCCGCGACCAGGGCATCGTCGAGATCTGGTACGGCGAGCTGGCGAAGCAGAAGCCGCAGATCGACGTCGTGACCGACGCCGTGGCGCGCACCGCGGCCTCCGGGCCGTACAGCGGCGGCAAGCGGCTCTACGGTTACGTGAACAGCGACCTGATGTGGGTGGGCGAGAAGGCCACCCCCGACGTGGAGCTGCGGCCGTACATGTCGGCGCACCTGAAGAAGGTCGTCTCCCCGGAACAGGTCGCCGAGATGGCGCGGGGCCTCGGAGACCTGCCGGACGACGGCATCGCGTTCTTCAAGTAGTCGGTCCGTCCCGCCCGGATCCGGTCGGGACGTGTTCACCCCGCCCTACACTGGGGCTGTGGTGAGCACCGACTGGAAGACCGATCTTCGGCAGCGTGGCTACCGGCTGACGCCTCAGCGTCAGCTCGTCCTGGAGGCCGTCGACACCCTGGAGCACGCGACACCCGACGACATCCTCTGCGAGGTGCGCCGGACGGCGTCGGGCGTGAACATCTCCACCGTCTACCGGACCCTCGAGCTCCTGGAGGAGCTCGGGCTGGTCAGCCACGCCCACCTCGGGCACGGCGCCCCCACCTACCACCTGGCGGACCGGCACCACCACATCCACCTCGTCTGCCGGGACTGCACGGACGTCATCGAGGCCGACGTCGACGTGGTCACCGACTTCACGGCGAAGCTGCGGGCCACGTTCGGCTTCGAGACCGACATGAAGCACTTCGCGATCTTCGGACGCTGCGCCGACTGCACCGCGAAGGCCGCGGAGGCCGGCCCGCCGGAGGGGCCCGCCGCCGAGCGGTAGACCGGCCCCCTCGGGTCGTACGCTTGTCGCATGAAGAGCCCCCTGCTGTCCCTGCCCGGCGCCGTCCCCGCCGAGGGGCGCGACGAAGGCGTCGCCGCGCACTACGGCGACCTGTTCCGTGAGCAACGCACACTCGCCGACGGCAGTGGTCTCGTCGACCTCTCGCACCGCGCGGTCGTCACCGTCACCGGCGACGACCGGCTGGCCTGGCTGCACCTGCTGCTCACCCAGCACGTCAGCGATCTCGCGCCGAACCAGGCGACCGAGGCACTGATCCTCTCCGCCAACGGGCACATCGAGCACGCCCTGTACCTGGTCGACGACGGCACGACGATGTGGATGCACGCCGAGCCGGAGAGCCAGGGCGAGCTGATCGCGTACCTGGAGTCGATGAAGTTCTTCTACCGGGTCGAGGTCGCCGACCGCACCGAGGACTTCGCCGTGGTCCACCTGCCGGCCGGCTCCATCGCCGAGGTCCCTGACGGCGCGGCCGTACGGGAGACGGCCCACGGCCGCGACCTCTTCCTGCCCCGGGCCGACCTGGAGGCGTACGCCTCGGCGCACGGCCCGGTGGCCGGCATCCTGGCGTACGAGGCACTGCGCGTCGAGGCGCACCGCCCGCGTCTGGGATTCGAGACCGACCACCGAACCATCCCGCACGAGCTGGGCTGGCTCGGCAGCGCCGTGCATCTCCAGAAGGGCTGCTACCGGGGCCAGGAGACGGTCGCCCGTGTCCACAACCTGGGGAAGCCGCCGCGCCGCCTGGTCTTCCTGCACCTCGACGGCAGCGAGGTGTACCTGCCCGGCCACGGGACGCCCGTCCGGCTCGCCGCCGACGGCGAGGAGGGCCGCCAGCTCGGTTTCATCACCACCTCGGCCCGCCACCACGAGCTGGGGCCGATCGCCCTGGCACTGGTCAAGCGGAACGTGGCGGTGGACGCGGAACTGATCGCGGGTGACACCGCGGCGGCCCAGGAGACGGTCGTCGAGCCGTAGAGCGACTACGCGCGGCCGTCCAGCCGGGCTGCCCGCGCTGCTATACCTCGATCAGTACGGTGAACGGGCCGTGGTTCGTGAGCGTGACCCGCATGTCCGCCCCGAACCGGCCCGTCTCCACCTGCGCGCCGAGCGCGCGCAACTGGGCCACCACCTCGTCGACCAGCGGTTCGGCGACCTCGCCGGGCGCGGCGGCGTTCCAGGTGGGCCTGCGGCCCTTCCTGGCGTCCCCGTAGAGGGTGAACTGAGAAATGACCAAAAGCGGTGCATTAACGTCCGAGCAGGACTTCTCGCCCTCCAGGATCCGCACGCTCCACAGCTTGCGGGCGAGCTGTGCCGCCTTCTCCGCGGTGTCGCCGTGAGTGACCCCCACCAGCACACACAGTCCCTCGCCGACGATCTCGCCGACCGTCCCGGTCCCCGACGGATCGTCCGCGGCGCCCGCCACGCTGACGCTCGCGCCGTCCACTCTCTGTATCACTGCACGCATACAGACCAACCTATCTTGGGCTGAACGGGTACAGAGCACCTGCGTGAACACCCTGCGTAGTGGCACGATGCACGATGTCGGTGTGCCGACGCACCGGTCGAGGGGACGGAACATCATGACGACACAGGGAACCGGGCCATCACCCGGTGCCGTACCAGTGACACGTACAGCCGCCGGCCTGCGGCCACCCGTGCAGCGGTCCGTCGCTGCGCCCGGTCAGCTGCCCACCCCGCCACCCGTGCACCTGCCCGGAGTGGTGTCCGTGCCCGGGCAGACCGGAGGCGGTGCGGGCGGTGCGCTCGAGGGATTGGCCTCCGTGCGCCCGCAGCCCGAATTCGGCGGGCTGCGGCTTCCGGAGCTGCGCACCCTGCGCCGTGACGCCCAGCGCGACGAGGCGGACCTCAGTTACGTACGCCGTCTGGTCCAGGGGCGGATCGACATCCTGCGGGCCGAGCTCGCCCGACGGGTGGATCCCGAGTCGCCCGTGGTGGACCGGCTGTCGGAGATCCTCGCCGACACCCCCTCCGTCCACCGTTCGTCGGCGCGGCACGTCACCCTCACCACGCCGCGCAGCGACGAGTACCGGCAGCTGGCGGCGGACACCCTCGCGGAGGTCGAGCTCTCCGACCTCGACGCCCGGACGGACGAAGAGCTCCTCACCGCCATGGGACGGCTCGTCCGCTACGAGCAGCAGGTGTCCCGGCGCCGTCACCGGCTCCAGCGGACCGTGGACGATTGCAGCGCGGAGATCGCCCGCAGGTACCGTGACGGGGAAGCACAAGTAGAGGACCTGCTCGCCTGAAGCGACCCTTCCGGGGGTGGGTCACCCCGTCCCCGGAAGGCCACCCGCCGCATGACGTCCTCCATAGCCCCGTCGTCGACCCCGTCCCCCGAGCTCCCGGTCCTGGCCGAGGTCGTACGGTCCGGCTTCACCGAGGGCCACCACAGGGGGTCGCTGGTCGTCCTGGCCGCCGACGGGAGCGTGGAGCTCGCGCTCGGCGAACCGGCGGCCCCGGTCTTCCCGCGCTCGTCGAACAAGCCGATGCAGGCCGCCGCGATCCTGCGGGCCGGGCTGGACCTCTCGGAGGAGCGGCTGGCGCTGGCCGCCGCGAGCCACTCCGGGGAGCCCTTCCACCTCGACCTGGTGCGCACGATGCTCGCCGAGCACGGCCTGGAGCCGGCGGATCTGCAGACCCCGCCGGATCTGCCGCTGGACCCGGTCGAGGCCGAGGCGTACCTCGCCGCCGGCGGCGTCCGGGAGCCGCTCACCATGAACTGCTCCGGCAAGCACGCGGCGATGCTCGCCGTCTGCGTGCGCAACGGCTGGGACACGGCCACCTATCTCGACCCGGCCCACCCGCTCCAGCGGCTGGTCGGCCAGGTCGTCGCGGAGGCGGCGGGCGAGCCCGTCGCCGCGATCGGCACGGACGGCTGCGGGGCCCCGCTGATGGCGATCGGCCTGGTGGGCCTGGCCCGCGCGTTCCGTTCGTTCGTACTGGCGGAGCCGGGCACGGCGGAGCGGCGGGTCGCGGACGCCATGCGGGCGCACCCGGAGTACGTCGCGGGCACACGGCGGCCGGACACCTGGCTGATGCGGGAGGTGCCGGGCACGCTCTCCAAGATGGGCGCCGAGGCGGTCCAGGCGCTGGCCCTCCCGGACGGCAGGGCACTCGCCTTCAAGATCGACGACGGCTCCACCCGTGCCCTGGGCCCGGTGCTGGCCCGCTCCCTCGAACTGCTGGGCGTCGACGCCCCCGTGGTGTCCCGCATCGGGCGCGCTCCGCTGCTGGGCGGCGCGGCGGAGGTGGGCGCGATCCGGGCGGCGTTCTGAGCGACGGCGGGGGCCCGGCGCCGGCTCGCGCGGGCTCCGGCGGGTTGCTCGCGGGTCGCGCGCGTGCGCGTGGGCCCGCGCCGGGGTGAAACGCGCGCGACATTCGGATTGCCCTGCGCCTAGCGTGGGCCGCATGAGTCTTGATCCACGTACCGTCTCCTCCGCCGAGTTCCCCGACTGGCTGCGCGCCGTCGGCACCGGATTCCTCCGGGCGTCGTCGGCACCGGTTGCGGAGGAGGAGATCGCGGTGCGCCTGGCCCACACCGATCTCGACCGCGTCCAGGGCGTGTTCGACGCCGGGCGCTGCGTGGCCACCTTCCGCTCGTTCGCCCAGGAACTGACCGTCGTCGGTGGCGCGAAGGTGCCGGCGGACGCGATCACGGCCGTGACGGTCACCCCCACGCACCGGCGACGGGGGCTGCTCAGCCGGATGATGGCGACGGACCTGGCGGCGGCGAAGGAGCGCGGTGACGTGGTGGCGTCGCTGATCGCCGCGGAGTACCCGATCTACGGGCGGTACGGATTCGGGCCGGCCGCCTGGACGGCCGAGTGGGAGATCGACGTCCCCCGGGCGGGCCTGGACCCGCGCGGCCGGGTCCCCTCCGAGGCGGACGGCGGCCGGATCGAGCTGGTCGACGGCGCGGACGTACGCAAGCTGGGCCCCGAACTCCACGGCCGTCTCGCCGCGCGGCAGCACGGCGTGGTCTCCAGGGACGAGCGCTGGTGGCAGCGGAACACCGGTGTGGACGTCCCGGCGTTCGAGACGTGGACGGAGCCGTTCTACGCCGTGTACCGGTCGGCCGGCGGGGAGACGGAGGGCCTGGTCGTCTACCGGGCGGACGCTCACTGGGGCGACCGGAAGCAGCCGCTCAACACGGCGAAGGTGAGCAGCCTGATCGCCGCTACCCCGGCGGCGGAACGCGCCCTGTGGCAGTTCGTCTGCTCCATCGACTGGATCACCACGGTCCGCACGGGCTACCGCGCCCCCGACGACCTGCTCCCCCTCCTCCTCCCCGACCCCCGCGCCGCCCGCGTCGTGACGCAGGCGGACTGGCTGTGGCTGAGGGTCCTGGACGTCCCGCGCGCCCTGGAGTCACGTACGTACGCGACCGAGGGCGCGCTGGTCCTCGACGTCCGGGACGCGGCGGGCCTGGCGGGTGGCCGTTTCCTGCTGGACGTGTCACCCTCCGGCGCGTCCTGCGGGCCCACGACCCGGGACGCCGACCTGACGCTGGACGTGGCGGATCTCGGCGCGCTTCTGCTGGGTGACGAGTCCCCGGTGCGGCTGGCCGCGCTGGGCCGGATCGACGAGCACCGGGCGGGCGCGGCGGCCTCGGCCGACGCGCTGCTCCGGGCGCCACGGCGGGCGTGGTGCCCGGATGTGTTCTGACGGGGCGCGCCCGCGCGTCACCGCGTCCGCCTCCTGAACAGTGTCCCCGACAGGCCCACCGCCAGCAGCAGGATCCCGGCCGCCCACGCGAGTGCCGTCCAGGGGGCGTTGCCCACCGGCTGGTCCAGCAGGAGACCGCGGAGGGATTCGATGGCCGGGGTCACCGGCTGGTGGTCGGCGAAGCCGTGGAGCCAGTCCGGCATGGTGTCGACCGGGACGAAGGCACTGCTCGGGTAGGGCAGGAACGACATGAAGAAGGTGAATCCGCCGGCCGCCTCCGGCGTGCGGGCGAGCAGGCCGATCGCCGCCGAGATCCAGGACAGGGCCACGATGCAGGCGAGCAGCACCGCGGCGACGGCGAGCCAGCCGGCGGGGCTGGCCGCGGGGCGGAAGCCGATGAGCAGGGCGACGGCGAACACCAGCGTCGTGGAGACCAGGTTGCGGACGGTGCTGGCCGCCACATGGCCGGCCAGGATCGGCAGCGCGCCGATGTCCAGGGAGCGGAAGCGGTCGATGATGCCGCCCTTCATGTCCTCGCTCACCGCCACCGCGGTGGTGGCGGAACCGAAGCCGACGCAGAGGAACAGGACGCCGGGGACGACGTACATGACGTACGAGTCGTAGGCGGCGCCGGTGTCGATCGCGCCGCCGAAGAAGTAGACGAAGATCAGCATCAGCATGATCGGCAGCATCATCGAGGTGATGACGGCGTCGATGTTGCGGCGGCTGATGAGCAGGCTGCGGCTGGTCATGACCGCGGCGTGGGTCAGCGCTCCGGGTGTGTCAGACATGGGCGGGTGCCTCCGTCCTCTCGGCGGTGAGGGCGAGGAACACGTCGTCGAGGGTCGCGCGGTGCAGCGAGAAGCGGTCGACGTCGGTGCGGTGCGGGTCGATCTCGTCGAGCAGGGCGCGGACGTGGGCCGCGGTGCCGTCCGTGGGGACGCCGAGGGTGAGTGTCTCGGGGGAGTGGTGGTCGGCGCGGGTGGCGAGCCGGAGGTAGGCCTCGCGGGTGCTGAGGACGAGGTCCAGGCGGTGTCCCGAGACGCGGGACTTCAGTGCGTCCGGAGTGCCCTCGGCGACGATGCGCCCCTCGGCGAGGACGCTGATGCCGTCGGCGAGCTGGTCCGCCTCCTCCAGGTACTGGGTGGTGAGCAGCACGGCGGCGCCCCGGCCGGCGAGGTCGCGGACCACCTGCCAGAGCTCGCGGCGGCTGCGGGGATCGAGGCCGGTGGTGGGCTCGTCGAGGAAGAAGACGCCGGGCTCGGGAGAGCCGACGAGTCCCGCCGCCAGGTCGAGGCGTCGCCGCATCCCCCCGGAGTACGTACGGGCCTGGCGGCGGGCCGCGTCCGCGAGGCCGAAGCGGTCGAGGAGCTCCTCGGTGCGGGTCCTGGCCCGTGCGCGGGACAGGCCGGAGAGCCGGGCCATCATCCGCAGGTTCTCCTCACCGGTCAGCGTCTCGTCCACGGCGGCGAACTGCCCGGTCAGGCTGATCGCGCGGCGCACCCGGCGCCGGTCGGCGACGACGTCGTACCCGGCGACGCGCGCGGTGCCGGAGTCGGCGGTGGTGAGGGTGGCGAGGATCCGCACGGTCGTGGTCTTTCCCGCGCCGTTGGGTCCGAGGAGCGCGTGGATCCCGGAGCGGGCGACGCGGAGGCCGACCCCGTCCAGGACCCGCGTGCCTCCTCCGTAGGACTTGGTCAGGCCGTGCGCCTCGATCATGACGCCGTTCGTGGGTGTGCTCATGACTGTCCCCCTTCTGCGTAAGCCATACGCGTTACTGCGTAAGCATTACGCAAACCTAGGATGGTGGCAAGCCAGTACTGGGGAAGAGGGCCACGGGTGACGGAGAACAGCAGTGCGTCGGGCGGTACGGGCCTGCCGGCCAGCATCGAGGCCGCGTGGGGTCTGCGCGACCGTCCGGTCAAGGGCCCGAAGCCCGGCCTGACACTGGACCGCATCGTGGCGGCGGCCGTGTCGGTGGCCGCGACCGAAGGCCTCTCGGCCGTCTCGATGGGGCGGGTCGCCAAGGAGCTCGGGGCCTCCACGATGTCGCTCTACCGCTACGTCTCCGCCAAGGAGGAGCTGTACGTCCTCATGCAGGAGGCGGCCTTGGGCACCCCGCCGCCGCTGTCCGAGGCGGAGGAGCAGGCGGGCTGGAGGGAGGCGCTGAGCCGGTGGGCCTGGTCCCAGCGCCGGATGTTCCAGCAGAACCTGTGGTCCCTGCGCATCCCGATCGGCGGTCCGCCCGCCAGCCCGCACATGGTGCTGTGGTGGGAACGCGGGCTCCACGCGCTGAGGGACAGCGGCCTGTCCTCGGGCGAGAAGATCTCGGTCATCCTCCTCGTCTCCGGTTACGTGCGGAACGAGGCGACGCTGATGAGCGACATCGCCGCCGCCGTCGAGGAGAAGGGCGTCTCCGCCGAGGAGTTCATGGCGCGGTGGGAGCGGACGGTGCGCAGACTCGTGGACCCGGCACTCCATCCGGAGCTGGCAGGGCTGCTGGACACGGGGATCATGAGTGAACCGGACGAGCCCGACTACGAGTTCGTGTTCGGCCTCGAGCGGATCCTCGACGGGGTCGACGCGCTCATCGAGAAGGGATCGCCGTCATGAGCGACGGGAAGACCGGCCTGCGTGAGCGCAAGAAGCAGCTGACCTACCAGGCGGTCTCCGAGGCCGCGATCTCGATGTTCCTCGAACGGGGCTTCGACAAGGTCTCGGTGGCCGAGGTGGCGGCGGCGGCCGACATCTCGAAGCCGACGCTGTTCCGGTACTTCCCGTCCAAGGAGGACCTGGTCCTGCACCGGTTCGCCGACCACGAGGACGAGGCCGCCCGTGTCGTCTCCGGCCGGGCGGAAGGCCTCTCCCCGCTCGAAGCGCTGCGTCAGCACTTCCTGGAGGGCCTGGACCGCCGCGACCCGGTCACCGGCCTCTGCGACAACCCTCACGTGCTGGCCTTCCACCGGCTGCTCTACGGAACCCCGTCGCTCGTCGCCCGCCTCTACGCCTACCAGGGCCGTTCCGAAGCCGCGCTCGCCCGTGCCCTGGACCCCGGTACGCCGGTGGCGGCGCGCCTCGCGGCCGGTCAGATCATCGCCGTACTGCGGATCCTGGCCATGGAGAACTGGCGGCGGATGGACGCGGGGGAGAGCGCCGGCCAGGTGCACGCGGACGCGCGGGAGGCGGCGGGGTTCGCCTTCACGCAGTTGGCGGACGGGCTGCTCACGGTGCGGTCCGGGTGAGGCCGAACGGCGCGTGGAGGTCGGCGGGTTCGCGGAGGCTCCAGTGCGGACAGGTGTGTCGTGTCGTAGAAGCGGACGACGTTGTCCAGGTCGCAGAGCACGGCGTCGTAGGGCCTGGCGGGCAGGACGTCGGTGCCGTGCGTCATGCGCCTGTCGTGCGGCGTCTCGTGTCCGTCGCGCGTCACGTGTCCGTCGTGCGCGGTGTCCCTGCCGTGTGTCACGTGCCGGCCGCCGTCACGTCCAGGGCGGTTCCGTAGAGCCTCGTCACCCTGATCCGGATCACCACGCGGTGCTCGGCGACGGCCTGCTGCAGGAAGCCCCGTTCCTCCGCCGGATCGTCGAAACCCGGTGTCAGGGAGAGGAGTTCACGTCCGACGGCGTCGCCGGCCACGGTGGTCGGTTCCGAGACCTCCGCGGTCCCCTCCGCCACGGCGAACGACCAGGCGTCGTCGCCGCCGACGTGCAGGGAGGCGTGCGGATTCTTCCGCAGGATGCGTGTCTTCAGCCGGTCCGCCGTGGAGGAGACTCGCAGGACGCGTTCCTCGGTGTCCATGCTGTACAGGACGGTCGACAGGTGCGGATGGCCGGTGGAGCGGACGGCCGCGAGCACGCCGAACTGCTGATCCCGCAGGGTCCGGAGGAGTGCCTGGTCGGTGAGGGGGCGGGGCGCGGGCCCGCCTTTCGTCTCTCCGGTGGTGTTCATGGGGTCTGCCTCTCGGGATTCAGGAGCGGGGTGCGGAGGGTGCGGGGCGCAGGACGAGGAACGCCACGGCGAAGGCGGCGACGAGCAGGCCCGTTCCGACGGTGAACGCCAGCTGGTAGCCGCCGGTCAGCGCCTCCGCCCGGCGGTGGCCCTCGGCGAGCATGGTGTCGGTCCGGGCCGCCGCCAGGGTGGTCAGCACCGCGACGCCGATGGCCATGCCGATCTGCTGGGTGGTGTTGAAGACCCCGGACGCCAGCCCGGCGTCCTCCTTGCCCGCACCGGACATGCCCAGGGCCGTCAGCGCGGGAAGCGCCAGTCCGAAGCCGGCCGCGAGGAGCATCACGGGGAGCACGTCGGTGACGTACCGCGCGTCCGCGGGGATCCGGGTGAGGAATCCGAGGGCGCCGATCAGCAGGACGATCCCGGTCAGCAGCACGGCGCGTTCACCGAAGCGGGCGTTCAGCCGGGCCGAGACGCCCAGTGAGACACCCCCGATGACGACGGCGGCCGGGAGCATGGCGAGCCCCGTCTCCGCGGCGCCGTAGCCGAGGACGTTCTGCAGGTGCAGCGCGACGATGATCTGGAACGAGAACAGGGCCGCGACCATGAGGACCTGGACCAGATTGGCCCCGGCGACACTGCGGGAGCGCAGGACGCGCAGAGGCATGAGCGGGGTCCGGGCGGTCGCCTGACGGACGACGAAGGCCACGAGCATCGCCAGGGCGACCGCCCCGAGCCCCAGGGTGGGGGCGGAGATCCAGCCGTACTCCTCGACCTTGACCACGGTGTAGATCCCCAGCATCAGACCCGCCGTGACGAGAGCGGCACCGATGACGTCCGCGCCGGAGGTGAGTCCGGCGCCGCGGTCGGCGGGCAGGACGCGGCGGGCGACGAGGAGGGCCACCACGCCGATCGGCAGATTGATGAAGAAGATCCAGTGCCAGCTGAGCGCGTCGGTGAGGACCCCGCCGAGCACCTGCCCGATGGACGCGCCGGCCGCTCCGGTGAACGAGAACACGGCGATGGCCCTGGCCCGTTCGCGGACCCCGCTGAACAGGGTGATCAGGATGCCGAGACCGACGGCGGAGGCCATCGCGCTGCCGACCCCCTGGAGGAAGCGGGCGGCGATGAGCGCGGTGGGGGTCGTGGCCGCACCGGCCAGCAGGGAGGCGATGGTGAAGACGGCGGTGCCGGCGAGGAACACGCGGGTGCGGCCGATCAGGTCGCCGAGCCGCCCGGCGAGCAGGAGCAGGCTGCCGAAGGCGATCAGGTAGGCGTTGACCACCCAGCTGAGGCCGGCCGGGGTGAAGCCCAGGTCCCGCTGGATGGTGGGCATCGCGACGGTCACGATCGAGCCGTCGAGGGTGACCGTCAGCATTCCTGCGGCGATCACCGCGAGGGCGAGGCCGCGGTGACGGGTGGTCTCACCCGGGCCGGGATGTTCGGGGGCGGGTGCGCGGAGTCCGGGGACCGAAGGCTCGGTCGTCGCGGGGCGGGGCGCGGCGGACGTGTCGTGCGGGGCATGGGCGGGCATCGGTCTTCTCCTGTCGGAAGGGTCGATAAGAGAGACCGTAGCAGATGGTTTTGTTGCAGACTATATTTTACGGTCCGGTCTGCGGCGGTCGCCCCGGCGGGCTACCGCTGCCCCTGGCGCGCCCGCCGGACGGGCCGGGGATTCTCGGCGGGGGTGGACAGGTGGCCTGTGGCCAGCTGGTTCAGGGCGCGCAGCAGCGCCTCGCGGTCGCCGCCGGGAAGCACCGCGAGGGCCTCCTGGTGCACCCGGTCGACGATTTCCTGGCTCCGTGCGGCAGTCCGGGCCCCCTCTTCGGTGACGGCGATGATGCGCGCCCGCCGGTCGCGGGTGGAGGGTCGCCGCTCGGCGAGTCCCGCGCTCTCCAGGGCGTCCACGGTCACGACCATCGTGGTCTTGTCCATGTCGCCGATCTCCGCGAGCTGGATCTGGGTGCGCTCCTCCTCCAGGGCGTGGACGAGGACGCAGTGCATGCGTGCGGTCAGTCCGATCTCGGCGAGCGCCGCCGCCATCCGGGTCCGCAGGACGTGGCTGGTGTGGTCGAGGAGGAAGGACAGGTCGGGCTCGGTGCGCGCGGGGCTCAGGGCGGTCATGTCTGCCACTGTAACAATCCGTACCGTGGCAGATCATCCGCAAGAGGACGTTACTGCGGCAGCTCGGGCCTGACCAGCGCCCTGGCGAGCGGCTCGCCGGTGCGCTCGGCGTACACCATCCGTTCCTTCGCCTCCCGCAGCGTGCGCGGGCGATAACCCGGCCCGCCGCAGCAGCTCTTGTGGAAGCGCACGCCGGCGTTCAGCAGCAAGGAGAGGACGCGCCACGCGGAGGCGTCCCGGCGTCGAGGGGCGGCGAAGGCTGATCCGGCGTGGATCAGCGTCCCGGCGCACCGAGGACAGACACGGTCGTCCCATCCCCCTTCGTAGGGCTGCTTGTACGAGGCCCGGCAGGGCAGGCAGACGTACGACGTGTTGGCGTGGGACATGCGGTCAGCGTAGGAAATCCGCCCCGGCCGTGCGACCGGTTTACGCGGGCCCGGCTGTGCGACCGGTTTACGTGGCCCCGGCCGTGCGACCGGTTTACGCGGGCCCGGCCCGACGCCCGCGCCACAGACGCCCGACGCGGCGTCGCAGCCCCCGCCGCCGTGGGCCCTCCCACGACGGCCGACGGCTGCGGCCCGTCTCCCACGGGTGGTCCGGCGAGAGCAGCGGAGCCTTGCGCTCGGCCTGCGCCCGGATCTCGTGGTGGGCCTCGTGCGCGGTCACGCGGAACGCCTCGTCGTACGAAGCCAGGGCCGCGCTGATGGCGGCACCGGCGGTTCCGCGCCGCCGGACTCGGGACGCCAGCCACCGGAAGAACCCCATCACGGCGGCGAGCACACCCGCGAGCACGAGAAGGGCCAGGAGGTCGTTCATTCGGGCCTCACGAGGTCCGGAGCTCCCGGAGCACGCCGCCCTCCTCGGCGTAGAGCTCCAGGGCGAAGCTCAGCCCGAACCCCGTGAGCAGTGAGGCAGCGTGGCGTAGACATTTCCCTCTCCAGCGCCCTCGGCCGAGGTCGGGGTGGCACGGCGTCAGACATCCCGGCCGGCCTCGCGGGCCGCGCTCTCCAGGCGGCTCCGGTGCTTCTCCCACCAGGACGCGTCCCCGGGCGGGATGCTGCTGTTGCCCTTCTCCATCCCCACGGCCCCGTCGAGCAGTTCGCGGAGGATGTCGGCGTGCCCGGCGTGCCGCTGCGTGTCGGCGATCACGCGCACGACTGCATGATGCAGGGTCACCTCGTCCCTCCCGGTCGGCCACCACGGCACCGTGCCGACGGTGTCCAGGGCCAGCGCACCGATCGTCGCGTCCGCGTGGGCCCAGGCCCGGCGGTAGAGCTCCACGATCTCCTCGCGCGACTCGTCGGCGGTGGCCCACATGTCCGCGTTCGGCTCGGCGCCCTCCCCGACCCAGGGCAGCGGCTCACCGGACGGCCGGGCGAAGGTGTCGCCGAGGTAGCCGAATTCGACGGTGGCGACGTGCTTGACCATGCCCAGGAGGTTGGTACCCGTCGGAGTGAGGGGGCGTCGGGCGTCGTACTCGGAGAGCCCGTCGAGCTTCCAGAGCAGGGCGTCCCGGGCGGACTGAAGGTAGAAGCGGAGGTCGGACTTGGCGGTCGGGGAGGTCATGGCACCGAGTCTGTCGTTCGCGCGGCACCCGCCCAACCGATTTCTCGTCCCGGCCGGGCAGGCGGGCACCGGAGCGCGTCCCGTCCGAGGTGGCTCAGCTGGCCGCTGCCTCCCAGGCCAGATCCCCGCTGTCGTCCACGACCGCCACGCATGCCTTCCGGACACCGCCGAGGGCCGCGTGCCGGAGCAGTGCGGGCGTCCCCGACTCCAGAGCCGTGGCGATGTCCCGGAGCATGGCGGCCACCGAACTCCACAGCGGCACCCCGAGCATCCACGTCTCGTGGTCCCACAGGTACACCGCGCCGCAGGAGTCACCGGGCGCCAGGTCGACGACGAGTCCGTCACCGCCGGGATCCATCGCGATCGGCAGGAACGAGGGCAGGAAGCGGGGTTGCGGTGTGCCGTCGGCGTCGAAGGCAGGGTCTTCCTCCTCCGCGACCTGCAACCAGATCTCCCTCGTCTCCAGCGCCTCCTCGAGATCCACCGGTGCGAACGCTCCCGGGATCCAGAAGTCGGCGCCGACCCGCTCCAGGGCCCACCAGTCACGCACCTGGGAGGGAAGCACCGTCGCGAGCGCCGTTTCGGCCGCGCGGAGCCGGCCCTCGTCCGAGGCGGCCCTCACGGGGGTGTCGCGGAGGTGGCTCCCGCACCAGGTGTCGATGCGGTCCCACGGTGTACGCACGTCGTCATCGGCCGAGGTCATGGCCGGAAGTCTCTCAAGAGGCTCGCTCCGGCAGGCAGGCGCCGCACCCGTTCCCGCTCGACCGGCCGGGCAGGCGGGCTCCGCACCGGCTCCCGCTCGGAGGGACGGCTCAGGCCGGGTCCGAGGCGCGGAAGGTGCGCCGGTACGCGGACGGGGCGACCCCCGCCTCCGCCGCCAGGTGCCGTCGCAGCGAGGTGGCGGTGGCGAAGCCGACCTCGTGGGCGACCCGTTCCACCGGCAGGTCGCTGGACTCCAGCAGGTGCCGCGCCCGCCGCAGCCGCTGCTGGGTCAGCCAGCGGCCGGGGCTCAGCCCCGTCTCCTCCCGGAACCGCCGGGCGAAGGTGCGGGTGCTCATCGCCGCGTGTGCGGACAGCTCGTCCAGCGACAGCGGACGTTCCAGCTGCCCCAGTGCCCAGTCGCGGGTCGGCCCGGTGCCGGTGCCGCTCGCCGGGGGCAGCGGCCGTTCGATGTACTGCGCCTGCCCGCCGTCCCGGTACGGCGGCACGACGCAGCGACGGGCGACCTGGTTGGCCACCTCGCTGCCGTGGTCCTGGCGCACCAGGTGCAGGCAGACGTCGACACCGCTCGCCGCCCCGGCGGAGGTCAGTACGTCGCCCTGGTCGACGAAGAGCACGCCGGCGTCGAGCTCGACCTGGGGGAACAGCTCCTGGAAGTGTTCGGTGAGAGCCCAGTGGGTGGTCGCGCGCCGCCCGTCCAGGAGACCGGCGGCGGCCAGCAGGAAGGCGCCGGTGCAGATGGACACCAGGCGGGTGCCGGGACGGATCCGGGCCAGGGCGGCGAGGGCCTCCGGTTCCGGGGCGGCGGCCGCCGCCCGGGAGATCGCGTACGGCGGGATGACGACGGTGTCCGCCCCGGCCAGCACCTCGGGTCCGTGGGCGGGGGTGACGGTCAGGTCCGAGTCGGTCCGCACGGGCTGCCCGTCCACGCTCGCGGACAGCACCTCGTAGCGGCCGTCGGCGGAACCCAGGACGCGGTGCGGGATGCCGAGCTCGAAGGGATAGACGCCGTCGAGGGCGAGGACGACGACCTTGTGGGCGCCGGGCCGTGGGTCCGGACGCATCTGGCGGTCCAGTTCGGCCGCGCGGTCGGCGAGGTCCCGGTCCCGGAGGGGCCCGGCGGCCCAGGGGCGGGTGAAGGGCGCGCCGTGGGGAGTGGGAACGCCGCGGTCGGCAGGAGCGAGGGACATGGCATGAATGTATCGGAGGATGACCTTCTTGCCATCGACCCGGGGTGGGCCGGACGGCCAGGATCGAGGTATGACCACGACGCACACCCCCGAGAACCCCGGCTCTCCGGACCCGGTGGCCACCACGGACCCCGCCGCTCCGGCCCCCGCCCCCTCGATGTCCGCCCTTCACCAGACAGCCCTCGGCGGCCCCGAGGTCCTGCGGCTTACGGAGCTTCCGCGGCCCGCGCCCGGCCCCGGCGAGATCCTCGTCGCCGTGCACGCGGCCGGGCTCAACCCCACGGACTTCAAGCACCGCGCCGTGAGCCTTTTCCTGCCGCCCCCGCCGCTGACCCTCGGCTGGGACGTCTCCGGCACCGTGGTGGAGGCCGGCTACGGCGTCACCCTCTTCCAGCCCGGTGACGAGGTGTTCGGCATGCTGCCCTACCCGTACGGGGCCGGCTCCCACGCCGAGTACGTGACCGGCCCCGCCCGCGCCTTCGCGGCCAAGCCCGCCGGGATCGACCACGTCCAGGCTGCCGCTCTGCCTCTGGCCGCGCTCACCGCCTGGCAGGCCCTCGTCGAGACCGCGGACCTCCGGGCCGGACAGCGGGTGCTGATCCACGCCGCGGCCGGCGGTGTCGGCCACCTCGCCGTACAGATCGCCAAGGAGCTTGGCGCGCACGTCACCGGGACGGCGAGCGCCCCCAAGCACGACTTCCTGCGCGAGCTCGGCGCGGACGCCTGCGTCGACTACCGCTCCGAGGACTTCGCCGACACCGACGAGCGTTACGACGTCGTCCTCGACACCCTCGGCGGCGAAACCGCCACCCGTTCCGTGAGTGTGCTCCGCCCCGGCGGAGCCCTGGTCTCCCTGCTGCCGGGCGACGGGGACACACAGGCCGCAGCGGAGAAGGCGCAGGTCCGCGCCGTCACCCTGCTCGTCGAGCACGACCGGTCCGGGATGCTGGCGATCGCCGAACTCGTCGAGCGGGGAAGGCTCCGCCCGCACGTGTCCGGCACGTTCCCCCTCGCCGAGGGCGCCCGCGCCCACACCCTGGGGGAGACGGGCCGCACCACGGGAAAGCTGGTCATCACCGTGCGCTGAGGGGGGGAGCGGGCCGAGTCCCGTCTCGGTTGAACCGGGCCATCACGAGGCGGCGACCTGGGGTGGTCCGGGTTGATCGAGACGGGAACGGCTGGGTCGCCCCATGCAATCCGCGCAGCGGGCTGTTGCGCGCTATGCGTCGTCGCTGCGGCGTTGGGCGTGCCAGAGGCGTCTGAGAGCTTCGAGCTCGGTTCGTGGGAAGTGTTCGCCCCACTTGCCCCGGTAGCCGCTCTCGCCATATGTCTGCGCGACCTCGTCGAAGCAGCGGATCACAGAGCGGGCGAGCTGGTCGATGCCGAGCTGGCCGGACCAGATCTCGGTTCCCTTGTTGTCGTGATCGCTGCCATGACGCAGTTCCAGCACGCGGGTCCAGGTGTCCACGCCTTCGCGGTAGAAGATCCACCGGTAGGCGGTCGGCTCGGCCTCGAACTGGGCACGGGTCTCCGGCTCGCCTGCGAGGAGCCGGGCCACTGCGGTCAGGAGCTCCTCGGGCGCACCGGTGATGTCGGACGCGGCGAGCACGACTTTCGTCCGGTGGTCTTCAAGGGTGCAGTCGGCCCACCCGGATCCCGCCGGCGTCCAGGTGATGCGTATGCCGGATGTCACCGGTGCTCCTTGGCGAGAAAGGCCCGGAGACCGGACGCGAGGGAAGTCATCTGTTCAGTGCCTGGTGGGTCGCGCTCGGGAGGTCGACCGGCCTGAGTGGGATCAGCTCGGTTCACAGACTTTCCCGGTCATCCGAGCGAGGGTGACTGGAACGGCAGTTCGTCGGCTTCCAGCGGCTCCGGGTACCCACGTACCCAGTGGCCGGGGAAGGTGGCGCAGAGCGATTCCAGGTCGGCGGACGTACGTCCCCGCACGTGCAGCCAGCTGTGGTCACTCAGTCCGTCGAGCCGCAAGAGCTTCCCCGGCGCGGAGAACCAGCGGACGGGTGACTCTTCCTTCCCCGTCCACATCGGGTACTCGGGAAACTCCACCGGTGCGAACCGGCTCGGCAGCTCCCGAATCAGGCCGGCGGGAAGTTCGCAGGCGTTGTAGAGCCGTTCTTCGCTGCCGAGCAGCGTCTCGCTGAGTACGAGCTCGACACAGGCCAGGGAGACCCGCTCCAGGTAGTGGACCCAGCCATCCTGTGACTGGACGAACACCGGCGGATCGTCCTGGCCGAGGTCCCGCAGCCGCACTCCCCAGAAAGCGCATCCCTGGTTCTCGCTGCGGAAGACGAGCACTCCACCGAACTCTTCGTGCACGAACAGGTCGGAAGGGGGCAGCAGCGGGTCCTGGTTGCCGGTGAGGTCGTGGCGCGTGCCGAGAAGCGAGTACGCCTCGCGCAACGCGGTCGGCAGCGTGAGCCCCAGCGTCTCCTCGGCCCGCTCCAGCTCCTCCGCTCGCGTACCGGCGTCGTCGGCGAGCGGCTCCGCCCACGCCGCGGCGAAGTCCCGGATGAAGGCCCAGGCTCGCGCTCTGTCGGGTATCCCACCGCGCAGAGCCTGAGCCACATCGAACGCGTCAGCCATGCGGTGGACCGTACAGGCCGGCCGGCCACGCCGGGACTCCGCCAGGTCGTTCGCCAGAACCGGATGAGGTGGAACACTTTTGCAAGCAGGCGCTTGCAAAAGTTAGCACCGGTGGGCACTATCGAGGCATGGCATCACTCAACGTCGGCAATCTCGGCGAGTACCTGCGTGAGCAGCGGCGTACGGCGCAGCTCTCCCTGCGGCAGCTCGCCGACGCCGCCGGGGTGTCCAATCCGTATCTCAGCCAGATCGAACGCGGTCTGCGCAAGCCGAGCGCCGAGGTGCTGCAACAGGTCGCCAAGGCCCTGCGGATCTCGGCCGAGACGCTGTACGTGCGGGCCGGGATCCTCGATGAGCGGGAGCGGGAGGAGCTGGAGACGCGGGCGGTCATATTGGCCGATCCGTCGATCAACGAACGGCAGAAGAACGTTCTGCTGCAGATCTACGACTCCTTCCGCCGGGAGAACGGTTTCGATGTCGCGCCCGACACCGGCGCCGGGTTCCACGGTGCCGCCGATGCGGAGAGCAGAATCGATGCCGACGCGGAAAGCGGTGCCGATGACGCGAACGGCGCCGGTCCGGATGCCCGCGGCCCCCGCACGGCCGGCGGCAGTGATGCAGACCCACCAGCTAACTGACTTCTGATGATCCGGGAGGACCACAGTCATGGCCATCACCGATGACCTGCGTAAGACCCTCACCGACCCCACCCCCCTCTACTTCGCCGCCGGCACGGCCGACCTCGCCGTGGAGCAGGCGCGCAAGGTTCCGGCTCTGATCGAGCAGCTGCGGGCCGAGGCGCCCGAGCGGATCGACGCCGTGCGCAACACCGACCCGAAGGCGGTGCAGGAGCGGGTCACCACGCAGGCGAAGGAGGCCCAGGCCACCGTGCAGGCGAAGGTGACCGAGGTCTTCGGGGCGCTGGACACCGACCTCAAGAAGTGGGGCGAGACCGCCCAGGACCTGGCTCTGCGCAGCGTCGGTGTGGCCGCCGAGTACGCGGTCCGTGCCCGGGAGACCTACGAGAAGGTCGCCGAGCGCGGCGAGCTGACCGTGCGGACCTGGCGCGGCGAGACGGCCGACGAGATCGTCGAGATCGCCGCCGTCGTCGAGGCGGAGCCGAAGCCCGTGCCGAAGCAGAAGTCCGACGCGGCGGCGAAGCCGGTGACCCCCGTCAAGCCGGTGACCTCGGTGAAGCCGGCGACCCCCGCGAAGCCGGTGGCCCCCGCCGCGAAGAAGCCCGCGCCGAAGGCCGCCGAGTCCAAGGCGGCGCCCGCCGCCGCGGCGAAGAAGCCGGCGACGCCCGTGCGCAAGCCCGCCGCGAAGAAGGCGACCCCGCCCTCCGCGAAGTAGGCGGGAAGCGGTTCCGGGATTGCCGGGAGGGCGACCCGGGCACCTTTGGGGGTGCCCGGGTCGTTGTCCCGGTACCTTGGCCGCGAGGCGCTCATCCACTGACTAGGCGGTGCTCACCGTGTTGCTCGAAGCATTCGGCTCGTTCCTCCAGCTGCTGTACCTGGCCATGCTCGTCCTGGCCGTGGTCGCGCTGGTCTTCGCCGTGACGGCGCGCGAGGACGCCTACCGGGCCGCGGACAAGCAGAAGAAGTCCTTCTGGCTGATCATCCTCGGGGTCACCGTCTTCGTGAACCTCGTCATCCCGATCCTGTTCCTGCAGATCGCGGGTGTGATCGCGTCCATCGTCTTCATGGTGGACGTGAAGCCCGCGCTCAAGGCGGTGTCGGGCGGCGGCGGTGGCCGGCGCGGAGGCTCCAGCAGTGACGGACCGTACGGTCCCTACAACGGCGGGCGCTGAGCGCCCACCGCGGACGCTGCACCGGGGCGGGAGCGCGATGTGCTCCTGCCCTTTCGTCGTATCCAGGCCTCGTCGCGCTCCAGCAGCAGCACTGCCACGTCGTCGGTGAGCTCGCCGCCGTTCAGCTCCTGCACCTGCGTGACCGCGGCCTCCAGCAGCGCCTCGCCGCCGAGCCCCTGGTCCAGGCGGCCGTTGACCATCGCGACCATGCCGTCCTGGCCGAGGCGCTGGGTCCCCTCCCGCCCGACACGGCCCTCGATCAGCCCGTCGGTGTACATCATCAGGCTCCAGGAACCGCCCAGCTCGACCTGGCGGCGCGGCCACCGGGCGTGCGGAAGCAGGCCGAGGGCCGGGCCGCCGTCCTCGTACGGGAGCAGGTGCGCCGCCCGCCCCTGGCGGGCGATGAGCGGCGCGGGGTGACCCGCGATGCACAGGCCCGCGCGGCGGCCGTCGGGGGCGATGTCGACGGTGCAGAGCGTCGCGAAGATCTCCTCGCTCTGCCGTTCGTGCTCCAGGACCTGCTGCAGCGTGGAGAGCAGGGCATCGCCGCAGAGCCCGGCCAGCGTCAGCGCCCGCCAGGCGATGCGCAGCTCGACGCCGAGCGCCGCCTCGTCCGGGCCGTGCCCGCAGACGTCACCGATCATCGCGTGGACCGTGCCGTCGGGCGTGCGGACCGTGTCGTAGAAGTCGCCGCCGAGCAGGGCGCGGCTGCGGCCCGGCCGGTAGTGCGCGGCGAAGGCGAGGTCGGAGCCGTCGAGGAGCGGGGTGGGCAGCAGTCCACGCTCCAGCCGCGCGTTCTCCTGGGCGCGCAGCCGGGACTCGGTCAGCTGGTGCTGGGCGGTGTCCGCCCGCTTGCGCTCCACCGCGTACCGGATGGCGCGGCTGAGGAGGCGGCCGTCGAGCTCGTCGCGGAAGAGATAGTCCTGGGCCCCGACCCGTACGGCCTCGGCGGCCCGCTCGGCGTCGCCCTCCGCGGTGAGGGCGAGCACGGCGTGGCGCGGTGCGATGCGCAGGATGTGCTTGAGCGCGGCGAGCTCGTCCGGGCCGCCCGTCTCCTCGTCACGGACGTCGGAGCGCGCGCCGCCGGGCAGGGGCGCCGCTTCCAGGTCGAGGTCGAGCAGGATGCAGTCGACGTCGTCGGTGAGCAGCCGGCCCGCTTCGGTGAGATTGCGGGCGGTGCGGACGCGGACCCGCGCCCCGGCGGCGGACGACAGCTCGGGGACGGCGAAGGTGCCCGCAGGGTCGTCCTCGATCACCAGGAGTGTGAGGTCGGCGCCATGAGTGGTCTCCGCAGCGGGAACGGCACGTTGCTGCGGTACGGGTACGGGCATCGGTTCGGGTTTCCTTCCCTCCCCCCGAGGGCGCGGCGGGACGACGATCGACGACCCGCCGACGGGGACGATAGCGGTCCACGGCAGGGGAACGGAATGGTGACCGGTGATCTTCCTGTGTCATATGCGCGGCCATAAGCCGCTTCCCGCCACGGATCCGGCGTGATCGTCGCGCATGAAACGGACATGAGGTCATGACAAACATCACGCGCCCGACACGCACCGCACACATCTACCGGCCCGTCCCCGGGCGCGCGGTGCGGCGGGAGTCACCTGCGCCCCGTCACGCGCGCCCCTTTGCGCGTCGAGCCGTTCGCGTGTCGCCCCGTCATCGCGTGTCGCCCCGTCATGTGGAGAGCCGCGCACGCGTCGGTGCCGCACGTCACGCGGCACACCTCGTCCTCCCTGTGTGCCGGCCGGCCGCCCGGTCTCCGGCGCCTACTTGTCCGGCCGGACCACGCCCAGGATCTGCATCGAGCCGGCGCCCGCCAGGGTGACGTTGCGTCCGGGCCGGGGGGCGTGCACGATCGATCCGTCGCCGACGTACATCCCGACGTGGCTGGCGTCGCTGTGGTAGATGATCAGGTCGCCGGGGCGCATGTCCTGGATGGGGACGTGGGGCAGCTGCCTCCACTGCTCCTGCGACGTCCGGGGTATCGGCCTCTTGGCTGCCGCCCATGCCTGCGAGGTCAGCCCCGAGCAGTCGTACGAACCGGGGCCCTCGGCTCCCCAGACGTACGGCTTGCCCATCTGGGCGGTCGCGAAGGCCAGCGCCTGCTTGCCGGCGGCGCTCGCCTCGCGGTTGATGTCCTTGAGGGCGCCGGAGGAGAGCCAGGCGGCCTGTGCCGTGGACGCGGCGTCCTTCTCCAGCTGGAGGAGCCTGGCCTGCTCCTCCTTCGCCAGCTGGGATTCGAGCTTCTCCGCCGTCTCGATCTGCGCGTCGATGCTCTTCTTGGCCTTGGCCTGCTTGACGCGAGTGGCCTCGATCTTCTCCCAGTTGAGGTTCGCGTCCTTGGTGTACGTCTCCAAGTCCTCCTGGGCCTGCTCCAGTTCGGTCAGCATGCCCTTGGTGGCCTGCTGGCCCTGTCTGGCCTGGTTGACGCCGTCCAGGAAGAGGCTCGGGTCGCCGCTCAGGACCAGCTGCGTGCCCGGGGGGAGTCCGCCGCTGCGGTACTGCTCGCGGGCCGCGGCGCCCGCCCTGTCCTTCAGTTCCGCGATCTTCGCCTCGCCGTCGGCGATCGTCTTGGTCAGCCGGACGATCTCGCCGGACTGCTTCTCCGACTGCTCCTCGGCGAGGTTGTACGCGTCGGTGGCCGCCCCGGCCTTGCGGTAGAGGGTGTCGATCTCGTCGCGCACCTCCTCCAGGCTCTTCTTCCCGGTGGAGGCGGGGGCGGTGGCTGTCGGCGTGGGCTCGGGTATCGGGGCGGCCATGGCCTGGACCGGCGCGGTCAGCAGGGCCAGTGCGCAGACCAGGGTGATCGCGGCGCTGGCACAGTGGCGTCGGTTCACAAGCTCCCCCTCCGGGCGAAAGGCAACGAAAGCCATATCGCGCACATGTGACTTACCGTCAGTAACTTTTGTGTGACGACGCGATCGTGCCATGCCGTCCCGTAAAGCAACAGAGGTCCGCGTCACCTGCCCCGTCACACAGGGGGACGAACGGTGATCCGTAGGCGTTCCCGGATCCGGCCGATTTCACCGCCCGTTCCGGACGGCGCCGCTTCTCACCCGCCCGGCCGCAGGGCCGTCCAGCGCACCGTGATCTCGCCCTGCCGCCAGCGGCGTTCGCCGTCCGTCAGCGGCCAGTCGGCGGAGACCGCCCGGGCCGCCGCGATCCAGCGCTGCCGTGCGCCCAGGGACGCGTACGGGGAGGCCGTGGCCCAGGCCCGGTCGAGGTCCCGCAGGAAGGCGTGGACCGGTTCGCCCGGCACGTTGCGGTGGATCAGGGCCTTGGGGAGGCGCTCGGCGAGGTCCGAGGGGCGCTCCAGCGAGCCGAGCCGGGTCGCGAAGGTGACCGTGCGCGGCCCCTCGGGGCCGAGCGCGACCCATACGTGCCTGCGGCCGATCTCGTCGCAGGTGCCTTCGACCAGCAGGCCGTCCGGGGCGAGCCGGGCGCACAGCCGCTGCCAGACCGCGGCGACCTCGCCCTCGTCGTACTGGCGCAGCACGTTCGCGGCCCGGATGAGGGCCGGCCGCCCGGCCAGGGGCACCTCGAAGCCGCCGTGGGCGAAGGTGAGGCCCTCGCGCTCGTAGGGCTGCGCCGCCGCGACCCGGGCCGGGTCGATCTCGATGCCCACGACGGCGGTGCGCGGCTCGGCGGTGCGCAGCCGTTCCAGCAGCTCGACGGCGGTCCAGGGTGCGGCGCCGTAGCCGAGGTCGACCGCGACGGGGGAGTCGCTGCGGCGCAGCGCGGGACCGTGCGTGGCGGCGATCCAGCGGTCCATGCGGCGCAGCCGGTTGGGGTTGGTGGTCCCGCGGGTCGCGGTGCCGATGGGGCGCTGGTGCATGCAAGGGAGCGTATGCGAAGCGCCCGGGGGCACACGCGGAGCAGCGGGGGCCGCCGGGTGCGCTCCGGCACGCCGGGCGGAACGCAATGATTTGGCAAAGTGGAAATGAAAGGCCTGGTTCCGCTGTTCTGGCCCTTCGAGGGGGCCGTGTGCCCCGTACGTGTCATGCCCTGCGCGAGGAGGATCGGACCCGTGAGCCAGTACGTCTCCCGGCTCGGCAGCAGCCGTGCGGCTCCCCGTATCCGCTTCCCGGGCAGCTTCGCAGGGCACCGAAAGCCGCGCCGCGTCGCGATGCTCTCCGTGCACACGTCACCGCTGCACCAGCCCGGCACCGGCGACGCGGGCGGCATGAACGTCTACATCGTGGAGCTCGCGAGGCGCCTCGCCGCGATCGGCATCGAGGTCGAGATCTTCACCCGCGCCACCACCGGCGGACTGCCCCCCACGGTCGAGCTGGCGCCCGGGGTGCTGGTCCGCCACATCGACGCGGGGCCGTACGAGGGCCTGGCCAAGGAGGAGCTGCCCGCTCAGCTCTGTGCCTTCACTCACGGTGTGATGCAGGCCTGGGCGGGTCAGCGCCCCGGCTACTACGACCTGGTCCACTCCCACTACTGGCTCTCCGGGCAGGTCGGTTGGCTGGCCGCCCAGCGGTGGGGCGTGCCCCTCGTCCACGCCATGCACACCATGGCGAAGGTCAAGAACGCCGCGCTCGCCGAGGGCGACACCCCCGAACCCGCCGCCCGTGTCATCGGTGAGACCCAGATCGTGCATGCGTCCGACCGGCTCATCGCGAACACCGCCGGAGAGGCCGACGAACTCATCCGCTTCTACGAGGCGGACCCGGCGTCGGTCGCCGTCGTGCACCCCGGCGTCAATCTGGAACGCTTCCGCCCCGGAGACGGCCGCGCGGCCGCCCGGGCCCGCCTCGGCCTGCCGCAGGACGCGCTGATCCCGCTGTTCGCCGGCCGCATCCAGCCGCTCAAGGCTCCGGACGTGCTGCTGCGTGCGGTCGCCGTCCTGATGGAGCGGGACCCCTCGCTGCGCTCGCGCATCCTCGTTCCCGTCGTCGGCGGCCCCAGCGGCAGCGGGCTCGCCAAGCCGGAAGGCCTGCAGAAGCTGGCCGCGCGCCTGGGCATCGCCGACGTCGTACGGTTCCACCCGCCGGTCGGGCAGGACCAGCTCGCCGACTGGTTCCGGGCGGCGTCCGTGCTGGTCATGCCCTCGTACAGCGAGTCCTTCGGCCTTGTCGCCATCGAGGCGCAGGCGGCCGGCACGCCCGTGGTCGCGGCGGAGGTGGGCGGTCTCCCCGTCGCGGTGCGGGACGGTGTCAGCGGCTTCCTCATCCCCGGCCATGAACCGGAGGCCTACGCACAGGCACTCGGCCAGTTCGCGGACGATCCGGAGCTGGCCGTCCGGATGGGGGAGGCGGCCGCCGCGCACGCCCAGTCGTTCGGCTGGGACACGGCGGCGTCGGCCACCGCCGATGTGTACACGGCGGCGATGCACGACCACCGGCGCCGCGCCCGCTCGCACCACGGCTGAGGGTTTCCCCGGCCCCCGCACCCTCGCCGCGGGTCCGCGTGCACCCCTTGTCGTACGCTCGCACCATGGCTGACGTATCCGAGGAAGCAGCAGCGGCGCAGGTCATCGAGGCGACGCTGAACGACGCGGAGCTCGAATGGGAGAGCCCCGAGTCCGGCACCTACGTCGTGAAGCTGCCCGGCACGCGCAAGCTGTCCACGACCTGCTCCCTGCTCGTCGGGCAGCACTCCCTCTCCCTCAACGCGTTCGTCATCCGCCACCCGGACGAGAACGACGCGGCTGTCCACCGCTGGCTGCTGGAGCACAACCTCCGTCTCTTCGGGGTGAGTTACGCCATCGACCAGCTCGGCGACATCTACCTCGTCGGCAGGCTGCCGCTCTCGGTCGTCACGCCCGAGGAGCTCGACCGGCTGCTGGGCGCGGTCCTGGAGGCGGCGGACGGTGCGTTCAACCCGCTGCTCGAACTGGGTTTCGCGAGCGCGATCCGCAAGGAGTACGCCTGGCGGGTGGAGCGGGGCGAGTCCACGCGCAATCTGGACGCCTTCACCCACCTGACGAAGCGTCCCTCCTGAGGCCGGAACCCGGTGCCGCGGCCAGCTCGTCCAGTGCCGTGACGAGCCGCGGCGCCACCTCCTTCCAGGTCAGGGCCAGCGCGTCGGCCCCCGCTCCCCGGGGCACCGTCTCGGTGAGCATGATCAGGTAGAGGTAGCTCCGGTAGAGGTTGAGCCGAATCCGCACGGACGGGGTGAACGCGATCGGTTCGCCCGCCGCTGACGCGTATCCGGCGAGGAAGTCCGGGTCCGCCTCCGGGTCGCCGAAGAGGTTCGTGGAGACGAGGTCGGCGACCGGATCGCCCCAGAACATCCGCTCGCCGTCGATGATCCCGCCGATGCGCCGCCCGCCCGGCTCCCCGGCCACCAGCAGATTCCCCTCCCACAGGTCGAAGTGGACCAGTGCGGGCCGGGTCACCTCGCCCAGTACGTCCGACGCCCCGCCGAGCACGTCGCGGATCTCGCCCACAGGGCGTGGCAGCCTCGCCCCGTACGCCTCCGCGTCGGCGAGCACGGCATCCGTCATCGCGGTGAACGCCTCGCGCCAGGTCGCCGAGAGCGGTCCGAAGGGCGCGCCCGGGTACCCGAACCCGGCAGGGCCCGTGACGCTGTGCAGCCGCCCGACGATCCTCCCGAACTCGCCCCGCAGAGCGCGTTTCTCGCCGGCCGTCAGGTCACCGGCGACGGCGCTCCAGGGCTGCCCGGGGCTCGTGGTCATGACGACGTACGCTCCGGCCGGTGCCCCCGGGTCGAGCTCGCTGTGCACGACCCGCGGGATCACGGCGCCGCCGGCCGCCGCCGCGGCGCCGTAGAAGGTGACCTCGTTGACGAGCAGGCGCAGTTCGTAGCTCATGCCCGTGGAGTGCGCCGGTGGGATCTTCACCACCCAGTCCCTGCCGTCACCGAAGGTCACGCGGGTGACGGTGTTGTACGTGCCCCCGGCGAGCGGCTCGCGGGAGTCCGGCTCGTGGGCACCGATGGCGTCCAGTACGGCTGTTGTCGCGTCGACGGACACGGGCGGGCTCCCATGGCTCGGCTGCGGATCCGGCCGCCCCACAGGAGCTTCACAGGGTGATCACAGAGGAGTCACGATCACATACCGTGACCACGCGGGACGATCATCGGACAGGTGTCCGATCGTAGAGTGTGTCCACTGCGACAGCCCTCCCTCGCCGGCCCTGAATCACGCGCCGGTGGAGGGCCGTTGCTCCCTCGGACCGAGAGATGAACGAACCATGCGCGCCACCGCCGTACGCCGTACCGCCCTCGCCGCTGCCGTGGCGTCCCTGACGCTTCTCGCCACCGCCTGCGGCGGCTCCGACTCCGATGCCAAGGGCGACGGCGCCGCCTCGGGTGCGAAGGACGACGCCTCCGCCAAGCCCGCGGCGGTCAAGGCGCTGTCCTCGGCCGAGCTGGAGAAGGTGTCGCTGGAGCAGGGCGACGTCGCGGGCCACAAGATCTCGAAGACCGGCCCCGAGGACATCGCGCAGCCCGGGGACGTCACCGTGGACAAGAAGGAGTGCGAGCCCATCGGCTTCGCCTTCTACGGGGTGAAGCGGGGGACCCCGGTGGGGAACGCCGGGCGCAAGGTCGTCGAGGAGCCCAAGAAGGACGAGTCGGCCGACCCCGAGGACGCCCTCGCCAGCATGTTCGACATGACGTCGTCGCTGGTCACCCTGGCCTCCTACGACGGCGACGGCGCGGCGAAGAGCATGGCGGAACTGCGTGACTCCGCGGCGAAGTGCGCGACCGGCGGGTTCACCCTGTCCATGAAGGGCTCGAAGCAGAAGGTCACCAAGCTCACCGAGGAGAAGGCCACGGGCGGGGAAGAGGCCCTCGCCTGGCGGGTCCAGATGGGCGAGGGCGACGAGGTCGCCCCCTTCAAGCTCGTGAGCGTGCGTCAGGGCGGCACCATCGCCACGTTCTTCTCCTTCAACCTCGCCAAGACGGGTGCGGACGCCGACTTCGAGCGGCCGACGGCGGTCATCGACGCGCAGGTCGCGAAGCTCGGCTGATCCGGATGCGGCGAGGGGGCGGGGGCGGGCTGGACGGCTCCCGCCCTTTCGCCGTACGGGGGCGGGCGAGGACCACGGCGGCGACGACCGCCAGCGCGCCGGAGAGCTGGGCCGGTGACAGGGTCTCGTCCAGGACGAGATAGCCCAGCGCCATCGCGGCGAGCGGTGAGGCGAAACCCAGGACGGACACGGTCAGCGCGGGCAGCCGCTCCACGCCGCGGAACCACACCGCGTAGGCCAGCAGGGCGCCGACGAGCCCGAGGTAGGCGAAGCCCGCGAGGTTACGGCCGTCGACCGAGTCGGGCAGGCCCTCACCGAGCAGGGTGGCGGGCAGCAGGATGATCCCGCCGAAGCTCAGCTGCCAGCCCGTGAACGTCAGGACGCCCACCCCGGCCGGGCGTCCCCAGCGCTTGGTCAGCACGATGCCGGTCGCCATGCTCACCGCGCCCAGGAGTCCGGCGCCCACGCCCACCGCGTCCAGCCCCGCACGGGGCGTCAGGGCCAGCAGGCCGACACCCGCGATCCCCAGCGCGCAGGCCGCGGCGTGCGTCGCCGTGATCCGCTCCTTGAGCAGCACCGCCGACAGGGCGAGGACGACGGTCGGCTGCACGGCCATGACCAGGGCGGCCACTCCGCCGGGCAGGTGGTAGGCGGCGACGAAGAGCAGGTAGAGGAAGGCACCGATGTTCAGGGTGCCGAGTACGGCGGCGCGCCACCACCAGCTGCCACGCGGCAGCGTCCGGCCGATGGCGAGGAGGATCAGGCCCGCCGGCAGGGCGCGGGCGGTCGCGGCCAGCAGGGGCCGGTCCGGCGGCAGGAATTCGGTGGTGACGAGATAGGTGGAGCCCCAGACCAGCGGGGCGAGGACGGTGATCGCGGAGTCGGCGGCGGGCCCGTTCGCCTTCGTCTTCACCGGATACCGCCTTCCTGGTGTCCCTCGTGCGCGTCCTGTGGCTCGTGGCCCTTGTGCGGCGCGTGGCTCTCGTGGTCCTTGTATGGCCCGTGGCTCTCGTGGTCCTCGTGGTCCTCGTGTCCGAACTGGCCGGTGAAGGCCTGTCGGGACCGTGGCCGTCGGCCCGGGTGCGCGCGCGTCTCCGCGGGCATGCCCACCGGCAGCAGCATCGCGATGTGCAGGTCGTCCCGGTCCCCGACGCCGATTACCCGCTTCACCTGCTGCTCGTCCCAGCCGTTCATCGGGGACGTGGCCAGCCCCATGGAGGTCGCGGCGAGCATGGCGTAGGTCGCGGCGATCACCGCGTCCTTGACGGCGTACTCCCGCAGCAGCCCCCGCTGCTCGAGGTCCCGCTGGAATTCCTGGGTGGCCTCGGAGAACCCGCTGACGAACCGCTCGTTCCATGCACCGTCGCGCAGGGCCCGTTCGTAGATGTCGCTCAGATCCTCGCGCCAGGCCTGGCTTCCGGCCACGAACACCAGGGTGAGCGGCGCCTCCTGGGGGTGTGGCTGGCCCCCGGTGGCCCGGGTGAGGGCGGCCCGTCCCTCGTCGTCCGAGACGACCACGACGAAGCGCGCCTGGACGTTCCAGCTTGAGGGGGCCTCCAGCGCCAGGTCCAGGAGTTCGGTCAGGAGGCGGTCGGGCACCGGGTCGGGGAGATAGTGGCGGATGCTGCGGCGCGCACGGATCGCCTGCGGCACGGTCAGGAGGTCTAAGGCCTGCGTCATGGCTGGACCGTAGCGTTTTTGCTTAGCGCTAAGCAAGTAGGTATCTCAACTCTAAGATAAAGATATGCTGTTTCCCATGAGCGACCATGTGGACCGCGTGCTTGCGCAGTGGGCGGAACAGCGCCCCGGACTGGACACCTCGTCGATGGGCCTGATCGGGCGCATCAAGCGGCTGTCCCGGATCGTCGAGGCGGAACAGCGGGCCGTCTTCGGTGGGCACGATCTCGACCCCGCGGCGTTCGACGTCCTGGCCACGTTGCGGCGCAGTCCGGCTCCGCACCGCCTGACCCCCGCGGAGCTGATGCGGTCCGCCATGGTCACGTCCGGCGCGATCACCCAGAGGCTCGACCGGCTGGAGGAGCGGGAGCTCGTCGTGCGCAGCCGCCGGCCGGAGGACGGCCGAAGCGTGCACGTCTCGCTCACGGCGGCAGGCAGGGAGCTGATCGACCGGGCGCTGGTGGACCATGTGGAGAACCAGAACCGCCTGCTGTCGGGCCTCACCGAGGAGAAGCGCGAACGCATCGCGGACGACCTGCGGGACCTGCTGGAATCCCTCGGCGACACGGACCGCCAGGTCAGGCTGGGGTGAGGAGCCCGAGGCCCGGGGCAGGGCCGAGCCTCACGGCAGCGGTACGAGCCTCACGACGGTGACCGTCAGCACGGTTCCCGAGACGTAGTAGAGGACGATGGCGCCGGACACCGTCGCCTCGCGCCGGTCGCGTTCGCGCTTCACGGCGGTCGAGGCGTGTCCGTACGGGTCGAGGCCGAGGGTGCGCGCCATCTCGTCCCGGAACGAGTCGCCGTCGCGCATCTTGGCCAGGGTGTCGTCGGCGGGCGGGGCGAAGGAGATGCGGAAGCTCAAGCGACCTTCCGCCTCTCGGCCTCGTCCTGCGCCAGCCGGACCAGGATCCGCTCGGCCTCGGGATCGGGCACGGACTCGAGCATCCAGTGGCGCATCACGGCCTGGATCTCGTGCACCCCGGCGTCGTTGATCGCGTGGTCGAACTCCTCGCGTCTCCCCTCGGGAAGCGCGGCGCGGATCGCCGGAATGCTGTTGGGCACCTCGACCTCGGTGCCACCGACGAAGGTCTTCAGAGACTCGCCCATGATCGCTCTCCCCGATCTCCTTGCTCTCCGCGCCCTGTCCGTCCCGCGGCCCGAGGGTGCGTGTGTACCTGGGTAACGGGCGGACGTGGAGGTCAGGTTAGCGGGTGCCGCGCCGGATGAGCGGGCCCCTCCCGGCACGGCACGGCCCTAAGACGTCCGGCCATGCCGTCCGTCGGTACCGCAGCGTTCCCCGGATCTCGTAACAAGAGGCTGACCCAACCTTGTTGGCCTCGACGGCGCAATCGGGTCCGCCTCCCCGGTGCGCAGGGCTCCGTAACCGGATGCCACGCCCGGCCCTTGAGAGTGGGCCGGGCAGGAGAGGCTTGCGCGCCTACGCGACGGGCTGGCCGATGCCGAGCATGTTCCCCTCGCTGTCGCGGAACCAGGCGCCGCGTTCACCGCCGGCACCCTTGCCCGGGTAGTTCCCCTCGATCTCGGCGATGCCACCCCGGGTGCAGAGCCCCGGCAGCTCGACCTGCTCGAACTCCACGCCTCGCCCACGGAGTTCAGCGACGACCGCCTCGATGTCGTCGACGGTCCACCCCATCTGGGTGAAGGCGCCCGACGAGGTTCCCGCCGACTCGAAGAGGGCGAACTCCGACTGCCCGCACCGGTACAGCAACCCGCCCGGCCGTTCGTCGACGGGCTCCAGACCGAGCTTCTCGGAGTAGAACCGCCGGGCCCGCTCCAGGTCCTGGGCCGGCAAGCGGGTGGCGGCGCCGCGCGCCCCGGCCAGGGTCTTCCTGTCGTCTGCGTCCATGCGCCCACTGTGCCGCGCACGGCGGCCGATGACAGGGAGGATGCGAAGGCGATTCGCGCGCCGGTGGGACCGCCCGCCGACCACCGGAGAGAGCCGACACGGAGGTGTCCCTGTGCACAATGCCCCGTACATCCGTTTCCAGGGAACGGTACGACATCCGCGTGGTCATTTCCCCGGGGTCTTCGTGCTCACCAACGAGCTGGCGCGCGACGGCCGGCTGACCGAGGAGCAGCACCGGTTCTGGCGTGCCGCCAACGACTGGTACGACGCCAACTACCCCAACCCCACCCACGTCGACCCGGAGGTCTACGACCGCGAGATCCATCCGGGTGCCGTGGCCTGGTTCAAGTCCACGGCGCACGAACTCGTCGAGCGTGTGGGCGGCTACCTGGAGATCCTCGCCGCGCACGGTGTCGACTGCAGGCGCCTGGAGTCGTCGAGCCCCGGGAGGATCATCTACGAGGACGCGTACCAGGTCGTCGTGATGCCGACAGGGGACCCGGCCGGTGAATCGGGCGCGTCCAGCCGGACGTAAGGCTCCGGGCTCTCCGGCTGTGAAGCGCCCAGGAGCACCGGTCGCCGGTGCTCAGGGGCGGTACGCGGCTGTCGCGGCCTCGACGAAGGACCGGATCAACGGGTTGGCGCTGCCTTCGTTCCACACCGCCACCACCGGGCTCGGCGGCATGTCGATCAGCGGTACCACGGCCAGCTCCGCAGGCAGGTCGTGCCCGAGCGGGGCCAGGCCGACCGTGCCGTTCCACAGCACGGCCTGCAGGCACTCCTGGACGGCGCGCACCACCGGGCCCTCGCGCGGCCTGCCGCCGTTCCAGTACGACTGCCAGACGGGGTCGGTGCCTTCCGGGAACTGGAACCAGCGGCGGTCATCCAGCTCGGCCAGCCGCAGCCGGTCGCGGCCGGCCAGCGGATCGTCGGCGCGCAGGACCACACCGACCTGATCGGTCCGCAGCACATGCGTCGTCAGGGCGGTCTCGTCGAACGGCGCCCGAGTCAGGGCGACATCGACCTGTCCGGCGCGCAGTCCGCACGTCGGGTCGGTCAGATCGGTGTCGCGGATGCGGATGTCGATGCCGGGGTGGCTGCGGCGGTAGGCGGCGGCCAGCCTGGCCACTCCCGGGTCCGTGCCGTCGCCCAGGATGCCGACGGTGATGACCGCGAGGCCGGCCGCCGCGCTCACGCGTACGCCGACGCGGTCGGCATGGTCGAGCAGGGCCCGCGCCTCGTCGAGCAGCACCGAGCCCACCGGAGTGAGCGCGACTCCCGCAGGCGAGCGGGCGAACAGCAGGGCCCCGACCTCGGCCTCGAGCCGCTTGATCGCCCGGCTCAGCGGTGGCTGGCTCATGTGCAGTCGGGTGGCGGCGCGGCCGAAGTGGAGTTCCTCGGCGACCGCCACGAAGTAGCGCAGGGTACGTAGCTCCACGGTGCAACGATACCCACGAGGTATCGGCACCGCGGAACAGGTCTTGGACATGGGCGGGGCTCCGGCGGTGCACTCGTGAGCATGACCGAAGAAGCAGCCAAGGCCGGCACCGTGTCGGTGGTGGGTCCCGGCGGCGGCGAGACGATCGTCCTGGGCACCACGCGCATGCGCGTCCTGGAGGACGGCAGCCACACCGGGCACCGCCTCGCGATCGCCGAGTCCGTCCTCGCCCCGCACACCCAAGGACCGCCGCAGCACCGCCACGGACTGCACGACGAGGGCTTCTACATCCTCTCCGGCACCGTGCGGTTCACCGTCGGCGACGAGGACCACGACGCCACCGCGGGCACGCTCGTGATGGTTCCGCCCGGCACCCCTCACACCTTCGCCAACCCGACCGGCCAACCCGCCGTCATGCTCAGCACGTTCACCCCGGACCTGTACGTGCAGTACTTCCGGGACCTCCAGGACGTGCTCGCCGCAGGCCGGCCGCTGACGCCACAGGCCAACATCGAAGCGATGAGCCGCTACGCCACCGAGCCCGCCAGCCATCCCGCCTGACCGGGCGGACGTCCCGGCCACCCTCCCTGGCACGGCGGGACCGTTGCGCTCTCCACGCTTACGCGCCCGGACCCGCTCGGACCACGGACCGAACCTCTCCATCTCCGACCTCCAGCCATTTCCCCGGCAATCGACGCTGTCGGACGCAATCGACGGGTCCTGCGAACCGGCGGCCCATGAACGGAAACCATGAACATCGCCTATTGGATCGTCGCGGGACTGCTCGCCCTCTTCTACGTCTACGCAGGCACGCTGAAGGTGATCCGCAGCCGCGACCAGCTCAGGCCGATGATGGCGTGGGTCGACCGCATGCCCCTGCCCGCCCTCAGGGCGCTGGGTGCGGTCGAAATACTCGGCGCGGCCGGCCTGGTCCTGCCGCCGCTGACGGGCATCGCCGTGCCGCTGGCGTCGGCCGCGGCCATCGGCTTCGTACTGCTGCAGGCCGGCGCGATCGCTGTCCACCTGACCGGCGAGGACCGCCGGATCACCCTCAACGTCGGACTCATCGCCACCGCAGCCGTGACCCTCTGGCTGGCCACGGCGCAGTGACCGAGCGCACCACCGACTCGCGGAGGCCGCGCACGGCCGACGGTCCGGCGCAGAGAAGAGCCGTCTGCCGACCGGGGCCTCCACGAGAGGAGGGGGAGTCCGGCAGGATGCTCCGAGCTGGTCACTTCGGGAGGGGATCCATGGACACGATGGACGGCGCAATCAATCTGATTCACCTGGCCGACCGGCCTGGCACCAACGGACAGAGCATCTCCGTGCGCATCCTGGGTCGCTATCAACCGGGAATTCTGACCGGCCACGACTTCCTCGACTGCGAGATCGTCATCAAGGCGGAATCCGTCACCGGCAGCTTCGCGGTGACCCTTCTCCCTGAGGACCTGCAGGATTGGGAGAACGCCTTGGCAACCCTGGAGTCCGGCCGGTCCGCCATGTGGCTCTCATCAGGGCGGACTCCTTCGATGAAGTTCACGCCTGACGAGGGCGGCGGGCTCTGGGCATCCGTGCACGACGAGCCGGCGTCAGGAGTCACCGTCACAGTCCCGTTGTTCGTGCCGCCGAAATGGGTCACCGAGCAGCGCAATCTGCTCGCCCAGGCCCGCGAGGCCTACCCCCGCGAGGTCGTCGAGACCTCACCCGGCGCCTACGAGTGGCGGCGCGCCCGC
Organism: Streptomyces sp. NPDC057287; assembly: GCF_042667905.1. NCBI lineage: Bacteria > Bacillati > Actinomycetota > Actinomycetes > Kitasatosporales > Streptomycetaceae > Streptomyces > Streptomyces sp. NPDC057287. Next base: position 912 of record NZ_JBHUYV010000026.1, on the reverse strand, counting down.
AAGGTCTGACTGCCCGACCGGGCAACTGACCCAGCACATACGCCAACTGACCATGCAGGACACGGTCCGAGCCGGTCGTCCCGGAGAGGGCCGACTCCTGATGGAGGCGAACGCCCCTACAGCGCGAGCTTGAACCCTTCGTGGCTGCGTGCGAAACCCAGTGCCCCATAGAAGCGGTGTGCGTCCTCACGCTGCTTGTTGCTGGTCAGCTGAACCAGTACGCAGCCGCGCGAGCGTGCCCTCGTGATCGTGTGTGCCATCAAGGTCCGGCCGAGCCCGTCCCCACGCAGGTCCGCGCGGATCCTCACCGCCTCGACCAGGGCGCGCTCGGCACCGCCCTTGCCAAGGCCCGGGATATAGGTTGCCTGCAGGCAACCCACCACCGTGCCGGCGCCGTTCACCAGGACCAGCATTTCGTTGCGCGGGTCCGTGTCGATCGCCACGAAGGCGCGCTCATACGCCTCCGTCACCACAACCGTCGCCGGGTCCACCACCTGCTCCTCGTCAGCGAGCAGGGCCAGCACCGCAGGCAGGTCGGCACGGGTCGCGGGGCGCAAGGTGTGAGCAGACGCGGACTCAGTGACAGCAGACATGACCCAGACCCTAACCGGCCCCTCATGGGGGGACTCCAGCCCCCATCCCGTGGCCACGACTCCGTACAGGCCCTGGGGTGTACCGGTGCCGCCGCCATCAGCAACCGGATGCGGTCCCACATCACATCGGTGATCACTGATCGGGCGGGCCACACGGACCGGCGCACCAAGAAGCCCCCCACCACGCGGAGAACCCGCAGGTGGGGGGCTTTTTCAGCTCTGCTTACTTCTTCTTGCCCTGGGTCTTGCTGCCGATCTCGAGGACCAGCGTTTCTGCAGGTCCAGGTGGTTGTGGCCTCCTGCGGTGTCGTCGTCATTG
>NZ_JBHUYV010000025.1:0-122979 GCF_042667905.1 Streptomyces sp. NPDC057287 | reverse complement strand
TACTGCAGGGGGGACCCTGTGGGAGAGTAGGACGCCGCCGAACAATTATTCCGGGAAAGCCCCGTGCCCTTGTGGCACGGGGCTTTTCTGCGTTCTGAGCGTCTAGGGTCGAACCATGCGCTACGAACTGGTCATCTTCGACAACGACGGCGTGCTCGTCGACAGTGAGCCGATCTCCAACACCGTCCTGGCCGGCTACCTCACCGAGCTCGGCCACCCCACCTCGTACGAGGAGTCCCTCCGCGACTACATGGGGGCAGCGATCCACCGGGTCCACGACCTCGTCGAGGAGCGGACCGGCCAGAAGCTCCCCGCGGACTTCGACGAGGAGCTCCACCGACGGACCCTCTCCGCGTTCCAGCAGGAGCGGCTGGCGGCGGTGGACGGTGTCAACGACCTGCTCGGTGAGCTCGTCGCCGACGGGGTCGCGTACTGCGTCGCCTCGTCCGGAAGCCACCAGAAGATCGCGGCCGGGCACCTGAACACCGGACTCGACCAGTGGTTCGAGGAGGAGTGGATCTTCAGCTCCGAGGACGTCGGGCAGGGAAAACCGGCCCCGGACCTGTTCCTCCACGCCGCCGATCGGATGGGCATCGCCCCCGAAAGGTGCGTCGTGATCGAGGACAGCCCGCTGGGTGTCGAGGCAGCGCGGGCCGCCGGGATGGACGTGTACGGCTTCACCTCGATGATGCCGGCGGACCGGCTCGTCGGCGTCACCGGGCACTTCTCCGACATGTCGCAGCTCCCCAAACTTCTCGGCTGATCGATCTACCCAGCGGTAGACCGGGGCTCTACGCTCGCGGCCATGACGGATGCGCGGTTGCGGTACGGCAGAGCCTCCCTCGCCCTGAGCTTCCTGGTGCAGGGCGTGGCCTTCGCGTTGCTCGTGACGCGCATCCCCGCCATTCAGGACCGCTACGGGATATCCGACGGGCTCCTGCCCGCCTTCCTCGCCGCGGTGCCTGTTCTGGCGGGGGTCGCCAGCGTGGCCACCGAGAAGCTGGTCGCCAGGGTGCGGCCCGGGGTCGTGCTGAGGTGGGCGCAGCCCGTCGTGATGCTTGCGCTGCTGGGTGTGGGTGCCGGCAGCGAGGTGTGGCAGGTGGCCCTCGCCCTGGGCGTCTTCGGGCTGGCCGTGGGCGCCTTGGACGCCTCGATGAACATGATGGGCGTCAGTCTCCAACGGGCATACGGGCGCAGCATCATGCTCGGGTTCCACGCGGCGTACAGCCTGGGCGGGATAGCGGGGGCGTCGATGGCGTGGGCGGGGGCCCACTGGGACCTGTCGCTGCTGGTGTCCTATCTGCCCGCGGTGGCGGTCCTGCTGCCGGCGGCTCTGATCGGGAGCCGGTGGTACACGGAAGGGAAGGCCGAGGCCGGCGTGGGTGTGCCGGCGGCGGGTGGCGTTCAGGGGGCGTCCGTGCCCTTCAGGCTGCTGCTGCCGCTCTGCATGGTGATGGCGTTCGCGTACATCGGGGACTCGACGGTCTCCAACTGGAGCGCGAAGTACCTGCAGGACGTCCTGGGGAGTTCGGAGCAGCTGGCGACGGTTCCCTACAACGTCTACATGGTGACGACGCTGCTGGGGCGGGCCGTCGGGGACCTCGGGGTGCGTCGGTTCGGTGCGGTGGCGGTGGTGCGGGGCGGCAGCGTGCTGGCCGCCGCGGGGTTCGCGGTGGTGGCGGTGTCGCCCGGTGCCTGGTGGGGGATGCTCGGCTTCACGCTGCTGGGGCTCGGGCTGTGCGTGATCGTGCCGCAGACCTTCGCGGCGGCGGGCAGGATGTTCCCCGGCGCGAGCGATGTGGCCGTGGCCCGGCTGAACGTCTTCAACTACGTGGGGTTCCTCGTCGGGTCGCCGCTCGTGGGGGCGCTCGGGGACGCGTGGAGCTACCGCGGCGCGATGCTCGTGCCCATGGTGCTGGTCCTCGCGACGCTCGTGTACGCCCGGTCGTTCGGCTCGGAACCCGCCCGATACGGTGGCGGGCATGAGCGGGCGCGCGCAGCTGATGTGGGATGAGGCAGTAACGGGATACGACTTCGGGTCCAGCCATCCCATGGACCCGGTCAGACTGGCCCTGACGATGGGGCTGGTGCGGGCGTACGGGCTGGACGGGGCGGTGGACGTCAGGTCGGCCAAGTCCGCCGGGGACTCGACGCTGCGGCTCGTGCATCGTGAGGACTACGTGGCGGCCGTCCGGGCGGCGTCGGCCGATCCGGGGGCCGCCGACCAGGCGTACGGGATCGGGACCGTCGACGATCCGGCCTTCGCGGGGATGCACGAGGCGTCCGCGCTCATCGCCGGGCTCTCGGTGGGGGCCGCGGAGGCGGTGTGGCGCGGGGAGAGCGCGCACGCCGTGAATTTCACCGGCGGGCTGCACCACGCCATGCCCGGGGGAGCCTCGGGGTTCTGCGTGTACAACGATCCGGCGCTCGCCATCGCCCGGCTGCTGGAGCTGGGCGCGCAGCGTGTGGCGTACGTGGATGTGGACGTCCACCACGGTGACGGGGTGCAGGCGGCGTTCTGGGAGGACCCCCGGGTGCTGACCGTGTCCCTGCACGAGCACCCGCGCACGCTGTTCCCGCAGACCGGGTGGCCCGAGGAGACGGGTTCCGGGGCGGGCGAGGGCGGTGCGGTGAATGTGGCGCTGCCGGCAGGTACGGGCGACGCGGGGTGGCTGCGGGCGTTCCACGCGGTGGTGCCGGAGCTGCTGGAGGACTTCCGGCCTCAGGTGCTGGTGACCCAGCACGGTGCCGATACGCATTTCGAGGACCCGCTGGCCCATCTCGCCGTGTCGCTGGACGCGCAGCGGGCCGTCATGGAGGCCTGTCACGAGCTCGCCCACACCTACGTGGAGGACGGGCGCTGGGTGGCGTTGGGCGGGGGCGGTTACGCGGTGGTGGATGTGGTGCCGCGGTCCTGGACCCATCTCGTGGGAATCGCCGCCCATGCTCCGGTGGACCCGGAGTCGGTGATTCCGTCCTCGTGGCGGGACGAGGTCTACGCCCGTACGCGGCAGTTGGGTCCGGCGCGGATGACGGACGGCCGTACGCCGACGTGGAAGCCGTGGGAGGACGGGTACGACCCGGCGGACCGGCTGGACCAGGCGGTGCTGGCGACCCGGCGTTCGGCGTTCCCGCTGCGCGGGCTGCTGGCCTGAGGAGGGTTACGCCAACGGTGGGGCGGTATCCGGGTTCCTGCCCGGGCGGGCGGCCGGTGCGGGAGCATCGGGAGGGTGTTGAGCACCGGAGCGCTGCGCGCTCATCTGCTGGCGTCCCGGCTCGCCGGCCCTGTGGCCACGCCGCGGGAGACCAGTCTGCGGAGTTACCGGCTTTTCGCGGCGAGGGACCCCCGTGTGATGCTCGGGATCGATCCGGACCGGGTCTGGGAAGAGCGTGACCTGCTGCGGCTGATGGCGGACAAGTGCGGGGTGTCGGACGATCCCGGCCATGTGTCGGGGACGGACGTGATCGATCCGGAGCGGACCCTGGCCGCGCTGGACGCGTTCGCGGAACGGCTGGCGGGGGCCGCGGAGAGGCGGGCTCCGGTGCTGTTCGGCACCGGGCATCCGCACCGGCTGCTGGGGTTCTACGCCGGTCTGGCAGACGCTTTGTCGGCGGCCGGGTGTGCGGTTCTCACCCCCGCGCAGGGCCGGTGTGTCGACATAACGACCCGGTTCGGCGTACGTACGTACAACCTTGACTACGTACAAGGTGTCGCGCTGGTGCGCGAACCGGGCGTGCGGGTCCCGGGGAGTGCCACCGGCGCACACAGTCATTCGCCGCTGCCGGTTCGGGCCGTGCTGGAGGAGGCGGTGGAGGCACGGGGGGTGCTGCCCGAGCTGGTGATCGGGGACCACGGGTGGGTCTGCGGGGCAGGTCAGCTGGGCATCGAGGCCATCGGGCTGGCCGATACGGATGATCCCGCGCTGTTCGTGGGTGAGGCGGAGGGGCGGGTGTCCGTCGCCGTTCCGCTTGATGACGGCGTGCGGTCGGACTACTACCAGCCTCTTACACGGTATGTACTCAATCGGGCGTGTCTGTCACAGTAGGCGACCGGTCGCCTCACCTCTTCCCCACTGCATCACCCGCCCCTAATCTGGGGAGTGAGCGCACAACGACGAAGAGTCACCGGAGGGGAAGCCGGTGCGCGTCTCGTGCGGAAGGTACAGGTGGGTCATGGCTGCTGGCAGCGAGAGGCCTCTCAACGAGGTCAAGTTTCTGACTGTGGCGGAAGTCGCCTCGGTCATGAGGGTGTCGAAGATGACCGTGTACCGCTTGGTGCACAGCGGTCATCTGCCGGCGATCCGGGTGGGAAGGTCCTTCCGGGTCCCGGAGCAAGCGGTTCACGAGTACCTCCGTGAGTCCTTCGTGGGGGTGGAGTCGGCCTGACGTCGCCCTCGGATTACGTCCCTCACCCGGTGGCGGGTAGGCTAGGCCGACGTAGGTCGTGTGGGCCCAGACGCCCCGCACCAGTGAAGAGAAGTGAGCGAGGGTAGTCGTGGGCTCTGTTATCAAGAAGCGGCGCAAGCGGATGGCCAAGAAGAAGCACCGCAAGCTGCTCAAGCGCACGCGCGTTCAGCGTCGCAACAAGAAGTAAGCGAACGCAGTTCGTGAGTTCGAGGCCCTTCCGCCGTTCTGGCGGGAGGGCCTCGGCGCGTTCCGGGACCGGTGTTCCGGGACTCCGGTCCGGGCCCTGAGCTGTGCCGTGCGCGCGCGTGCCGGGCTCCGGCTCCGTGCGGCGGTTCCGGTGGATTCCAGCCCCTCGGTTCGGTAAAGCCCGCCTGGGGTCATCACAGGGCAACATCCACCGACTACGGTGACGGCCAGGGGAAGACCCCGCTCGGTGAACGATCGACGGAAGGCGCTGATCTTGGGGAAGACCGTGCTCGTCACGGGTGCGGCCCGGCAGCTGGGGGGCCGGTTCGTGCGGCGTGTGCAGCGGGACCCCGGTGTGGACCGGGTGATCGCCCTGGACGCGGTCGCGCCCGCGCATCAGCTGGGTGACGCCGAATTCGTGCTGGCGGACATCCGGCAGTCGGCGATCGCCAGGATCCTCGCCGAGTACTCCGTCGACACGGTCGTCCACCTGGACGTCTCCGCGAAGGCGCTCGGCACGGGCGGCCGGACGACGGTCAAGGAGACCAACGTCATCGGCACGATGCAGCTGCTCGGTGCCTGCCAGAAGTCCCCGTCCGTGCAGCGGCTGGTGGTCAAGTCCAGCACGAACGTCTACGGCTCCGCCCCGCGCGACCCCGCGGTGTTCACCGAGACGACGCCCCCCAAGTCCCTGCCGAGCGGTGGCTTCGCCAAGGACGCGGTGGAGGTCGAGGGTTACGTCCGCGGGTTCGCGCGCCGCAGGCCGGACGTGGCCGTGTGCGTGCTGAGGTTCGCGAACATCCTGGGTCCCGAGCCGGATTCGCCGCTCGCCGACTACCTGGCGCTGCCGGTCCTGCCGACGGTGCTCGGGTACGACCCCCGGCTCCAGTTCGTGCACGAGGACGACGTCGTCGACGTACTGGAGATCGCCGCGCGTGAACCCCGGCGCGGCACCCTGAACAGCGGCACGTTCAACATCGCCGGAGACGGGGTGCTGTTGCTCTCGCAGTGCTCGCGGAGGCTCGGGCGGCCGACGGTCCCGCTGCTGCTGCCGGCGGTCACCTGGGTGGGGTCGGCGCTCCGTACGATCGGTATGACGGACTTCTCACCGGAGCAGATCCGGCTGCTGACCCACGGCAGGGTGGTCTCCACGGTGCAGATGCGCGAGACGCTGGGCTTCCGTCCGAAGTTCACCACGGCCGGGACCTTCGCGGAGTTCGCGCGGAGCAGGGGCCCGGGGCTGCTGCCTCCCGAGCGGGTGGGCAGGGCGGTCGGGAGGCTGGCCGAGCTGCCGCGCGGCGGGGGACCGGCCGACAGGACACATTCGACTCACGGCGCCAGGTAGAGGAGCGCGACCGACGATGGCGGACGCCAAGGTCATTCCCTTCGACGACGACCGCTCGCGCTCCGGCGCGGGGCGGCGCAGAGCTGTGCTGCCGGGCGGCGGCAGGGTCCAGCCGCCTGCGTCGGCCGTCCCCGCGCCCGTCAGCGCCCTGCCGGGCGGTCAGGTGCCGGAAGGGGCCGCCGAGGCCGCTGGTGCCCCCTCGGGCGACGCCGGGGAGGGTCCCGTGAGCGGCTGGGACCGGCGGATCGCGGGCGGGCTCGCGTTTCTGCGGCGGAGGCTCACGGGCGAGTACGACGTCGACGAGTTCGGTTACGACGAGGAGCTGACCGACCAGGTCCTCATGTCGGTGCTGCGGCCGCTCGCGGACAAGTACTTCCGGGTCGAGGTCAAGGGCATCGAGAACATCCCGTCGGACGGCGGGGCGCTCATCGTCGCCAACCACTCCGGGACGCTGCCGCTGGACGGGCTGATGCTCCAGGTCGCGGTGCACGACAACCACCCGGCCGAACGGCATCTGCGACTTCTCGCTGCCGACCTGGTCTTCATGCTGCCGGTGGTCAACGAGCTGGCGAGGAAGGCCGGACACACCCTGGCGTGCGCGGAGGACGCCGAGCGGCTGCTGCAGTCCGGTGAGGTCGTCGGGGTGATGCCGGAGGGCTTCAAGGGGATCGGGAAGCCGTTCAGCGAGCGGTACAAGCTGCAGCGCTTCGGGCGGGGCGGTTTCGTGTCGACGGCGCTGCGTGCGGGGGTGCCGATCGTGCCGTGCTCGATCGTGGGCGCGGAGGAGATCTATCCGATGATCGGCAACTCGAAGACGCTGGCGCGGGTCCTGGGGGTCCCGTACTTCCCGATCACGCCGACGTTTCCGTGGCTGGGGCCGCTGGGGGCCCTGCCGCTGCCGACGAAGTGGACGATCCAGTTCGGGGAGCCGATTCCCACGGACGGGTATCCGCCGGAGGCGGCCGAGGACCCGATGCTGATGTTCAACCTGACGGACCAGGTGCGGGAGCAGATCCAGCACACGCTGTACAAGCTGCTGGTGCAGCGACGGTCGGTCTTCTTCTGAGGCGCGGGCGCGCGCCGCACGCGGGGGGTGACCGTCGCGCACGGCGTGCGGTTGCCCCTACGGTTCGATGTCCTCACCGTCGATGCCCAGGCCGGGCAGCAGGCCCGGGAGCAGCGGAGGCAGGGTGACGTCCGGGGCGGGCGAGGCGCCGGACGTGCCGCCCGGGGACGACGGGGTGGTGCCGTCCGTCGGGAGGTCTTCGAGCAGGCCGTCCGTGCCGCCGTCGAGCAGGTCGTCGGCCGGACTGCTGCCGGAGCCGGAGCCGGAGGGCTTCGGCGTGGTGCTGGTGGACGCGCTGTCGTCCGGGGCCGCGGAGGAAGAGGGCTCTCTGCGGCCGGGTGCCGCCGAGTCCTTGTCCTCCTTCGGGGAGCCGGCCGATGGTGCGCCGCCGGTGCCCGGTGTGCGGGGCAGCAGGGACTGCAGCGGCGCGACTTCCTGGTCCATGGCCTCGAAGACGGAGCTGACCTTGTCCCCGATGTCGGTCAGCTGGACGGGCAGCCGTTCACGGAGGCTGCTCCAGCTCGCGCGGTGCGAGCGGGAGAAGGAGTCCAGGGTCTGGATGGGGCCGATGGATCCGTCCCGCTGGTAGGCGGTGTGGAGCAGGCGGTGGCCTTCGGTGGCGTCATGTGTCATGCCGTCGAGTGCGCGCCTGACCTCACCGATCGATTCGTGGTCCATCTCGCCCGCGCGGCCCCTCTCCATGAGCCGGCGGGCTTCGCTGAGGCGGGTCGACGCCTGGTCGAGGTAGGCCGAGCCGCGGTCGGCGTCGCCGTCGGCCATGCCGAGGCTGATGTCCTCCATTCCGCGCTTGAGCGGGTAGAGGGAATCACCCGGCAGGGCGTCGGAACTGGCAGCGGCCACTCCGCCGAATGCTCCCGCGGCCACACCGACCGTGAGCCCGCCCGCGGTGAGGCCCTTCGCCCAGCGGGAGCGGGGACGCAGCCTCCGGATCGGGGAGGCCCGGTGGGCTCCCTTGCTCCGCTGTTCGGGCACCGTAGGGCCCGTGGACGCACCGCCTTCGGCGAACATGGTCTCCATGGCGGCGACGAGCTGCGCTCGCTGCACCACTTTGACCTCGGGATCGAATTGCGGCTCCGGTAGCTCACCGAGGCCGTTCGCCAGGGCCAACAGCGTTCCGTGGTCGGCCGGTTGGGCCGGGTCCTCGGGCTGTACGGCCGCCGCACCCTGGGGGGACTGCTCCTCCAGGGCCTGGGCGAAGGCGTTCGCCCGCCGGTGTGCCGAAACGTTTGCGATCACTGGCGGCACCTCCTCTCGTCATGACGGTCGACTCCCCTGAGGGTCCGGAAGGTTGCCCACCGGAGTCGTTTCCACGCGATCGAGCGAGTGGAAACGGTCAGGTGCGGCGACAGGGGGCCTGCATCCGGCACAACGAGTGGCGCGGCAGTTGGGTTACGGACGAAAGATGATCCGATCGGTGTGTCACGAACACGTCACGGATGGTGACGTCAGCGGGCGTCGTCCGGCAGAAGTCGTGCGAGTGTCCGCACGGCCCGGTACTGCAAGGTTTTGATCGCGCCCTCGTTCTTTCCCATGACCCGGGCGGTCTCGGCGACCGAGAGGCCTTGCAGGAATCTCAGGGTCACGCACTCCTGCTGCTGCGGGTTGAGCCGGCGTACGGCTTGCAGCAGCGCGGCGTTGGAGAGGGACTCCAGGACGGAGTCCTCCGGGCTCCGCGCGACCTCGTTGGCGTCGAGCATTTCGCCGGTGGTCACTTCCAGCCGGAAACGACTGGATTTGAAGTGGTCGGCGACCAGGTTGCGAGCGATCGTGACCAGCCAGGCGCCGAAATCGCGGCCCTGCCAGGTGAAGGTGGAGATGCGGCGGAGTGCGCGCAGGAACGTCTCGCTGGTGAGGTCCTCCGCTGTCGCCTTCCCTCCCACGCGGTAGTAGATGTACCGGTACACGGTGTCGCTGTACTGGTCGTACAGGCGGCCGAAGGCCTCGGCCTCACCGGCCTGCGCGCGCTCGACGAGATCCATCATGCGCGCGCTGTCGCTGTCGGCCGCAGGTCGGCGGGCGGGAGCCGACGACGCAGCGGTGGCGGCGACGCGGTTGCTCCGTCTTCCGACGGCCGCGCTGCGTTCGGCCAGCGCATAGCAAGGGCCGGTAGGTACAGGGGTGGCAAATTGGGGGACGGCGTACGCGGTGGGGACGAAGCCGCGCAAGAGGTCGAGGACCGTTGCGCGCAGCGTAGCCAGGCCCGAGGTGTCAACCCCGACGTGTGGGTACACGGGACTCCCAGAGGCAGAGCTTCCATCACGTGCAGTTCGAAAACCGTCACTCGTGGTAGCGGGTGGCGGGCTCCTTGTGCGTCTGAGGAGAATAACGCTTCGTACAGGCCGTGCTACACCCAGTTGCTCAAATCACCGGTTCCGTCGCTTCCGTAACCTCTAAGTGACGATTCGAGTGGCACATCGTGACCGGTTATTGATCGAATAGCTTCGTGATCTGCCTGCGGCGGCGACGGGTTGTGGTCGCCCCCACGCAACGCGACTGGCCGGAGCGATGGGTGTCCCCGCCCGCTGTTCCGCTCCCGTTTGGCCGTACGTCTCCGGGCGTGCCGCTTCGTGCCGCCTGCTGACTGACGGCAGGGCGGACGGGGAGCGGGGAGCGGGGTGCGGGGCGCCGGCAGTGGGGCGGCGGGGCGGCGGGGCGGGGTGCGGGGTCAGCGGCGGCGGCGGTGGAGCGCCACGGCGGCCGCGGTCCCGCCGGCCAGGGCGCCGACGCCCGCCGCGGCCGGGATGCCCACCTTGGCCGCCTTGCGGCCGGTGCGGTAGTCGCGCAGCCGCCAGTCCAGGGAGCGGGCGTGCCTGCGCAGTTTGGCGTCCGGGTTGATCGCGTACGGGTGGCCGACCAGGGACAGCATCGGGATGTCGTTGTGCGAGTCGCTGTACGCCGCGCAGCGTTCGAGGTCCAGGCCCTCGGCCGACGCCAGCGCGCGTACCGCCTCCGCCTTGGCCGGGCCGTGGAGGGGTTCGCCGACGAGCCGGCCGGTGTAGACGCCGTCGACCGATTCGGCGACGGTGCCCAAGGCGCCGGTGAGGCCCAGGCGGCGGGCGATGATCGTGGCGGTCTCCACCGGGGCGGCGGTGACCAGCCAGACCTTCTGGCCCGCGTCGAGGTGGGCCTGCGCCAGGGCGCGGGTGCCGGGCCAGATGCGGTCGGCCATGTACTCGTCGTAGATCTCCTCGCCGATGGACATCAGCTCGGAGACGCGGTGGCCCTTGACGATGGACAGGGCGCTGTCGCGGGCGTCCTGCATGTGCTCGGGGTCCTCGACGCCGGCCAGCCGGAACCAGGCCTGCTGCCAGGCGAACCTGGTCAGTTCGCGGCGCTGGAAGAACTTCCGCTTGTACAGGCCGCGGCCGAAGTGGAAGATCGCGGCGCCCTGCATCACGGTGTTGTCGAGGTCGAAGAAGGCGGCTGCCCGGGTGTCCCCGGCCACCGGGAAGGGGGGCTCCCCGGTCTCTTCGGTGGTGGTCGCGAGCTCCTCGGCGCCGGAGGGGAGTGCCGACTTCCGCGCGGCCTCGGCTGCGGCCTCGCCTGCGAGCACGCTGCGTGCCGTGGCGGGGCGCCTGCGGGGGGTGAGCCATCCAAGAGCGGCCATGTCGTGAGCATAGCCATTCCGTTCGGCTCTTCCCGACCCGGCGGGATGCGGCGGTGTGAACTCTCCGGGACCGGGGCGTTAAACGGGTGATTCCGCGCTCCCACCCACCCGTCCGGGGGGCGCAGAATGAAGGTATGAGTGCACTGCTGCGTCGTACGAGGAAGAAGCCCGCGGACCGTGTGGTGACCCTGGTGGGGAAGCCCGGGTGCCATCTCTGTGACGATGCGCGGCTGGTGGTCAGCGCGGTGTGCGAGGAGACCGGCGCGTCCTGGGTGGAGAAGGACATCACGCGGGACGAGGCGCTGTACAAGGAGTACTGGGAGCAGATCCCGGTGGTCCTGATCGATGACGAGCAGCACACCTTCTGGCGCGTGGATCCGGCGAGGCTGCGCACGGCTCTGCGTACGTGAGGGGGCTTCCTCGGCGAAACCCGGTTAACATCATGGGCGTTTTGAGTGGTCTCGGGGGCGTGGACATGAGGAGTGTGTACCGTCTTGCCCCCTTCGGGCCCGCAACGGGCTGATGGCGTCCCGGGTTCCGGGTCCGCGCAGGGAATATGCGTGACCCCGGTCACTTTGACCGGACAAAACGGACACTATCTTTGTGCACGCGTTCACAAAGACATAGCCTGCTGTCGACGGGGCGGTCATAGGACATACGGCCGCCTGCAGCCCCGCTCATCCCGCAGGAGCACCGTGGCAACTGGCCGAACTCACCGACCGGCGACCCGTAGCCGAGGAATTCCCGAGGCCACCGTCGCCCGGCTTCCGCTGTATCTCCGCGCACTGACGGCGCTCTCCGAGCGCTCGGTTCCCACGGTGTCGTCCGAGGAACTCGCCGCGGCGGCGGGAGTCAATTCCGCCAAGCTGCGCAAGGACTTCAGCTACCTGGGCTCCTACGGCACGCGTGGTGTCGGGTACGACGTCGAGTATCTCGTCTATCAGATCTCCCGTGAGCTCGGGCTCACACAGGACTGGCCGGTCGCGATCGTCGGCATCGGTAATCTCGGCGCCGCGCTCGCCAACTACGGCGGCTTCGCCTCCCGTGGTTTCCGGGTCGCGGCCCTGATCGACGCCGACCCCGCCATGGCGGGCACGCCCGTGGCCGGGATCGCCGTGCAGCACACCGACGACCTCGACCGGATCATCAGCGACAACGGGGTGTCGATCGGCGTGATCACCACCCCGCCCGGCGCCGCCCAGCAGGTCTGCGACCGGCTCGTCGCCGCTGGGGTGACCTCCATCCTGAACTTCGCGCCGACGGTGCTCTCCGTGCCCGACGGTGTCGACGTGCGCAAGGTCGACCTCTCGATCGAGCTCCAGATCCTCGCCTTCCACGAGCAGCGCAAGGCCGGCGAGGAGGCCGCGGCCGACGGCCGGACGGTGGCGGAGGACGACGCCGACGACGCGCCGCCGATGCGCGCCACGCCCACCGGCCGGAAGGGACCTGACGGGGACATGCCCGCCGTGATGCCGGCATGAGTCTTCTGGTCGTCGGACTGAGCCACCGCAGCGCCCCCGTCTCCGTGCTGGAGCGGGCGTCGCTGGCGGTCGACGCGCAGACGAAGCTGCTTCAGGACACCCTCGCCGCGGAGCCGGCGACCGAGGCCGCCGTCCTGGCCACCTGCAACCGCATCGAGCTGTACGCCGATGTGGACAAGTTCCACGCGGGTGTGGCCGAGCTGTCCACCCTGCTCGCGCAGCACAGCGGCGTCGGGCTGGACGAGCTCACTCCCTATCTTTATGTGCACTACGAGGACCGTGCCGTCCACCACCTCTTCTCGGTGGCGTGCGGACTGGACTCCATGGTCGTCGGCGAGGGCCAGATCCTCGGCCAGATCAAGGACGCGCTCGCGCTGGGGCAGGAGCTCCACACCGCGGGCCGGCTGCTGAACGACCTCTTCCAGCAGGCCCTGCGGGTCGGCAAGCGCGCCCACAGCGAGACCGGGATCGACCGGGCCGGGCAGTCGCTCGTCACCTTCGGCCTGGAGCAGCTGGCCGACGGCGCCGAGGTCACCGAGTGGGCCGGGGGCAAGAGTGCCCTGGTGATCGGCGCGGGCTCGATGTCCTCGCTCGCCGCGGCCACCCTGGCCCGCGCGGGTGTCGAGGAGATCGTCGTCGCCAACCGGACCCGTGCCCGTGCCGACCGGCTCGTCGAGATCCTCGGCCAGGCCGGTGTGCCGACCGTGCGCGCCGTGGAGATGGCCCGGGTGACGGGCGAACTGACACGTGCCGACATCGTGGTGTCCTGCACCGGCGCGACCGGGCTCGTCCTGGGCGCGGATGCCGTCGCCGACGCGCTCGGCGTCGACTTCGACAGCGCCGCGCAGGCGCCCGAGGCTTCCTCGGCGGCCGCGCCCGACGAGCTGGACCAGCACGCCGCCTGGGTGGAGAACGGCTCAGCGACCGCCGCCGCGCAGGACCGGGCCGCGCGCCGGGGCGAGCCGCGCCCGGCCGGCACCGGACCGGCCCGGCTCCACCTGCTCGACCTCGCGATGCCGCGTGACATCGACGGAGCGGCCCACCGCATCGCCGGTGTGCGCCTCGTCGACATCGAGTCGCTCGCCGAGGCGTCCGCGGACGCCCCGATGGCCGCCGATGTGGACCAGGTGCGCACCATCGTCGCGGACGAGGTCGCCGCATTCGGAGCCGCGCAGCGCGCCGCCCACATCACTCCGACCGTGGTCGCCCTGCGCACCATGGCCGCCGATGTGGTGGCGGGCGAGATCGCGCGGCTCGACGGACGCCTCCCCGACCTGGACGAGAAGCAGCGCGCCGAGATCACGCAGACCGTGCGCCGCGTCGTCGACAAGCTCCTGCACGCGCCCACCGTGCGGGTCAAGCAGCTCGCCAGCGAGCCCGGCGGCGCCGGGTACGCCGATGCGCTGCGGGAACTCTTCGACCTCGACCCGCAGACGGTGGCCGCCGTCTCACGGGCAGACCTGAACGACCCGAATAGAGGGCGGTCATGACCGACAACTCACCCCTGGGCGGGGAGACCACCACACCGCTCCGGCTAGGCACCCGGCGCAGCAAGCTCGCCATGGCGCAGTCCGGCATGGTCGCCGACGCGGTCCGTGAGGTGACCGGGCGTGCCGTGGAGCTCGTGGAGATCACCACGTACGGAGACGTCTCCCGGGAGAACCTGGCGCAGATCGGCGGGACCGGTGTGTTCGTCGCGGCCCTGCGCGAGGCGCTGCTGAGCGGCGAGGTGGACTTCGCCGTCCACTCGCTCAAGGACCTGCCGACCGTGCAGCCCGAGGGGCTCGTCCTGGCCGCCGTGCCGGTGCGCGAGGACCCGCGCGACGCACTGGTGGCGCGGGACGGGCTGACCTTCGAGCAGCTGCCGCCCGGTGCCCGCATCGGCACCGGTTCGCCGCGCCGTATGGCGCAGCTCAACGCGTACGCCCGCTCGCACGGCCTCGAGATAGAGACCGTCGCGATCCGCGGCAACGTCGATACGCGCATCGGTTTCGTACGAAGCGGGGAGCTGGACGCGGTGGTACTCGCCGCCGCCGGGCTCAGCCGCCTCGGACGCACGGACGAGGTGACCGACTTCCTGCCGGCCGACACCGTCCTGCCCGCTCCCGGCCAGGGAGCACTGGCGATCGAATGTGCTGAAAGCAGCACGGACCTCGCCGCAGCGCTCGCCGAGCTCGACGACCCGTACACCCGGGTCGCCGTGACCGCCGAGCGCGCCCTGCTCAACGCCCTGGAGGCCGGCTGTTCCGCACCTGTGGGTGCGCTGGCCGACCTCCTGGCCGACGCGCAGGTTGTCAACGAACTGCGCCTGCGCGGTGTCGTCGGTTCAACCGACGGCACTTCCCTGGTGCAGCTGTCCATCACCGGTCCCGTCCCCACGTCGCACGACGACGCGGCGGCCCTCGGTCGCGAGCTCGCGGCCGAGATGCTTGCCAAGGGTGCGGCCGGTCTTATGGGGGAGCGAGCACTTTGAGCCCCACCGGCCCTGTCGTATCCGACTTCCCTGTCCTGGCTTCAGGGCATGTCACCTTCCTCGGCGCCGGTCCCGGCGACCCGGGACTGCTGACTCTGCGCGCTGTCGAGGCGCTAGCGAGCGCGGACGTCCTTGTCGCCGAACCGGACGTTCTCGACGTCGTCCGCTGCCATGCGCGGGCGGGGGTAAGCACGCCTGAGCTGACGGTTGTTGACGTGGCGTCAACACCCGCCGGAGTACCCGTTCTCAGGGATGCCGCCAATCTTGTCATGGAGGCAGCGAAGGGCGGCAGGCGGGTGGTGCGCGCCGTCACGGGCGACCCCGGCCTGGACGGCAACACGGGCGCCGAGATGCTCGCCTGCGCTGCCGCGGGCGTGCCTTTCGAGGTCGTCCCCGGAATCGCCAACGCCGTAGGTGTCCCCGCGTACGCCGGTGTGCCGCTGCGCGACGCGCAGGGTGCCGACGTGCGCTTCGTCGACGCGCGTACGGCGTCGGACCGCTGCTGGTCCGAGGTCGGCGCGAGCGATGCGACGGCCGTCGTGTCCGCGTCGCTCGACTCGGTGGCCGCGGCCGCCGGTGAGCTGGTCTCGGCGGGCCGCAAGCCCGACACCCCGCTCACGGTCACGATCGCCGGGACGACGACGCGGCAGCGCACCTGGACGGCGACCCTCGGGACGATCGCCCAGGTCCTGAAGCAGGCGAAGGTCCTCCCGTCGCCCGACGGGCACCTGCCCGTCATAGCCGTGGTCGGGGAGCGCAGCTCCGCCGCCCAGCGCGACCAGCTCGCGTGGTTCGAGTCCAAGCCGCTGTTCGGCTGGAAGGTGCTCGTGCCGCGCACGAAGGAGCAGGCGGCGTCGCTCTCCGACCAGCTGCGTTCCTACGGTGCCGTGCCTCACGAGGTCCCGACGATCGCGGTCGAGCCGCCGCGCACGCCCCAGCAGATGGAGCGGGCGGTCAAGGGCCTGGTCACGGGCCGGTACGAGTGGATCGCCTTCACCTCGGTGAACGCGGTGAAGGCCGTGCGGGAGAAGTTCGAGGAGTACGGGCTCGACGCCCGTGCCTTCGCCGGGATCAAGGTCGCGGCCGTCGGTGAGCAGACCGCCGCCGCGCTCGTCGACTTCGGTGTGAAGCCGGATCTGGTGCCCTCCGGTGAGCAGTCGGCCGCGGGTCTGCTGGAGGACTGGCCTCCGTACGACCCGGTCTTCGACCCGATCGACCGGGTGTTCCTGCCGCGTGCGGACATCGCCACCGAGACCCTGGTGGCCGGGCTCATCGAGCTCGGCTGGGAGGTCGACGACGTCACCGCGTACCGCACGGTCCGCGCTTCGCCGCCGCCGGCCGACACCCGCGAGGCGATCAAGGGCGGCGGCTTCGACGCGGTGCTCTTCACCTCGTCCTCGACCGTCCGCAACCTGGTCGGCATCGCGGGCAAGCCGCACAACGTGACGGTGATCGCGTGCATCGGCCCCGCCACGGCGAAGACCGCCGAGGAGCACGGCCTGCGGGTGGACGTGCTGTCCCCGGAGCCGTCGGTGCACAAGCTGGCCCAGGCGCTGGCGGACTTCGGCGCGCAGCGCCGGGACGCGGCGAAGGAGGCCGGTGACCCGGTGACCCGGCCGAGCGAGCGGCGTCCGGGTGCCCGGCGCCGCAGGACGACCACCTGAGGGCCTGAACCGTGTGTGCGGG
Source organism: Streptomyces sp. NPDC057287 (assembly GCF_042667905.1). Taxonomy (NCBI): domain Bacteria; kingdom Bacillati; phylum Actinomycetota; class Actinomycetes; order Kitasatosporales; family Streptomycetaceae; genus Streptomyces; species Streptomyces sp. NPDC057287. Next base: position 106,707 of record NZ_JBHUYV010000025.1, on the reverse strand, counting down.
CCCGGCTGCTTCCTCGCGGAGGCGGCCGGGCCCGCTGCCGTCTCCGGTCCGCGGATCGCGCGGCGCGTGGGGTCCCGGGCTCGTAGCGCAGTGGTCGTCGCGCCTGCACCGCATGTGGGAGGAGGCCGGTTCGGATCCGGCCGGCCCTGTTCCAGCCTGCGAGAGCCCGGTGGTCGCGTCCCGCTCCAGGGGCCGCTTTTTCCGGCTCGGGTGTCGGTAAATCGGTGATGTGTGCGGGTCTAGTCTCGAAGGATGACTGAGTACGGAAACTTCCCCGGCTCGCGGCCCCGCCGGCTGCGGACGACCCCCGTCATGCGGCGCATGGTCGCCGAGACCCGGCTCGACCCGGCGAATCTGATCCTGCCCGCGTTCGTGCGCGAGGGCATCGACGCGCCGGTCGCCATCTCGACCATGCCCGGGGTCCAGCAGCACACGCTGGACACGCTGCGGAAGGCCGCCGTCGACGCGGTCGCGGCGGGCGTCTCGGGGATCATGCTCTTCGGCGTCCCGCTGGACGAGAAGAAGGACGGCCGGGGTACGGCGGGGACCGACCCGGACGGCATCCTCCAGGTGGGTCTGCGGGCGGTGCGGGAAGAGGTCGGGGACGACCTGGTGATCATGTCCGACCTCTGTCTGGACGAGTACACCGACCACGGGCACTGCGGGGTGCTGACCGAGGACGGCCGCATCGACAACGACGCGACGCTGGAGCGGTACGCCGAGATGGCCCAGGTCCAGGCCGACGCTGGGGCACACGTGGTGGGCCCCAGCGGCATGATGGACGGTCAGGTCGGTGTGATCCGGGACGCGCTGGACCAGACGGGCCACGAGGACGTGTCGATCCTCGCCTACACCGTGAAGTACGCCTCGGCCTTCTACGGCCCGTTCCGCGAGGCGGTGGGCTCCTCGCTCAGGGGCGACCGCAAGACGTACCAGCAGGACCCGGCGAACGTCCGTGAGTCGCTGCGGGAGCTGGCGCTCGACCTGGAGGAGGGTGCCGACATGGTCATGGTCAAGCCGGCGGGCCCCTACCTGGACGTCCTGGCCAAGGTCGCCGACGTGGTGGACGTTCCGGTCGCGGCGTACCAGATCAGTGGCGAGTACGCGATGGTCGAGGCCGCCGCGGAGAAGGGCTGGATCGACCGGGACGCGGCGATCATGGAGAGCCTGACGGGCATCCGGCGGGCGGGCGCGCACATGATCCTGACGTACTGGGCGACGGAGGTCGCGCAGAAGCTCGGGCGCTGAGCCTCTCGGCAGGACGCGGGTCGTTGCGGAGCCGTGGCCCGCGGCCCATGCCGCTCCGGAATCAATCCGGTTGAGCGCGGACCGCGTCGGCGGTCAAGATCGTACGCATGTTCTCACGCAGGAATCGCCGTCCCAGGTCCCCCGAACTGGCCGCGGCCTGGGAGTGCCTCGACGGGGGTGATGTCCCCGGTGCGCTGCGCGAGTTGAGGCAGGCCCCCTCGGCGCCGCTGGGGCAGGTCGCGGTCGTCGTCGGGCGGGCCGCCGGGGCGGCGGGCTTCGACGACCTGCGGGAGGCCGCCAGGACGCTGGCCGCGCACCCCGACCGGGTGCGCCCGCTCCACGACTACGGGTACGCGTGCGTGGAGCGCGGGGTGCCCTACCTGGCGATACCCGCGCTGCGGGAGGCTCTGCGCCTGGCGCCGGAGTCGTCGGGGGTGCTGCGCGAGCTGGTCTCGGCGTACGAGCGCGAGGGGCGGCACGGCGAGGCCGTCGAGGTCCTGCGCGCGCACGAGTCCGGTCTCGCCGACTGGCCCGATCGCTACCTCCTGGTCTTCAACGCCGTGCTGGCGGGAGATCTGGAGCTGGCCCGCCGTCAGCACGCGCGACTGCCCGCTCCCGACGACGACATATGGCTGGGCGCACGGGACCGGCAGGATCTGGTGCTGGAGCGCGGCACGGCTGCCGGGTCGGTGAGCCCGCTCGACCGGGTGGATCTGCGGGGCTGGCAGTACGTCATGGGCGGCACGGTGCTGGGCACCCTCTCCCCCTTCGGCTTCGACGCGGGGATGACGGGGCGGTACGCCTGGACGCAGGACAGCCACGAGCAGTGTCTGAACGGTCTGCTCCGGCTGCGGTCGGTGCTGGCCGCCGCCGAGGTGCGACCGCGTTCGGTGTCCCTGCTGCCGGACCGGGGGAGCAGGATCCTGGGGCTGGCGGCGGCCGAGGTGCTGGGTCTTCCGGCGGAGCCGTTCGAGGCGGGCCGGGGGGACACCGTCGTCATCGCCTACGACCTGGACGACACCGCACGGGCGGAACGGGGCGAGGAAGTCGTCGGGCAGCTCTTCCACCGGACGCCGGGGCAGGTCCTGCACGAGCACGCGAGCTGCTGGACCGATCCGCCCGCCGTCGCCGCCGACAGCGTCACCTTCCTCCATCAGTCGGTCGTGGCGCCGTGGGGTGAGCGGCTGATGCCGGGCCCCGACGGCGAGGTGGAGACCGGGGAGCCCGACGCGCGGCCGGAGGCGGAGATCGCCGCGGAGATCGTGGCGTCCGACCCGGAGCCGGACGGGGGAGACGGGCAGACGCCGCCCGATCCCGTGGAGGTGCTGACGGACTTCGTCGCGGGGGTGCGCGGCACCTGGCTGCGGGGCGACCGGGCCCGGCTGAAGTCGTCCGGGCCGGTGGGCAGCTCGCGGTTCATGTGAGGGGCCCCGTTCATGTGGGGGCGCTCGGGCGCTCGGGTCCCGAAGCTCGGATCCCGAGTGCCGGGAGGGGGCGTGTCACTCGTTCGAGGGATGCCGGGCGGCCGTCGGGCCCGATGCTTGAGCTTCGGGATCCGAGGGCCGGGATGCGGGCTTCGGGACCCGAGCGCCTTCTTGTATCCGGGAGGGAAAAGAAGGGCCGGGGAAAACCTCCCCGACCTCCCTCACCCGTCACGAGCAGCAAGTATGACTAATTGTGAGCGAGTTGCGGCGGAGAGTCGCGGTTGCTTACGGTGCCGGAAGCGAACGACCCCGACGCGGTGCTGACAACACCAGGCCGGGGTCTCACCCCAAGATCGAGAGACGATCCCGTGGCTATCCAGCACCTTAGCTCCGCCCTGAGCGCCCCCGCTTCCTCGCGCCCGTACCCGATGGCCCATCCCGGTTACGGCAAGCGTTCCGCACCGGACCAGCAGCCGCGACGCGCCGCCGACTTCAGCCTCCTGCCCCTGCGGGAGCGCAGCATCGCCGGGTTCATCGACCACCTGCCCGAGGGTGCCGCCATGGACGTCAAGGGTCTGGCCAAACAGCTCCCGCTCTACGGGCAGCAGGCCGTGGCCTCGGCGCTGAAGGCCCTCTCGGTCGCCGGGTATCTGCGCCGTGTCCGGTGCCTGGTCGGTGGCGAGGGCGGTCAAGTGCGCTGGGTGTTCCGCACGTTCTGGTCCCGGACCGCCAGGGACAACGAGTGGTGGGCGGCCCTCGTCCGCGCCGGGCGCGAGCAGGCGGCGGTGGCCGAGCCCGTGGTCGTCCGGCCGGTGGCCCCCGTCGTGCCGCAGCAGCGGGTGCCGGAACCTGACCCGTCCGTGCCGGAGCAGCGGGCGCAGGACCTCGGTCCGTCCGTGCCGGAGCAGCGGGCGCAGGAGCCCGCCCCGGCCGTGCCGGAAGGTCCTTCGCCCGCGTACGCCGCGCTGGCCCGACTCGGCCGCGTGGATGCCCGTCTGGCGCTCTCGGCTGCCGACTGCGCCGTCCTGGAGCCGCTGGCCGCCGAGTGGTTCGCCCGTGGCGTGGACGCCGACTACCTGAAGCACGCCCTGTCCGCCGGGCTCCCCGAGCAGGTCGACTCGCCGGTCGGCTTCGTCCGCTGCCGTCTCGCCGGCAAGCTCCCGCCGCAGGTGCCCGCCGCCCCGGAACCGCCCGTGTCCGGCGCTCCCGTGCCCCGGGCGATGATGGAGTGCACCGAGTGCGGTGCACCCGGCCGCCCAGGAGCTCTCACCGACGGCCTCTGCCGCTCCTGCCGCCTGTCGGGACCCGAGGCGGTCCCGGCTCCCGAGGACCTGCCCGCCGAGCGAGACGTCCGACGTACGTCGCCGGGCTTCGCGACCTGCTCAAAGCGCCCTGAGCCCGGGAGAATGCCTCAGTAGACGCGGTCGGGCCAGTGCGGGTCCTCCCAGCGGGCGGAGCCGGTCAGCCCGATGAGCCGTATCCGGTGCAGCAGCTCCTCAGGAGCGTCCTGGGCCCGGAGCCGTGCGGGCGCGTGACGGACCAGCCAGGCCGCGAGTTCGACGCGGAGGGCGTCCTCGTCGCTTTCCCACGCGTCCCACGGAAGCTCGTCCCCCAGCAGGTGGTACTCCCATCGGGCAGCCGCTTCGGCCAGGTGCCGGTCGGTGGCGCCGTGGTCGAGCGCCGCCCAGGTGTCCAGCCACGGCGTGAGTGTGCCGGACGCCTCGACGCACAGGGCGAGGAGCTCATGGGCGGGGACGGCGGGCTCCGGCTCGACGAGGGTGTGGCCCCACCAGGCGTCCAGGAACTCCTGGACCGCCAGGCGCTGAGGCTCCGGCCACTGCTGCCAGTGGCCTCGGACGAACGACTTGCCGACCTCGTACATGCCGAACATGGGTTTCACGTCGCCGCTGGTCAGCTCCCTGGCGAACTGGGGCAGGACGCGGCGCAGGACGGAGTCGTGATCGGTCCAGTCGGGGGCGTCCCAGGTGCGGCGCAGGAGGTCCGGGTCGAGCTCCACGTCCGGGACCTTCAGGAGGGCGAGTTCTTCCTCGCTGCCCCAGTGGCAGGTGCAGTTGGCTTCGTCGCGGTGAGCGGTCATTCCTCGGAAGGTGACGGTCAACCGGTCCAGCGCCCGGTCGAGCCGGAGGCGGGCGGGAGTGGCTTCGCGGTTCATCGGTGGCAGCACGACCTCAGGGACTCCGGTGGCTTCCGCCGGCCGAAGATCGCGACCCTACCGGCTCTCCCGGCCCGTCGCACGCGGGTTGTCCGTCGCGCGACCCGGACGGCCTCAGTCCCACCAGAAGGACCACGTCTCCTGGCCCAGGAGGTGCTTCTCGGCGTAGACGTCCATGCCGTTCGGAGGGACCGCCTCGACGTTGTCCGGGCAGAAGGCGAAGTGCTCGGCCGCCAGGGCCCGGGCTTCCGCCGCAGTGGTCGGAGGCCGTCCCACGGACACCGTCAGGGTGTCGAAGCCGAGGGCGACGACCCGGATGTCGAAGCGGTCCTCCCATGAGCGCAGTACGGCGCAGAGCCGGGCCACGTCGTTCTCGTGGTTGAGCGGGCCCGACCAGCCGATGGCCGCCGGGATGTCCGCACTGCGGCGGGCGGGCACGAGGGCCGCCCGTACGGAGTCCGTGAGCATGTCGGCTATCTCGGCGGCCAGTTCGTCCGGGGTCTCCGGCGTGCTGGCGGCGGGCCCGGGGGCCAGGCCCGGCCACCGGGCGGACTCCTCCTCCAGCTCGTCCGAGGCGTAGGCCTCCCAGGCCTCGGCGAGGACCTCCTCGGCGTCGTGGTCGCCGGGGTAGCTGGTGTCGGCCGGGCAGAGCTCCCACTCCTGGGGGCCCTCGTCGCGGCGGCCGGTGTCGATCAGCACCGGGAGCAGCCCGAGCGGGCGGCCGGTGGCCCGCAGCCGGGTCCAGTCGCCCGGCCGTGCGGGCGCGTCCGCGTACCAGAGCAGGGGCTCGTGCCACGGTCCGTCGCCGGTGGTGTCCACGAGCGTGCCTGCCGGGAGGGCGAGCGAGGGCAGTTGGTTGGGAAGGGTCGCCATGACCGGTCACCCTAGGGTCTGCCACTGACAGCCCCCCCTGACGAAACGTCATGCCCTGGCCTTGGGCCTTGCCCCTGCTCGGCTGTCGGGCCCGGGGGCTCAGGCCCGTTCGACGATCCGCTTGAGCGTCGCGAGGTCGGCGGAGACCGCGGCCTCGTCGCTGCGGAACTCCTCCGCGCTCACGCCCGGCCGGTGGCGCAGCGTGAACACGACCTCGCAGCCGGGGCCGTCCGCGATCACGCGTACCGGGTTGTAGACGGTCTCGCCTGAGGGCAGGGTGACGTGGTGATCGAGGACGCCGAAGTCGTTCCTGGGCGCGAAGTCGACCACGACGCGTCCCATGGGGGAGTCGGCGATCCACTGCCCGTCGGTCTCCTCGACCGCTGCCCCGAGCCCCGCCGCCCACTCGGGGAGGTGGGACGGGTCCGACGCGTAGGCGTAGACCTGGCCGGCGGGGCGGTCGATGTGAATGCTGAGGTGCCGGGATCCGGCGTCGGATGTGGTCATGGCGGCGACGCTACCCAGCCGGCCCGTCCTCGTCCTGGACGGATCGGACACCGGAGCGTCTCCGGTCGGCTGCTACGGGACCGGCCCCCGGGCCGGGTGGCCGGCGCATGCGCCCGGTCCGCCGTGTCCTCCGCTCCTCCTGCCGCGCCCGTCCGGCGCGTGTTCCGGTGGCCGTGCGGAGGCGAGGAGCCGACGGGTCGTCACAGGCTTCTTCTGTCACAGGCGTTGACGGGGCGCTCGGGAGTGCCTAAAAAGTTCTATTACATCGATGTAAGAACCGCTCGGCGAGCAGCGCACGATGTCCGCCTCCGTATGCCCGAAGCGTTGATGGGAGCGCTCCCCCGCTCCCTGGGGCTGCCGGCTGCCCCACAGCCGGCGACGGAAGCCAGCCCTGTCCCGCTCCCGGCCACCCGGCCCAGGGCGCGGGACAGGGGCTCGTCCCCCCACGCCCCATCCGTCACGGTTTCCCCCACGAAACGAGACTTCAGTGACTCCCACCCTGAGCAGAACCCGAGTGGCCACGGCAGGCATCGCGCTGGCCCTGCTCGCGGCCGTGGCTCTCCCGCAGGCCTTACCGGCCGCGGCCGCCCCCCGGGCGGCCGCTCCGGCCGCCGACGTCACCGCCGAGGCCGAGGACGGCACCCTGGACGGTGTCACCGTCGGCGCCGCCGAACCCGGTTACTCGGGCACCGGATACGTCGAGGGGTTCGACAGTGAGGCCGACAGCGTGCGGATCCCGCTGCCGGACACGCCCGCAGGGCTCTACTCGCTGACCGTGCGCTACCGCTCCCCGTACGGGGACAAGCACACCGGCCTGGAGGTGAACGGAACCGGCCTCGGCGATCTGGTCCTGCCGGGCGGCACCGCGTTCGGTGACGCGGACGCAGGCAGGGTCCTGCTCAAGGACACCGGCAACGTGGTGACCGTCCACAGCGGCTGGGGCTACTACCAGATCGACTCGTTGACCGTCCGCCCCGTACCGGACCGTCCGGCCCATCAGCTCGGCGGCGTACCGGTCGATCCGCAGGCCACCCCCGAAGCGCGCTCCCTGCTCTCCTACCTGTCCGACCACTACGGGACCGACACGCTCAGCGGGCAGCAGGACACCACCAACATCGAATGGCTGGAGCGAAACGTCGGCAAGGCCCCGGCCGTCGCGGGTCTGGACATGATGGATTACTCGCCCAGCAGGGTGGAGCACGGCGCGGCCTCGTCCGAGGTGGAGCACGCCCTCGACTGGGACCGGCGCGGGGGCATGACCACCTTCGTGTGGCACTGGAACGCGCCCAGCCACCTCATCGACCAGCCGGGCAAGGAGTGGTGGCGCGGCTTCTACACCGACGCCAGCACCTTCGACGTCGCCGCGGCGCTGGCGGACCCCCAGTCGGAGGACCACCGGCTCCTGCTCCGTGACATCGACGCGATCTCGGCGCAGCTGGCGCGGCTCCAGGACGCCGGGGTGCCCGTGCTCTGGCGCCCCTTGCACGAGGCGGAGGGCGGCTGGTTCTGGTGGGGCGCGAAGGGTGCCGGGCCCGCCAAGGAGCTGTACCGCCTGATGTACGAGCGGATGACCGTCCACAACGGTCTGCACAACCTGATCTGGGTGTGGAACTCGGTCGACCCCGCCTGGTACCCGGGCGACGACGTGGTGGACGTGGTGAGCGCCGACTCCTATCCGCAGGCCGGCGACCACGGGCCCGTGTCCGGCACGTACGAACGCCTGGTGTCCCTCACCGGCGACACGAAGCCCGCGGCGCTCACGGAGGTCGGCCCGGTCCCGGACCCCGAGCTGATGCGCGCCTACCGCTCGGACTGGAGCTGGTTCGTGACCTGGGGCGGCGACTTCCTGACCGACGGGGTGAGCAACCCCGTGGACTTCCTCAAGAAGGTCTACGACGACCCGCACGTCATCACCCTGGACAGCCTCGGCGACTTCAAGCACCACAGCTGAACGGCGCCGTTTCCCCCCACCGGAACACACCCCCTGGAGACATGATGCGTGCCTCGAACCCGCCTTCCCCCGGCGCACCCGCCGCCGGCCGTCCCACCCGCAGACGCCGTGCCGGGGCGCTCTGCGCCTCCGTGGCGGCCGCATGCGTCCTCGCCCTGGGCGCGCCGGGCACCGCGAGCGCCGAATCCAACGGCGGACTGCGGATCATGCCGTTGGGCGACTCCATCACCGACGGCTTCAACGTGCCCGGTGGGTACCGCACCCGGCTGTGGCAGCGTGCGGCTGCCGACGGGCGGACCGACGACTTCGTCGGTTCCGGGTTCAACGGGCCCCCGGAGCTGGGGGACCACGACCACGAGGGCCACTCCGGCTGGCGGATCGACGAGATCGACGCGCAGATCACGGGGTGGCTCCAGGCCACCGGCCCGCGCAGCGTGCTTCTGCACATCGGCACCAACGACGTCGTGCAGGACCGGGACGTGGCCGGGGCTCCGGGACGGCTCTCCGCGCTCATCGACCACATCACGGCGACAGCCCCGGACGCCGACCTGTTCGTCAGCGACATCGTCCCCTTCTCCGACCCGGTCCTGGAGCAGCGTGCCGCGGCGTACAACGGGGCCGTACCCGGCGTCGTCGAGGCCTGGGCGGCGCAGGGCCGGCACGTCCACTTCGTGCCCATGCACGACGCGCTGGGCACCGCCGACCTCGCCGACGGTGTCCACCCCAACGCCGGTGGCTACGCCAAGATGGCGGACCGCTGGTACGCGGCCCTCAGCGCCGGCCCCTGGATCTGACGCACCGTCCCCCGCATCCCCCCACACCGTCCTGGAGGCGACTCATGTGACCGGTGCCGGGGCGCACGGCCGCGCCCCGGCAGCTCTCCGCGCGGGATCAGGTGGTCGTCGACGGCTTCCCGGCCGACGGCCTTTCGCGGAGGGCGTCGACGACCGCGCGCTCCAGGACGGCCGACCGGTTGATCAGGGTGCCTTTCCTGCCCATGGAGGTGTCCCTGATGAGGTAGCTCCGTTCGCCCAGGTACTCCAGGGTGGTCGGGTCGAAGATCCAGGCGGTTCGCCAACCGGCCCGGGTGTCGTCGCGGGCCACGCCGATCCCGTGCCGGCCGGCCGCGTCCACCGCGTCGGGGTCCTCGGTCACGCCGGGGATCCTCGCCGCTGCCCTGTAGAGGGCGGACGCGGTCCTCGGCGGCATCACCGTCTCCCGCAGCAGCTCACCGATGGTGTCGAACGCGTCCCGGTCCGGGTCCCGGTCCTCGGCCGGGGTGTCACGCGCGTCCTGGTCCGTGGTGATCTCGGTGGCGAGCCGCCGCAGCAGGGCGTCGGGGTCGGTGGGCAGGGAGGCCAGCCATGTGTACGTCGGCCGGCTGAGGCCCGCCGGGTAGCCGACGGGCTTCTCACCGTCCGGGACCCCGACGGTGATCGGGATGTACGAGCCGTCCTGGTGGATCAGGCCCTCATCGGTCACCGGCCCCGACTCCTGCGTCATCCAGACCTCACGCTCGCGCGGCTCGGTCAGCTTCACCGGGCCGTCGAACATGCCCTCGTTCTCGGCCGTCAGCGTCCTGACGTACACGAACTGGTCGCCGTTGGGCTTCTGTTCACCGCTCTTCGAGGCGACCGAGGCGATCCGGTCCAGCAGCACGGCCGCGCCGCGCGGGGCCGTGGCGGCGGAGCCGGTGCCCGCGGCGGACGGCGCCGGAGCGCTGTCCTGGCCGGTCACGGCGAGCGTGGTGAGCAGTACGCCGCCCAGGGCCAGTCCGGCGGCGGGCAGCAGGACGGCGGGGCGCAGGAGGCGGGGGCGTGCGGTGGCGCGGTCGCCGTCCTGGTCGATCAGACGCATCAGGGTGTCCTTGTGGTGGAGGTGACGGCCAGGGGGCAGGTCCCGTTCGGCCGGGGCCGGCAACAGCCGGGCCATTTCCTCGCGTTCGGCCCGCTCGGGGCCGGAGGTACGGTCGTTCATCGGGCTTCCTCCTGGATGGGCAGGGCCACGAACGCGGCCCTGCTCCCTACCTCTCCGCGGCCCGGGCGGGGTTCCCGGCCGGACCGGACTTCTCCTCCGGGGTGTGGCTCCCGCGCGGGCCCGTCCGCTGCTGACGGGCCGAGCCGCTCGTCGGTGAGCCGGCGCAACCGGGCACGGGCACGGGACAGCCGGGAGCGCACGGTGCCCACCGGGATGCCCAGGGCCTCGGCCGCCTCGGCGTAGTCCAGCCCGGACCAGACGCAGAGCACCAGCACCTCGCGTTCGTGGCGGCGGAGCCCGTCGAGTGCCTGCCCCACCGCGGCGAGCCGCCGTACGTCGTCGACGTGTCCGGCCGTGGCGTCAGCGATGTCCACCACCGGTCCCGGGGCGGGGTCCCGGGACAGGAAGGCCAGGCGCCGGCGGATGCCGCGGTTGGCGTTGCGCGCCTTGTTCGTGGCGATCCCGAGCACCCACGGCCGCAGCGAGCCGCCCTCCGGCTCGACGGTGTGACGGGTGCGCCATGCTGCCAGGAAGGTCTCGGACATCACTTCCTCGGCCGTCGACCAGTTGCCCGTCAGCCGGTAGGCGTGGTTGTAGACCGCCCGCGCGTACTCCTCGTAGAGCGCGGCGAACGCCTCGTGATCGCCCGCCCTGATCCGTGCACGCATGCGCTCCCCATCTCGCTGTTCCTCACACCTCACACCACCTACCTCTCCGGTCCGGGCGGGGGGTTCCGGTGACCCGCGCCACACCACGGGGGCGCTGGGCGGTGGACGCTGATCCGCCGGGGACGGGGCAGTCCTCAGGCGCGGTCCAGGAGGTCCAGGATCGCCTGGAGCACGGCGTCCTGGCTCTCCTCGTGCAGCCAGCCGTGACCTGCGTCGGGGAGGGTGCGGTGCTCACCGCGCGGGACCGAGGACGCCAGCCGGGCGTGGAGGTCCGACTTGGTGTCGTTGATCCACCGGAGCACGTCGTCCGACCACAGCTGGGCCTGGGTGTCGTCGTGGCCCAGGGCGGTGACCACGATCAGGGGGATGCCGGGCAGGGCCCGTGCGGTTCTCAGCTCCTCGGCGACCTCGTCGTAGAGGTTGCGGTCCTCGCGCAGACCGGCCTTCCATGCCGCGGTGGCGTGGTGCTCGGCGAGTGGACCGCGTACGGCGTCGGGCCACTTGGCGAAGAGGGGGGCTGCCTGTCGGCGGGCCTGGTCGAGCTGGTCCGGCGACAGTTCCGGTATCTCCATGCGGTGGAGCGCGGTGAGCCTCTCGCGTGCCTCCTGCGGGGCGAGCTCGTGGAGGTCCTCGTGGAAGGGGTCCAGCAGGAGCAGCCCCGCCACGTCCTCCGGGTGGTGGTGGGCGAAGTGGCGGGCGTACGCGCCGCCCAGGGAGTGGCCGACGAGGACGTACGGGCCCGGCACGCCCGCTGTCCGGAGGAGGGTGTGGAGCTCGGTGGTGACGTCGGCGGCGGTGCGGGGGAGCGCGGCCGAGTCGCTCCAGCCGGTGCCGGCCCGGTCGTAGAGCACGCTGGTGGTGGTTCCGGCCGTCCGGTCGTGGATGTTCAGGTAGTCCAGACCCACCTGACCGGCGCCGGGGAGGAAGACCACCGCGGGGCCGCCCTCCCCGGAGCGGTGAAGCATCAGTCGGCGGCCGGAGACCTCGTACAGCTGCCCCAGCGGAGGTCGGGAGCGCGTTGCTTCGGGCGTGGGGCGCGGCATGGGAGCGCCTCCCTTCTCAAGTTTGAGAAAGGTATCGAAGATGAGAACATGCGTCCATGGAAACGGTTGATCTGCTGCTGCACCCGGTGCGGATGCGCATCGTGCACGCCATGCACGACGGGCGGACCCGCACGACGACCGAGCTCTGCGCTCTGCTGCCCGATGTCTCGAAGGCCACCGTCTACCGGCACGTCGGCCTGCTGGCTGAGGGCGGTCTCTTGGCCGTCGAGGAGGAGCAGCGCGTGCGCGGCGCCGTCGAGCGGCGCTACCGGCTGGTGCGCGACCGCGCGGTGATCGACGCCGCGACAGCGGCATCCCTGTCACCCGAGGACTACCGCCGGGCCTTCGCGGTCGCCATGGCCACCCTGACGGCGGAGTTCAACGCGTACGCCCACGGCGAGGGGGCCGACCCGTCCGCCGACCTGGTCGGCTTCCGTCAGCACGCGCTGTGGCTCGACCCGGACGAACTCCAGCAGATGATCGCCGAGTTGCGTGCCGTGATCGTCCCCCGCCTGGCCTTCGGTCCGGCGCCGGAACGCACACGGCATCTGCTCAGCCCGATCCTCTTCCCGGCGGAGCCCCGGCCCGAGCCCGCCGCCGACTGACCTCGACCGTTCGGACCCTGGTTTCGGCGCGGGTCGTCATGTGCGGGGGCGTGCGGGGCCCGTCACCGGCGAAGGCCTGCGTCCAGCAGGCGGGTCAGCTCGCCGACACGTCCGCCGCCGGTCGGCGCCGCCGGATAGCGGGCGAGTACGTCCACGACGCCCGGCGTCGCGCGCCCCACCGCCTCCTCGACACGATCGGCTCCCACGGCCGGATCGTCGCCGGCGAGCAGCTCGGCCGCCCTGGCCGCGTGGGCGGCTGCCCCCAGGATGTGCTTGACCTGGGTGGGCTTGGGCAGCGGATGCAGGTAGGCGGCGCCCGCAGCCGCCATCGCGGCCCTCGCCGCCTCGCGGCCGGCCGGGGTGTCCGCGCACTTCGCCGCCTTGAGCGCTGCCCACGCCGTGTCGCGCAGAGCCTTTCCACGCTCGCCGCCCCGCGCGAACTCCCAGGCGGCGCCGATCGCTTCACGAGGGCGCGTGTCGTCGGGCTGCTCGGCCTCGAAGGCCTCCAGTGTGCTGTCCGCGCACGCTGCGGCGAAGGCCGTCACCTCGCGGAGGTCCTGGGTGCTCAGCTCGATCTCGCCCGCTGCGTCCGCCACGGCTACGTGGTCAGCCCCGGGCTGCGGCGTAGGCGGCGAAGGACGACCAGGCGGCGGGGGCGACGGTAAAGGTGGGGCCGTCGGGGTTCTTGGAGTCGCGGACGTGGATGGCGCTGGGGTGGGCGGCGACTTCGATGCAGTTGCCGTCGTCGCTGCCGCTGTAGCTGGACTTGCGCCATTCGTAAGCCACTTCGAGGCACTGGCCGCCTTCGCTGCCGCTGTAGCTGGACTTGAACCAGTGCATTGCGGTGCCCATCACTCTCCCAGCAGACGGTCCAGCAGGCCCAAAGTCTCCTCAGGGCTACGTGCCTGAGCTCGCAGCATTGCATATTTCTGCGACAGGATGCTGACCTCATTCGGGTCGGAGACGAGCTGGCTTCCCCGTTGCGTCTCGGAGTAGGCGATGTACTGGTGTTCTGGGGTCTCCAGCAAGGTGAACGGGCCGTCGAGCCCAGCGTGGCTCCTGCTGACGAGGGGCAGGATCTGGAGGCAGACCCCTGGCAACAGGGCGCACGTGTGTAGGTGACGCAGTTGCTCCAGGTATTGCCGCTTCGGCAATAGTTGAAGCATGAGAGCGGCCTCCCAGACCACCATGCTGATCGTTGGTGGATTGCTGCGGCGCAGGATCTCCTGGCGTTCAAGGCGGGCAGTTGCCTGAGCGGCGACCTCGTCGTCGCTGAACGCGGGCACTCGGTTGCGGAAGACCGCCTTCGCGTATGCCTCGGTCTGGAGTAGCCCCGGAATTACGTGGCTGTCGTACCACGACAGCGCCAGCGCCTCCCGTTCCAGGTCCATGTACTGCTCCGCCCACGCCGGGATCAGGTCCACCTCCGGCAGGTTGTCCACCGCCGTCTCCAGCGCGCCCTTCGTGCCCAGGAGCTGGTCCAGGCGGCGGGCGAGGTCGGGCAGCAGCGCGCGGCGGCCCTGTTCGATGGAGGCGATCGTCTCCAGCTGGACGGCGGCCCGGTCCGCCAGCTGGGCCTGGGTGAGGTCCGCCGTCATGCGGAACAGACCGACCAGCTTGCCGACGAGCTTCATGGCGGACGCGTTCTTGCGCTGCCGCTTCCTGGGGTGCATACGGTCGGACTCCCCGCCCTCGTACGTACTTCACGCATGCGCGGCCCGTACAAGAAATCTGTACGGGTTCACCTACTGCCTGAGGGTATGCACAGAGAGTGACCATCGTCCCGTGAACGAGACGATGCAACCCTCCCTGCTGCGCGAGCGGTTCTGCCGCCGTGAGCGCCGGTCCGTCCCCGCTGTCCGGGAGTTCGTGGGTACGGCGGCGGCTGACTGGGGATTCGAGGCGCGGGCGGACGACGTGCTGCTGTGCGTGAGCGAGCTGGCGACCAATGCGCTGCTGCACGGCGTGCCGCCCGGGCGGGGCTTCCTCGTGAGGCTGAGGCTCGTGGAGGGAGGGCGCGAGCTGCTCGTGGAGGTGCACGACAGCGGGGGCGGAGTGCCGGTGGTGCGGGAGCCCTGCGGGGAGTCGGGGCGCGGGCTGCTGCTGGTGGACGCGCTCGCCGACCGGTGGGGTGTCGGGGAGCGGGACCCCGGGAAGGTCGTGTGGTGCGTGTTCTCCGGGCCCGCGCCGATGTGAGGATCGCGTCGTGACACAGCGGCGGGCCCGGCACCGTTGCTCGGTGCCGGGCCCGCCGGGTGGTCACTCGCCTGGAGCGGTGGGGTGCCTGGCCGGCATCCCGCCCCGTGGGTCAGGCGTGGGAGCCGGCCTTGCGGCGGCGTACGACGAACACCGCGCCCGCGCCGATCGCCAGGGCCGCGCCGCTCGCCAGGGCGAGCTGCGACGTCGCGTCGGACGAGCCGGTGGCGGCGAGGCTGCCGCTCGTCGGGGTGGCCGACGCACCGGTCTGCGGCGAGAGGTTGGAGTTGGGCTTGGAGCTCGGCTGGGCGTCCGGGACCTTGCCGGGCTTGGTGCCCGCCGCGGCGATCATGAACTCGTAGCCCTCGAGGTCAGGACTCCCGCCGCAGGTGCCGTTGTCGTTCCAGTAGTCACCGGCGACGAAGGTGACGCCGTTGCCCGCGGGGGCCTTGGCGTCGATGGAAAGGCGCATCTTGATGTCGGCGTGGGCGCCGGCCTTCAGCGGGCTGATGCGGTCCATGTAGTTCTCGTTGTCCACGTTCTTCCACGCGGAGGACGAGGCGGAGGACCACTGCAGGTGCACCAGGTGGTCGAGGTCCTTGAGGCCGGTCTTGTCGGTCGCGTGGACGTAGGCGAAGGGGTACACCTCGTCCATCGTCTTGGTGGTGCCGTTGGTCACCCGGAGCTTGAAGTCGGTCTTCGTGCCGGCGACGACGGTGGACGGCAGGCCCGTGACGACCGTGGTGAGCTTGGCCTCGGGGACGCAGGTCTCGTCCTCGCCGCCGCCCTCGGCCTCCTCCTCCTTCGCCTTGGCCAGCGCCTCGTCGGCGGCGTCCTTGTCGGCGAGCGCGGCCTTGGCCGCCTTCTGCGCCGTGCCGATGGCTCGCGCCGCCTCGACCCGCGCGTCGTCCCACGCGTCCTCGGCCTTCAGGACCTCGGCGTCGGCGGTGGTCTTGGCCTCGTCGGCGGTCTTGGCGGCTGCCTGCGCCCCGGTGAGCACGGCCTCGGCGGCGGCCTTGTCCTCGTCGGTGGCCGTCTCCGGGAGGGCGTCGATCGCGGCCTGGGCGTCGAGGACGTCCTGGTCGGCGGTGGTCTTTGTGGTGGCGGCTTCCACGGCCACCGCCTTGGCGGCGTCGTAGGCCACCTTCAGGGGAGAGGCGTCGGTGTCGAGTGCCTCCAGCACCGCCTTGGCGGCCTCCACGGCCGCTACGGCGTCGTCGTACACCGCCTGTGCCGCGGCGGCGGCTATCTCCAGCTCCGCGACGGACGGCTTGTTCTGCGTCTGCGAGGCCGGCTTGTCGTCTGCGAAGGCGGGGGTGACCGACAGCAGGACCAGCGGCGTGGTGACTGCGGCGGCAACAGCTGTGGCAAGAATGCGGCGAATCTTCACAAGGGCCCTTCGGGGTACGGAACAGCAAAAAAAGAAGAAGGGGTCGCCAGCGGAAATGGGTCACGCAGATGCGACGTGAGGTGATCGTATGACCGTGAAGGTGATCCGGCGTCACGCTTTCTTCACACGTTCCCGCCAATACCACACTCTTGCGGCGGACAGAGAAGGTGAAAGGGGGCAGTTGCCTCCTCCGTCTGTGCTTTCGCTGTGATCAATGCCACAGAGGGCAGGGCTGCGACGTTCCGGGAGCCCGTCGCGGCCCTGCCCTGCCCATGTCGAGCCGGTCAGTACATGAGGGCGTCGTCCATGTCGGTCTGCCAGTACGTCACGGCCAGTGTGCTGTCGACGTAGACCTTCTTGCCGAGCGGGACGTTCACCATGGCGCCCGCGGAGCCGCCGTCGCGGCCCTGGAAGCCGACGGCCAGGTCCTTGGTCGAGTAACCGCCGGAGCCGCTGCCGTCGGCGGACGAGGTCATGACGCCGGTGTACGCGGACTCGCCGGGGGAGAGGACGACCACGGATTGCGGGATGCTGTCCTCCACGACCTGGGGCACGGACTGCGCCTCGCCGAACCGGAGGAACGGGTAGGAGTAGGCGTAGCAGGGCTTCGAGCCGGTGTTGGTCACCGTGAGCAGCATGTGGTTGATGGGGCGCTGAACACTCGTCATCGTGAGCTTCGTGTTCGCGCCGGTGCAGGTGACCGGGGACGCGCCGGTGCCGCTGCTGTTGACCTGTTCGGCCGTAGGCTTCGCGGCGTTCGCGGCGGGCTTCGCGGTGGAGGAACCGGAATCACTTCCGGTGCCCGAACCGGAGCCGGTGGCCCCCGAGTTTCCGGTCGTCCCCTCGCTCGTGTCCGCCGCCGGGGCCGCGGAGGTGCCCTCGGCCGGCGCCTGGGCGGCCGAGTCACCGGAGCCTTCCGCAGCCGACGGGCTGCCGCTCTGGCAGGCGGTCAGCGACAGGGCCGCGATCAGTGCGGCGGTGCCCAGGGCGGAGGTGCGGGCGGCGCGGCGGAAACGAAGGTTGCGCATGAGTGGTTCTCCCCGTTCGAAGGTGGTGAGTGCCCGGAGCGCCGAGTTGGCGCCCTGACGTGCGGGCGGGTGTACTGAGCGGTGACGCATGGTCAGAGGCGTTACAGGAGTGCGATGACGACCGCGACGCAGACGATCAGCACTCCCGCGGCTACCGCGTCGGTCAGGCTCAGTTCAGGTCGATTGCGCACGGCGGCTCCCGGGACGGGTGAGGGTGGGATGTACGGGTCGCGGGGAACGCCGCGGTGTGTCCACATCCTTTCCAGCCCCGGAATCCGGTCGCAACGGCTGTCGGGGCATGCGGGACGCTGGAACGCTTTCGCGCCCTCTGACCTGCGCGGACATCACCTCCCTGGAATGCCTTTCCGGGAAGGAACGGAAGGGGAACGGTCGGGGTGGGCACAGAGATCCAGGATTTCGCGGAGCTGCTCAGAGGGCTGAAGGAGCGGTCCGGGCTCAGCTACGGGGCGCTCGCCCAGAAGCTGCACATGAGCACGTCGACCGTCCACCGGTACTGCAACGGGGATGCGGTCCCTCATGACTACGCGCCCGTCGAGCGCTTCGCGCGGGTGTGCCGGGCCTCGGCCGACGAGCTGATGGCGCTGCACCGGAAGTGGATCCTCGCCGACGAGGCGAAGCGGCGCGGGACGAGGAAGCCGGAGGCGGACGGAGCCGCCGGTGACTCCGGCGCCCCTGCCACTGCCCCGGGCGCCCTCGCCGACCCTGCTCCTGCCGCTCCCGCCCTGCCGTCTCCGCCCGGAGCCGGGCCGGCCGTGCCGGTGCCGGCGGCATCCGAGGCCGAGGCTCCCGACGGCGCCGAACCTGAAGCGGAATCAGAGCACGGACTCGAAGCGGAATCCCTGTCGGAGGACGTGACACCCGAGGGCCCCCGGCGCGGGGCCGCCGCCCCCCGCCGCACCCCCCGGAGACTGCGTGTCCTGCTCACCGCCGTGGCGGTCGTGGCGCTCACCGTGCCTGCGGCTCTCGTCGTGCGGGGGCTCGGCAACGACGCGCCGGCCGACGACAAGCAGTCGGACGCGGCGTTCAGCGACGCTCCCGTGGGGCCGAGCGGCCGTGCGAGCGGGAGCGGGAGCGGGAAGCCGAGCAGCAGCGGCAGTCCTTCCGCGACACCCGGGACGAGCACGTCCTCGCCGAGTGGCGCGCGCGGTGGCCCGGCGACGCCCCCGGCCCCCTCGCGTGAGCCGCGGAGCGACGGGGTACCCGTCCACGCCACCATCAGCTCGTACAACTGGGAGTCGCCGTGCGGGCAGTACTACCTGCTCGACCAGGAGCCCGACGACGTCCCTCCGCCGCCCCCGCCCCAGGACACCCGTGGCTGGGCGCGAGCCCTCGGCGGTGTGGACGGGGGCGACATGATGCTCGAACTCACCGTCCAGGGGACGTCCGGTGAGGCGGTCGTGCTGAACGGGCTGCATGTACGGGTGCTCGGGCGCGACGCGGCGCTCGCCCGCTCCGCGTACTCGATGGGCAACGGCTGCGGGAGCGGGATCACGCCGCGCTCCTTCGATATCGACCTGGACGACAGCCGGCCGCGCTCGAAGCCCGTCGCGGGGACCGAAGGGGACACGGTCGTCCCCGCGAAGGACTTCCCGTACCGGGTGAGCTCCACCGATGTCGAGGTCTTCAACCTCGACGCGCACGTGGAGGGGCACGACGTGACCTGGTACCTGGAGCTGGAGTGGACCAGCGGCGGCAGGAGCGGGGTCCTGCGCATCGACGACGGGGGCAAGCCCTTCCGTACGAGCAGCCTCACGGCCCGGCCGTCGTACTACTACCGCTCGGACACGGCGCAATGGGTCCCGGAGGAGTGGGGCCCGGAGGACCAGTGACGGCCGGGCCGGGGGCGGCCCGGCCGTCGCCTCAGCGGCTCAGGACGGTCTCCTGCTCCATGCGTGACAGCTTCTCGGGGTTGCGCACGGCGTAGAGGCCGGTGATGAGCCCGTCGTCGATGCGCACGGTCACCACGGTGTCGAGTGCGCCGCCGAGCCTGACGACCAGCGCCGGGCAGGCATTGACATGTGCCGTCCGCAGCGACAGCCCGGCGGCCCTGCCGAGCCCGCCGATCAGTAGCCTGGCCACCTTGTCGGCCCCTACGACGGGCCGGAGGACGGCCTGCCTGACTCCTCCGCCGTCCCCGAGGAGAACGGCATCGGGGGCGAGGACGTCGAGCAGGCCCTGAAGATCGCCCGTTTCCACGGCGCGCCTGAACGCGTCGAGCGCGTCCCTGGTCTCGGCACGGGAGACGGCCCCGCGCGGCCGGCGTGCCGCGACGTGCGCCCGTGCGCGGTGGGCGGTCTGGCGGACGGCGGCCGGGCTCTTGCCGACCGCGTCGGCGATCTCCTCGTATCCGAGGTCGAACACCTCGCGCAGCACGAACACCGCCCGCTCGCCCGGCGCGAGTGTCTCCATCACCAGCAGCATCGCCATGGAGACGCTGTCGGCCAGCTCGACGTCGTCGGCCACGTCCGGCGCGGTGAGCAGCGGTTCGGGAAGCCAGGTGCCGACGTAGGACTCCTTGCGGCGGCCGAGCGTGCGCAGGCGGCCGAGCGCCTGCCGGGTGGTGATCCGCACCAGGTAGGCACGCCGGTCGCGCACCGTGCCGAGGTCGACGCCCGCCCACCGGAGCCACGTCTCCTGCAGGACGTCCTCGGCGTCGGCGGCCGAGCCGAGCATCTCGTAGGCGACGGTGAAGAGCAGGTTGCGGTGGGCGACGAACGCCTCGGTGGCGGGATCGGCGCCTCCCTCGTCGGCCGGCTGGCCCTCCGTGCGTCCGCTCTCCATCGGCTGCTCCTGCCTGTCGGCCTCGACGGTCTCCTGTGCACAGGACGCCGCGCCCCGCCGGTCTGTGACAACCGCGAGAGGTGGCGCTCGTCACACGGGCGGCCCGTCACACCGTGCGTGCCGTCGGCATCTCTTGTTCATCCGGTGCAGGACACACGAGTGAGGACGACACGATGAACGCACGGTTCAACCTGTTCGAGAACGAGGTCGGCAGCCGGTTCGCCAAGCGGTTCGCCGGCATGGCCGTGGTGCTCCAGCAGTCACCGCTGCCGCAGTCCACGCAGGAGCTGGTGTCGCTGCGCGCCAGCCAGATCAACGGATGCGGCCACTGCGTCGACATGCACGTCAAGGAGGCCTC
The DNA here is from genome assembly GCF_042667905.1 of Streptomyces sp. NPDC057287. Taxonomy (NCBI): domain Bacteria; kingdom Bacillati; phylum Actinomycetota; class Actinomycetes; order Kitasatosporales; family Streptomycetaceae; genus Streptomyces; species Streptomyces sp. NPDC057287. The sequence continues at coordinate 86,464 of NZ_JBHUYV010000025.1, read as the reverse complement.
GGCCGCCGGTGAGACGGCGGTCAGGCTCCACCTGGTCGCCGTCTGGCGCGAGTCCACCGTGTTCACCGAGGCCGAGCGGGCGGCGCTGGCGCTCGCGGAGGAGGGCACCCGGCTCGCCGACGCCCACCAGGGCGTGTCGGACGAGACGTGGGACCAGGTGCGCAAGCACTACGACGACGACCAGACCGCCGCGCTGATCGCGTTGGTCGCGCTGATCAACGCCGCCAACCGGCTAGCCGTGATCACGCACCAGAAGGGCGGCTCCTACGAGCCGGGCATGTTCGCCGCCGCGCACGGCTGACCGGCGGCCCGAAAGGAATCGCCCGTGCGGGACGGTGTCCCGCACGGGCGATTCCCGTGGTGCGCCCGGACGCCGCAGCGGCGGCCGGGGCGGAGTCAGAGGCGCTCGGGCGTCCGGATGCCGAGCAGCTTCATGCCCTGGTGCAGGGTGCGGGCGGTCAGCTCGACGAGGAACAGCCGGTTCTCGACGACCTCCGCCGGGTTCTCGTCGCTCAGGACCTGGCACTGGTCGTAGAACGTGGTGAGGTGCGAGGCCAGCTGGTAGAGGTACGCGGCCAGCTTGTGCGGCTCGTACCCCTCGGCCACCTCCTCCAGGACCCCGCCGAACTGGTCCAGGTGCAGGCCCAGCGCGCGCTCCGCCGGGGCCAGCTCCAGCTCCGGGTGCGCGGCGGGCTTCGCGTCGCCCGCCTTGCGGAGGATGGAGCGGATCCGGGCGTAGGCGTACTGGAGGTACACCGACGTGTCGCCGTTCAGCGACACCATCTGGTCCAGGTCGAACTTGTAGTCCCGCACGGCGGAGGTCGACAGGTCGGCGTACTTCACGGCGCCCACACCGACGTACCGGCCGTTCTCGACGATCTCGTCCTCGGAGAGGCCCACCTTCTCGGCCTTCTCCCGGACCACGGCGGTGGCCCGCTCGACGGCCTCGTCGAGGAGGTCCTCCAGCCGGACGGTGACGCCCTCACGGGTCTTGAAGGGCTTGCCGTCCTTGCCGAGGACCGTGCCGAAGGCCAACTGGTGCGCCTTGACGTCGTCGTTGAGCCAGCCGGCGCGGCGGGCCGTCTCGAAGACCATCTTGAAGTGCAGGGACTGCCGGGCGTCGACGACGTAGACCAGGGTGTCGGCCTTGAGGCCCTGCACCCGGTCGCGGATCGCGGAGAGGTCGGTGGCCGCGTAGCCGTAGCCGCCGTTGGTCTTCTTGACGATCAGCGGGACCGGGTTGCCGTCCGGGCCCTTCACGTCGTCGAAGAACACGCACAGCGCGCCCTCGGAGCGGACGGCGACGCCCGTCTCCTCCAGGATCCGGCAGGTCTCCTCGAGCATGTCGTTGTAACCGGACTCACCGACGATGTCGGGGTCGTCGATGACCATGTCGAGCTTGTCGAAGACGGAGTAGAAGTAGATCTTCGACTCGTCGACGAAGCGCTGCCAGTGCGCCAGCGTCTCCGGCTCGCCGGCCTGGAGGGCCACCACCCGGTCGCGGGAGCGCGCCTTGAACTCCTCGTCGGAGTCGAAGAGGACCCGCGACGCCTTGTAGACGCGGTTCAGCGACGACATCGCCGCCTCGCCGTCGGCCTGGTCGCCCTCGTGCTTCAGCTCGTCCGGGTGCTCCAGGAGGTACTGGATGAGCATGCCGAACTGCGTGCCCCAGTCGCCGATGTGGTGACGCCTGACGACGTTCTCGCCGGTGAACTCGAGGATCTGGACCACGGCGTCACCGATGACCGCCGACCGCAGGTGGCCGACGTGCATCTCCTTGGCCACGTTCGGCTGGGCGTAGTCGACGACGGTCGTGCCCGCGGACGACTTCAGCGGGACGCCGAGCCGGTCGCCGTCGGCCGCACGGGCGGCGAGGGTCTCCACGATCGCCCGGTCGGTGAGGGTGATGTTGAGGAAGCCGGGGCCGGAGACCTCGATCTCCTTGATCAGCCCACCCGCCGGAAGGGCCGCCGTGACCTGGGACGCCAGCTCGCGGGGGTTGCCCTTGAGCTTCTTGGCGAGCGCGAGGATGCCGTTGGCCTGGAAGTCGGCCCGGTCGCTTCGGCGCAGCAGCGGGTCCGCGGTGCCGGCATCCGGCAGAGCTGCCGTCAGGGCGTCCGCCAGCTGCTGCTGGAGCGTGGAAGCGAGGGAAGGGACCGAAGCCATGAGCCGGCTGCCGTTTCCGTAGGGGGCAAAGGATCACCCCAGTATCCCACGGGGTGCAAAGCCGTTTTCGCGCTGCGGGTGGTACCTGGGAGAATGGGTGTGCCCCTGCTGGGGGACGCCCCTACGAGTCCTACACGAGAGAAGGACGTGCCGACCGTGGCTTCGAGTCAGAGCAGCACCGAGACCGACTGGGTCTCCCGCTTCGCGGACGATGTCATCGCCGAATCGGAGCGACGTGCGCCTGGCAAACCGGTCGTCGTCGCGTCCGGCCTCTCCCCGTCGGGCCCGATCCACCTGGGCAACCTCCGCGAGGTCATGACCCCGCACCTCGTCGCCGACGAGATCCGCCGCCGCGGGTACACCGTGCGCCACCTGATCTCCTGGGACGACTACGACCGCTACCGCAAGGTGCCGAACGGCGTCGAGGGTGTCGACGACTCCTGGCAGGCGCACATCGGCAAGCCGCTGACCTCGGTGCCCGCCCCGGCCGGGTCGGCGTACCCGAACTGGGCCGAGCACTTCAAGGCCGCGATGACGACGGCGCTGGACGAGCTGGGTGTCGAGTACGACGGCATCAGCCAGACCGAGCAGTATCTGGCGGGCACCTACCGCGAGCAGGTCCTGCACGCGATGAAGCACCGGTCCGACATCGACGCCGTCCTGGACCGCTACCGCACCAAGAAGGACGGTGCGGCGGGGGCCAAGGGCGGCAAGAAGCCGCAGCAGAAGAAGGTCGACGAGGCCGAGCTGGAAGCGGCCGAGGGCTCCGGCGCGGCGGACGAGGACGACGGCGGCTCCGGCTCCGCGGGGTACTTCCCGTACAAGCCCTACTGCGGCAACTGCGAGAAGGACCTCACCGTCGTCACGTCCTACGACGACGACACGACCGAGCTGAACTACACCTGCTCGGCCTGCGGCTTCGCCGAGACGGTCCGGCTCAACGAGTTCAACCGCGGCAAGCTGGTCTGGAAGGTCGACTGGCCGATGCGCTGGGCCTACGAGGGCGTGATCTTCGAGCCCAGCGGCGTGGACCACTCCTCGCCGGGCTCCTCCTTCGTGGTCGGCGGCCAGATCGTGCGCGAGGTCTTCGACGGCGTCCAGCCGATCGGCCCGATGTACGCGTTCGTCGGGATCTCCGGCATGGCGAAGATGTCGTCCAGCAAGGGCGGCGTGCCGACCCCGGCCGACGCGCTGAAGATCATGGAGGCGCCGCTGCTGCGCTGGCTGTACGCGCGCCGCAGGCCGAACCAGTCCTTCAAGATCGCCTTCGACCAGGAGATCCAGCGGCTCTACGACGAGTGGGACTCGCTGGCCCGCAAGGTGGCCGACGGCACGGTGCTGCCCGCCGACGCCGCCGCCTACGCACGGGCCGTCGGCACGGCCGCCGGGGAGCTGCCCAGCACCCCCCGCCCGCTGCCGTACCGCACGCTCGCCTCGGTCGCCGACATCACAGCCGGCGCCGAGGACCAGACGCTGCGCATCCTCAGCGAGCTCGACCCCGAGAACCCGCTGACCTCGCTCGACGAGGCCCGGCCCCGGCTCGACCGCGCCGAGAACTGGATCACCACCCAGGTCCCGGCCGAGGCCCGCACCATCGTCCGCGACGAGCCGGACAAGGAGCTGCTCGGCTCCCTGGACGAGCAGGGCCGCGAGTCACTGCGGCTGCTGCTGGAAGGGCTCGACACGCACTGGTCGCTGGACGGGCTGACCACGCTCGTCTACGGAGTGCCGAAGGTGCTGGAGGGCCTGGCGCCGGACGCCAAGCCGACGCCGGAGCTGAAGGTGGCCCAGCGCTCCTTCTTCGCGCTGCTGTACCGGCTGCTCGTCGGCCGTGACACCGGGCCGCGCCTGCCCACGCTGCTCCTCGCGGTCGGGGCGGACCGGGTGCGGACGCTGCTCGGCGCGTGACGGACCGGATGTGAGGAAGGGCGGGCCGCTCAGCGGCCCGCCCTTCCTCTCTGTCCGCCGGCGCCGCTACGCGATGTGGTCGGCGGCCATCTCGTTGTCGAAGCGCTGCTTGAAGCCGGGCAGCAGCCTGCGGAGCAGGGCGGCGCTGTGCGGGTGGCGGACGTTGTGGCCGTCCGAGAGGTGGATGTCGAGCACCTCGGCGCTCGGGTAGTCCTGGTGCTGGTGGGTGTACGCCGTGAACACGTCGTACGCGATCTCGCCGAACTCGATCTCGGTCTGGGCCCATTCGGCCGGGTCGGCCTCCTGCGGGGCCAGGTCCTGCCGGGCCGCGTCCTGCCGCACCGGCTCGGGCTGCTCCTGGAGCGGTCCGGCCTCCGGCTCGGCGGCGCGCGGGTGCGGGAAGGCGCCGATCGTGCCCACGTTGCCGAGCGGGCGGGTCCGGCCGGGGCCCGAGGGGATCATCATCGGGCTGGAGTCCGTGCCCTCGTCGTACTCGGGGTCGTACCCGCCCTCGTACACCTCGTCCTTGGGCGCCGCGAACCAGGGGCTGCCGTGCGAGCCGGGGCCCTCCGGGTACTGCTGCTCGAACTCGTCCTGCTGGACGAACCGGTCCTGCTGGTCGTACTCGTCCTGCTGGTACCGGTGCTCCTGGTCCTGCCGGCGGCCGCGTTCCGGCTCGCTCTGCGGATCGGGGACGTACGGGAGTTGGGGGTGCTCCTGCGCGGTCTCCACGGCGGCCGGGGCCGGCGGCAGCAGAGCCGGCTCGATGCCCGCGGCGGCCAGGCCGGCCGGGGCCGTCTCGGCCAGCGGGACACCGTACTTGGCCAGACGCAGCGGCATCAGCGACTCGATGGGCGCCTTGCGGCGCCAGTTGCGGCCGAAGCGGGCCTGGAGACGGGCCTGGTAGATCAGCCGGTCCTGTTCGAGCTTGATGACCTGCTCGTAACTGCGCAGCTCCCACAGCTTCATCCGGCGCCACAGCTTGAACGTGGGGACGGGGGAGAGCAGCCAGCGGGTGAGGCGGACGCCCTCCATGTGCTTGTCGGCCGTGATGTCCGCGATCCGGCCCACCGCGTGCCGGGCGGCCTCGACGGCGACGACGAACAGGATGGGGATCACCGCGTGCATGCCGGTGCCCAGCGGATCGGGCCAGGCGGCGGCGCCGTTGAAGGCGATCGTCGCCGCGGTCAGCAGCCATGCGGTCTGGCGCAGCAGCGGGAACGGTATGCGCATCCACGTCAGCAGCAGGTCCAGCGCGAGCAGGACGCAGATGCCCGCGTCGATGCCGATCGGGAAGACCAGGGAGAACTGGCCGAAGCCCTTCTCCTCCGCGAGTTCCCGTACGGCGGCGTACGAGCCCGCGAAACCGATCGCTGCGATGAGCACGGCGCCGGCGACGACGACCCCGATGAGTACGCGGTGCGTGCGTGTCAGCTGCATTGCGGCCACCCGCGATCCCCTCCCGACTTCGATGAACCCGGCTCCACTTCGGCATCCGGGGCGGGCACAGCCTGGCACATGCCCGCCGGGCGCGTTGCGTGGGGAGGGGCCGAAGCCCGGTACCCGCAGGAGTACCGGGCTTCGTCAGGGCGCCTCGGAGCAGGGGAGTTCGTGCCCCTGCCCGGTCGTGGTCACGCCTTCCTGGACGCCTTGGCCGTCGTCTTGGCCGTCGTCTTGGTGGACGACTTCGGGGACGTCTTCGGGGACGCCTTGTCCGAGGCCTTCGGGGACGTCTTGGGGGACGGGGCGTCCGCGGACTTCTCCGTGTCGTCGGCACCGACCGCTGCGACGGCCTCCTTGGCGGCCTTCTGCGAGTCCGCGAGGATGTCGGCGGCCGAGGGGGTCTTGGCGCCTGCGAAGCCGGCCCCGTTGTAGGTGACGCTGACGAGGACGTTGCCCGTGCGGGCGAGGACCGTCGCGTACTCGAAGTCCTCCTTGGACTTGCTGAGGCCGTACGTGACGGCGGTGGCCTGCTCGCCGAGCCCGGCGACGGGCTTGGCCGCGGGCTTCTCGGCGCCCTCGGTCGCCTGGGCCTTGGCGACCTGCTTCGTGTACTCGTCCGTCGCGCGCTTGGCGCCGCTGCCCAGCGACTGGTCGGACTCGAAGCGGGTGAAGCCGATGTCGAGCCAGCGGTACTGCGAGCCCTTCACGCCGTTGTCGTCCAGGCCGTTCCAGGCGCAGCTGCCGCGGGAAGCGGTGTCGCTGGACTTGCCCGGGGTGCCGCCCTTGGTCTTGGCCTTCGGGACCAGGTCCTCGATCGTCTTCTTGGCGACCGACGTGCAGGCGTCCGGCAGCGTGTCGAACTTCGCGGGCTCGACGGTGGGCTCGGCCTTCTTCGTGCTCGGCGAGGACGCGGCGCCCGATTCCTTCGCGTCGCCGGAGTCCGACGAGCAGCCGGCGGCGACGAGCATCACCGGAACGGCGGCGCAGGCGAGTATGCAGGACAGTCGCGGGGCTGATCGGTGCATGGTTCCTTCACTCGGACGGCACGGCGGTGTCGGTCGTGCGGGCGGGCAGTCGTGCGGGCGGTCGGGCGGTACTGCGGTCGGGCGGTTGCGTCGGCCGGGCGGGGCGCCGGGCCGTACGTCGCGGTGGACGCCGCTCCGTACGTCGGCCGTACGCCGGTCGGGGGCCACGGTACGACGGACCGCGAGCGGATGCCGCCTCCGGCCGGAGGCCCCGGGATGCTCCGGGGGCCCCGGTGGGGGGCCCGCCGGAGTGGGTCACTCGCTGAGGGTCTCGGCCAGTTTCCGCGCCAGGGCCTGCGCCTTCTCCTGCAGTTCCCTGCTGTCGGGTACCTCGGTGACGCGGGCGGGCTGCTCGGTGTACTGGACGGTCACGATGACGTTCGATGTGCGGAATACCACGCTCACGGTGCGGTGCTGCGCGGTGGAACCCGCCCGGGTGAGCGCGTCGTCCAGGAACGCGGCGTCCCCGAGCTCGTCGAGCAGCCGCGGCCGGAGGTCCTCGTCCGGGTCGGTGCCGGTGGTGCTGCCCGACGGCTCGCCGGAGGGCGTGGCGGAGGGTGTGCCGCTCGGGGAGCCGGCCGGCTTGCCGCCCGGGGACGAGGAGGCCGGTCCGTCGGGCGTCTCGCTGGGGGTGGCACCGCCCGGCGCCGGGAGTGCGGCCGCCTCCTGCTTCGTCGCGTACACCTCCCGGGCGCGGTCGTCGTCGCTCACCGAAGGGTCGTACGACACGACGCGCTCGAAGTCGATGGACAGGTTCCGGGAGGCGTCGGGGACGTCCGACTTCCAGCGGCAGCCGACCTTGCGGTCGGTGTCGTAGGTGACGGTCGCCGTGCCCTCGTACACCTTCTCCTGCTGGTCCTCGGGCAGCTGGGCGGCGCCCGGCAACAGGTCCTTGAGGGTGGAACGCGGTACGGCACGGCAGGATTCGGGCAGCGTCCGGTACTTCCCGGGAGGCGCGGCCGTGACCGTGGGGCTGCCGGGCTTGCTGTCGGCGTCGGGGTCGTCGGCGTCGGAGCCGGCGCTGCAGCCGGCGACGAGCGCTACGAGAAGCGCGACGCCGGGTACGTACGCCATGTGTCGCACGGTCCCAGGCTCCCTTCGGTACGAAAACGGGTTGCCGCTCGATGGCGGCCGATGGACACAATGTGTATCGCACGCGCCGCTGTGAATGCCGGTCGGCCGACCTTTATGCCGACCTCGGCACCGGTTTTGCGCTTTCAGTCTTTTCGGGGGAATCGAGGGGTTATGTCGTATGTAGAGGTACCGGGTGCGCAGGTTCCCATCCGTATGTGGGCGGACCCGGCGTCGGTCGAGGACGGCGCCATGCAGCAGCTGCGGAACGTGTCCACGCTGCCGTGGATCAAGGGCCTCGCCGTCATGCCGGACGTCCACTTCGGCAAGGGGGCGACCGTCGGCTCGGTGATCGCGATGCACGGCGCGGTCTGCCCGGCCGCCGTGGGCGTGGACATCGGCTGCGGGATGTCGGCGGTGAAGACCTCGCTCACGGCCAACGACCTTCCGGGAGACCTCTCGCGGCTCCGGTCGAAGATCGAGCAGGCCATCCCGGTGGGCCGGGGGATGCACTCCGACACGGTCGACCCGGGGAAGCTCCACGGCTTCCCGACCAGTGGCTGGGACGACTTCTGGTCGCGCTTCGACGGGATCGCCGAGGCGGTCAGATTCCGTCAGGAGCGCGCCACCAAGCAGATGGGGACGCTCGGAAGCGGGAACCACTTCATCGAGTTCTGTCTCGACGAGGCCGGCTCGGTATGGCTGATGCTGCACTCCGGGTCCCGGAACATCGGCAAGGAGCTCGCCGACTTCCACATCGGGCAGGCCCAGAAGCTTCCGCACAACCAGGGCCTCGTCGACCGTGACCTGGCGGTCTTCATCGCCGACACCCCGCAGATGGCGGCGTACCGCAACGACCTGTTCTGGGCGCAGGAGTACGCCAAGTACAACCGCGCGATCATGATGGGCCTCTTCCAGGACGTGGTCCGGAAGGAGTTCAAGAAGGCCCGGGTCACGTTCGAGCCCGTCATCTCCTGTCACCACAACTACGTGGCGGAGGAGCGGTACGACGGCATGGACCTGCTCGTCACCCGAAAGGGCGCGATCCGTGCGGGCTCGGGGGAGTTCGGGATCATTCCCGGGTCCATGGGAACCGGCTCGTACATCGTGAAGGGGCTCGGGAACTCGAAGTCCTTCAACTCCGCCTCGCACGGTGCGGGCCGGCGGATGAGCAGGAACGCGGCCAAGCGCAGGTTCTCGACACAGGACCTGGAGGACCAGACGCGGGGCGTCGAGTGCCGTAAGGACTCCGGCGTGGTGGACGAGATCCCGGCGGCGTACAAGCCGATCGAGCAGGTCATCGACCAGCAGCGCGATCTGGTCGAGGTCGTCGCCAAGATCAAGCAGATCGTGTGCGTGAAGGGCTGATCGTGTGCGTGAAGGGCTGAGGCCCGGCGCCGCACGCGGAAGGCAGGCCCCGGACCGGCCGCGGTCCGGGGCCTGCTGTTGTACGGAGGGTCCTCAGGACGTTCTCAGGAGAGGCCGGCGGCCGTGGCGCCGCCGCCGGTGGAGACACCACCAGTCGGCTTGGGGGCGGTGAAGGGCGGGGTGTCCTGCCGGCACGTCGTTCCGGCCGGCGGAAGAACTCCGTCGACGAAGTACCGGCTCTCGTGGTCCTGGACGCAGCTGCTGGGGTTGAGGAGCGCGGTGTGGCCGTACCCCTCGTTGGTCAGCAGGCGTGCGTCGGCAAGCTCCTCGACCATGGCCCGCGAGTTCGGATAGGCGGTGGAGGGGTCGTAGGTGGTGCCGACGACCAGGACGGGGTTCGCGGTCCGTCCGTCCCACGGGCCGGTGTAGCGGTCCGGGGAGGCGGGCCAGGTGGTGCACCCGGCGGTCGCCCAGGTCCAGAAGCGACCGGCATCGCCCGCGCGGGCGGCCGAGGCCTCTTCCAAGGAGGGGTAGACACCTGCGTCACGCGGATTGGGGCTGTCGCCGCAGAGCACGGCCGCCGCCTGCTCCTCGCCCAGGTACGGGTTCGGATCGGGGACCGGCGGTGCGGGCGGGAAGGGCGCGGGCTCCGGTGCCCGGCCCTGCCACAGCTCCTGCAACCGGCCGGCGAGGTCGGCCCACCCGCTGACGAGGTAGAGGCTGTTCACCGTGTCGGCGACCGTACGTGCGTACGTCCACGTGTCCACGGGCTCCTTCCGCAGCCGCTCGGTCAGCCGGTCGAACTTGTCCCTGGTCGCCATCGGGGTGCCGGCGGAGAAGGCGCAGCGGGCGGTGGTGGTGGATCCGCACAGGTCGAGGAACTTGTCCAGGGTCGCCGCCGCGCTGCGGTCCGATCCGACGCGCAGGAACGTCGTGAGCCGGGCGTCGTCGGACGAGTGGTTCGTCCAGGCCTGGGGGCCTATGTTGCTGTCGAGAGTCATGGCCCGGACCTTGCCGGGGAAGAGGTTGGCGTAGGTGGCGCCCAGGATCGTGCCGTAGGAGATCCCGTAGTAGTTGAGCTGTGGCTCGCCCACCGCGCGGCGTAGCTGCTCGAGGTCGCGGGCGGTGTCGGCGGTCGACACGTGGCGCAGGAGCTCGGGGTCCTTCTTCTCGCAGCGGCGGACCAGATCCGCGTACGCGGCGGTGAAGTCCTTCTGCTCCTTCTCGCCGACCGGGAAGCCCACGGCCTTGCTCGCGTTCCAGTCGGCGGCTTCCTGGGGAGTCGTGAAGCAGTTCACGGCGGTGCTGTTGCCGATTCCGCGGGGGTCCCAGCTGACGATGTCGAACCGCTCCCGCACCTCGCGGGGGAAGAACTCCCAGTTCTGCGGCATCTGGACCGTCCCGGGCCCGCCGGGGCCGCCGGGGTTGAAGAACAGGGTTCCGACGCGCTTTCCGGGGCCGGTCGCCTTCCGTCTGACGACGGCCAGGTCGATGCTGCGGCCTCCCGGGCGGGCGTAGTCCAAAGGCACCTCCGCGGTGGCGCAGTCGAACGGACTGCCCTGGACGCAGGGTCTCCATTCCAGCTGTGGGGCGGGCACGGAGGGCGGCGGTGCGGCGTCGGCCGCGACGTGGCCCGGCCCGGTCAGTGCGGTCGAGCAGGACATCACCGCGGCGATGACAGCGGCGTGGCACCGCCGGCCCACTATGAACCCACGCAGGGGGTGTGCGGGCAGGGGGAGTGCGGGCATGTTCCGGCCTCTCTCTGGTGACTGAGCGCCCGAGCCGGCCGACCACCCGGACCTCGGCACGCACCTGTGTCCACAACACAGCGGTCCACGACGGCGCGCGAGGCATGCGCAGCCGATCGGCCGACGAGGTCCGCGCCGAGAGGTGCCGCCGAGGGAGAGGCCGCCGGGACGGCCGGGCCCGCACACACGCGAGCCCCGGACTCCCGTGGCGGGATCCGGGGCTCGTTCCAGCTGTGTGCTGTGTGCCATCCGTCGGGCGGCCGTCGGCCGTCGGCTTCAGAGCGTGCGGTGGACCTTGGAGTTGGAGGCCTGGGCGCGGGGGCGGACGACCAGGAGGTCGATGTTGACGTGGCTCGGCCGGGTGACGGCCCAGGTGATCGTGTCGGCGACGTCGTCGGCGGAGAGCGGGGCGTCGACGCCCGCGTAGACCTTGGCGGCCTTCTCGGTGTCACCGCGGAAGCGCGTCGTGGCGAACTCCTCGGTCTTGACCATGCCGGGTGCGACCTCGATCACGCGGACCGGGGTGCCGACGATCTCCAGCCGGAGGGTCTCGGCGAGCACGTGCTCGCCGTGCTTCGCGGCGACGTAACCGCCACCGCCCTCGTACGTGGAGAGGCCGGCGGTGGAGGAGAGGATCACGATCGTGCCGTCCCCGCTCGCGGTGAGGGCGGGGAGCAGGGCCTGGGTGACGTTGAGCGTGCCGATGACGTTCGTCTCGTACATCTGGCGCCAGTCGGCGGGGTCGCCTGTGGCGATGGAGTCGGCGCCCAGCGCGCCGCCCGCGTTGTTCACGAGGACGGCCAGGGAGCGGAACGCGGTGGCGAACTCGTCGACCGCCGCGCGGTCGGTGACGTCCAGGGCGTACGCCGCCGCCTGGTGGCCCGCTTCGGTGAGCTCGGCGGCCAGGGCCTCGATGCGGTCCTTGCGGCGTGCGGTGAGCACCACGCGGTATCCGGCGGCGGCCAGCTGCCTGGCGGTCGCGGCGCCGATGCCGCTGCTCGCACCGGTGATGACGGCGATGGGGGTGGCGGCCATGCGAACTCCTCGGACAGCTGATCGGTACGGGGCCAGGATAGGCGGGCGGTACGGGTACGGGTTCAGTGGTTGCGGGGGGCGTACATGATCAGCGCCATGCCTGCCAGACAGATCAGCGCGCCGGTCACGTCCCAGCGGTCCGGGCGGTAGCCGTCGGCGACCATGCCCCAGGCGATCGACCCGGCGACGAACACCCCGCCGTACGCCGCGAGGATGCGGCCGAACTCCCCGTCCGGCTGGAGTGTGGCCACGAATCCGTAGGCACCGAGGGCGATCACCCCCGCACCGATCCAGATCCAGCCGCGATGCTCACGCACGCCCTGCCAGACGAGCCACGCGCCCCCGATCTCGAAGAGCGCGGCTACGACGAAGAGGGCGACGGAACGGGCGACGAGCATGGGGCCAGCGTGCCATGCGGGGCGGGACGCGGGTGCCGGGGCGGGTGAGCGGTGCCGGCCGCCGACGGTGGGCCGTGCGAGTGGGGGAAGTGCGACGAACCGGTCATCACATAGGGATGATTGGGTGTTATCGGTATCTTCTGCTCATGCGAGTGACGCGTAGTGCAGTGCTGAAGGCGCCCGCCGCGGCGGCGATGGCGGCGGCCGTGGTGCTGGGTCCGGGGCTGTCCGCCGTGGCCGAGCCCGCACCGCGGGGCATCGCGCAGCGGGCGATCGCGCCGGAGGCGGACGTGTCCCACCACGGACGTGTCTCGCTCACGGAGGAACGGATCGGGGTCCAGCTGTTGACCGGGAACCGGGGGCCGTCGCCGCTCGCGGACGCCACCGTGCGCCTGCGCTTCTCCGCGCCGCTGGCGGCCTGGCAGCGGCTGCCCCGGCGCTGCATGCGCGGCGGCAGCAGCACGGTCCTGTGCGCGACCGGACCGCTGCGCGTGGCCGGGGACGCGCGGCGCACGGCTCTCGGCCTGCGCTTCGCGGGCCGGCCGGCCGAGGTCGTGGTGCGGGTGGACACCGTCTGGAACGGCGGTGCGAGCGACCGGAACCGGCGGAACGACACGCGTGAGGTGCTGGTCCTCTCCACGGGTGACGCGTACGTCTTCTGAAGCGGTGCCGGGTGGTCTCGGGTGGTCTCGGGTGGTCCCGGGTGGTCCCGGGCGGTCCCGGGTGGTCCCCGGCGGTGCGGGTCCCGGCCGGTGCCGGGCGTCTGGCGGACGGTCAGCGGCCCCGGGTGGACGATGGGTTGCCGAGGGCCTGCCGCAGGGCGTCGGGGTCGGCGTGCTCGCCCGCCCAGGCGATGTAGCCGTCGGGGCGTATGAGCAGGGTGGTCGTGCGGTCGCCCGTCCAGTGCGCGTGGACGAGCGGTGCCGGCCCGGTGAAGCCGGGGGCGTCCGGCGGCGTGACCAGGACGAAGGAGCCCTCGCGCAGGAGCTCCAGGAGACGGCCCTCGGCCAGCCGCAGGTCGGGGGAGCGGCTGCCCGTGAGGCGGTGGCTGCCCTTCGGTGCGTCGTACGAGATGCCCACGCCGGAGATTCTTCCGATGACCTTGTCCGAGGCCGGCCGGACGATGGACACCGCGTGGGCGACGGCCGTCCGGGCGAGCCGCTGCCACGGGGTTCTGGCCATGGCCAGGCGGATGATGGCGCCGCTGGCGCGCAGGACCTGGGTGCCTACCGGGTGCCTCTCGGCGTGGTAGCTGTCGAGGAGTGCTTCGGGGTCGGCCGCATGCCCGCGCAGGACGGCGGCGAGCTTCCAGGAGAGGTTCGCCGCGTCCTGGAGGCCGGTGTTCATGCCCTGGCCGCCCGCCGGCGAGTGGACGTGGGCGGCGTCTCCGGCGAGGAAGACCCGGCCGGTGCGGTAGGCGGGCACCTGGCGTTCGTCGCTGTGGAAGCGTGAGATCCAGCGGGCGTCGTGCATGCCGTAGTCGGTGCCGAGCGCGAGACGGGCTGTCTCGCGCAGCTCGTCGAGCTCCACCGGGTCGTTGTCGTCGGCCTGATGGGTGCGGTTCCAGCCCATGACGCGGTACCAGCCGTCGCCGAAGGGGGCGATGAAGGCGAAGGCGTCGCCCGCGCCGTTGACCGTGAGGAGCGCGGAGGGCTCCTCGGTGAGCCGGACGTCGGCCAAAACGATGGACTTGATCACGGACTCGCCCGGGAAGGGCAGCCCGAGGGCCATGCGGACGGAGCTGCGCACCCCGTCGGTCCCCACGAGATACCGGGCCTCGACGGTGGACCGGGTCCCGTCCGCGTCGCGTATCGCCGCAGTGACCGTGTCGCCGTCGGCGGACTGGCTCAGGCCGAGCAGCTCGGTCCCGAACCGGATGTCCGCGCCTGCCTTGAGCGCGCGGTCCCTCAGGAGGTGCTCCACCTCGTACTGAGGGGTGATGAGGAGGAACGGGAAGCGGCTGCGCAGCCGGGTCAGATCGAGCGAGAGCCGTCCGAAGAGGCGCAGGTGGGTGAGGGCCGTGCCGGTCTTGATCAGCGCGTCGGCGAGTCCTCGGGCGTCCAGCACCTCCAGGGTGCGTGCGTGCACGGCGAAGGCCCGGGTCAGGGTGCCCGCCTCGGCCGGGCGCCGCTCGACCAGAGTGACCGACAGGCCCTGGACGGCGAGGTCGCCCGCCAGGAGCAGCCCTGCGGGGCCCGCGCCCACGACCACGACATCGGTGGTGCCGGCGTAGCTGGATCCGGTGCTGGACGTGCCGGTCATGACGGCCTCCGAGTAGCTCATGCCAACGCTTGTTGGTCAACGCTTGTTGGCAACAGTAGGTGGGCGCATATGGCTTGTCAACGGATGTTGGCCTACAGTTGTTGGCATGACAGTGCGCGCCTCCTCCGCCCCCCGTCGCTCGGACGCCACCAGGGCGGCGATCCTCGAAGCCGCCCGCGAGCGGTTCGCCGCCGAGGGGTACGAGCGCGCCACCATCAGGGCCATCGCCCGCGACGCGAGCATCGACCCGTCCATGGTGATGCGCTACTACGGGTCCAAGGAGGGGCTGTTCGCCGCCGCGTCCGTGATCGACCTGCGCCTGCCCGGCCTGGGAGCCCTGCCCGGCAAGCACGTGGGCGCGGTGCTGGTCGGTCACTTCCTGGACCGCTGGGAACAGGACGACGTGCTGACGGGTCTGCTCAGGGTCGGCGTCACCAATGAAGCGGGGGCCGAGCGGATGCGGGCCGTCTTCGCCGAGCAGCTCGGGCCGGTGGCCGCCGGGGTCTGTCCCGATCCTGCCGACGCGCCCCGCCGCGCCGCGCTCGTCTCCACGCAGATCCTGGGCATGGCGCTCGCGCGGTACGTCCTGCGTATCGAGCCCGCCGTGGCCATGTCCCGCGAGGAGATCGTCCGCTGGCTCGCACCCACGGTCCAGCGCTACCTGACGGCCGAACAGCCCTGACGGCGGGCGGCGCCCAGGGGCTGCGTGAGGGATGTGGCGCCCGCGGTCCGATCGGACCGGAGGCGCCCGGCGGTCTCTCAGGCCGTCGGAGCCTGGCGGCCCGCCCCGCCGAACTCGCCCATGGCGTCCGCCACGATGCCCTCCAGGCGGGCGTGGTGGGCGCCGCGCCAGTACACCCGGCCGCAGGCCGTGCACTGCGCGAACACGTCGTAGGACGCCTGCGTGCCCTGCTCCAGGCGGGAGCTCACCGAGTCCTTGTCCGCTTCGGCGAGTTCCCCGTTGCACGCGGTGCAGCGCGTCCACGGCGCCAGTACGGGGGCGAAGCGTCCCAGGATGTCGCGGAGCTGCTCCTCGGGCCGGTCGCTGTAGACGTACGCACCCGCCCAGATCTCCCTGCGCCGGAGCAGCCCCCGGTCGCGGGAGAGCATGACGCGCTTCTGCTCCGCCGAGAGGGTGGCCAGCGCCGGATCGCCGATGTCCTCGCTCTCGTACGCGGCATCCACGCCCAGGAGCCGCAGACGCCGCGCGAGCGTGCCCAGATGTACGTCGAGCAGGAAGCGCAGCGGCGCGCCCGGGACCTGCTGGGGGCGGTGCACCGCCCTCACTTCGACCAGCTCGCCGGCTCCGGGGATGTGGGAGACGGGCACAGGGCGGCCGTCGACCAGGAGCTCCCCTGCCTCGGTGAGCGGGACGCCGAGCGACTCCACGACGTGTCCGAGGGTCGACGAGCCGTCCGTGGCGACTGCCGTGCGCCCGAGGCGGCGGTCGTGGGCGACGAAGAGCCGCAGCTCCGGGGCTACTTCGAGGGTGATCTCGGGTCCGTTCACCCGGTCAGGATGCCATTGCGCGGGGGCGCGCGGCGAAGGGATTCCGGCAGCCGTCCGGCGCCGGCCCCGCGGGTCCCGCCGGCGCCCCTGCCGGCTCCGGGACGGGAGCCGGTCCGTCGACGCCGCACGGCGGGGGCGGCGCCGCATCGGTGGTGCACGCGTGTCGACGCCGCACGGCGGGGGACGGGAGTCAGCGCTGTGCGAAGGCTGTCGGGGGCACACCCACCGTGGCCGTGAAGTCCCTGACCAGGTGCGCCTGGTCGCTGTAGCCGAGATCGGCGGCGAGCTCCGCCCAGTCGGGCTCCGGATCCGTCCCGGCGCGCTCCAACGCCTCGTGGATGCGGTGGCGGAGGATGACCCACTTGGGCCCGACCCCCACATGGGCGGAGAACAGCCGTTGCAGTGAGCGCACGGACATGCCTCCCTCACGGGCGAGCGCGTCCACCCGCAGCAGCGAGCGGTCGGTGCGCACGAGCTCGGCGAGCTCCGCCGCGAGCTCCGCCTGTGGGTCCGGTGGGGGAACGAGCGGAAGCAGATACGCGTCCAGTGCCGCGACCCGGGCGTCCTCGTCGGCCGGGCCGAGCACGGACCGCGCCGTCCCGGAGGCCGGAGGCCCGCCCGCGGGGGCGGCCAGCACCTCGTCGGCGGGGACCCGGCGCCCGGTCCACTCCGACACGGGCCGGTGAGGGGCGAAGGGCCGGAAGGCGCCCGGCCGGAACTTCACGCCGCACACCCGCCCCCTGCCCTCCAGCCGCTGGCTGAACAGGCCCTGCACGACGCCGTAGACCTCGGCGAAGCCGGTCCGTTCCGCCTCGCTGCCCGGCTCCGTGCGCTGGAAGACCAGGTGGACGCTCGGGTGCGGCACCACCTGTGAGGTGTAGGGCTCCGCAAGGTCCCAGTCGATCAGCCAGTAGTGCTCCAGATGCTGCCGGAGCGCGGGGGCGGGGTCGCGGAGGCGGAAGCGGACGTGGGTGAACAGGTCGGGGGCGTCGACGATGCCCCGTGTCTCGCGTCGGGGTCCGGCCATGATCGGATCCTAGGACGGACGGACCACCGCGCTGACGTGTTTCTTCAAGACGCCACGTCCTGCGGGGCGCATCGTCGGGAACATGAAGACGATCAGTGAACTCCTCGAGGAAGCCGCCGCCCGGGCCGTGCCCGTCGTGCGGGGCATCGACGACGGTCAGCTGGCCGAGGGCACGCCGTGCGGCGAGTACGACGTCCGGGCCCTGCTGAACCACCTCTTCACCGTGATCGAGAATTTCCGGGCGCTCGCGGTCAAGGGCTCGACCGACTTCAGCCGGACGGATGATGTCGTCACGGGGGACTGGCGCGGCCGGTTCGACGACGCGACGGCACTGCTGGTGAAGGCCTGGGCCGAGCCCGGCGCGGAGGAAGGGACGCCGGGGAGCATGGGGATGCCGGCCAGAACGGTCGGACTCATGGTGCTGGGGGACCTCACCGTGCACGCCTGGGACCTGGCCAGGTCGACCGGCCAGGACTTCGAGCCCGACGCCGCCGTGGTGGCGGAGCTGGGCCCCGGGCTGGAGGAGCTGGCCCCGCAGGCACGGCAGATGAAGGTGTTCGGCGAGCCGTTCCCCGTGCCGCCCGGCGCTACGGCCTTCGAGCGGGCGCTGGCCGTGACGGGCCGCGATCCTGGCTGGAGTCCGACGCCCCGCTGCCCGTGAGGGTGCCACCGGCCGGGTGAGGGGCGGCCGGGTCGGCGTAGAGCCTGCCGAGGGCCGCGTACGCCTTGTCGACGACGGCCTCGGCGAGGAGCACCGCCTCGCGTGCGGCGAGGCGGGACGCCCGGCGTGTGTAGGGCGGCGGGGGCTTCCGCCGCCGGCGCCGGCAGTCGCAGACGGCGTACACCCCGCTCGCGACGACCACGGCCGGTACGGTCAGGGTCAGCAGCAGGTCGTCCATGCCGGGAGCCTCCTCGGGGTTCGTGCTTCTTGCATCGGCAACCCCGGCGGTGCGGCTGGAGATCATTCTTCGGCCAATGAATGGCCGAAGGGCGCCCTCCCGCACCCGTTGGTACGCGCTCTTCGACGAGCGCCCGCGCCGGGTGGTGGACGAGTGCCGCGACCGGTGTCGCTTCCGGTGAGTGCCGCTCCCGTTGCCCGCCGCCGACAGGTGCCGGATGCCTGGACGTCACGACCACCAGCAGGTGCCGGATGCCTGGACGTCGCGACCGCCAACGGGTGCTGGACCGGCGGGACATCGCGACCACCAGCAGGTACCGGGCCTCCCGGCGTCACGCCTCCGGCGGCCCGCCGCGGTCCAGGCGCGTACGCAGGGTGAGGGCGAACTCCTCGGCCCGCGCCAGCTGGACCCGTACCTTCGCGACCTGCTCGGACGCGGACCTCTCGTACGTGCGGACCCGTTCGAGGAGTTCGTCGCGCTCGCCCGCGGTCAGCTCCTCGTCCGTGTCGAGACGGTCGACGGCCTCCAGCAGGTCCCGCATCTCGTCGAGGGTGAAGCCGAGGGGCTTCATCCGGCGGATGACCATCAGCCGGGCCACGTCGGCCTCGGTGTACAGCCGGAACCCGCCACGCGAGCGGGCGGAGGGGGCCACGAGGCCGGTCTCCTCGTAGTGCCGGATGGTGCGCAGCGACAGCTCGGTGCGCGCGGCGACCTCGCCGATCTGCATGTGCTCGCCGCTCACGGTTCCCATGTGCCCTCCCACTCATGCCGTGACCACAGGGGAGGACGGCGTTTCGATCCCTACCCTAACGTTAGGGTAGAGTTGCCTGTCGCAAGTCCGCCAGGGGCCGATGACGTCTCCGACGCACGACGGGCCCGCGGGCCCCGGTGCCCGGCGCGATCCGCCTCCCGGCGCCGATCCGCTCCCGGCGGGAGCGCGTGCGTCAGCACCGCCGCTCACCCCCGGCGACAGCCCCGCGCTGTCCGCCCCCCATGCTTCCGTCCGCCGTCGTGGACGATCCGCGGGATGCCGTCCGGCCTCCGCGCCCCGCACGCCCCGGTACGCCGGGCGTGCCCGAGCAACGACAGGTCACGCCTTCCTTGTCCACATCCGTACTGTCGCGGGCCGGCCGGCCCGGCGGGTTCCGGCCGTCCTGGCTGTCGCCGAAGGTCCTCCGCACCGAGGTCCTGGCCGGTCTCGTCGTCGGGCTGGCGCTGATCCCCGAGGCGATCTCGTTCTCGATCATCGCCGGTGTCGACCCGGCGGTCGGCCTGTTCGCCGCGTTCACGATGGCCGTCGTCATCTCCGTCGTCGGCGGCCGGCCCGCGATGATCTCGGCCGCGACGGGCGCGGTCGCCCTCGTCATCGCTCCGCTCAACCGGGAGCACGGGTTCGGCTACCTGATCGCGGGAGTGATCCTGGGCGGGGTCTTCCAGATCGTCCTCGGAGCGCTCGGGGTCGCCAAGCTGATGCGGTTCGTGCCCCGCAGCGTGATGGTCGGCTTCGTCAACGCGCTGGCGATCCTGGTCTTCATGGGTCAGGTCCCGGAGCTGAGCGACGTCCCCTGGCCCGTGTATCCGCTGGTCATCGGCGGGCTGGCCCTGATGGTCCTCTTCCCGAGGATCACCCGGGCGGTCCCCGCCCCGCTGGTCTCCATCATCATCCTGACCGCGATCACCGTGGCCGCGGGCATCGCCGTACCGACCGTCGGTGACAAGGGCGAGCTGCCGTCGTCCCTGCCGGTTCCCGGCCTGCCGGACGTCCCGTTCACCCTGGACACCCTGACCACCGTCGCCCCCTACGCGCTGGCCATGGCGCTGGTAGGCCTGATGGAGTCGCTGATGACGGCCAAGCTGGTCGACGAGATCACCGACACGCACTCCAGCAAGACCCGCGAGTCGATCGGCCAGGGCATCGCCAACATCGTCACCGGCTTCCTCGGCGGCATGGGCGGTTGCGCCATGATCGGCCAGACCATGATCAACGTGAAGGTCTCCGGCGCCCGTACCCGGCTGTCCACGTTCCTCGCGGGCGTCTTCCTGATGGTGCTGTGCATCGCGTTCGGGCCGCTCGTCTCCCGTATCCCCATGGCGGCGCTCGTCGCGGTCATGGTCATGGTGTGCTTCGCGACCTTCGACTGGCACTCGGTCGCGCCCAGGACCCTGAAACGGATGCCCGCCGGCGAGATCGCCGTGATGATGATCACGGTGGTCTGCGTCGTGGCCACCGAGAACCTCGCCGTCGGTGTCGTCGTCGGTTCGGTCACCGCCATGGTCATCTTCGCCCGGCGGGTCGCCCATCTCGCCGACGTCACATCCGTCACCGACCGGGACGGCGGCCGGGTGGTCTACTCCGTCTTCGGCGAGCTCTTCTTCGCGTCGTCCAACGACCTCGTCGGCCGGTTCGACTACGCCGGCGATCCGGGCGAGGTCGTCATCGACCTGAGCGCCGCGCACATCTGGGACGCGTCGGCGGTGGCGACGCTGGACGCCGTCACCACGAAGTACGAACAGCGCGGCAAGAGCGTGGAGATCACCGGTCTCGACGAGCGGAGTGCCGACCTCCACGGCTCCCTCAGCGGCCGGCTCGCCGGCGGTGGCTGAGGCGCCCGGCGCCTGAGGGCGCGTCACTCCGAGGGGCGGCTGCCGCCGCTCCCGCACACCGCGCCGGCGTGAACCGGAGCACACGGTCCGCGCGCACCGCGCCCCCCATGAGAGCGCCTCGCGGGCACGCCCCGCACGCTGCTCCGGGCCGCCCCCGAAGTGCCCCGCGGGCACGCTTCGTACGCCGCTCCGGGCCACCCCGGAGGAGCCTGGCGAAGACGCTCCGTACACCGCTCCGGGCCGTCCCCGTGGCAGGGGGGCGGGTTGCCATACGCTCCTCGGCTGGGCAATGGTTGCCGAAGGGAAAGCAATCTTCGTCCAGTTGGAAGGTGGTGCGACTCGCTTCGGGCGGGTCCCCCCTCATGGCTCCTCCGAAGGAACACATCGCTACGAGAACGCAGCACCCGTCCACGTCCGACCTGTGGGAAACGGCCCCCTGCCCCGTGATCGTCGTCGACCGGGCCGGAACAGTCGTCGACCTCAACCCGGCCGCCGGCTCGCTCCTCGACCGCGCGGTCCCGGGCGGCGCGCTCACGGCGGCGGCGCCCGCCTGGCTGACACGCGCACATGGGCAGACGGCGGCGGTCCCCGCCGCCCGCCCGGCCGGTGACGACCCGGTGCCCGCAGCCCGTCGCCCCGCGTTCCGGGGGCGGATCGGTGCGCGGAGCTTCGAGGCGCACCCGGTCCCGCACCGGAACGGCGACGTGGTGTGGTGGCTGGTCGACGACACCGGCCGGCGGCTCGCCGAAGACGACCTGGCCACGGAGCGGAAGCGGACCGACTTCCTGGCGGAGGCGTCGAACACCTTGCTCGCTTCGCTGAACACCGACCGCTGTATGCAGGTCACCGCGCAGCTCGCCTCCCGGCACCTCGCCGATGCCGCCGTCGTCGTCCTTCCCGCGTCGGGGCGGAAGCTGCCCGTGGCGTACGCCGTCGAGGGCGGGGCCGCGGTGCGCGCCACGGTGACGGCGGACCCCGCCCAGGTCCCCGGCCTGAGTGAGGCGCTGCAGGGATTCCCGCCCGTCCCCTCCCGGTGGATCGACCCCGCCTCGCTGCCCGACTGGCTGATCCCGGAGGGCTTCGGCGGCACCGTGGGCTCGGCGGCCGTCACCCCTCTGCCGGGCCACGGCGTCCCGGCCGGCGTCCTGGTCCTGCTGCGCGGCGCGGGTTCCGCGGAGTTCAACGAGAGCGAGGAGGTCTTCGCGCGGCTGTTCGCCGCACGGGCCGGTGCCGCGCTGTCCGCCGCACGCCTGTACGCGGAACAGAGCGGCATCACCCGGACCCTGATGCGGGATCTGCTGCCGCCTTCGCTGAACCGGGTGAACGGAGTCGAGTTCGCCGGCGGCTACCGGCCCGCCGCCGCACAGGACCGGGTGGGCGGCGACTTCTACGACGTGCACCCGGGCAGCACGTCCGAGGACGCGTCCCTCGCGGTCCTCGGCGACGTGTGCGGAAAGGGCCTGGAAGCGGCCGTTCTCACCGGCAAGATCCGCAACACGCTCCAGGCGCTGACGCCGATGGGGGGCGACCACGAACGGATGCTGCGCCTGCTCAACGGGGCGCTCCTCAACTCGCACCACACACGCTTCGCGACCCTGGTGCTGGCGTCGGTCCGGCGGGAGGCGAGCCGGGTACGCCTGCGCCTCACGTCGGCCGGCCATCCCGCCCCGCTGGTGATCCGCAACGACGGCCGCGTCGAGGAGGTCGACACCCGGGGGACCCTGGTCGGGGCCCTGCCGCGCATCGAGGCCCGGACCGTGGAGACCGACCTCCTGCCGGGCGAGACGTGTCTGCTCTACACCGACGGCGTCACCGAGGCGCGCGGTGGCCCCCTCGGCGACGAACTCTTCGGCGAGGAGCGGCTGATGCGTGCCGTGTCGGAGTGCGCGGGCATGCCGGGCACGGCTGTCGTCGAGCGTGTCCAGATGCTCGCGTCGCAGTGGCTGCACGACGGCAGGCACGACGACATGGCGCTCGTCGCGATCACCGCCCCGCCGAGCACCCACCTGAGTGCGGTGGACGGCCACACCCGGGGCAGGTACACCGCATGACGCACACTCCTGCCGAGCCCCGGACGCGCGGCCTCCAGGACCGGTTGTGGGCGGCGGTGACCGACCGGAACGAACACCCCGCCACCGCGGTGGCCCTCGGCGCCCTGGGTACGGAACTCAAGGACTTCCCCCGGTCCACCAGGCTGCTCGACCGGGCGCACCTCGTCCCGGACGCCCTCCTGGCGACCGCCGGCCACCACCCACGGAGCCCTGGATGACCGATCACCTCTGTCCGCCCCTCACCCTGACCGCCGAATCCGCTCCGGGTGCCGTACGTCTGCGGCTCGTCGGTGACCTGGACTTCGACACCGGCGAGCAACTCGTGGAGCGTGCCCGGGAGTGCCTCGCCGACGATCCGGACCTGCGCGACCTCTTCATGGACTGCGAGCGGCTACGGCTGTGCGACTCGACGGGCCTCTCCAGCCTCCTGCTGATCCACCGCGGCACGGCGTCACGCGGAGTGGTGCTGCACCTGGAGAACCCGCCCGCCTTCCTCCTCAGGCTCCTGGACGTCACCGGAACCGGCCGGCTCTTCGCCCTCGACGGGGCGGGCGCGCGGGCCGAGGGCGCGGAGGACGGGCAGCCGTCCGGCGGGACCCCGTACGGCGCCGTGCAGCCGCCGGCGCCGTACGGCTGACACGACGGCTCGGGCCGGCCCATTGAGCCTCCAGAGGTCAGGAGGCGGCCGGCGGCGCGCCGATGGCCGCGTCGAGCGACGGGAAGCTCCGGAGGACCCGGTCGACACCCGCGGTCCGCAGGAGCCGCGCCAGGGACGTGCCCGGTGAGGCGAGGCGCAGGTCCGTCCGCCGGTGCACCTCGATGAGGAGACTCAGGAACGAGGAGTCCGCGAAAGTGACGGCGGACGCGTCCAGCACGACGGCGCGGTGCCCGGCCACCGCCTGCCACAGGGCGATGAAGAGGGGATCGATGGTGTCCGAGTCGAGATCGCCCTGGGCCCGCACGACCCAGCAGCCGCCGGTCTCGCCTTCGGACGCCACCACGGGCGGGCCGGCCGGTGCGGATCTGTCGAGGGGCTCGCGGACCATGCGGGGATTATGCCAACTGCTCGCGCCTGCCCGCGCGGACGCCCTGCCATTCGGGTGGCGGCTTGCGGCCACGTGCCGCCCGCCGCCTGAGGGGCGACGCGCCCCTCAGGCGAGGGCGACCAGCGCGACGATGTTCTTGCCCCCGGGGAGGTACGTGACGGAGACCTGCTTCGCCAGCCTGCGCACCAGCATCCATCCGTAGCCGCCGACGGGGTTGGTGCCCGGATCGCGCTTCTCGGTGACCGGCGCCCGCGTGCTGGCATCGGCGACGGTGAGGAGGAGGCCGTCGTCGGTGATCTCCGCGGCGAAGCCGGTGAGCCCTCCGCCGTGCCTGACCGCGTTGGTCACGAGCTCCGACGTCACCAGCAGGGCGTCGGCCACCACGACATCGGCCGGGCCTTCCCCGCCCAGCCCGCAGAACTGGGCCTCCAGGAGCCGGGTGACGACGTCACGGGCGGCGGCCGCGTTCCGAGGTACACCGGGCGGGCGGCCGGTGTCCGTCGGCGGCCCCGGGGCGGGCGAGACGACGACCTCCTCCGGTCCATCGGCCGGATTCGTGCCGTCCCGCAGTACTTCTCGTTCCCCGTTCATTATTCTCTGCGCCTGCCCGACCGTGCTCCGGTCACACTCCCTGCCGGGGGTCCGGGTGCCGGGCGGCCCGGTCCGCGGCCGGTCAGCATGCCAGTGCCGCGTCCACCGTGTCGGCGAACGTGAAGGCGCCGAGGGTGCCCGAGACCTCGAAGAGCCGGTGCACGCCCGTCCCGAGCGGTCCGGCCAGAATCAGCCGTACCCCGGCCTCGTCGTGGCGACGCTGGGCGTTCAGCAGGGTGTGCAGACCGGTCGAGTCGGCGAACTCCAGCCGGGACAGATCGGCCACGGTCAGCCGTCCGCCGCTCCCGGCGGCCTCCTCCAGCGCCCCGGCCAGCCCCGAGGGGCTCGACCATCCGTCCAGGCTCCCCCGGACACGGACCAGGACGACACCGTCGTCCGCGGCCTCCACGACCACACTCAGTTCATCCGCCGTCATGCGTCATATGTTCCTACACCGGTGGGGCCGGAAGAGAGCGGAGTGGGTTCCGCCCGTTTTTTCGCCCTTCGCCGACCTCCGGGTCAGGGCCAGACCAGGCAGTACGCCTGGTGTCCGGCGTCGTGCAGCCGGTGGGAGAAGTCCTGCCACTCGTGGAGCAGTTGGTAGACGTTGAAGGCATCGCGCGGGCCGCCGCGGTCAGGGACCGTGGACCAGATGAAGGCCGCGGCGCCGACCGATTCCTCGCCGACGTCCCGCAGCGGGTCGACCACGGTCATCGGCAGCTTGACCACGGCGTAGTCGGGGTGGAGCACGACCAGCTCCAGCGGGGGGACCTTGTGCAGGGGTATGCCCTGTATGCCGGTGAGGACCATGGCCGCCACCGTCTCGGGCTTGATCTTGCTGAACATGCCGCCCATGCCCAGCTCGTCGCCGCCCAGCTCCTCGGGACGCATGGAGATGGGCACGCGTGCGGCGGTGGCCCCGTCAGGGGCACCGAAGTACTTGTAGGTCACCCCCACCCGTCCACTGCTCCTGCTCCCGGAACCATCGGCACCACCCGTCTGGGCATCCCGTACGCGCTCGGCCCGATCGTCCCGTACTCGTTCGGCCTCGCGTCGGTGCCGCCCTCGCCGGGCAGGCTCGGGCCCCAGGCCGTCGGTCCCTTCGCCCACTCCGCCACCGCGATGCATATCTCATCCACCCGACTACTTCTTAGGAGACACAGCCCCGCCGCGCAACCCGATCATCGTCAGTGACCTCCCCCACGGGCGTGCGGTGAAACACCAGTCCGCAAGACCGTCGACGCCTCTGACACCATGGCATGTGTGAGCTTTCCCTATGACGCCCCAGTTTCGCAGACGCGAGGAGACTGACGCCCTTTCGTTGTACGAGCCTCATACGGGGAGAGCGCGCTCCCTGCTCACAGGCGGCCGGGAATTCCGGCCAGGCCCCCCGAATCCCGAATCGCAGATCAGGACCAAAGTGGCGTATTCATACGAAGCCCCAGTTTCGCAGACGCTTTTCGACCGTGCGTCCCTCGTGACACCCGGCGGCGTGAACTCCCCCGTGCGTGCCTTCCGGGCCGTGGGCGGTACGCCCCGGTTCATGGTGTCCGGCACGGGTCCGTACCTCACCGACGCCGACGGCCGTGAGTACGTCGACCTCGTGTGTTCGTGGGGGCCGATGATCCTCGGCCACGCGCACCCCGAGGTCATCGCGGCCGTCCAGGACGCGGTGGCCCGTGGTACCTCGTTCGGTACGCCGGGTGAGGGCGAGGTCGCGCTCGCCGAGGAGATCGTCGCCCGGATCGAGCCCGTGGAGCAGGTGCGGCTGGTGTCGTCCGGCACCGAGGCGACCATGTCCGCGATCCGGCTCGCCCGCGGATTCACCGGGCGCGCCAAGGTCGTGAAGTTCGCCGGGTGCTACCACGGGCACGTCGACGCGCTGCTGGCCGCGGCCGGCTCCGGGGTCGCCACCTTCGGCCTGCCCGACACGCCCGGCGTGACCGGCGCTCAGGCGGGCGACACGATCGTGCTCCCGTACAACGACCTGGACGCCGTGCGCGCCGCGTTCGCCGCGCAGCCGGGTGAGATCGCCTGTGTGATCACCGAGGCCTCGCCGGGCAACATGGGCGTCGTGCCGCCGCTCGACGGCTTCAACGCCGGGCTGAAGGAGATCTGCGCGGCCGACGGCGCGCTGTACATCTCCGACGAGGTGATGACCGGCTTCCGTACGTCGAAGGCCGGCTGGTACGGCATCGACGGGGTGCGGCCCGACCTGATGACCTTCGGCAAGGTCATGGGCGGCGGCTTCCCGGCCGCGGCCTTCGGCGGCCGTGCCGACGTGATGGCCCACCTGGCCCCCGTCGGCCCCGTCTACCAGGCCGGCACCCTCTCGGGGAACCCGGTCGCCACCGCCGCGGGCCTCGCCCAGCTGCGGCTGCTCGACGACGCGGCGTACGCGAAGGTCGACGCGGTCTCCGCGGAGCTGCGCTCCCTGGTCGGCGAGGCGTTCACCAAGGAGGGCGTCGCCCACACGGTGTCGGCGGCGAGCAACATGTTCTCCGTCTTCTTCACCGACGAGCCCGTCCGTGACTACGAGGGCGCGAAGAAGCAGGAAGCCTTCCGCTTCACCGCGTTCTTCCACTCGATGCTGGAGCAGGGCGTCTATCTGCCGCCGTCCGCCTTCGAGTCCTGGTTCGTCTCCACCGCCCACGACGCGCGGGCGATCGAGAAGATCGCCGCCGCGCTGCCCGCCGCCGCCCGCGCCGCATCGGAGGCCACCGCATGAGTGAGCACAGAGACCAGGACATCACCGTCGTCCACCTGATGCGCCACGGTGAGGTGCACAACCCGGACGGCGTGCTCTACGGGCGCCGGGCCGGCTACAGCCTCTCCGACCTCGGCCGCCGGATGGCCGACCGGGTCGCGGAGCACCTGGAGAAGCGCGACATCACCCATGTCGTCGCCTCCCCGCTGGAGCGCGCGCAGGAGACGGCCACGCCGATCGCCAAGTCGCACAGCGTGGAGCTGGCCACCGACGAGCGCCTCATCGAGGCCGCCAACGTCTTCGAGGGCAAGACCTTCGGGGTCGGCGACGGCGCGCTGCGCAAGCCCGAGAACTGGAAGCACCTCACCAACCCGTTCAAGCCGTCCTGGGGTGAGCCGTACGTCGAGCAGGTCGTGCGGATGATGGGTGCCCTGGACGCGGCGCGCGACGCCGCCCGTGGGCACGAGGCGGTGTGCGTCAGCCACCAGCTGCCGATCTGGATCGTGCGGAGCTTCGTGGAGCGGCGCAGGCTGTGGCACGACCCGCGCAAGCGCCAGTGCACCCTGGCCTCGCTGACGAGCTTCACGTACCAGGGCGACAAGATCGTCTCCGTCGGGTACACGGAGCCGGCCCGGGACCTGGTGCCGGCGCATCTGCTCGCGGGTGCGAAGCCGGTCAAGGGGAAGTCCAAGGCGTTCGGGGCGTAGGCGCCCCCTGCCGCGTCCGGGCCCCGCACGCCCCGCCGTTCTGTGTGTCATGTGCAGCACCTGTAAGGGTCTGTTCACGTAACAACTTTTATGATTATCGGCGGAACCGTCGTGTTGGTTTCCTCATCTAAGCCATCGCCAGTTTGTATGGCCTTGAGGTAATACGACCGCAGATGGGGACGCTATGCGTGAAATCGACCGAAGGGGCCTGCTCGGGGCCGGACTCGGAGCCGCAGCCGCACTCACGATGACCGGCTGCGGCTCCCTCGGGTCATCGGACAGGGACCGGCCGGAAACCGAGAAGGGCGGCAAAGGCGGCAAGGGGACGCCCGGGAATGGCGGCGGCCCACCCGAGAAACACGTCAGGCTGATCGGTGACGGCTCCACGGCCGACACCGGAAAGCAGCCGAATCAGCCCACTGCCCCCGTCCCGCTCGAAGCCGGACAGACCCCGCCGCAGTTCGTGATCTTTTCCTGGGACGGGGCGGGAGAGGTCGGCAACGGCCTCTTCCCGCGCTTTCTCGAACTCGCCAGGGAACACGACGCGGCGATGACCTTCTTCCTCTCCGGGCTCTACGTGCTGCCCGAGTCGAAGAAGTCCCTCTACCGTCCGCCCAACAACCCCCGGGGCGCCTCGGACATCGGCTATCTCACGGACGACCACGTCAGGCAGACGCTGAAGTACGTCCGTCAGGCATGGCTCGACGGACACGAGATCGGAACCCACTTCAACGGGCATTTCTGCGGTGGTTCCGGATCGGTCGGCGACTGGACGCCCGCGCAATGGCAGAGCGAGATCGACCAGGCGATCTCGTTCGTCACCGAATGGCGGACGAACACCGGCTGGCAGGATCTCGACCCGCTGCCGTTCGACTACCGCAAGGAACTGGTCGGGGGCCGCACACCCTGCCTGCTCGGCCAGGACAATCTGCTGCCCACCGCGAAGCAGCTGGGCTGGCGCTACGACGCGAGCTCGCCCGGCGGCACCCAGATGTGGCCCGAGAAGCGCCAGGGCGTCTGGGATCTTCCGCTCCAGGGCATTCCTTTCCCCGGCCACACCTTCGAAGTCCTCTCCATGGACTACAACATCCTCGCCAACCAGTCGAAGAATTCGACCAACGGCATGCCCTCGCGCTATCCGGGGTGGCGCACCCAGGCCACCGAGGCGTACATCGCCGGATTCGACCGCGCCTACGAGACGAATCGTGCGCCCTTCTACATCGGAAACCACTTCGAGGAGTGGAACGGCGGCATCTATATGGACGCCGTGGAGGACGCGCTCAAACACATCGCGGGCAAGCCGGATGTGCGCCTCGTCTCCTTCCGGCAGTTCGCCGACTGGCTCGACGTACAGGACCCGGCGGTGCTCGCGAAGCTGCGTACGCTCCAGGTGGGACAGTCCCCCGAGGGTGGCTGGAACACCTTCTTTAAACAGGCTTGACAAGGGGCTTTACGGGCACCGAGGGGGGTGCGCAAGATCCCCGGAACTGCCATGCGAAACTTTTCACATGAGCTCTGGCCGCGCACCCCGACGCCGCTTCACCCTGCTGGCCGCCACCGCCGTGGCCGGCGCGCTGACCCTGTCCGCGTGCAGTGGTGACGGCACCAAGGCGGGCGGCGGCGGCAACACGAACTTCGTGACCGGCAGCGGAGGCGTCTCCACCGTCGCCAAGGGCGAACGCACCGACGCGCCGAAGCTCGACGGCACCACGCTGGACGGCGAGGACCTCGACATCGCCGACTACAAGGGCAAGGTCGTCGTCCTGAACTTCTGGGGATCGTGGTGCGGCCCCTGCCGCGCCGAGGCCAAGCACTTCGAGAAGGTCGCGAAGGCGACCGAGGGCCAGGGCGTCCAGTTCGTCGGGGTCAACACCCGGGACGCCCAGAAATCCCTCGCGGTCAACTTCGAGGAGGACTTCGGGATCACCTACCCGAGCCTCTACGACCCGACCGGGAAGCTGCTCCTGCGCTTCCCGAAGGGCACGCTGAACCCGCAGGCCATCCCGTCGACCGTGGTCGTCGACCGGGACGGGAAGCTCGCCGCCCGTTCGCTCGCCGCGCTCGACGCCACGAAACTGCGCGAGATGATCGATCCGCTGGTCGCCGAGAAGTGACTCCGGTGCTCGAGCTGGCCGCTGTCGCCGGCGGAAACGACACGGTCGCCGACGGGGCCCTCATAGTGGCTCTGCCCATCGCCCTGCTCGGCGGTCTCGTCTCCTTCTTCTCGCCGTGCGTCCTGCCGTTGGTGCCCGGCTACCTCAGCTACGTCACCGGGGTCAGCGGCGCCGATCTGGCCGAGCGCCGGCGGGGCAGGACCGTCGCCGGGGCCTCGCTCTTCGTGCTCGGGTTCACCGTCGTGTTCGTGTCCGGGGGCGCGCTCTTCGGTTTCTTCGGCCAGACGCTCCAGGGGTACAGCGGGACGCTCTCCAAGGTCCTCGGCGTGCTCATGATCCTCATGGGGATCTTCTTCATGGGGCTCATGCCCTGGATGACGCAGCGCGAGTTCCGCATCCACAAGAGGCCGGTGACCGGGCTGACGGGCGCACCACTGCTCGGTGCCCTCTTCGGTATCGGCTGGACGCCGTGTCTCGGCCCCACCCTCGCCTCGGTCAACACGCTCGCCTTCGACCAGGCGACCGCGGGCCGCGGAGCGATCCTGTCCGTGGCGTACTGTCTCGGCCTCGGCGTCCCCTTCGTCCTCACGGCGATGGCCTTCCGACGGGCCCTCGGCGCGTTCGGCTGGGTCAAGCGCCACTACGCATGGGTCATGCGGGTCGGCGGCGGCATGATGATCGTCACCGGACTGCTCCTGCTGACGGGCGCCTGGGACGCGCTCGTCCAGCAGACGCAGAGCTGGTCCAACGGCTTCACTGTAGGGATCTGAGTCCATGAGCAACACGCACACCACGGAGGAGCGCGACCTCGGCGAGGCAGGAGCACAACTCTCCACCGCCCCGCGCGAGGAGTCCGCCTCCTCCGTACCCGCCATGGGTGTGATCGGCTGGGCCAGGTGGTTCTGGCGGCAGCTCACGTCCATGCGGGTCGCCCTGATCCTGCTCTTCATGCTGTCGCTCGGCGCCATCCCCGGCTCGCTGATCCCGCAGAACAGCGTGGACGAACTGAAGGTGCAGACCTTCAAGGAAGCCCACACCGCGGTCACCCCGCTCTACGAGAAGCTGCAGTTCTTCGACGTCTACAGCTCGGTGTGGTTCTCCGCGATCTACATCCTGCTGTTCATCTCGCTCATCGGCTGCATCGTCCCGCGCACCGGCCAGTTCGTCGGCCAGCTGCGGGGCCGCCCGCCGGGCGCCCCGAGGACGCTGACCCGGCTGCCCGCCTACACGACCTGGCGCACCGAGGCCGACCCCGAGCAGGTCCGCGAGGCCGCGCTGCGCGTCCTGCGCAAGCGGCGCTTCCGCTCGCACGAGGCCGGTGACGCGGTGGCCGCGGAGAAGGGCTATCTGCGCGAGACCGGGAACCTGCTCTTCCACATCGCGCTGATCGTCATGCTGGTCGCGTTCGCGGGAGGGCAGCTCTTCAAGTCCGAGGGCGGCAAGCTGGTCGTCGAGGGTGACGGTTTCGCCAACACGATCACCCAGTACGACGACTTCAAGTCCGGCTCGCTCTTCGACAACGACGACCTCGCCCCGTTCAGCTTCGACCTGGAAGACTTCGTCGGCACGTACGAGCGCAACGGACCCCAGCGCGGTACACCCCGGACCTACGAGGCCCGCGTGACGTACTCCGAGGGTGCGGACGGTGAGCCGAAGAAGAAGGTCATCGAGGTCAACAAGCCGCTCGTCGTCGACGGCACGAAGGTCTACCTCAACGCGCACGGCTACGCCCCGGTCATCTCCGTCAAGGACGGGAAGGGCAGGGAGGTCTACCGCAGCGCCGTGCCCCTGCTGCCCATCGACAACAACGTCACCTCAACCGGTGCGATCAAGGTGATGGACGGTTACAAGGACGCCGGCGGCAAGAAGGAGCAGCTCGGCTTCCAGGCCTTCTTCGTCCCGACGTTCGCCGGTGACGGCCAGGGCACGATGTTCTCGCAGTACCCCGGCGCCGACTACCCGGTCCTCGCGCTCAACGGCTACTACGGCAGCCTCGGAGTCGACTCCGGACTGCCGCAGAACGTCTACCAGCTCGACACGTCCAAGATGAAGGAATTCAAGGACAGCAACGGCGACAAGCTCAAGAAGCGGCTGCGCCCCGGCGAGACCATGAAGCTGCCCGACGGCGCCGGCTCGATCACCTTCGAGAGCGTCGAGGAATGGGCGAGCTTCCAGATCTCCCGCCAGCCCGCAGCGGGCTGGGCCCTCGGCGGCGCCGTCGCCGCCATCTTCGGGCTCGCCGGATCGCTCTTCATCCAGCGCCGCCGGGTCTGGGTGAGGGCCGTGCGGGGAGCGGACGGCGTCACCGTCGTCGAGATGGCGGGCCTGGGCCGCAGCGAGTCCGCGAAGCTCCCCGAGGAGCTGGGCGACCTCGCCGTCGCCCTCCACACCGTCGTGCCGACCGCACCCGACCCCACACCCGACCCGGCGCCCGGGACCGAGCCCGGACAATCTGCCGAAGCACCTGCCGAAGGGGCTGAGAAGTGAATCTCGCCGCCGCAACCAACGAGAATCTGGCGAACATCAGCAACACGCTGATCTACTCCTCGATGGCCGTCTACACCCTGGCCTTCTTCGCGCACATCGCGGAGTGGGTGTTCGGCAGCCGCAGCAAGGTCGGCCGCACGGCCGCCGCTCTGACCGGGCCGGCCACCGCCGGCTCCGCGGTGAAGGTGCAGGTCGCGCAGAAGGACGGCGGCACCGCCGTGCTGGAGCGCCCCAAGGTCGTCACGCGCTCGGCGGCGGGGACCCGGGACGTCCCCGACGGCCCCGGCGCGGCGGGCGGCACCTTCAAGGGCGACCTCTGGGGGCGGATCGCGGTCTCCCTGACCGTCGTCGCCTTCGCCGTCCAGGCGGGCGGAGTCGTCGCGCGCGCCATGTCGGTGCAGCGGGCCCCCTGGGGCAACATGTACGAGTTCTCGATCACCTTCTCCACCGTGGCGGTCGGGGCGTACCTGATCCTCCTGGCGCTGAGGAAGAACGTCCGCTGGATCGGCCTTCTCCTGGTCACCACCGTCCTGCTGGACCTCGGTATCGCCACCACCACGCTGTACACCGACAGCGACCAGCTGGTCCCGGCGCTGCACTCCTACTGGCTGTGGATCCACGTCTCCACCGCCATCATCTGCGGCGCGGTCTTCTACCTGGGCGCCGTCGGCACCCTGCTCTACCTGTTCCGGGACAGCTACGAGAACAAGATCGCGAACGGCGGTACGCCCGGGAGGTTCGCCACCTCCGTCCTGGAGCGGCTGCCCGCCGCGAAGACGCTGGACACCTTCTCGTACCGCATCAACGCCGCCGTCTTCCCGCTGTGGACGTTCACGATCATCGCGGGAGCGATCTGGGCGGGCGACGCCTGGGGCCGCTACTGGGGCTGGGACCCCAAGGAGGTCTGGTCCTTCATCACCTGGGTCGCCTACGCCTGCTACCTGCACGCCCGTGCGACGGCCGGCTGGAAGGGACGCAAGGCGGCCTACCTGGCGCTGATCGCCTTCGGCTGCTGGCTCTTCAACTACTACGGCGTGAACATCTTCGTCACCGGCAAGCACTCCTACGCCGGAGTCTGACCGGTACACCCGGGTACGACGGGAGGGCGCGACCGATGTCGGTCGCGCCCTCCCGTCGTGTGCGCGGTCAGCCGAGCGGGGTGTCCAGGACAGCCTTGCGGTGGCTGAACGTCTCCAGGGAGTACCGGCCGTGGTAGTTGCCCATGCCGCTCTCACCGACCCCGCCGAACGGCAGGTCCGACACGGTCAGGTGGGCCAGCGGCAGGCCGAGGCCCACCCCTCCGGACGAGGTCTCGGCCAGCAGCCGCTCCCGCACGGCGGGGTTCTGTGTGAAGGCGTACAGCGCCAGCGGCTTGTCCCGGTCGTTGATGAAGGCGATGGCCTCGTCGAGGCCGCCGACCGTCACGACCGGCAGCACGGGGCCGAAGATCTCCTCGCCCATCACGGGTGCGTCGGGCGCCACATCGGCCAGCACCGTCGGCGCGATGTACTTCGTGGAGCGGTCGTGCGTACCGCCCGTCACCGTACGGCCGGAGCCGAGGAGGCCCACGAGCCGGTCGAAGTGACGCTCGTTCACGATCCGCCCGTACTCCGGGTGGGCCGAGGCGTCCGGCCCGAAGAGGGACTCGACCGCCGCGGCGAGCGCGTCGGCCAGGGCCGGGGCCGTCTCCGGGTCGGTCAGGACGTAGTCGGGGGCGACGCACGTCTGGCCGGCGTTGAGGAACTTCCCCGCGGCGAGCCGGGCGGCCACCGTCCTCAGATCCGTGTCGCGGTCGACGAACACGGGCGACTTGCCGCCCAGTTCCAGGGTGACCGGGGTGAGGTGGCGGGCAGCGGCCGTCATCACGATGCGGCCCACCGTGCCGTTGCCGGTGTAGAAGATGTGGTCGAACCGCTCGGCCAGCAGCGCGGTGGTCTCCGGGACCCCGCCCTCCACCACGGTGACCGTGTCACCGTCCAGGTACTCGGGCAGCAGCCGGGCCAGGGCGGCGGAGGTGGCGGGCGCCAGCTCGCTCGGCTTCGCGACCACGGTGTTGCCCGCGGCGAGCGCTCCGGCGACCGGCGCGAGCAGCAGCTGCACCGGGTAGTTCCAGGGCGCGATGACGAGGACGACGCCGAGCGGGTCCTGCACGGTGCTCGCGGTCGCCTTCGCGAGGGCCGCCGGGACGGGGGCCGGCTCGGGACGCAACCACTCCGCGAGGTGCTCCAGGGTGTGGTCGATCTCGCGGACCGTGAAGTCGATCTCGGTCCGGTAGGCCTCCTTGCGGCTCTTGCCCAGGTCGGCGTGGAGCGCCTCGGCCAGCTCGTCACCCCGCTCGGTGAGCAGGGCGCGCAGCCGGGTCAGCCGGTCCGTGCGCCATGCGAGGTCCCGGGTGCGTCCGGTGCGGAAGGCTGCTCGGAGGCGCGCGACGACGTCGGCGGGGGCTTCCCGCACGGGCGCGGCGGCGCTCACAGGGCCGCCATGATCTCGCGGGCCAGCTGCTCGGAGGAGGCGGGGTTCTGGCCGGTGTGCAGATTGCGGTCGTGCACGGTGTGCACCGCCCACGGTTCGGCGGCGGCGTAGTCGGCGCCGAGCTCGGTGAGACGGCTCTCCAGCAGCCAGGGCGCCTTCTCGGCGAAGCCGGCCTGGGTCTCCTCGGCGTTGCTGAAGCCCGTCATGCGGTAGCCGGCGAACGGCCAGCCGCCGTCCTCGCGACGGGCGGCCAGGAGGGCTGCGGGCGCGTGGCACAGGACGCCCACCTGGGTGCCGGAGTCCAGCGCCGCGGTGAGCAGACGGCCGGACACCTCGCTGACGGCCAGGTCCTCCATGGGGCCGTGGCCGCCGGGGTAGAAGACGATGTCGTACGACGTGGGCACCACGTCCTCGAGCCGGGCCGGGATGCGGAGCGTCTCGTCGATCGAGGCCAGGTACGAGGCCACGGCGTCGGCCTGCTCCTGGCCCCCGTTGGCCTCGGCGGCGAGGCTGGCGGCGTCCACGGTGGGGGCGACGCCGCCCGGGGTGGCGATGGTGATGTCGAAGCCGGCCTGGGTGAAGACGCGGTGCGGGGCGGCGAGTTCCTCGGCCCAGAAGCCGGTGGGGTGGGTGGTGCCGTCGCTGAGGGTCCAGTGGTCGGCACCGGTGAGGACGAAGAGTACGGAAGGCATGGGGGTGCTCCCTACGAGACGCGGGACGTACAACGCGTGAAACATGAAGCTTGATATGCTCAAGCAATACCGTTCATGTAACGGGTCAAAGTTGAGCATGTCAAATGAATGCGGGTACGCGGCGGCCGGTTCCGGGCCTCCGGACCACGCGTACCGATCGAAGGATGACCGACCATGACGAAGGAACCGGCACCCCGCGCCGTCCCTACGCCGGACGAACTTCTGGAACCCCTCGCCGTCGTCGTCCGCGGCCACCACGACGACCTCACCGCCGTCGCCGGCCGCCACGGTCTGAGCACCTCACAGGCCCGGGCGCTGATCGCCCTCACAGAACCCATGCCCATGAGCGCGCTGGCCAGTCATCTGGTGTGCGACGCGTCCAACGCGACCGGCCTCATCGGCCGCATGGAGGTCCGCGGTCTGGTGACGCGCACCCCGGCGCCCGGCGACCGCCGCTCCAAGGTGGCCTCCCGCACGGAGGAGGGCACCGAGCTGGCGCATCGCATCCGCGCCGAGATGCGTGTCGTGCACGGCGCACTGGAAGCCCTCACCCCCGAGGAGCGCACGGCGCTGCTGCCCCTGCTGGACAGGCTGGGACGACTGCTGTCCCCGTGAACCCGCGGTGGCCGGTCCGCGGGCCCATGAAGTGACGGACGGCCTCAGGGGGCCGTCGGCGGAGCCGTGTCCTCGGGTCCGCCGCTCTCCCGGCGCTTCATGTCCTCCTCGCGGCGGCGCAGGTCCGCCTCCCAGTCCTCGAGGCGCGACTCGTCCTTCTTGTTCTCGTCCTTCAGCGACCTGAGGAAGTCAGGGTTGTCGTCGGGAGCCACCCAGGTGGTGCGGTGCCTGCGGTGCCACTCCGAGGGCGTCCGGCCGTCCGCCGGTACGGTGCGCATCTTCCCGGCTGCGAGCCAGACGATCGGGCCGACGATCCAGAACAGCAGGATGATGAAGACCCAGGCCACCTTCGGCAGGTGCTTCGCCTCGTCCTCCGGGGTGTTCAGGCAGTCGATGAACGCGAAGATCGTCAGCGCCAGCGGCAGGAGATAGATCAGGGCCCTGAGCATCGTGCAAGATCCCCCGAGGTGAGGTGAGGAGGCGCACGGACCGCCCCCGCTGTCGGGCCCAGGGTAGCGGGTGTCCGATACTTGACCGTATGGCTTACGACGATCTTCGCTCCCTGCTCCGAGCTCTGGAGCGCGAGGGCGATCTCAAGCGCATCAAGGCCGAGGTCGACCCGTATCTGGAGGTCGGCGAGATCGTCGACCGGGTGAACAAGGCCGGTGGCCC
Source organism: Streptomyces sp. NPDC057287 (assembly GCF_042667905.1). Taxonomy (NCBI): domain Bacteria; kingdom Bacillati; phylum Actinomycetota; class Actinomycetes; order Kitasatosporales; family Streptomycetaceae; genus Streptomyces; species Streptomyces sp. NPDC057287. The sequence continues at coordinate 49,847 of NZ_JBHUYV010000025.1, read as the reverse complement.
GGCCCTGCTCTTCGAGAACGTCAAGGGGGCGTCCATGCCCCTGGCCATGAATGTCTTCGGGACCGACCGGCGACTGCTCAAGGCGCTGGGGCTGAAGTCCTACGCCGAGATCAGCGAAAAGATCGGCGGTCTCCTCAAGCCGGAGCTGCCGCAGGGCTTCGTCGGGATCCGCGAGGCGTTCGGGAAGCTCGGCGCCGTGTCCCACCTCCCGCCGAAGAAGGTGAAGTCCGAGAGCGCCCCCGTGCAGGAGGTCGTCCTCACCGGCGACGACGTGGACCTCGACCAGCTGCCCGCGCTCTTCACCTGGCCCGAGGACGGCGGCTCCTTCTTCAACCTGGGCCTCACGCACACCAAGGACCCGGAGACGGGGATCCGCAACCTCGGGCTCTACCGGCTGCAGCGCCACGACAAGCGCACCATCGGGATGCACTGGCAGATCCACAAGGACAGCCGCAACCACTACCAGGTCGCCGCCAAGCGCGGTGAGAAGCTGCCCGTCGCCATCGCGTTCGGCGCACCGCCCGCGGTCACCTACGCCTCCACCGCGCCCCTGCCCGGAGACATCGACGAGTACCTCTTCGCCGGCTTCGTCCAGGGCAAGCGGATCGAGATGGTCGACTGCAGGACGGTCCCGCTCCAGGTCCCGGCCCAGGCCGAGGTCGTCATCGAGGGCTGGCTGGAGCCGGGCGAGATGCTGCCCGAGGGCCCCTTCGGCGACCACACCGGCTTCTACACCCCGCAGGAGCCGTTCCCCGCGCTGAAGATCGACTGCGTGACGATGCGGAAGCGCCCTCTGCTCCAGTCCATCGTCGTGGGCCGGCCGCCCACCGAGGACGGTCCGCTGGGGCGGGCCACCGAGCGGTTCTTCCTGCCGCTCCTCAAGATCATCGTGCCGGACATCGTGGACTACCACCTGCCCGAGGCGGGGGGCTTCCACAACTGCGCGATCGTCTCGATCGACAAGAAGTACCCCAAGCACGCCCAGAAGGTCATGAGCGCCATCTGGGGAGCGCACATGATGTCGCTCACCAAGCTCATCGTCGTCGTGGACTCCGACTGCGACGTCCACGATCTGCACGAGGTCGCCTGGCGGGCGCTCGGGAACACCGACTACGCCCGGGACCTGACGGTCACCGAGGGCCCGGTGGACCACCTCGACCACGCCTCCTACCAGCAGTTCTGGGGTGGGAAGGCGGGCATCGACGCGACGCGCAAGCTCCCCGAGGAGGGGTACACACGGGACGGGGGCTGGCCGGAGATGGTCGAGTCCGACCCGGAGACGGCGGCGAAGGTCGACCGCCGGTGGAAGGAGTACGGCCTGTGAGTGCATCGGCCTCGGCGGCGGCTGTCCCGCAGCCGCGCAGCAAGCCCCGCGCGTTCCTGCGGCTGGTGATGATCGAGCACTCGGTCTTCGCGCTGCCCTTCGCCTACATCGGCGCGCTCACCGCGATGTTCCAGCTGGACGGGAACATCCACTGGGGCACGCTGCTGCTCGTGACCCTCGCGATGGTCGGACTGCGGACGTTCGCGATGGCCGCCAACCGGATCATCGACAGGGAGATCGACGCCCGTAACCCCCGTACGGAGGGCCGGGAGCTGGTCACCGGTGCGGTCACGGTGAAGTCGGCGTGGACCGGCGCCCTCGTCGCGCTCGTCGTCTTCCTGGGCGCCGCGGCCCTGCTGAACCCGCTCTGCCTGGCCCTGGCGCCGGTCGCTGTCGTACCGATGATCGTCTACCCGTACGGCAAGCGGTTCACGAACTTCCCGCACGCGATCCTGGGTCTCGCCCAGGCCATCGGGCCGATCGGGGCCTGGCTGGCGGTGACCGGGAGCTGGTCGTGGGACGCGGTGATCCTGGGACTGGCCGTCGGCATCTGGATCGGTGGCTTCGACCTGATCTTCGCCTGCCAGGACGTGCGGGCCGACCGGGCCCACGGAGTGCTCTCCTTCCCCGCCCGCTTCGGCATCCCGGCCGCCCTGTGGGGCGCGCGGGTCTGCCACGTGGTGACGACCGGGCTCCTGGTGTGGTTCGGACTGGCGACGGACGCGGAGATCTTCTACTGGATCGGCATGGCGATCGTCTCCGTGGCCTTCGTGTACGAGCACCGGGTCGTGCGGCCGCACGACCTGTCCCGCCTGAACCGGGCCTTCTTCTCGGTCAACGGCTTCATCGGGATCGCGCTCTTCGCCTGCGCGCTCCTCGACCTGCTGGTGCGGGGCCTCACACCGTGACGTAGCCGCCGGGCTCCCGGGGGCGACGGGGGCGGCGGAAGGCGAACGCCGCCACCACCCCGCCCGTCAGGCCGAAGAGGTGGCCCTGCCAGCTGATGCCCGAGTCGGTCGGCAGCACGCCCCAGAGCAGGGAGCCGTAGACCGCTGCGATGATGACGCCGAGGACGATGTCCAGAGGGCGACGGTCCACGAAGCCGCGGACCAGCAGGTAGCCGAAGAGGCCGAAGACCACGCCGGACGCGCCGAGCGTCACCGTGTTCGGCGGTGCGGTGAGCCAGACGCCGAGGCCGGACGTCACGATCACCACGAGGACCACGGCGGCGAACCTGCGTATCCCGCCGAGGGCCGCGATGAAGCCGAGGACCAGCAGCGGGACGCTGTTGGAGGCCACGTGTTCCCAGCCACTGTGCAGGAAGGCGGACGGCACGATGTCCGCCAGCTCGGCCGGCTCGCGCGGGCTGACCCCGTAGGTGTCCAGGGAGTTGCCCGTCGCCGCGTCGATGCCTTCCAGCAGCCACAGCAGCGCGACCCAGGCGACCATGACCACGCCGGCCGTGACGGCTCGTGCGGTGGCGCTCGTGCGTGTGGCCGTCATGGCCACCCCCTGTCCATGGCTGTTCCCTCATCGGTGGCAACGTGCGGAGCCCCTGGCTCAGTTCCTGGGGCGGGGTGCCGGATAGGCTCGGCGGTGTGAGAGCCACGACTTCGACGAGTGAGCAGCAGCGCAGGCCTTGGATTGTCGGGGTATCGGGCGCATCGGGCACACCCTTCGCGGCTTCTGTGCTGCGCGGGCTGCTGGCCGCCGGGGAGAGCGTCGATCTGGTGGTCAGCCGTGCCTCGCGGCTGACGCTCCTGGACGAGACGGGGATCGCCTTCCGCGACGCGCACTGGCAGGAGGACCTGCGGAGCTGGCTCGCGCGGGGCGCGGACGGCGAGCCGGACACCTTCCGGCCGGACATCGACGGCGTACGCCACTGGGCGGCCGGCGATCTGGCGGCGGGGCCCTCCTCGGGGTCGTACCCGGCGAAGGGGATGCTCATCGTCCCGGCGTCGACGGCATGTGTCGCCGGGGTGGCGCTCGGGCTCTCTAAGGACCTGCTCCAGCGGGCCGCGAGCGTGACGCTCAAGGAGCGGCGGAGGCTGGTCGTGGCCGTGCGCGAGACACCGCTCAGCGGCTCGACGCTGAAGCAGATGGTCGCGCTCGACGAGGCGGGCGCCGTGGTGCTGCCCGCCTCTCCGGCGTTCTACGCGGGGGCGACGCACATCCAGGACCTGGTGGACTTCGTCGCGGGGCGGGTGCTGGACGCGGCGGGAGTGCCGCACCAGCTGTACCGCCGGTGGGAGGGGGAGCTCGGTGGCGCCTCCCGGGGCTGACCCGGCGGGGTCAGGCCTTCTTCCTGCTCACACGCGGGGTGCGGGTGCGGTCGACGCGGTGGGCGGCGGCGGGCTGGTGGGCACGCGAGCGGTTGGCCAGGTCCTGCAGCTCGCGCATCCGGGCGTAGGCCATCTCGATCGAGTACACGGTGACAGTCACTCCTGAAGATTCGAATGCGTTTCTTGGATGATGAGAAAGATTTACAGGGCCTGACCCTGTTGTGCCTTAGATTCTACACGTAAGCTCGCGGTACTGCTGAACAATGGAAGGTTTCAGTCATATGGACGCGGTGGACAGGCAGCTCATCCAGGCCCTCAGAGAGAACGGCAGGGCCTCGTACGCCGAGCTGGGGCGGCTCGTCGGGCTCTCCGGGCCCAGCGTCACCGACCGCATCAACCGGCTGGAAACCGCCGGTGTCATCACCGGCTACCGCGCGACCGTCGACTCCGCCTCGCTGGGACTCGGCGTCACCGCGCTGATCGGCATCTCGCTCTCGGACGCCGCCGACCACCAGGACGTCGCCCACCGCCTGAAGGACCTCGCCGAGATCGAGGACTGCTGGTTCATCGCCGGCGACGACTCGTACATGCTCAAGGTGCGGGTCGGTGACGTGGACGGGCTGGAGAAGACCATCCGCAGGCTCAGCGGCACCAAGGGCGTCTCCCGGACCCGTACGACGGTGGTGCTCTCCACCAAGTGGGAGAACCGGGTCGGGGAGCTCCCCGAGGAGGAGTGACGCGGAGCGGCAATGGGGGTGCCGTGACCAGGAAGGCGGGGGAGTACCGTGGGCTGCCGGATCCGTTGCACAGAGACATGGGAGGCGCCCTAGTGGACGCGGGACTCAAGCGCGAGCTGGAGGAGAAGGTCCGGGCGGGCGAGCGGCTGACCCGCGAGGACGGGATCGCGCTCTACGAGTCCGACGACCTGGCCTGGCTCGGCGGGCTGGCCCACGAGGTGCGCACGAGGAAGAACGGCGACGTCGTCCACTTCAACGTCAACCGTCACCTCAACATGACCAACGTGTGCACCGCGTCCTGCGCCTACTGCTCGTTCCAGCGCAAGCCGGGCGAGAAGGACGCGTACACGATGCGCATCGAGGAAGCCGTCCGCCTCGCCCAGGCGATGCGGGGCGAGAACCTCACCGAGCTGCACATCGTCAACGGGCTGCACCCCACCCTGCCGTGGCGCTACTACCCCCGCTCGCTCAGCGCGCTCAAGGAGGCGCTGCCCGAGGTGGCGCTCAAGGCGTTCACGGCGACGGAGATCCACCACTTCGAGACGATCTCCGGGCTCTCGGCCTCCGAGATCCTCGACGAGCTGATCGAGGCCGGTCTGGAGTCCCTGACCGGCGGCGGCGCGGAGATCTTCGACTGGGAGGTCCGCCAGCACATCGTCGACCACAACACCCACTGGGAGGACTGGTCGCGCATCCACCGTCTGGCGCACGAGAAGGGTCTCAAGACCCCGGCGACGATGCTGTACGGGCACATCGAGGAGCCCCGTCACCGCGTCGACCACGTGCTGCGGCTGCGTGAGATGCAGGACGAGACCGGCGGCTTCCAGGTCTTCATCCCGCTGCGCTACCAGCACGACTTCGTGGACATGAAGGACGGCAAGGTCCGCAACACCCTCCAGGCGCGGACGTCGATGGCGACGGGCGCGGAGGCCCTCAAGACCTTCGCGGTCTCCCGGCTGCTCTTCGACAACGTCCCGCACGTCAAGGTGTTCTGGGTGATGCACGGCGTGCAGACGGCGCAGCTCGCGCTCCAGCACGGCGCCGACGACATGGACGGTTCGGTCGTCGAGTACAAGATCACGCACGACGCGGACGACTACGGCACCCCGAACAAGCTCGGCCGTGAGGATCTGCTGGACCTGATCCGCGACGCGGGCTTCCGGCCCGTGGAGCGCAACACGCGGTACGAGATCCTGCGCGAGTACCCCGGCCCGGACGCCGGTCGCCGCGAGACGCCGCAGCCGATGCGCGTCTGAGGCCCTCCGGCCGCCCGGCGCCCCGTGCCCCTCGCGGGTAATCCGGTCGTCCCGCTGTACGAAAGCCCCGGCCTGCCGTCCCCAGGCCGGGGCTTTCCCGCGTGGTGGACGCGGTTTGAAGCACATCGTACGTAATAGTTAATATGCGCATATGGCGCTTACATTCGAAGTGGATCCCGCATTCGACCGAGCTCTGCGGGACGGCATCACCGCGCTCTGGGTCGACGTCAGCAACGCCGGCGGAGCCGTCGGCTTCGTCCCGCCCGTCACCGGCGAGGAGGTCCGCCCCGAGCTGGTCAAGCACCTCGCGGGGATCGTCGAGGGCCGCACCCACCTGGTCGTCGGCCGGGACGAGGGCGGCGCGGTTGCCGCCACCGCCTTCCTCACCCACAACACCCACCGGCTCATGCGGCACTGGATCGGCGTCTACACGGTGATGGTCCACCCGCGCCACCAGGGCAAGGGCTACGGCCGCGACCTGATGGCGGCCACCGCCGACGCCGCCCTGGGCATCGAGGGCATCGGCGCCATCCGGCTCACCTGCCGGGGCGGCACCGGTGCCGACCGCTTCTACGCCTCCTGCGGATACAAGGAGGTCGGCCGGGTGCCGGACGCCATCCGGGTCGCCGAGGGCGACTACCGCGACGACATCATCATGCTGCTCCCGCTCCACCGGTAGGGGTGCGGCGGGGAACCCTGCGAACTGATCGAATTCGGGGCATGCTTCACTGGTCGGGCAGGACTCAGACTGCACGACCGCAGGAACGTCGGACGTAGAGAGAAGGCCAGCCGTGTCCGCTGCCAAGCCGAGCGCAACGATCCGGTACACCGCCATGCGCGTGCTGATTTTCGTCGGCTGCTTCTTCGTCTCCGGTGTGGCGGTCCACTTCGGTGTGCTGCCCTCGGGCGTCGGCGGCTCCAACGTCGTCTGGGTCATCCTCCTCGGCCTGCTGCTCTCCGCGCCCCTCAGCTTCATCCTGCTGCGGAAGCAGCGCGACGAGATGTCCGAGCAGCTCATCTCCTCGGTCGACCGCACCAAGGCCAGGCTCGAGGCGAACCGCACCCGTGAGGACAGCGTCGCCCGGTAGGCGCCGCGTAAGGTTCCTCACACCCGCACCCCGTACAGACGAAGCCCCGGACCGGAGCAGCCGCTCCCGTACCGGGGTTTCGGCGTGTCCGGGCCTGGTCCGGCAAGATGATCAAGAAGTGGACCTTTGAGGTTCTCAAAGTTGCAGTGTTAACGTATTCGACATGAAGACAGCTGTGCGCACCCACCACGCCCTGGGCGTCCCGCTCGTGGTGCGCCTGCATGTCGATCTCTGCCGCTGTATGTCCGCGGTCTGTTGCCGCAACGTCTGAACCGGCATCATGCAGCGGCGCCGTCCCTGACGCGGGCGCCGCACCCCCGTCCCCCTGTTCGACCGCACGACCGTACGTCTGTCCTCGTACGTCCCGATGCGTCACATCTGGAGTGTGTCCGTGTCCGCGAATTCCGCGCCCCCCGCAGAGACCGAAGCCGGCAAGCCGTCCGGTTCCGGCTTCCGCCTGCCCAGCATCCCGTTCTGGGTGCAGATAGTCGCCGGTCTCGTCCTCGGTGTCCTGCTCGGCTGGATCACCCGCAGCTATGACATCGGCTGGCTCTACACCACGCTCGACCAGGTCGGCCACATCTTCGTCCAGCTGCTGAAGCTGGCCGTCGCGCCCCTCGTCTTCTTCGCGATCCTGGTGTCGATCACCAACCTGCGCAAGGTCAACAACGCAGCCAGGCTGGCCACCCGCACGCTGCTGTGGTTCATGATCACCTCGCTGATCGCCGTCGCCATCGGCCTCGCGATCGGCCTGATCACCAACCCGGGCTCCGGCACCGGCCTCACCCCGAAGGACGGCGCCAAGCCCGAGAGCGCGGGCTCCTGGCTGGACTTCCTCACGGGCATCATCCCCACCGACGTCATCACGCCGTTCACCGAGCTGAACGTGCTGCAGATCGTCTTCATGGCTGCCGTCGCCGGCATCGCCGCGCTCCAGCTCGGCGAGAAGGCCAAGCCGATCCTCACCCTCAGCGAGTCGATCCTGGAGCTCCTCCAGAAGGCCCTGTGGTGGGTCATCCGCCTCGCCCCGATCGGCACCGTCGGCCTCATCGGCTACGCGATCGCCGACTACGGCTGGGACCTGATCGGCAAGTACGCGACGTTCACCGCCGACGTCTACATCGGCTGCGCCCTGGTGATGTTCGGCGTCTACCCGCTGCTGCTCGCCACGGTCGCCAAGGTCAGCCCGATCCAGTTCTTCAAGGGTGCCTGGCCCGCGATCCAGCTGGCCTTCGTCTCCCGCTCCTCGGTCGGCACGATGCCGGTCACCCAGCAGGTCACCGAGCGCCTCGGCGTCCCGAAGGAGTACGCCTCCTTCGCCGTCCCCTTCGGGGCCACGACCAAGATGGACGGCTGCGCCGCGATCTACCCGGCGCTGGCGGCGATCTTCATCGCGCAGATCTTCGACGTCCAGCTGGGCATCGGTGACTACATCCTGATCGCGTTCGTCTCGGTCATCGGCTCGGCGGCCACCGCCGGCCTCACCGGCGCCACGGTCATGCTGACCCTCACCCTGTCGACCCTGGGCCTCCCGCTGGAGGGCGTGGGCCTGCTCCTCGCCATCGACCCGATCCTGGACATGATGAGGACGGCGACGAACGTCGCGGGACAGGCTCTGGTCCCGGTGATCGTCTCGGCTCGCGAGAAGATCCTCGACCACGACATGTACAACTCGGCGTCGGCCTCCCCGGTGGAGGAGCCCGAGCCAGAGGACGCGAAGAAGGAGACGGCGGGCGTACCCGTCGCCGTCTAGCGAACCCGCACACACGAGAGCGCCCCCGGCCCGTACGAGGCCGGGGGCGCTCCCGTGTCTTCGGGCGCGTGCCCGTCAGGGCCGGTTGAAGACGACCTCCGGGTTGCCGGAGGTCGGGCCGTCCAACAGGGGCCGGTGGTGTCCGCGCAGGTGCTGGTCGAGGAAGGCGCTGACGTAGTCACGCGTGATCCGGACCTGCCGGTCGGTGGAGAGCGTGACCGTGGGATCCAGCGTCACGTCCATCCGGTCCTCCAGGACGGGTATGTCCGTGAAGCTGGAGTGGCCGGAGCCGTCGACGCCGATCCACCGCTTCCAGCCGTCCAGCCGCTGCCATCCCTCGTCCCAGGACTCGTCGTCGCCGGGGGAGTGGGACGCGGTGCCCAGCATCATGAAGGGGCGCCCGTCGAGGCCGGACGCGGGGATCCGCTCCTGGAACGTGCCGTCCATGTTGACTCCGGCGTCGACACGGGGGTCGGCGAGCATCGTGGATGCGGCGGCGCTGCCGCCGATGGAGTGGCCGACGGCGGCGACCCGGCGCCGGTCGATCATGCCGGAGTGCTCCCAGGCGGGGCGGGGCCCCGTCAGCCGGTCGAGCACGAAGGAGAGGTCGGCCCCGCGTCCCGTGGAGACGGCCTTCACCACTTCCTGCTCCGCCTCCTCGTCCGGCGCCGTCTCGACCGCTTCGCAGGCCGCGCAGGTGAGGATCCGCCCGCCGGGGAACGCCACCCCTATGGCCTCGTAGGCGTGATCGACGCTCGCCACGACGTAGCCGCGGCTCGCCAGGTCTTCCGCGAGCGAGGTCATGGTCGCCCGGGGGTTGCCGAAGCCGGGGGAGAGCAGCACCAGGGGAAAGCTTCCGCGGGCCGTCCGTGCGCCGGTGCGGGCGTGGGTGGGGAGCGAGCTGACCAGGGCGGGGGCGTCGTCCCCGAGTCCGAGGCGCGCCAGCAGGGCCTCGGCCTCCCCGGTGCTCATGTAGGGAGCGGTCGCCCCTGGCCGCCCGACGCGGGCCGGGTAGTACAGGGACACCATCAGCTCGCGGTCCCCGGACTCGGGGACCCACGGGTCGGTGCGGCTGTGGTCCGTGAGGTGCAGGGTCTCGGTGCCGACGGCGTACGGCCCGGTCGGGCGGGGCAGTTCGACGGTGCCGGCGGCAGATGCGGCAGGCGCTGGTGCCGGGCCCGGTAACGCCTGGGCGGTGGCGACGGGCGTGGCCAGCAGGAGTGCGGCTGAGAGGGCGGCGACGGCCGTCCGTCCGCGGAGTCTCATCGTCATGCTGTGGACACTAGGCGGCGGGTCCGGGCGGAAGCATCGATCCGCGGGGTGATCCCGTGGGCTACCAGCGGTGTACGCGGTGCTACGCCGGAGGTAGTGGACGACTACAGGCCATCGTGGCCGGGTCCCGTCAGTTCCGTACGACGGGGGACAGGGCCGCGCCGTACTCTTACCGAGGAGTAGTGCCGTGGGGGCGGGAGGGATGTCTGACGTGAGTGCAGTGAAGAGCAAACGTATGCCGCGCGCGGTGCGTGAGCAGCAGATGATGGACGCGGCCGTGCGGACGTTCGCTCAGCGCGGCTACCGGGCCGCCTCGATGGACGAGATCGCGGAACTGGCCGGTGTGTCCAAGCCCTTGGTCTACCTGTATCTGAATTCCAAGGAGGAGCTCTTCACCGCGTGCATCAGGCGTGAGGCGAAGGCGCTGGTGGAAGCCGTGCAGGCGGGCGTGGAGCCGGGGATCCCGGCGGACCGGCAACTGTGGTCGGGGCTGCGGGCGTTCTTCACGCACACCGCGGAGAATCCGGACGGCTGGGCGGTGCTGCACCAGCAGGCGAGCTCGCACGGGGAGCCGTTCGTCAGCGAGGTGGGGGCGCTGCGCAAGGAGATCGTTGCGTTCGTGACGGGTCTGATCGGGGCTGCGGCGCGCGAGGCGCACAGCGATCCGGCGTTGCCCGACCGGGATGTGGCGGGGCTCGCGCAGGCGCTGGTGGGGGCGGCGGAGGCGCTCGCCGGGTGGGCGAACGTCACTCCCGGTGTCTCGGCGAAGGAGGCCGCCTCCACCCTGATGAACTTCTCGTGGGCGGGCCTGGAGAACCTCATGCACGGGCGCGGCTGGCAGTCCCGGGGGGAGTGAGCGGGGCGGCTCAGACCCCCCGGGTCACGCTGCCGGTGAGGTGGACGCGGTCGCCGCCGCGCACCTGGAAGCCGGTGTCGTCCGCCGCGTAGGTGACGGTGGAGGGCAGGAGGACGGGGGCCCTGAAGTCCGCCCGTACGGAACGGATCCGGCTCTCCGCTCCGTCCGCGCCTCCGGCCTCCGCGAGGCAGCGGGCGACGGTCCACATGCCGTGCGCGATGTGCCGGGGGAAGCCGAGGAGGCGTGCGGTCACGGGGTGGAGGTGGATCGGGTTCCGGTCGCCCGAGGCGGCTCCGTAGCGCCGTCCGAGGTCGGTGGGCAGCCGCCACTCCGCCACGGCGGGCAGCTCCCGTCGGGTGGCCGGGGCGGGGGGAGGGGCAGCCGTCGTGGTGGTGTGCCGGGACAGATAGCCGCTGCGGGACTCCCAGACGAGCCCGCCCGCGAGCCGTGCCTCGGTCACCATCGTGACCTCGGTTCCACGCCGGTGGGGCGTCAGCTCGGCGGCGTACACCGTGATGTCCGGTTCGTCGGTGGGCTGGAGCACCCTGTGCGCGGTGATCTCGATCCAGGTGTGGACCAGGCCGAGCACCGGCAGTGGGAACGCGCGTCCCGTCATCAGCCGCATGGCCAGGGGGAAGCCCAGGACGTGCGGGTAGGTGAGCGGCAGCGGGCCCGGTTCGGCGAAGCCGCAGATCCTGCTGTACGCGGCGAGGGGGCCGGGGGCGATGGGGGCGGGCGGGAGCACCTCACGGCCGGTGGGCAGGGCGGCGCCGGGGCGTCCGGCCCGCTTGAACGGTGAGGTGACGGCTCCGCGGGCCAGGGAGAGGCTGAGGCCGGTCATGGATCAGGCCCCCAGCAGGCTCTGGCCGCAGACCCGGACGACCTGGCCGTTGACGGCGCCGGAGGCGGGCTGGGCGAGCCAGGCAGTGGTCTCGGCGACGTCGGCCGGGAGGCCGCCCTGGGACAGCGAGTTCATGCGGCGGCCCGCCTCCCGGATGAAGAGGGGCACCGCGGCGGTCATCTTCGTCTCGATGAAGCCGGGTGCGACGGCGTTGACGGTGATGCCGTGGTCGGCGGCGGCCCGCGGGGCCAGGGAGCGGACGAGGCCGATGATGCCCGCCTTGCTGGCCGCGTAGTTGGTCTGGCCGTTGTTGCCGGCGATCCCGGCGATGGACGCGGTGGCGACGATCCTGCCGCCGCGGCGCAGGGTGCCCGACTCGACGAGGGCGTCCGTGGTGCGCAGGACGCTGTCCAGGTTGACGTCGATGACGGAGGCCCAGCGGTCGGCTGGCATGTTGGCGAGCCGCCGGTCGCGGGTGATGCCCGCGTTGTGGACCAGGATGTCGAGGCCGCCCGGGACGGCCGCCGCGATCCGGTCCGCGGCGTCGGGGGCGGTGATGTCGAGCGGCAGGGCGGCTGCGCCGAGGCGGTCGGCGGTGCGGACGAGCTCCTCCTCGGCCTGCGGGACGTCCAGGCAGATCACCCGGGCGCCGTCCCTGGCGAGTACGGAGGCGACGGACGCGCCGATGCCGCGTGCGGCTCCGGTGACGAGGGCGGTGCGTCCGGACAGGGGTGCGTCCCAGTCGGCCACCACGCCGGCCTCGTCGGCGGTGAGTTCGACGACCTGGCCGCTGATGTAGGCGGAGCGGGGGGAAAGGAGGAAGCGGAGCGTGGACTCGGCGGATGCGGCGCTCGCGCCGGGGGCGAGCCGCAGCAGCTGCGCGGTGGCGCCCTTGCCGATCTCCTTGCCGAGCGAGCGTACGAAGCCTTCGAGGGCCTGCTGGGCCGCAGCCTGGTGGTGGTCGTCGGGGGAGGGGGTGGTGCCGAGGACGACGACGCGGCCGCCGGTGGCCAGGGACCGTACGACGGGGTGGAGTGCGGCGTGTACGCCGGCGAGTCCGGCCGCCGTGGTGATGCCGGTGGAGTCCAGGACGACGGCGGCCGGGCGCGCGGCCCGGTCGGTGACCTCCAGGCCGGTCGCGGCGAGTACCGGGCCGAGCGTGCCGGTGTGGGCGGAGGCGCCTGCGGTGAGATGGAGCAACGGCCCGTCGAGGGAGGGCGTTTCCAGTGTCCAGCGGCGCAGAGGCGTGGGCTGCGGCAGGCCGAGCCTGCGGGTCAGGAAGCGGCCGGGTGCCGTGCCGGTGAAGTGCAGATAGCGGTCGGCCATTGTCTGGACTCCTGCTCGGTCGTAGATTTACTCCAGAGTAAGGTTACTCAAGGGTCAGGAGTTGTCGAGATGAGTTGGTCGAGTTGATTCCCCTCCCCCTCCCGCAGCCGCGCCGGGTCGCGGTCGTCGGCGGCAGCCGCATCCCGTTCGCCCGTTCCGACGGCCCCTACGCGTAGGCGTCGAACCAGGACCTGCTGACCGCCGCCCTGGACGGACTCGTGGACCGCTTCGGCCTGCGGGGACAGCAGGTCGGCGAGTTCGTCGCCGGAGCGGTGCTCAAGCACAGCCGGGACTTCAACCTGGCGCGCGAGACCGTCCTGGGATCCGCCCTCGACCCGCGTACGCCCGCCTACGACATCCAACAGGCGTGCGGCACCGGTCTCCAGGCCGTCGTCGCCGCGGCCAACAAGATCGCGCTCGGCGCGGTCGACTCGGCGATCGCGGGCGGCGCGGACACCACGAGCGACGCGCCGCTCGGCGTCAACGACCGGCTGCGCAGGATCCTGCTGGAGGCGCGCCGCGCGAAGTCGGCGAGCGCCCGCGTCAGGGCCCTGGCCGCCGTCCGGCCCCGCCACCTCGTCCCGGACATCCCGCGCAACGCCGAGCCCCGTACCGGCCTTTCGATGGGTGAGCACGCGGCGGTCACCGCCCGGAAGTGGGGTGTGACGCGCGAGGACCAGGACCTGCTGGCCGCCACCAGTCACCAGCGGCTGGCCGCCGCGTACGACCGGGGCTTCCTGGACGACCTCGTCGTCCCGTACCTCGGCCTGGACCGCGACCAGAATCTGCGCCCCGGCTCCACGGTGGAGAAACTCGCTACCCTGAAGCCGGTGTTCGGGGCCGGCCACCCCGACGCGACCATGACCGCGGGCAATTCGACGCCGCTCACCGACGGCGCGGCCACCGTGCTGCTGGCGAGCGAGGAGTGGGCCGAGGCGCACGGCCTGGAGCCGCTGGCCTTCCTGTCGGTGTACGAGACGGCCGCCGTGGACTACGTGCACGGTGAGGACGGTCTGCTGATGGCGCCCGCGTACGCCGTGCCGCGGATGCTGGAGCGTGCCGGGCTGGGCACCGAGGACTTCGACCTCTTCGAGATCCACGAGGCCTTCGCCTCCCAGGTGCTCGCCACCCTGGCGTCCTGGGAGGAGCAGGGGCTCGCGCCCGTCGACAGGGACAAGCTGAACGTGGCCGGATCGTCCCTCGCCACCGGCCATCCCTTCGCCGCGACGGGTGCGCGGATCGTTGCGACCCTCGCCGCGCTGCTCGCGGAGCGGTCCACGCCCGGCCGGGGCCTGATCTCGGTCTGTGCCGCGGGCGGGCAAGGGGTCACCGCCGTCCTGGAACGCCCCTGACCCACACAGGACCTGCATGCCGGAACGCCCCTGACCCACACAGGACCTGCATGCCGGAACGCCCTGACCTCCACAGGGCCGCTGCATCCTGGAACGCCCCCCGGGCCGCACCGGATCCGCGGCCGCACCCCGCCCATCCGTACGTGAACGACCCCGCGCACCCAGCAGCCGCCCCGGCGCCGGACCCCAGGGACGGGGCCGGGGCCGGACCCCACGACGAGGAGCCGCCCGTGTCCACGCCCGCCCCCGCCGCCGCCGTATCCGCCGCGCCCACCGTTCCCGTCCTGGTCGAGCCGACCAAGGTCAGGGCGGCGGACGGCACCGTACGGGAAGTCTCCGTGCCGCCGCTCGCGCCGACCGTGCGGCGTGGTTCGCTCGCCGAGATCCCCTTCGACAACGCCCTCCAGGCTCCGGCCGAGGCGGTCCTCAGCCGCAAGCAGACGGACGGCAGCTGGCGGGACGTGACCGCCGCCGCCTTCGCCGAGGAGGTCCTGGCGGTCGCCAAGGGCCTGATCGCGGAGGGGCTCCGGAGCGGGGACCGGATCGCGATCATGGCCCGTACGACCTACGAGTGGACGCTGCTCGACTTCGCGTCCTGGGCGGCCGGACTGGTCACCGTGCCCGTCTACCCCACCTCCTCGGCCTTCCAGACACGCTGGATCCTCCAGGACTCCGGAGCCGTCGCCTGTGCCGTCGAGACGAAGGAGCAGGGGCGGCTGGTCAGCCAGGAACGGCAGCAGCTCGGGGACCTCGCGCACCTCTGGCAGTTCGACACGGGCGCGATCGGCCGGCTGAAGTCGCTCGGCAAGGACGTGCCCGACGCGGCCGTCGCCGCCCGTCGCGCGGCCCTGCAGCCGGACAGCCCCGCCACCCTCATCTACACCTCCGGCACCACGGGCAGGCCCAAGGGCTGCGTCCTGACGCACGGGAACTTCTTCGCCGAGGTCGACAACGCGATCGAGCTGCTCCACCCGGTCTTCAAGTCGGTGTCGAAGGAGCCCGCGTCCACCCTCCTGTTCCTGCCCCTGTCCCATGTCTTCGGCAGGATGGTGGCGATCGGCTGCCTGCGCGCCCGGGTGCGGCTGGGTCATGCGCCGTCCATCCGGACCGAGGACCTGCTCGCCGATCTGGGCGGCTTCGAACCGACGTTCCTGCTGGCCATCCCGTACGTCCTGGAGAAGGTCTACAACACCGGCAGGGCCACCGCCGAGAAGATGGGCCGCGCCTCGTCCTTCGACCGCGCCGCCCGGATCGCGCGGCGTTACGGGGAGGCGGTCGAGGCCGCCGAGCACGGCACCGGCCCCGGCCCGGGACTCGGGCTGCGCGCGGCCCGTGCCCTGTACGACCCGCTGGTCTACCGCCGTATCCGTGCGGCGCTGGGCGGTCGCGTCCGGTACGCGATCTGCGGCGGCTCCCCGCTGGGCCGCCGGCTCGCCGCGTTCTACGCCGGCGCGGGCATAGAGATCTTCGAGGGCTACGGCCTGACCGAGACCACCGCCGCGGCCACGGTCACCCCGCCGCTCAGGCCCCGCCTGGGCACGGTGGGCTGGCCGCTGCCGGGCACGGCCGTGCGCATCGCGGACGACGGTGAGGTGCTGCTCAGTGGCGGCCAGGTCTTCCAGGGCTACTGGGACACCGAACGCGGCGAGGCCGCGCCGTATCCGGAGGACGACTGGTTCGCCACGGGCGACCTGGGGGCCCTGGACCAGGACGGCTACCTGACGATCACCGGCCGCAAGAAGGACATCATCATCACGTCCGGTGGCAAGAACGTCGCCCCCGCCCCGCTGGAGGACTGGCTGCGCGCCCATCCCCTGGTCAGCCAGTGCATGGTGGTCGGGGACAACCGGTCGTTCATCAGTGCCCTGATCACGCTGGAGGCGGACGGGCTCGCCCACTGGCGCCGGATGCGGAAGAAGGAGGGCGTCCCGCTGCGGGAGCTCGTCCACGACGAGGAGCTGCTCGCCGCGCTCCAGCGTGCGGTCGACGAGGCCAACAGGCTCGTCTCGCGTGCCGAGTCCATACGCAAGTTCACCGTTCTGCCGGGGGACTTCACGGAGCAGAGCGGCCACCTCACCCCGTCGCTGAAGCTGAAGCGGGACGCGATCACCCGGGACTTCGACGCGGAGATCGAGGAGTTGTACCGGAAGTAGCCGTACCCGGCGGACTGCCGGGCCCGCGGCCCGGAGCGACCTCGTGATCCGGGCCGCGGGAAATTTTTGAACTGCCCCAAAACGGACAGTGGTGCGGTTCTCGTATACGTTCCAGCTTCATTCTGGAGCGTTGATTGCAAGGCTCAGTTCATTTACGGCCTTGGATGTGTCGGCCCAACTGCGGCTGCGTACCGACGAGTCAAGGGTGAGACGTTGGAGTCTCACCCTCCGGATATGGAAATCGCAGCGCATAGCGTCCTCTCCATGACAGACCTGGACGCGCGGCCACGGGCCGGAGACACGGTACGGGGCGGCGCCCCGGCCGACGGCGGCGTACGTGAGAAGGGCCTCGGCGGGAACAGCGTCGGCCTGATGGGCAGCGCGGTCCTCGGCATCTCCACCGTCGCCCCGGTGTACTGCCTGACCTCGACCCTCGGATCGACCGCCGGCGAGGTCGGTGTGCAGATGCCCGCCGTCTTCCTGGCCGGGTTCCTCCCGATGCTGCTGGTCGCCTTCGCGTACCGGGAGCTCAACAAGGCCGTGCCGGACTGCGGCACC
Organism: Streptomyces sp. NPDC057287; assembly: GCF_042667905.1. Taxonomy (NCBI): domain Bacteria; kingdom Bacillati; phylum Actinomycetota; class Actinomycetes; order Kitasatosporales; family Streptomycetaceae; genus Streptomyces; species Streptomyces sp. NPDC057287. The sequence goes on along the minus strand of NZ_JBHUYV010000025.1, from coordinate 33,049 downwards.
TCGTTCACCTGGACGGTGAAGGCCTTCGGCCCGCGCCTCGGGTGGATGTGCGGCTGGGGGCTGGTGATCGCCACGATCATCGTCCTGTCGAACCTCGCCGGTGTCGCCACCTCCTACTTCTGGCTGCTGGCCGGCGAGGTCAGCGGAAGCGACTCCGTCGCCGCCCTGGACGACAGCAAGCCCGTCCACATCCTCACGTGCCTCGTCCTGATCGCCGTCGCGACGGCGATCAGTTACCGGGGGATGACGGCCACCAAGGGCCTCCAGTACACCCTCGTGGCGCTCCAGCTCGTGGTCCTCGCGGTGTTCGTGGCGATGGCCGTGCAGAAGGCCGGCAGCGGCGACTTCGCCGCGACGTCGACGGACTTCTCCTGGTCGTGGCTGAATCCCTTCGCCGTCCGGTCCTTCGCCGCCTTCACGGCCGGACTGTCCCTCTCGATCTTCATGTTCTGGGGCTGGGACACCTGTCTCACCGCCAACGAGGAGACCACCGGAGCCGAGAAGACACCCGGCCGCGCGGCCCTCATCGCGATGGTCGTCCTGGTCGCCTCCTACCTCGCGACGGGCATCGCCGCCCAGATGGCCGTCGGCAGCGGCGGCTCGGGGCTGGGCCTCGCCAACCCGGACACCTCCGACAACGTCTTCGCCGCCCTGGCCGGCCCGGTCATGGGTCCCGGCCTGGGCGTCCTCCTCTTCCTGGCGGTGCTGGCCTCCGCCGCCGCGAGCCTGCAGACGACCTTCATCCCGGTGGCGCGCACGGTCCTGGCGATGGCGTCCTACGAGGCCCTGCCCGCCTCGTACGCCCGGGTCCACCCGCGCTTCCGGACCCCGGGCAGGGCCACGGTCGTGGCCGGTGTCGCGACCGGCGTGTTCTACACGGTCATGACCCTGGTCAGCGAACACGTCCTGGTCGACACGATCTACGCGCTCGGGCTGATGATCTGCTTCTACTACGCGCTGACGGCCTTCGCCTGCGCCTGGTACTTCCGTGCCGAACTCACCCGGTCCGCCCGTGACCTCGTCTTCAAGGGCCTGTTCCCTGTCGTCGGCGGCATCCTGCTCACGGCCGTCTTCGGCAAGACCCTCTACGACATGTGGGACCCGGCGTACGGCTCCGGATCCTCCGTCCTCGGCGTCGGCTCCGTCTTCGTCATCGGCGTCGGGCTGCTGCTGCTCGGCGCGGTGCTGATGGAGGGCATGCGGCGGCGCAGCCCCGCGTTCTTCCGCGGTGAGGTGCTCACGAAGGAGACCCCGGCGTTCGTGGTCGAGGACTGAGCGGCTCAGCCGGCGCGCCAGTAGCCCAGCGCGTGCACCCGGTCCCGGGGGAGGGCCAGTTCCTTGCGGGCGTAGGAGCCCAGGGCCCGGGTGGTCGCGGTGTCGCAGGCGATCCAGATGTACGCGTCCGAGGCGTCCTCGCCGAGCAGGCCGGGCAGGGAGGCCTTCACCTCGGCGACCAGGTGCGCTCCCGCGTCGCGGCGCGGGACGGTGCGCAGGGTGTGGTGGGACGGGTCCAGCCGGAACGGCAGCTTCTCGTCCGGGGCGTGCGCGGTCTCGCACCAGATCGTCGCCTCGACGCCGGGGAGCGAGTCCAGCAGCGAGTTGACGGCCGGGAGCGATGCGGGGTCCCCGATGACGAAGAGCCGTGCGGGCCGCGGCTCGGGCAGGGTGAAGCGGGTGCCCTGGAGGGTGGCGTCGATCGTGTCGCCGGGCCGCGCGGAGCGGGCCCAGTCGCTCGCGGTGCCGTCGTGGAGGGCGAATTCCAGACTGAACGTCCCGGCGGCCGGGTCGGGGTCGACGAGGGTGTAGCCGCGCTGGTGCGGCCTGCCGTCCCGCTCGAACCAGAGCCTGACCCACATGGTCGGGTGCGCGCCGCCCGTCGCCGCGAGCAGGCCGCCGTCGGTGACCGTCACCCGCCGGAAGCCCTCGGTGACCTGTTCCGCTCCGGTGACGGTGAACGTGAAGTCCTGTCCCCGGAAGAGCTTGAGGACGACGCCTTCCCAGCCGTGACCCATGACAGTTCTCCCTCGAACGACTGGCCGGAATCGAACTTAGGGTAGCCTAAGTTTTACGATTCCGGTGGAGTCCGGCGGGAGTTGCGGCCGGAATCGAGCGGTCGGGCCCGCGGAGTGAGGGCGTTGACGCGCGCGACCGCATACCGTGGATCCGTCACGGACGACGACGGAGGTGCCTCGCATGCGGATCGCCACAACGATCTTCCTCACCGACGAGACGATCACGCCGGTCCGGCTCGCGCGCGAGCTGGAGCAGCGGGGATTCGGCGGCCTGTACCTGCCGGAACACACCCACATCCCCGTCAGCAGGGACACGCCCTACCCGGCGGGCGGCGAACTGCCCGCCGAGTACGGCCGGACCCTCGACCCCTTCGTCGCCCTGGGGCAGGCGGCGGCCGTCACCGAGCGGCTGGCCCTCGGTACGGGCATCACGCTGATCGCCCAGCACGACCCCATCGACCTGGCGAAGCAGGCCGCCACGCTCGACCACCTCTCCGGCGGCCGCCTCACGCTCGGCATCGGCTTCGGCTGGAATGTGGAGGAGGCCGCCGACCACGGGGTGGAGTGGGCGACCCGGCGTGCGCTCGGCAGTGACCGGCTCGCGCTGATGCGCGCCCTGTGGGCGGAGGAACCCACGGCGTACGAGGGAGAGTTCGGCTCGGTCCGGGCGAGCCACGCCTACCCGAAGCCGGTGCAGAAGGCGCGGGGCCCGGTGAACGGCCCGCGCACCCTGATCGGCGGGGCGGCCGGGCCGAAGCTGTTCGCGCAGATCGCCCGGGACGCGGACGGCTGGCTGCCGATCGGTGGCCGAGGACTGTCGGAGTCCGTGCCGAAACTGCGTGCGGCCTGGGAGGAGGCGGGGCGCGATCCGGAGCAGCTCCAGGTGGTGCCCTATGCCGTCCGGCCCGCCCCAGGGAAGCTGGCGTACTACGCGGACCTGGGCATCGACGAGGTCGTCCTGCAACTTCCCCCGGCCGAGGAGGCCGAGGTGCTGCGCGCGCTGGACGCGTATGCGGCGTACTTGTGAGGGGGCGGTGGCCGGAAAGCCACCAGAGGTGATCGTCCGGTGCAACCGCCGACGCTAAAATCGCATCTATCACCTCCGGACATCAATGGTGCGGCCCGCGTGCGTGTGTACCCGGCTGCCTGGGAGCGGGAGCACGATGAACAGGCCGTTGCGGCACATAGCCATCTTCTGTGGGCTGCTGATGCTGGCCCTGCTGATCAGGACCAACTGGCTTCAGTACGCCAAGAGTGAAGAGCTGGCCACCCACGAGCACAACCGGCGGGTGAAGATCACGCAGTTCGCCACCCCGCGGGGCGACATCATCGTGGGCGGCAAGGCGATCACGGGGTCGAAGGAGGTCCAGGGGACCGACTTCAAGTACCAGCGCACCTTCAAGCAGGGCGCGATGTACGCACCCGTCACCGGCTACGCCTCCCAGGCGCAGGGCATGTCCCTCCTGGAGAAGACGTACGACAGCATCCTCAGCGGCCAGGACGAGCGGTTCGCCTTCCGTCACGCCAAGGACATCCTCACGGGTGAGGAGCGCAGGGGCGGCGACGTGGTCACCACCATCGACCCCAAGGCGCAGGAGACGGCCTACAAGGGCCTGACCGACCTCGACGCCCGGGGCGCCGTCGTCGCCCTCGAACCGGCGACCGGCAAGGTGCTCGCCCTGGTCTCGACCCCCTCGTACGACCCCTCGGTCTTCGCGGGCAACTCCTTCAAGGAGGGCGACAAGTTCCAGTCGCTGGTCGACGAGAAGGGCAAGCCGCTGGCCAACCGCCCGCTTCGTGAGACCTTCCCGCCCGGTTCCACCTTCAAGATCCTCACGGCCGCCGCGGCCCTGGAGCACGGCGTCGTCACGGACGTGAACGCCCGGTCCGACGCCCGTTCCCCGTACAGGCTGCCGCTGTCATCAAGCACGATCGGCAGTGAGGCGGGCGACGCGGTCTGCGACAAGGCGTCGCTGAAGACGGCCATGCAGTACTCCTGCAACAACGTCTTCCTGGACGCCGCCCTCAAGGTGGGCGACGAGGGGATGCGCGAGACGGCCGAGAAGTTCGGCTTCAACGAGGACGTCTACTCCGAAGCCTTCGGCGACATGCTCGCCACGAAGAGCCTCTACCCCCAGGAGCTGGACAAGCCCGGCACCGCCCTCACCGGCATGGGCCAGGGCAGCCTCACCAGCACCCCGATGCAGATGGCGATGATCACGGCGGCCCTCGCCAACAACGGCAAGCTGATGCAGCCGTACATCGTGGACAAGCTGCAGGGCCCGGACCTGTCCATCCTGGAGGAGCACGAGCCGCAGCTCATGAGCCAGGCCGTCTCGGAGGAGACGGCGAAGAAGGTCCAGGAGATGATGGAGTTCACCGCCAAGGAGGGCAGCGCCCAGCGCGCCCTGATCGACGGTGTGACGGTGGGCGGCAAGACCGGTACGGCTCAGCGCGGCAACGACGTGACCAAGGAGGTCCCGTACGGCTGGTTCGTCTCCTACGGCAAGGCCTCCGACGGGCGGTCGGTCGCGGTCGCGGTCTTCATCGACCCGACGGCGATGGACATCTCCCGCTCGGACATCTCGGGTGGCGGCCTCGGCGGCCCCATCGCGCGGAAGGTGATGCAGGCGGTGCTGGGCAAGTAGCGCCCGCCCCGCTGGACACGGCAGCCCCCGCCCGACTTCGACACGTCGTCGACTCCGGGCGGGGGCTGCTGTCATGCGACGGGCTTCTCCGGCCGGTCCGCCGGGGCGGGTTCCGGTGCGGGGGCGGACGGTACGGGCTCGGCAGCCCCGGCTCCGCCCCCGGCCAGTCGCAGCACCGTGACAGCGGCGAGGCCCGCCAGGAGGCCCCAGGTGAGGGCGGCCGGTACGTGGCCGCCGAGGGCGCCGTTCAGGTACTGCCACGCCCGCCGCCCGCCCGCGTCCGCCCCGATCACCGCGCATTGGAACAGCTGGGACGTCAGCAGCCCGATGGCCGTCGCGCAGAATCCGCCGACCGCCATCGCCGGCACGGTCACCCGGGTCAGGAGGACGGGCAGCAGCCGCAGCGCCCACCACACCACCACGAGCAGCAGCACGTCGGCGAGCCGGTAGAGGGCCCATTGGAGGACCGAGCCGCCGACCGGTCCGCCGACCGGAGGCGACCAGCCGCCCAGCAGGAGCCAGGCGCGCAGGAGGTCGCCCGGTTCGGCGAGGAGCCCGCCGGACACCCAGGCCGTCTGGATGGACGCGGCCACCGACTCGTAGGAGAGGACCACCAGGGACAGCGCTACGACGGCGGTGCCGACGGTCGCGGCGAGGCGGGCCGCCCGCCGGGGGGCGGACGTCAGGGGCGGTGTAGCCGCTCCCTCGGTGGTGATCCGTGCCACGAGCACGGTGACCACCGCCGCGACGAACGAGGCGATCACGGTGATCTGCTGCCCGGAGGAGGCCAGGCCCGCCAACTGGGGCAGGACCCGGTAACTGCCCCGTCCGTTCGAGGCGATCAGCCAGGGCGCGGAGACGGTCGCCGCGAGAGCTCCGGCGGCCATGCCCCAGGCCCACAGCGCCGGCAGCAGGGCGGGCATCCGGCCCTTCACCGGAGGCAGCCTGCGCACGAGGAGCAGTGCCCCCGGTACGAAGAAGACGAAGAGTGCGGCGAACCGGATCTGCATCGCCGTCTCGTGCAGGGTGCGATAGCGCGAGGCATCCGCACCACCCGACCCGGCGGAGCCGGGCGGATCGTACGACCAGGGCGAGAGCCAGTACTGCAGATCGGCGACCGCCTGGCCGCCCAGCGTGTCGGTGGCACCCTGCAGGTGCAGCACGCTCACACTCGCCCCCGCCCACCAGAGCAGCGCCGTGAGCAGCAGCGCCCCGGCCAGGACCGGTATCGCCGCGCGTCTGTAGGTCATGGACGTCCCCCGATGTGATCGCACCCCGTGAATTCCCTCTGGCGGGAGGAGAGTACGGGGCGGTGATCACACGACGGTCACGGCGGGCCAGGGCCATGACGAGGGCGGCGGTCGGTCCGTGGCCGGACGGGCGGATGCCGCACACGGCAGGGGAATGTGGTCCATGCCCCCGCCCGGGGATCAGGTCCGCGACTCCTCGGGCGGACCGGACCGCTCCGCAGGAGTGGACGGCTCGGGCCGCACGGCGTGCAGCCGGCCGGAGCGCGCGGAGTGGCCGGGGGGCGTGGCCTGCTCGGGAAGTGCGGGCTCCGCGTGGGGCGCGCGCGGCGCGGGGTGCTCCCGGGGGACGGCATACGGCTTCCGTCGTCCGGCGGCGGTTCCGCCCAGCAGCGCCGGGAGTTCGGTCAGGGCGCTGATCCGCCAGTCCGCCGTCTCCATGACGTCCGGGTGGTCCGCCCACCAATGACCGTACGGGCCACGGCGGATGTGGGCCGTGCGCAGTCCCGACGACTTCGCCGGGAACAGGTCGTCGGCCGGGTGGTCGCCCACGTGGAGCGTGGCCTCCGGCGCGGCCCCCGACACCTCCAGCACGCGGGTGAAGAACTCCCGGTCCGGCTTGGAGACGCCCCACTCCTCCGAGGTGACGACCAGGTCCGCCGGCAGGTCCAGGGCTCGGAGCAGCTCTCCGGCCCGGGCCGTCCGGTCGCCCGCGATCACGACCCGCAGCCCGAGCGCACGCAGTTCGGCCAGCGCGGGGCGGACGTCGGGGTAGAGGTCGGTCTCGTCCAGGTGCTCTCTGCGGCCCGCCGCCGCGCGGGCCTGGTACGCCTCGGTGACGTCCATGCCGGGGCGCAGGATGCGCAGGGCGTCCGAACCGTCGCGGCCCTGTGCGACCGCGGCGCCGACCAGCGCGCTGACGGTGTGCGGCGGGACGCCGAGCCAGTCGGCCCACGAGGCCCAGTGGCGGTCGTCGCGGACGAGGGTTTCTCCGATGTCGAAGACGATCGTTTCCATCACCTCTCCTAACCTACGGGGCAACCAGGACATAACGGCCAAGGCGCCAGTGTGGAGGGGTGATCGGGCCGTGTGGAGGCCCTCGTCCGGAAGGAGGGACGCGCTCGTATGCTCGGATCATGACCGATCCTCAGCGCCCCACGACCAACGCCATGCGGCGCGCCCTCCGGCGGGCCCGCGACGGTGTCGCACTCGACGAGACCGAGGCCGCCGTCCTGCTCCAGGCGCGGGGGGACGACCTGACCGATCTCGCCGCGTCCGCCGCCCGGGTGCGGGACGCGGGGCTCGACGCGGCGGGCAGGCCAGGAGTCATCACGTACTCCCGCAAGGTCTTCATCCCGCTGACCCGGCTCTGCCGTGACACCTGCCACTACTGCACCTTCGTCACTGTGCCGGGCAAGCTCCGCAAGGCGGGGCACGGGATGTTCATGTCGCCGGACGAGATCCTGGACGTCGCCCGCAAGGGCGCCGAAATGGGCTGCAAGGAAGCCCTGTTCACGCTCGGCGACCGGCCCGAGGACCGATGGCCCGAGGCGCGGGAGTGGCTGGAGGCGGAGGGCTACGACGACACCCTCGCGTACGTGCGCGCCATGGCGATCCGCGTCCTGGAGGAGACGGGGCTGCTGCCGCACCTGAACCCGGGTGTCATGACGTGGACGGACCTGCAGAGGCTGAAGCCCGTCGCCCCCTCCATGGGCATGATGCTGGAGACGACGGCGACCAGGCTGTGGTCGGACAAGGGCGGCCCCCACTACGGCTCCCCGGACAAGGAGCCGGCCGTCCGGCTGCGGGTGCTGGAGGACGCGGGCCGGTCCAACGTGCCGTTCACCACGGGCATCCTGATCGGGATCGGCGAGTCGTACGAGGAGCGGGCCGACTCCCTCTTCGAACTGCGCAAGACGGCCCGCGCCTACCACGGCATCCAGGAAGTCATCGTCCAGAACTTCCGCGCCAAGCCGGACACCGCGATGCGCGGGATGCCGGACGCAGAGCTGGAGGAGCTGGCCGCCGCGATTGCCGTCGCCCGCCACATCCTCGGCCCCTCCGCCCGGATCCAGGCCCCGCCCAATCTCGTCGACGCCGAGTACGCCCTGCTGATCGGCGCGGGCATCGACGACTGGGGCGGGGTCTCGCCCCTCACCCCGGACCATGTGAACCCCGAGCGCCCCTGGCCGCACATCGACGAACTGGCGGCCCGCACGGCCGAGTCCGGCTTCCAGCTGCGTGAACGGCTCACCATCTATCCGGAGTTCATCCAGCGCGGGGAGCCCTGGCTCGATCCGCGCCTCCTCCCGCACGTGCGGGCCCTCGCGGACCCGGCGACGGGCCTCGCGAAGGAGGGCGCGATCCCGGTGGGGCTGCCCTGGCAGGAGCCCGACGAGGGCTTCAACGCCTCCGGCCGCACCGACCTGCACCGCACCATCGACACGGACGGCCGCACCGGCGACCGGCGCGACGACTTCGACGAGGTCTACGGCGACTGGGGTGCCCTGCGCGAGGCCGCCGCCCCCGGCATGGTCCCCTCCCGGATCGACACCGACGTACGCCAGGCCCTGAGCCAGGCCGCCGACGACCCCACGAAGCTCACCGACGACCAGGCCCTCGCCCTGCTCCACGCCGACGGTCCGGCCCTCGACGAGCTGTGCCGGATCGCGGACACCCTGCGCCGCGACGTCGTCGGTGACGAGGTCACCTACATCGTCACCAGGAACATCAACTTCACCAACGTCTGCTACACCGGCTGCCGCTTCTGCGCCTTCGCCCAGCGGCGCACGGACGCCGACGCCTACACCCTCTCCCTTGACCAGGTCGCCGACCGCGCGGCGCAGGCCTGGGACGTCGGCGCGGTCGAGGTCTGCATGCAGGGCGGCATCCACCCGGACCTGCCCGGCACCGCCTACTTCGACATCGCGCGCGCGGTGAAGGAACGCGTCCCCGGCATGCACGTCCACGCCTTCTCGCCGATGGAGGTCGTCAACGGGGCTAGCCGTACGGGGATGTCCGTCCGTGACTGGCTGACCTCCGCCAAGGAGGCCGGTCTCGACTCGATCCCGGGCACGGCGGCGGAGATCCTCGACGACGAGGTCCGCTGGATCCTCACCAAGGGAAAGCTGCCGACGGCCGACTGGCTGAACGTCATCCGCACGGCGCACGAAACGGGCCTGCGCTCCTCGTCCACGATGATGTACGGCCACGTCGACCAGCCCCGCCACTGGCTCGGCCACTTCAGGACGTTGGCCCGCCTCCAGCAGGAGACGGGCGGCTTCACGGAGTTCGTCACGCTGCCCTTCATCCACACCAACGCCCCGGTCTACCTCGCGGGCATCGCCCGTCCCGGGCCCACCGACCGGGACAACCGGGCCGTCACCGCTATGGCGCGGCTGCTGCTGCACCCGCACATCACCAACATCCAGACCAGCTGGGTCAAGCTCGGCGCGGAGGGCGCGGCCGAGATGCTCCGCTCGGGTGCGAACGACCTCGGCGGGACCCTGATGGAGGAGACCATCTCCCGTATGGCGGGCTCCAGTTACGGCTCGTACCGCTCGATCCAGGACCTCGTCGCCATCGCCGACCTCGCGGGCCGCCCCGCGAAGCCGCGTACGACGCTGTACGGCGAGGTGCCCGAGGAGCGGGTCACGGCCGCGGCGGCCTCGGACGGCCACCTGCCGGAGCTGCTGCCGGTGCTGCCGCAGTAGCGGTACACGGGCCGCTTCCGGAGCCGCACGGCCTGGCTCCGGGAGCGGCTGCTCGCAACTGCCGCTCTGCATAGGTCACTCACATGGGTGATCTGGCCCTTTCGGGCGGGGATGAGTGGCATCGCAGGCATATGCTCCAGGCAAGGTCGAAGTCAGTGCTCGGGGGTGCTTCGATCATCAAAGCCACTCGCAGGAGCCCCGCATGGTCAGTTCGCCCCATGAGGCGATGCATCGCTTCTTCCAAGAGCACCCGGGCCTGTTCTCCCGTGTCTCGGAAGTGCTGGGAATCACGATCGCCCCACCCGTCTCGGTCACCGTGATGCCTACCGACCTGACCGAGAGCCGTCCACTCGAACGGCGTGTGGACACCCTGCTGCGGCTGGACACGCAGAACGACGAGCCGCTCCTGCCGGCCATCGAGGCCCAAGGGAAGAAGGACACGGACAAGCCGGCGAGCTGGGCCTACTACCTGTCCTACCTGTACACGAAATACAGGCTTCCGCCGCTGCTGCTGGTCGTCTGCCAGGACCGTGCCACCGCGGAATGGGCCTCCGGCCCCGTCTCCATCGGCCCTCGCCAGTGGCCTGCGCTCACCCTGCGCCCACTCGTCGCGGGCCCGCACAACATGCCGGTGATCAGATGTCGCCGAGGCTCGCAAGGACCTGGCGCTCACGACACTGGCGGCGATCACACATGCCGCCGATCCGGACATCGGTGCCATACTGAAAACGCTGTCCACCGCTCTGCGGGACGTACCGGAAAGCATCGCCGACCCCCTTGTCGAACTCACCGCACAAGGCCTAAGCAATCGCCCGGCCGCACAACAGTGGAGGAACCTGGTGGCCGTGGACCTCTCTTTCTACAAGTCCTTCATGGCTGAGGAAATCCGGGACGAGGGCCGGACGGAAGGCATCGCTCAGGGCATCCTGCTCTTCCTCGCGCAAGCGGGCGTCGACGTATCGGACGAGGCGCATGGACGGATCACCACCTGCGGCGACCTCGAGACCCTGAACCGCTGGCTCCTGCGGGCCCCCACCGCCCGGTCGGCCGAGGACGTCTTCGCCGAGGAGTAGGCGGCTCCTGAATCGAAGCGACCTCCCGAACGGCCCGATGCGACCGTCAGTGGTACATGTCCGTACGGGACGAGTCAGGACGGGTGGCGCGCTGTTCGCTGTTCGCTCGGGGTCTCGCCCGCCGCCGTCGCGATCACGTCGTCCAGTACCTCCCGGGAGCGGCGCAGCTCCTCGATCTTCCGGTCGATGCGGTCGCGCTCCACGGTGAGGTCGCCGACCAGGCGCGGTGTGGCGGTCGCGGAGGGCCCTCCGTCCGCGTCCCGTACGCAGGGCAGCAGCTCGGCGATCTTCGAGCTGCAGAGGCCGGCCGCGTAGAACTCCTGGATGCGGATCACGCGGTCGACGGCCCACTCGGGGTAGTCGCGGTGGCCTCCGGGGGTACGGTCGGCCGTGAGCAGCCCTTGTGTCTCGTAGTAGCGCAGGGAGCGCTCGCTCACCGCCGTGCGCCGGGCCAGTTCGCCGATCCGCATGGAATTCCTCGCCTCCGGGACTTGAACCTGACACCGGTGTCAATTCTTACCGTTCCGGCATGACGAACGCAGCCACTTCCTCCCAGAAGCTCTTCGAGACCACCGCACTCGGCCCCCTCACACTCCCGCACCGCCTCGTGATGGCCCCGCTGACCCGGAACCGGGCCACAGCAGAAGGCGTGCCGACCCCGCTGATGGCCACCTACTACGCCCAGCGCGCCTCGGCGGGGCTGATCATCGCGGAGGCGTCCACGCCGAACCCGGTGGGTCAGACGTACCCGAACATCACGGCGATCCACAGTCCGGCCCAGGTCGAGGGCTGGCGCCAGGTCACGGAGGCGGTGCGGGCGGAGGGCGGCCGGATGTTCCTCCAGCTCCAGCACGGCGGACGCGTCGGCCACCCCGACACCAGCGGGCTGACGCCCGTCGCGCCCTCGCCGATCGCGCTGCCCGAGACGATCCACACCCCCGCCGGGCGCACGCCCTCGGTCGTCCCCCGCGAGATGACCGCCGAGGACATCAGGTCCACCGTGGCGGACTTCGCCTCCGCCGCGCGCAACGCGATCGAGGCGGGCTTCGAGGGGGTCGAGGTGCACAGCGCCAACGGCCACCTGCTCCACCAGTTCCTGGGCCAGGGGACCAACCGGCGGACCGACGGCTACGGCGGGCCGGTGGACCACCGCATCCGCTTCGTCGTGGAGGTCACCGAGGCCGTGGCGGCGGAGATCGGCCCCGGGCGGGTCGGCCTGCGCGTCTCGCCGTGGAGCACCGTCAACGGCATGGAGGAGGGCGACACCGAGGAGATCTACCCGGCGCTCCTCGGGGCGTTGGCGGGGGCCGGCCTGGCCTACCTCCACGTGGGGTACGCCGACCCGGAGGACCCCGTCTTCCAGCGCATCCGCAAGGACTGGCCCGGGACTCTGATCGCCAACCCCGTACTCCCGAAGGACCGCATCCCGGAGGACGGCGGCATCGCCCACGGCGAGCGGCTGCTGGCCGCCGGGGCCGACCTGGTCGCGCTCGGCCGCCCCTTCCTCGCCAACCCCGACCTGATCCGCCGCATGCGCACGGGCGCCCCGGTGAACCAGGTCCGGGACGCCTACATGATGTACGTGGGCGGGGAGACGGGTTACACGGACTATCCGGCGCTGCCCGCCGACGCGTGAAGGGGCCGGGGAGCGCGCGGCCGGGGTCCTGCCGTCGGCGGCGGGGAGACGTGGATCACACACGGCCATGTCACATCCCGGCCGGTCCGTTCCGTCAGAGGTGCGCAACCACACAGTGAAACGGCATGGGAGCGCATCATGAATGCTCGTCTGGACATGTTCGGCAGCCCGTTCGCGGCCAAGTTCCAGAAGCACATCAACTCGGCGGGCAAGGCGGTCACGGACACCGGCCTGCCGGCCGCGACGCAGGAGCTGGTGAAGATCCGGGCCAGCCAGATCAACGGCTGCGGATTCTGCCTCGACATGCACACCAAGGAGGCCGCCGAGGCCGGTGAGACGGCCACACGCCTCCACCTGGTCGCGGCCTGGCGGGAGGCCACGGTCTTCACCGACGCCGAACGCGCCGCCCTGGAGCTGGCGGAGCAGGGAACCCGCATCGCCGACGCGGCCGGAGGTGTGACGGACGAGGTCTGGGAGAACGCCGCGCGGCACTACGACGAGGAACAACTCGCCGCCCTGGTCGGCCTGATCGCCATCATCAACGCCTACAACCGGCTGAACGTCATCGTCCGGCTGCCCGCGGGCGGCTACCGGCCCGGCATGTTCGGCTGAGCGAGCGCCGCCGTCGGGACCGCGCCCGAGGTCCCGGCGGCGGGGCCCGTCGGGTGCCCCGGGCGTCCCGCGCCCGCGCGCTCCACAGGACAGGCAGTTCACCGGAAATGGGTCGCTCGCACGCCAGGAGGCGAAACTCCGTACATACCGTTCCGCCCCTGAACCGCCCGTTCCCGTTCGATTACAGTGCTTGCGCAGTCGCACACGGTAGGTCGGGCGGAAGGGGCACGGTGAGCACAGGGACCACAGCTGTCTGGGGCCGTGTCCAGCAGCAGGACTTCCGCAGCCGGGTGCGGGGGGCCCTGCTCGGCGGCGCCATCGGTGACGCGCTCGGGGCGGGTGTCGCGGGGCTCCCCCTGGAGGCGATCCGTGCGACCCACGGGGCGGACGGGGTGGCCGACTTCGTGCCCGTGCGGGGCGGCCGGGGCGCCGTCACCGCCGTCACCCAGCTCACCCTCTTCACCGTCGACGGGCTGATCCGTGCCCAGGTACGCCGCGACACCGGCGCCTGGCACCCGCCCACCGACGTGCACCGCGCCCATCTGCGCTGGGCGGCGACCCAGAGCGCCTGGGGGCCGGACGAACGCCGCAAGGACAACGGCTGGCTGGCCGGGGAGGAGTGGCTGTACGCACGCCGCGCCCCCACCAGGGAGTGCCTCGCCGGCTTCGGGGACGCCACGATGGGCACCCTCGCCGTACCCAAGAACCCGGCGGCCCGGGACTCGGCCGCCCTCACCCGCTCCGCGCCCTTCGGGCTGCTCGTCGGCTGGGAGCCCCAGCTCGTCCTCCAGCTGGCCGTCGAGTGCGCCGCCCACACCCATGGGCACGCCACCGCCCAGCTCGCGGCCGGAGCCTTCGCCGTCCTGGTGCACGGACTGGCCCGTGGCGAGACCCTGGACGGCTCGGTCCAGCACGCCCTCGCCCTGCTCGCCGAACGTCCGGGCAGTGAGCAGGTCTCCGAGGCGCTCCGGCAGGCCCTCGGTTCCGTACGGCAGGGGATCCCGGGACCCGCTCTCATCGAGGCGCTCGGCGACACCGACTCGGCGGAGGAGGTCCTCGCTGTGGCGCTGTACTGCGCGCTGGTCGGTGAGGACGTACGCCACGGGCTGCGGCTCGCCGTGAACCATTCCGGGCCGTCCGCGGCGACAGGGGCCGTCTGCGGGGCCCTTCTCGGGGCCCTGCACGGCGAGACGGCGCTGCCGCCGGCCTGGCTGGCGGAGGTGGAGGGGCGTTCGACCCTCCTGGAGCTCTCCGACGACTTCGCGATGGAGATGACCCAGGGCCCGGCCCTGCACAGCCCGACGGCCGTCGCGCCCGGCTGGCTCGCCCGCTACCCGAGGGACTGAAGCCCGGCCCCGGAGCGCTCGGGCCGGCTCAGGGCCGGGGCGGCCGGCGGCGGACAGAGGTGGGCTGCCCGGGACTGAAGCGGGCGGTTCGGGACTGAGGCGGCGGTCAAGGACAGAGGTGGGCGGACGCCGCCGCGCCCGCCCACCGTTCATGTGCCCCCACGTCTGCGGGAGGTCAGTCCTTCACACCCTCCGGGACCCCCGTGCTGTCCGGGCCGGGCTTCTGCAGGGGGACGGCTGCCGCCGCGGCCGTGCCGCCGGGGCCCCCGTCGTCCGTGTTGATCATCTCGATGATGGCGTCGCGTTCCGGGGTGTCCTCGGGCTTGATGAAGCCGATGACGATGTAGAGCACGAGCGAGATCGCCAGCGGCAGCGCCACCTGGTACTGCAGGGCGACGTCCGTCTTCACCGAACCGTCGAAGTTGTAGTTGGTGAGGTAGAACGCGAGCAGCCCCGCCGCCCAGCTGGTGAGCGCCGCCGTAGGACCGGACCGGCGGAACCGGCGCAGCAGGCCCAGCATGAACGGGATCGCGATCGGGCCCATCAGACCGGCCACCCACTTGATGACGACCGAGATGATGTCCTTGAACGTCGGCGAGTTGATCTGGGTCGCCAACGCCATCGACAGCCCGAGGAAGGCGAGCGTGGACAGCCGCGCGGCCAGCAGCCCGCTGCGGTTGCTCCAGGTGCGGGCCGCCTTGGAGAAGACCGGGGCGATGTCCCGGGTGAAGACGGCGGAGATGGCGTTCGCGTCCGAGGAGCACATGGCCATCGTGTGCGAGAAGAACCCTACGACGACCAGGCCCAGCAGGCCGTGCGGCAGCAGCTGCTCGGTCATCAGGGCGTAACTGTCCGAGGCGTCGGGCTTCTTGGCCTCGACGAGCAGCGGGGCGACCCACATCGGGAAGAAGAGCACGGTCGGCCAGACCAGCCAGAGAATGGCGGAGAGCCGGGCCGAACGGGTCGCGGAGCGCGCGGAGTCCGTGGCCATGTAGCGCTGGGCCTGGTTCCACATGCCGCCGTTGTACTCGAAGGTCTTGATGAAGAGGTAAGCGAGCAGGAACGTCACCGTGTACGGGCCGGCCGTCGGGTCCGTGTGGCCCTCGGGCAGCTTGTCCCAGACCGTCCACAGCGAGCTGAAGCCGCCGAGCTTGCTCATCGCGATGAACAGCATGGCGAGACCGGCGAAGAGCTGGATGATGAACTGCCCGAGCTCCGTGAGCGCGTCGGCCCACAGCCCGCCGACCGTGCAGTACACGGCGGTGATGGCGCCCGTGATGAAGATGCCCTGGGTGATCGTGATGCCCGTGAAGACGGAGAGCAGGGTGGCGATGGCGGCCCACTTGGCGCCGACGTCCACGATCTTCAGCAGCAGGCCCGACCAGGCCAGGGCCTGCTGGGTCTGGATGTTGTAGCGGTTCTTGAGGTATTCGAGCGGCGAGGCGACGTGCAGCCGCGAGCGCAGCCGGTTGAGCCGGGGCGCGAAGAGCTTCGCGCCGATGCCGATGCCGATGGCGATCGGCAGCGACCAGGTCACGAAGGACGTGACGCCGTACTGGTACGCGATACCCGCGTAGCCGGTGAACATCACCGCGCTGTAGCCGGACATGTGGTGCGAGATGCCCGAGAGCCACCACGGCATCTTGCCGCCGGCGGTGAAGAAGTCGCTGACATTGTCCACGCGCTTGTGCGACCAGAGTCCGATCGCGACCATCACACCGAAGTATCCGATGAGCACGGCCCAGTCGAGACTGTTCATGTGCCCCCTCCAGGGGTCCGCCTTGTGAACGGGAACGCGCTTCGTCAGTACGGCCGTTCAGCGGTGCCCCCGTGCGGGAACGGGGACTTCGGGGATTGAACCGCTTGTTCGGGTCCTCGGTCAAGGTTTTCTCGATCAGGGATGTGAACACGGATCAGCAAGGCGAACGATTTTACTCGTTCTTGACCTTGCGGGGCGTTGTCGTGAACGTGACCGCGGCCACACGATGAGCGAGCACTTCGTCAGGCTGTGCAGAGAACCGACGCAAGGCAGGAACGCTCGAGAACGCAGAACGACCGCACGGGATGCGGGTCCCGTGCGGCCGGAGGAGGGGGAGGACTGAACCATGTGAGGTCGGGGCACCGATGGCGCTTCGCGCGCTGTCCGTTTCGACCGCTGAGGTTCTGATGTGCGTGGTGCGCCGGTCTGCGGCGCTGTGTGTCCGGTGGTGGGCCGAGCCCTCTCGGCCAGGACGGCGGACCAGTCGAGAGGGCTCCTGGCGGTCGTGCGCGATGACCGGACACGGTGCGGCGCGTGGTGACCGGCGTGCCGGTCAGGCGTTGATCGAGCCCGACGCCACGTCACGCACGAACGTGTTCCACGCTCCGGAGACGAAGGAGAGCGCGGGGCCTTCGGGAGCCTTCGAGTCGCGCACGGCGATGGCCTGCGTGACGGGCGACTTCACTTCGACGCACGCCCCGTTGCCGCCGGAGTACGACGACTTCGTCCAGTTTTCCGTAGCACCCTGAAGAATAGCCATGTTCACTCCGGTTCAGAGAGTTGATGTGAGTGGCACCAACTTCGTGCTCGTTGGCGTGATCGACGCTACTCGCCAACATCGCCTGGTGGTGCAGCCGTTCACTCGACCGGATGGCATATTCAGTGCGGCTCTTCCGCGGTGAGGTGGTGGCGGTGTATCGTCCCGCCCCCACCTCACTCACATCGCAGTGTTTCTCGCATTTCGGCCCTTGTCGGGCTGTCCTGTTCCCGTGGGTTCCCTACGCCCTTCCGGCGGGCTGTCGGTGGGTGCAGCCCCCGGCTCAGCGGGTGTAGCTCTTGGTGATGTCGCTGATGAACTGGCGGGTCTGGTCCACGTTCAGCGCCTGTGCCCGCAGGTGCTCGTACATGACGCTGTACCGCTGCACGTCGTTGGCCTTCTCCAGGTAGAGGTCGCTGGTGACACCTTCGATGTACACGACGCTGGAGTCCGCGGCGTCGGGGAACTCCAGAATGGCGTACTGGCCGTTGATCCCGGGGTGCGCCCCCATGTCGAAGGGCAGCACCTGCACGGTCACATGGGGGAGCTGGGACTGCTCGACGAGGTGCTCCAACTGCTCGATCATCACCTGCTTGCCGCCGACGAGCCGGCGCAGCGCGGACTCGTCGATGACGGCCCACAGGCGCAGGGGGTGCTCGGGGGCGTTGACCCGGTCCTGGCGGCGGGCCCGGACGTTCACCCGCTTCTCGATGTCGGACGGCGGTGCCTCGGGCAGCGCTCCGTTGATCAGCGCCTCCGCGTAGCTCCGGGTCTGCAGGAGCCCGGGGACGATCTGGGGCTCGTACACCCGGAGGGACTCGGCGTCCGTCTCCAGGCCGATGTACACGCTGTACGGGATGTCACCGAAGGCGTGCCACCAGCCCTGCTGGCGGGAGTCCTTCGCCATCTGCATCAGTGAGTCGACGATGCGGTGGTCCTCGACCTCGTACACCCCGCAGAGGTCGCGGACGTCGCGCTGGCTGATGGAACGGCGGCCGTTCTCCAGGCGGCTGATCTTCGACTGGGAGACCAGCAGCCGCTCCGCCACCTCCTCGGCCGTCATGCCCTTGATCTCGCGGAGGCGGCGCAATTCCTGGCCCAGCCGGCGTCGCCTGACGGTGGGATTGACGTTGGTCGGCACGGGAACGGCACCTCCGGCTATGCAGCTGTCTGTAGCTGTGCGTATCTACTGCTCAGCAGATTGCCACCCGAGGCCCCGGGCTCGCTGGGAAATCGCCACACCGCGATGAGCGCACGCAGGAGCGCGGGGCAGCCGGTGGATTCGGCTGCCCCGCGCCTGGTGCGGCTCCCGAACCGGGTCATGGGGACGTCGGTGCGGCGGTATGCGGTACTCCGCGCAGGTGTCCGCGCGGTCGTGCTGTCAGTGGACGGAGGTGTGCGCCATGCTGCCGCGGCGCGCTTGCGCTTGCGGCTGCAACGGCACGGCCGCCGTCTGCTGATTACGGCGCGGCTGGACGGCCGCACCGTTCTGGACGTCCATCACGGCATGCGCCACGAGACCGCCCATCGGGTCGTGTCTGATCAGGTCCCGGAGCCGGGAGCGCGAAGAGCGCCCCTCGTTCCCGGGGTACAGGTGCTTGCCGAGTCCGACCGCGTGGGCCAGTGCGGCGAGCGCCGCGGTCCGCGGGTCCGGCGGTACGCCGGTGCGGATCGCACTGTCCAGCCGGGCTCTGATGTCCCGGCTGATGGCCGTGTCCGTCGCCTGGTAGCGAGTCGTCGGCAGCACTCCGCACATCTGGCCCGCCACGGCATGAACCATGCCGCACCGCTCCAGATGAGCGAGGTAGATCTGGCGAAGTCCCAATCGGGGCCCGCCGATCCAGTGGACCGCCCGAACCGGACTGCCACGACGGCGCAGCAGTTCCAGTGCGGAGTCCAGAGTCGGATCTCCTGTCGGCCGTGGCATCACCACGGCTATACGATCCCCGTCAGGGGCTATCCGTCCTGCCAGAGCCAGCTCTACTAGCTGTGCCCCGGCCAGGCCGAGGTCGAGCGACTGCGGCTGCGCTGTGGTACCCGTGGTCGGGTCCAGAGCGAGCAACAGAAGCTCCTCCGGAATCGTTCTGCGGCTCCTGCCCATCCATGCCTCCCCGCGTGGATGAGTGACAGGGTGACCCCTCTCACATTGGTCTGTCGAGGGTGCCTGGGTGCTTTGTAAGGGAACCGTTAGGTATGTCGTTCTCGTCTAGCGGCTCGGCCAGGGGTTCACACAGGACACTGGTAGATGGTTCGGACAGTGCGGGCGTGACCCCGCTGCGCATCAAGGAGGTAATCGGTGGCGGGCGAGTCCCCCGACAAGTCGGAGCAGCGGAAGTCGTCGGGGACGGCTGGAGAACGCGATCCGCGTCTCGCCGTGTTCCGTGAACCCGGTGCCGGGGCCGACGGGAGTACGGCGGACGGGACGACCGTCCCCGCGACGGACAACGAGACGGCGGTCTTCCGTCTCCCGGCCTCCGGTGAGACCGGCGAGCCCGAGGGTGCCGCGGTCCCCGCCGAGGGCGCGGAGGGCCCTGAGGGGGGCTCTGGGCCCCGCGAGGAGGCCGATGGGGCCCCGGACGCGCAGGACGCGACCGGAGCGGCCAGGACGGCGCCTGAGGCTTCCGCGGACGCGGACGGGCCCTCTGCGGACGCGGAGGGAGCCTCCGAGGCCGGGCCGGAGGCGGGATCGGACGACGAGTCCGGGGCCGGGTCCGACTCCGTGGCCGAGGTGGAACCCGCGACCCACGCCGACGCCGAGAGCGAAGGCGACGCACGGTCCGACGCCGAAGCCGAGAGTGGAAGCGACGCGCGGCCCGACGCCGGTGCTGGCGACGACGAGCGTGCGTCGGACTCCGTACGTGACGAGCCCTCCGAGACCGCTCCGGAAGCCGGGGCCGACTCCGGATCCTCGGGCTCCGAGGCCGAGGTGAAGCCCACCGACGCCCGGCTGCGTGCTGCCGTCGCGGCGTGGGTGGCGACCGGTCCGGACGAGGAAACCGCAGCTCGCAGCGGTGCTTCGGAGAACGCGAGCGAGGACGAGGACGCTTCGGCCGGCGGCGACGCCGAACTCTCGGCGGACAGCGACGGCGATGCCCGGTCCGCCGACCCGGACTCCGACTCCGGCTCCGATTCGACCGACGCAGCGCCCGAGGCCGAGGCCGAAGCCAAGCCCGAGGCCGAGTCCAAGCCCGAGCCTGAGTCCAAGCCCGAGCCTGAGTCCAAGCCCGCGTCCGACACCGGCGACGCACCGGCCGCCAGCACCCCCGAGGACACTCCCCGTGTCCCGAGGACCCGCGAGGAGGCGGCCCCGGCCGAGGACGCGGAGCCCGCGCACGACGGGCGAGGAATCGATCATCCGACCGCCGTCTTCAAGGCGCTGCGGACCGATCAGGTCGACCACCCGACGACCGCGCTGAAGCTCCCGCCGAAGGAGAAGGAGACGGGGGCCGCGCGGAAGCCCGCGTCCTGGGCCGCGAAGGCCTCCGGCACCTCCGAGGCGCCTGCCGAGCGGACCAGCAAGTTCGTGCCGCTGCGCTCGGACGACGTACGCCCCGCGGCCGTGGTCGGCCCCACCATCACCCCGGACGTCGCGGCGGGTCCCGGCACCCCCGCGAGCCCCGGGGCCGGTCTGACCGAGGCCGAGCGGACCAGGCAGCAGCCCATGCCGCCGAAGCCCCCGCTCGACCTGCTGGCCGAGCTCACGAACACCCCGCCGCCCGTCGAGACCCCGGTCCGCACGGCGGTACGCCGGGTGAAGATCTGGACGCCGCTCGTCCTGCTCGCCCTGATCGTCTTTGCGATCGCGCAGGCGGTGCGTCCGCTTCCCGACCCGGCGCTGACGCTGACCGCCTCCCCGACGTACACCTTCGGCGGCGAGAAGCTGGACATGCCGTGGCCCGCGGAGGGCCAGGGCGCCGTGGAGGTCGAGGGCGTCGGCGCCGTCGGCTCGTACGGCACGGAGAAGGCCGCGCCGATCGCGAGCATGGCGAAGGTGATGACCGCCTACGTGATCCTGCAGGGGCACCCGATCACCGGCAAGCAGACCGGTGGGCAGATCGAGGTCGACAAGCAGGCCGGTGACGAGGCGAGTCTCGAGGACGAGTCGCGGGTGGCGATCGAGGAGGGCGAGAAGTACACCGAGCGCCAGATGCTCGAGATGCTGATGATCCCTTCGGGCAACAACGTGGCCCGGCTGCTGGCCCGCTGGGACGCCGGCACGGAGAAGGCGTTCATCGAGAAGATGAACGCCGCGGCCGAGGACCTCGGCATGACCAATTCGACCTACACGGACCCGAGCGGCCTCAAGTCCTCCACGGTGTCCACGCCCGCCGACCAGATCGCGCTGGGCAAGGCGGTCATGCAGAACGACGTCTTCCGGAAGACCGTCAACCTCCCGCAGGCCGACATTCCGGGCGTCGGCAGGATCTACAACAACAACTACATCCTGCTGGAACCCGGTGTCAGCGGTATCAAGACCGGTTCGTCGACCCCGGCGGGCGGCAACCTGCTCTGGACGGCCGACACCGTCGTCGACGGCAAGAGCCGCCGCATCATCGGTGCCGTCATGGGGGCGAACCTCGAAGGCACGCTCGACGCGAAGCTGGAGCGCGCCCGGCAGAACAGCCTCAAGCTGATCAGGGCCGCCCAGAAGGGCGTGGACTCCGCCACCGTGATCAAGAAGGGCCAGGTCGTCGGGTACGTCGACGACGGCCTGGGCGGACAGACCCCCGTGGCCGCCACCAAGGACCTGAAGGCGGTCGGCTGGGGCGGGCTGGAGGTCGATCTCAAGATGACCGACGGTGGCAAGGTCCCGGCGCACCAGGCCGAGGCGGGCACCGTCGTGGGAGAGGTGACGGTCGGTACCGGCACGGGCAAGGTCTCGGTCCCCGTCGCCCTCCAGAGCGGGATGACGGAGCCGGCCTTCGGCGACAAGCTCACCCGCATCACCTGAGCGGACCGGCTCCCCGTTCCCGCAGTGGTGGGGGCGGGGATCCGTCCGCAGTCGGCGCCGGTCGCCGGTGCACAGGGGGGTCCGCGAATTGACCGGCGCGGAGAAAATGCCGCGTGCTAGCGTCCCGGGGCAACGTGCGGACGCCGGGACGCGTCCCTCCGAGTACGGATGAGGCCCGTGCAGTACACCGACGGTTCGGCAGGCCCGGGCAAGGACGGGGAGAGTCGCAGTGACCACCGCTGAGCCGACACGGGCGGACGGCATCCCGCCCGCGCCGGCCGCCCCCAGCCCGACCGTGCGGATCCCGGCCCAGTCCGTCGGGGACGACGACGGTGCCGACGGTTCGATACGGAGCCGCCTGCGGCGCCACCCGGTCCTGCTGACGACCGCGATCGCCGCCGCCGTACACCTGATCTGGTTCTTCTTCTTCGCCAACAGCGGCGGCGACATCGCCGCCCAGGACGCCTGGGCCGAGTTCGTCGGCCGTCACCCCGGCACCGCGTACAACCTCGCCTGGTACGGGGGCATGCACCCCGTCTCGTACAGCGTGGTGTCGCCCTATCTGATGTCGGTGCTCGGCGTCCGTACGACGATGATGGTCGCCGGCACGGTGTCCTCGGCGCTCACCGCGCTGATCCTGGTGCGGGTCCCCGCCGTCCGCAATCCCCTGGCGTGCGCACTCGCCGGAGTCTTCGCGTACCTGTGCAACGCACTGTCCGGCCGGGTGACGTTCGGGCTCGGCATGATGTTCGCGCTCGGCGCCGTCGCCGCCGTCTTCTGCTGGCCGCACCGCTGGCGGTACAAGCGGTGGGCGAAGGCCGTCGTCGCGGCGCCTCTGGCCGGTCTCGCGACGGCGGGCAGCCCGGTCGCGGGACTCTTCCTCGGCGTGGTCGCCGCGGCGCTCTTCCTCAACAAACGGCGCCCCGGGGCGTACGCGCTCGGCCTGGCGCCCGTCGTGGTGGTGGTCCTCTCCGCGTGGCTGTTCCCGTTCTCGGGTACGCAGCCGATGGCGATCGGGACCCTGTCGCTGCCGTTCCTGTACGCCGTCTTCGTCTTCTTCCTGGTGCCCCGCGACTGGAGCACCGTGCGCACGGCCGCCGCGGTCTACGGGGCGGGGACGCTGCTGACCTACGTGGTCGACTCGCAGATCGGCTCGAACGTGTCGCGCATGGCGATGCTGTTCGCCGGTGTCGTCCTGCTCGCCGCGCTGCCGTACACGGCGCCGCGCACCCGCCGCTGGTACGCCCTGGTCATCGTCTTCGCGGGGCTGAACTTCTGGATCGGCTTCAAGGGGGTCGACGACATCGTCCGTACCGCCCCCACCGCCTCCTGGACGCGTGAGCTGGCCCCGCTGGTCAACCAGCTCCAGACGGCGGGCGCGGAGAAGGGCAGGGTCGAGGTGGTCCCCGCCAGCAGCCACCGGGAGGCCTCGGCGCTCGCCCCGTACGTGAACCTGGCCCGCGGGTGGAACCGGCAGGCCGACATGAAGCGCAACCCGCTCTTCTACGACGACACCCTCGACGCCGTGAACTACCGCGAGTGGCTGGACCGCTGGGCCGTCCACTACGTGGTGCTGCCGAACGGGGAGCCGGACTCCGGGGGCGAGCAGGAGGCGGGGCTCGTCGAGAAGGGGACGCCCTACCTGAAGGCGGTCTGGAGCGACGCCAACTGGAAGCTCTTCCGGGTCCTGGACCCCGTCCCGCTCGCCGATCCGCCCGCGACGGTGGAGCGGGCAGGCGACGACAAGCTGACGATCCGCGTGCAGTCGGCGGGACGGGTCCTGATCCGCATCCCGTACTCGCGCTGGCTCGCCGTCGTGGACGACGAGGGGAAGAGCGTGGAGCGCCCGCAGGAGACGGAGGCCTCCAAGAAGCGCTCGGCGGAGGACGGTGACGCCCCGAAGGACTTCACCAACGCCCACGGCTGCCTGATCAAGGTGGAGGAGGACGGGGACGGCGACGAGTGGACCGAACTCCTCGCGCCGCGCCCGGGTGTCTACCGCCTCGCGGCGCCGTACCAGCTGCAGCCGGGCACGCCGTGTCCTGAGGAACTGCGCCAATAGTGCGCGAACTCTCCCTCCGGAGGGGCAGCACTGGCAAGGTGTGCTGCCATGAAGTGCCAACATTGCGGCGGCGAACGCATCGGCCCGCTGCCGGGTATGGCCTGCCCCGCGTGCGGTTCCGCTGAGCGCCCGGCCCGCGGGAGCGGGTCCTGGATCGCCCGCGAGACGCTGACGGGCCGGGTCTCCACGCTGCCCCGGCGGCGGAAGGTCCTGCTGGCCGCGGGAGTGGCGGTGGCCGTGGGCGGTCTGGCCACGGCCGTGTCCCTGCTCGCCGCGGGGGCCGGAGGTACGCGCCCGGAGGCCACGGGGCGGGCCGGTGCCGTACCGGCACCGATCGGCGGCGGAGCGCCCACCCGGATCGGGCCCGAGGACAGCGAGCCGCCCGGTGGGAACGCCCCGGAACCGGAGCCGGAACCTTCCGCGGGCACCGGCCGCTACCGTTTCTCGGCCTGGGCCGGACCCGGTTGCGCGACCGGCGTGTACACGGAGAACGGGCGCTTCGAGAACGGCGACGCGGGCTGGTACACCGTCGAGTCGGGCGGATTCGCGGGGGGTTCGTGCGACGGCCGGTTCAGTGCCGTCCCGATGTCGGGGAGCCCGGGACAGGACCGGGGGAGCAACGCCGTCTGGTCCTGGCACCTCGGGGCCGGATTCCGTGAGTGCGCGCTGACGGTCTTCGTGCCCAGGAGCGTCCGCGACCGGGATGTGGCGGGAGACCCCACCGTCTACCGGGTCCTCTCCGACCCGCGGAACGCCGACTCGGCCTACACCGGCTTCGCCGTCGATCAGCCCGAGCACCGGGGGACGGCCGTCGACGTACGGACCTATCCGGTCAAGGGGGACACCTTCGCCGTGCAGATGGTCGACCGGGGGCGGGACTGGGGCGACGCGGAGCTGGTGGGCGCGCACCACGCGGCGGCGCAGCTGAAGGCCTCCTGCCGCTGACCCGCCCGCCTGCCTGCGCCGGCCCGCCGGTCACCGGACGAACGCGCTGTCCCGTTCCGTCAGGTGCGCGGCAGGGCCGGCGGCCCTGAGCACCACATCCAGCGCGCGGTCCGGGTCGGAGGCGTAACAGCCGCTCGCCCAGGCGGCGTTGGCCTCGACGATCGCCCACCGCCCCGCGTCGGTGACTCCCACGTCGGCGACGATCGCGGACGGCAGGGTGTCCCCGACGGCGGCGAGCACCTCCGTGCCGAAGGCGCGCGCATCGGTGGACAGGGGCTCCAGGCGCAGCCGTCCCGATGCCGCGTACCGGCTGCCGGTGTGCACCCGGCCGTCGAGCAGGTACAGCCGGTACTCCGCCTCGAAGACGACGACGTCGCTCACCAGCACCACGGTCTCCGGATCGACCGCGTCCGGCCCGGGCAGCCGGGACCCGTCCGTGTAGACCAGTGCGGGAATGCCCTTGTCGTTCGGTGACTTCACGAAGACCGGGCGGCGCAGCCCGTATGCCTCACGGATGGGCACGGCGCGGATCTCGCGCCCGAGGAACGCGACGGGCAGTCGTGCCAGCCAGTCGGCGGGAGCCTGGAGCGGTGCGACACCCAGTGCGGGGGCCACGGCATCGGCGAAGGAGGGACCGGCATGCAGATACGCATCCCCGTCGCACAGTTCCGGGGGCACCTCGTGGCCGGTCAGCTCCACGGTGTCCAGGCCCCGCCGCCGCGCGGTGTCGCGCAGTGACCGGGCGGAGGCGGTGAGACGGGGCGGGAGCACGAGGGGCATGCGTACGGATCCTGCCGCAACGGGGGCGGGAGCCCCACCGGATTTCGACCGGTGTCGGGGGCCGGGGTCGGCTTGCGGGCCGGATTCCTCGGCCTCTGTGCCCCTTTGCCTCTCTGCTCCTCTGCTCCTCGGCGCGAGGCTCGCCCCGGGCCATGGGGTGGCCGCCGGGACCGGCGGCCACCCCGTCACTCACTTCCCGTACGCGACCAGCAGGTCGGTGGCCGGAACCACCACGAGCCCGCCGCCCGCACCGAGGCCGGTCAGCGGCTGGGACACGTTGTGCTCGTCGGGCTCGTTGATCGGCGCGCCGACGTCGGTGGACCAGACGGACTCGCCGGTGGCGCCGTTGAGCGCCCACAACTGACCGGTACGGGAACCGACGTAGACGTACCCGTTGACGACGATCGGCGCCGTGCTGATCTCGCCGTCGCCCTCGAACGTCCAGCGACTGGCCAGGGTGCGGCTGTGCCGCTCCTGGAGGACGCCGTCATCGACGAAGTAGCCCTGACGGCCGTCGAAGGCCGGTGCCGGCGACCAACCGTTGGCGTCGTAGGTTCCGCGGGCCTTGCCGTCGGCGGTGTTGAGGACCGTGGGTGTCATCCCGGCGTCGTCGCGTATCCAGACACCGCCGTCGGCGACGACAGGGGTGCGGCCCCCGCCACCGGAGCAGTCCGTCTCGTGGTGCCACAGCGGGTCGCCCGACTTGGGGGCGAAGGCGTACGTCTGCTCACAGGCGTAGGAGACGTAGACCCCGTTGGCCGTGACGGCGGGGGAGCTGTTGTCCCCGTTCGCCACCGGCCGGCTCCAGAGCACCGCACCGGCGGCGGCGTCCACCGCGTACAGCGTCCCGCCCGACCCCGCGCCGGCCGTGTACACCACGCCGCCGGCGAAGGTGGGAGGCGAGGTGAAGGAGCCCTGACCGGGCAGCGTGACGGTCCAGAGCTTCTTCCCGGTGGCAGGGTCGAACGCCGTCAGCACGCCGTCGTAGTTCTGGGCGTAGAGCCGGCCGCCCCCGTAGGCGAGCGCGGACCACCAGTAGGTGCCGCCCAGCTCGACGGGCTTCCAGGCGTTCTTGCCCGTGGCCGAGTCGATGGCGTGGAGGACGGTGCCGTACCCGTCCGGCGAGGAGGCGGTGGCGAAGACGCGCCCGCCGGCCACGATGGGGTAGGACACGTCCCCGCCCAGGTCGCGGGACCACTTCTGGGTGAGCGGCGGCGCGCCGACAGCGGTGTCGACGAGACTGCCGTCGTGCCGTGCGTTGATCTGGTAGGTGGTCGAGACCCCGGTCTGCGTCGACTGCGCGCCGACCGGCGTCACGAGCGTGACGACGGACAGCGCCGCGCCGAAGAGGACGGCGGCGGTTCTTCGAAGCTTCACTCAGACATCCCTCTGCATCCGGCACCGCTGTGGCGATGCGCGCGGGGTGGGCCGGTTCCCCGGAGCTGTGGCCCGCTTCCGGACCCCATGATCCGTCACGTGAGCCCCAACAGCCTTCTATTTACGCATAGTTGGTGATCATGGCGGCTGCGGTCCGCGATCCGGGACAGGGCGCGATCGCGCTGACCTGGGGATGCGTGCGGTCCCGGTACGCGTGTAGCGATGCGGTCGAACGTCCGCTTCAGCTTCTCCGGTGCTGTCTCCCGGTCTGCCGGCGGAGTAGCGCACGGCTTCCGGCAGGCAGGCAGGCCGCGCGTGTGCCGGGTCGTGTCACGCGCAGCAGGGCGCCGGAACCTCGAAGGCCTCCCCTGAACGTTCAGGGGAGGCCTTTTCGCTTGTGCCCCCGGCAGGATTCGAACCTGCGACACCCGCTTTAGGAGAGCGGTGCTCTATCCCCTGAGCTACGAAGGCGGGGCTTCGGAAACGTGTGTCGGGTCCGGTGGGCCCGGGCACTCGGTTTCGCGTGAGCCGGTGGTGCGCGGCCGTGGCCGTGCACCGGGATCAGTGTAGCGGGTGGGCCCGTCGCGCGGCGGGGGTGCCGGGGTGCGGCCGTGGCGGCCTGCGCTTTCGTCGGATGTGTCCTCGGCGCGGAAGGGTGGTGGTGACCACGTAACGGACAGGATGGTCTGTTTTGAATTCTATTACTCTTGGGGTCGTTCCCGGTCAACCCCGAGCATATGAGGATGATTGAGGGAAATTGTCAGGTTCGGCTGGTCGGCGGCGAACGGAGTCGTGTAAGAGGCTGGTCTCAGATACCGGCAGACTTGTATGATTCCGATTTAGGCAGAGGCGCCGGTAGGTTTCCCCGACCTTTTGGGTGCCGTTTCGAGGAAGAGGCAGGCGCAGGCCCATGTACAAGCGGTCCGAGCAGACCCGCGAGGCTCTCGTCAGCGCTGCGGCGGAGCTCATAGCCACCGGGCGTTTCGCCGATGCCGGGCTGGTGAACATCTGCCGGGTCGCCGGGGTGAGCCGGGGGGCGCTCTACCACCACTTCGCCTCCATCGCCGAGCTCGTGGCCGAGGTGTACGTCCAGGCGCGCGAGCGCGCGACCGCCCTCGTCGAGGACTCCTTCGCGGGGCCGGCGGCCGACGCGCCGGCGCGGTTCAGCGTGGCTCTCGGTGCCGCGATGGCCAAGGACCAACTCATGTGTGCCGGGATGGGCCTGGGCGCCGACGGCACGGACAGCGCGCCGCTGCTGCGGGACGAGGTGCTGGGTATGGTCCGCGACCGGATGGTCGCGGACTCCGGGCGGGGCGGGGCCGCCCCCGACTCGCTCGCGGATCTGGCCGTGGTGGTCACCGCCGGGCTGGAGTCGCTCGGGTACACCGACAGCGGGTGGTGGGACCCGCGGCAGACGGAGCGGCTCTGGGGCATCCTGAGGCCGCTGTTCGCCGAAGCGGAAGAGGCGGCCGGGGCTCAGGGCTGAACCGGCGGGACTTCGGGCGGAAGAGGCGGCCGGGCTCGGAGCCGGGACGGCACGGCCGGGCGGAAGGGGCGGCCGGGGCTCACCGCTGTGCCGGAGCGGGGACCTCCGGGGTGGCGGGTTCGTCGGCCGGCGGCTGCGGGGCGGTGATCCGCAGGTGGCTGATCATGCCGGGGTTGGCCAGCCCCGGAAGAAGGAACCGCCACAGCGTGCAGATGCGCTCCGGGAGATCGCTCCGGTTCGTATACATCTGCGACATCACCTGCATGCCGGTGAAGGCGCCGATGATGACCGACGTGGCCTCGGCCAGATCCACACCCGGCAGGATCTCGCCCTGCTGCTGCGCCTGCTTCAGCAGGTCGAGTATGGCCGCGCTCGACTGCTCGTACGGAGTGGTCACGGGGCGGGGGAAGGACGTCTGCTCCACGGCCAGTCGCACGCTCGCCCGCAGCACCGGGTCGCGCTGGAGGCGGAACGCGAACTCGAAGGTGAGGTCGATGACCGACTGGAGCTTCACCTGCCGGAGCGGGACGACCAGGGCCTCGTCGTGCGCGGCCAGCAGGGCGACGGCGATGGCTTCCTTGGAGGGGAAGTGGTGGTAGAGGGCGCCTCGGGTCAGGCCCGTGCTCGCCAGGATCTCGTTGGTGCTGGCTGCGTCGAAGCCGCGGGCGTCGAACACCCGGGCGGCGGCTTCCAGGATCGAGAGTCGCGATCGTGTTCCGCGTTCCTGCTTACCCATCCCGGATCCTTGCGCTCGCCACTGGATATCAAACCGACTTGTCTGCATCCTATGACGAACGCCGGGCGGCGTCATTACCCGGGAGTGAGCATTCCGCAAAGAGGCACGCCGGGGCGTGGGAGGGAGCCGGGCCCGCTCCCGGTTCCCCTGACCCGCCGGGAGCGTGCTCAGGGGTGCCCGAGGCGGAAGCCGACCCCCCGGACCGTGATGATCCAGCTGCTCGAACCCAGCTTGCCGCGCAGGCTGCTCACGTGGGTGTCTATCGTGCGCCCGCGCTGCGACCAGGTGTCCTCCCAGACCTGCGTCATCAGCTGGCGGCGGGAGATGACCGCCCCCGGCTGCGAGGCGAGCAGGTGCAGGAGGTCGAACTCCTTGCGCGTGAGGTCGACCTGGCGCCCGTCCAGCGTAGCCTCGCGCGTGGTGGCGTCGATGCGCAGCGGGCCGTGGTCGACGGTCCGGGCGATCTCCTGCCGGGGGCGGGATCGGCGCATCACCGCCTCGATCCGGGCCAGCAGTTCGCGGAAGCCGTAGGGCTTGACCATGTAGTCGTCCGAGCCGGCCTGGAGCCCCAGGACCCGGTCGAGTTCGCTGCCGCGTGCGGTCACCGTGATGATCGGGGTGTCGCTGACCGCCCGGATGCCGCGGCAGACCTCCAGTCCGTCCAGGTCGGGCAGATCGAGGTCGAGCAGGATCAGGTCGGCTCGGTGGTGTCCCTGCAGCGCTTTGCCGCCGGTGGCCACGCTCTCGGCGCTGTAGCCCTGCCGGAGCAGTGCCTGGACGAGTGTGTCGGCGGCGCGTTCCTCGTTCTCGACGACCAGGACCCGCAGTACGTCACGGTCTCCTGAGGCGGATGGCTGAGGCGGAACTGCGATGCGGTGCGGCTGGGGAACCGCAGGGCGGTGCTGAGTGGTCCGGGGTTCGAGTAGGTCTGAAGCCTGGCGGTTCATCTGCTCCTCCTGAGGCACAGGCGTGACATCACGGACTGCTGAATGCTCACGCCTAACGAAGATAGCAAACAGACTTGTCTGATTGTCAACGACGAGGCCGGGCGGTGGTGTCGGCCTCGGATGCCCGCGCACCACCTGCAACGTCGTTGATTTTATGGTGAATTGGTCGGCGATTCGTCTTGTCCGGCGGAGTTGCCCGCGGAGTGCTCCGGTGCCTGATCAGACGAGTTATCCGGCAAGCCTGCCTGTTTTCCGAGAAGCTGTGCCCTGAGGTCGCGAAGTGACCGAATGTCCGGCGTGCGTGGTGTGTATGTCACCAACGGTCCACTTTCCCCCGAAACTGAGGGGCATCCTTCCGCTCTTCCCGAGGCTCGATGCTTGTGCGGTGCATCCGATTTCCTGGGCGTGCAGACCAAGTTTTTACTTGATATTACGAACCGACCTGTCTGTATCTTGGGACCCGCAACGATTCGTCGGCCACGGGGGTGGCTGCCGGCGTACGGCTTGCTCACCCCTGTCCAGAGACATAGATCGGGAGTGCCACGCATGCCGTCCCTTGCCTCCGCACCGTACGAGCCCAGCAGCAGCGTCCTGACCCCGCGTCCCGGAGCGGTCTGCCCGGAACTGACCACGACCGTGCCGCGCCAGTACGTCCACCGTGCCTCCGTGTCCGAGGTGCTGCTCACCGGCTGGGAGCAGGCCGCGAACAGCCCGGCGGACGGGGCCGAATCCTTCGTCGTGCGAGCCCAGTGGCCGCGTGGGCACTCCCTCTTCTCGCAGGTCGCGGGCTATCAGGACCCGATGCTGCTGATCGAGTCGGTCCGGCAGATCGGATCGCTGCTCTCCCACGCCGAGTTCGGGGCACCCTTCGGCCACCAGTTCCTGATGTGGGACATGTCCTTCGCGACCACCGCCGAGATGCTCGTCGCGGGCCCCGCCCCGACCGAGGTCGAGCTGCACACGGTCTGCAGCGACGTGGTCCGCCGGGGGAGAACCCTGAGCAGCATGCGCTACGACGTCACCGCGGTCGTCGACGGAGTGGCCCTGGCCACCGGGCGCGCGGGCTTCAGCTGCACCAGTCCCGCCGTGCACCGGCGGCTGAGGGGCGACCGCCCCACCTGTACCGGGTACGTGCCGGGCCGCCCGATCGACCCGGCCCGCGTCGGACGCAACGGTGCCGGGCACGTGGTCCTGGCCGAGGCCGGTACCGCTGGTGCCGGAGAGAACCGGTGGGAGCTGTTCGTCGACACCACGCACCCGATCTTCTTCGACCACCCGGTCGACCATGTCCCGGGCATGGTGCTGCTGGAGGCGGCCCGGCAGGCCGCGCACGCCTCCACCGGCATGCCCGACGCTCTGGTGGTCGCCCTCGACAGCACCTTCACCCGCTACGTCGAACTCGACGCACCCTGCGTGATCGAGGCCAGCCCGGGCCGGCCCGACGCCGCCGGCGGGGTGCGGGTGACGGTGGAGGGCACCCAGCAGGGGCAGACCACGTACTCCGTCGACCTCGTGCTGCAGCCCCGAGACCGCTGAAGCCCGTCCTTGCCGAGTCGACTGGAGAGTGCCGCGTGCACACCACCATGATCACCGGGACGACCGGATTCATCGGCCGGCACGTCGTCGCGGAGGCGCGGAGCCGGGGTGTCCCGCTCAGGCTGATGTCGCGCCGCCGCCCGCCGGTCCCGGCCGGGCCAACCAGGCCGGACCACGCCGTGCCGGGAGGGCCTGTCAGGCCGGACCGCGCCGTCACGGGAAGGCCCGCCGGGCCGGAACACGCGGTGCCGGGGGCGGCCGTCGAGAGGGGTGTCGTCGCCGACCTCGCCCGCCCGGAGTCGCTCCGGGGCACCTGCGACGGGGTGGACGTCCTGTTGCACTGCGCCTCGCAGATCGGGGGCGCGGCCGATGTCAACGAGGCGGTCAACGCCCGGGGGACCGCCGCTCTGGTCGCGGAGGCGGAGCGCGCGGGTGTGCGGCGCATCGTCTATCTCAGCACCGCGTCCGTGTACGGCCGCGGGACCTTCCGAAGTGCCGGTCCCGAGGAGCTCGAGCGCCGCCCGGGGTCGCCGACGTCCAGGACCCGGGCCGCCGCCGAGGACGTCGTACGTGCGGCGGGAGGGATCGTGCTCCGGCCGCATCTGGTGTACGGGGCGGGGGACACCTGGGCCGTTCCCGCGCTGGCGTGGCTGCTCCGGGCCCTGTCCGGCGCCTCGGCGGGATGGGACGCCCGTATGTCCGCCGTCGCCGCTCCCGAACTGGCCCGGCTGGTGCTGGGGGTGGGGTCCGCGCCGGCCGGGAGCCTCACCGCGTCCGTCTACCACGCCGCGCATCCACGGCCGGTCACCACGGCGAACCTGCTGCGTGCCGTCGCCGGGTGCATGGAACTCCCGGCTTCGGGCGCCCGCATGACGGTGCAACAGGCACGTGCCCGGCTGACGGCGGCGAGCCTGCCGCACCACGCACTGGACATGCTGGCCACCGATCACTGGTTCGACAGTGCTCCGCTCTGGGCCGACCTGGACCAGACGCCGGGTCCCGGATTCGCCGCTGATTTCGCGGAGACGCGGGAGTGGTACCGAAGCGTGGTCCGGGCAGCCTGAGTGTCGCCCCCTTCTGCTCGGGTGCGGCGGCCGTGCCGGCTGCCGCACCCGCCATGTTCGTGAGAACGCGCAGCCCCGTGGGGACTCTTGACGGGCGCCTGACCATTTCCTGCCAGTCTCTCGACACAGCTGGAGGACTCCTGGGAATGTGAACCCTCTTCTGTAACCACGCACGTTGAACACAGGGGCGAGTATCGAACAGTCTGGTGACTCCGAGCGAGTCAGGAGACGTTCATCGTGCGTAAAGTGCTTATTGCCAACCGTGGTGAAATCGCTGTCCGTGTTGCTCGGGCTTGCCGGGATGCCGGAATCGCGAGCGTGGCCGTCTACGCCGATCCGGACCGGGATGCTCTGCATGTGCG
>NZ_JBHUYV010000024.1:0-125306 GCF_042667905.1 Streptomyces sp. NPDC057287 | reverse complement strand
ACTCCACGCCGACCTCGCCCACGCCCGCATCACCGACCCCGCCAACCCCTACGCCCGGGCCCCCGCGCCCGCGGCCGCGCCCCCCCCGCCGCCCCGCCCCCCCCCACCTACCCGGAGCAGGTGGGGCTGATCTCCCGCGAGGACGCGATGGTGGCCCTTGCCGAGCCGGACATCGAGCCGTGCGAGGTCTGCCGGCCGGACGCGGGGCTGACGCGCGGGTAGGGCCCCGCACGTATCTGCGGGGCCCTACCCGCGGTGGCTACGAGGCGAGGGCATCCTTCAGGGTGGGGTAGATCCGAAGGACGTTGTCGGCGCCGACAACGCGCAACAGCCGGATGACGGCGGGGGAGGGCGCAGCGATGCGCAGGTCGCCCTGGCTGTGGGTGCTCAGGACCAGCCTGAGGAACATGGAATCGCCGAACGTGATGCCGCTGGCGTCCAGGACAACACTGCCGTGCTGGGCGAGGGCGGTCTCGATCTCCGCCGTCAGAGGGCCGATGGAGTCCATGTCGAGCTCGCCGACAGGGGCGAAGGCCCGCGGCGCGGGCCACGACGTGGCGAGTTCTTCATCAGCTGTTATGCGGCAATTGTTGCCGCAGCTGCATGCGGCACGTCCAGGCACCCCGGAACCCGGCAGGCCGCAGAGGCGAACCCTTGCGCAAACACCCTGGACTCTTGTGACGGTGCGGGCCGCCACCGGGTGGTGGCGACCCGCACCGGTTCCGTCAGAGCCCGCTCCATGGACTGGAGGCGGCTATCGGGCCTTGGGGCTGACCAGTCGGCTACCCGCCCAGTGAGAGGCGGCGTCTACGGACGTGGTCAGGGCGAGGCCCGCGCTCCGCGCGGCTTCCCCGATGCTGCTGGGGTTGACGTAGCCGTCCCGTCCGGACTTCGGGGTGAGCAGCCAGAGCACGCCGCCTTCCTGCAGGGACATCAGGTTGTCCACGAGGGCGTCGGTGAGGTCGCCGTCGTCCTCGCGGAACCAGAGCACCACCACGTCGGCCAGGTCGTCGTGGTCCTCGTCGACCAGATCGTTGCCGGTGATCTTCCCGATACCGGCGCGCAGCTCTTGGTCGACGTCGTCGTCGTATCCGATCTCCTGCACCACCTGGCCCCGCTGGATCCCCAGGCGGACCGCCGGGTTGGCCTGCTCGTCCGTCGTCGTCATCGCTCTTCTCCTCACATCTCAC
Organism: Streptomyces sp. NPDC057287; assembly: GCF_042667905.1. Lineage (NCBI taxonomy): Bacteria > Bacillati > Actinomycetota > Actinomycetes > Kitasatosporales > Streptomycetaceae > Streptomyces > Streptomyces sp. NPDC057287. The sequence continues at coordinate 124,116 of NZ_JBHUYV010000024.1, read as the reverse complement.
TGCATGGATGCGATCTAAGGCCGGAATGATCAGTGCACGGCGAGGTAGAACGCGGTGGCCGCGCCGGCGGCGTTGGCGTTGTAGGTGGTCACGCGGACGCCCTTCCCGTTCGCGCAGGCGCCCGCGTCCGCGCGGAGGGTGTAGCCGATGCCGTCGCGGACGGTGGCCGTCACGATGGCCCGGGACAGGTCCACGTCCTGGTCGCTGACCGTCACGCAGAACACGTGACCCGACTGCGTCACCTCGCTGACGCCCTTGGAGTGCTCGACCGATCCGTCCGCGTTGACCTCCGCGCCGGCCTGCGCGTAGGGCGCCTGCGAATTCACGGTCGCGGCGATCGCCATTCCGCCGGCCAGTGCCACTCCCGCCGCGCACAGTCCCGCGACCGTCAGCCCGGTCGCCCGCATCTTCTTCGTACGCATCGCACCTGTTCCTTTCGGTGAATTCACACTTGGTACGAAAGGACCTTACGGTGCGTGCAGGATTAAATCAGGGCAGAACGTTTTTGCTGCACTAACTCACATAATTCGTAAATAGATCTACCGGCTTCTGCTCACGAAAAGCCCGCAGCATCTGGCAGTGACTCCGGACGGAGGCCGCCCTCCCGCCCCGGGGACACAGGTCCCTCGTGCCGCCGTCCGCACCTAGGCCGCTCACAGGCGCGTGGATCAACCGGGCGTATGCATGGGCTGATCGGCCGGGCGCCAGGCAGAGCAGCTGGTCGTGCGGTGGGCCGCCCTGGGTGGGGAGGGGAGTCCCTCGGGGCGGCCGGGTGTGAGTGTGCCGGGCGGGTGGCGGTTCAGTTCCCGCGGCTTGCTTTGTCGAGGAGCGATGCGTAGGAGACCTCGTTGTACTCGGTCCCCTGGATCTCCACCGCGATGCCCACCAGTGCCTTTCGGAGTGCGTCCTTGGAGGAGGCGAAGAGCATCTTCTGCTTGATCTTGGCAGTGTCGGGTGCCCACGAGACGAACGTGAGCTTGTTCCGCTTCCCGGCGCCCGCCTTCTCGAACTCGAAGTTGTAGACGGCCCAGCGACACTCGGTCTCCGGCAGGTCCTCGATGAAGTTGTCGTAGTCCGGAGAGGTGGAGGTCTTCTCGACGATGATCTCCGTGTTGTCCTTGCTGAGGTTGAAGACGATGTACTTGTACGCCTTCTTGAGTTTCAGGAGTTGGTACTCGGACAGGCACGCATCATTGATCCCGACACCCGATGTCATTGTGTTCCCCATTCGCGAACGATTACATCATGCAGTCATTAATTGTGACGCCGGGTGCGCTTGCGGACGCACCGGATCCCCGGGCCGCGGGGCGCCGTCCCGCATTCGGACCACATCGTCCGCAGCCGGCATCACCGCCGTGCCGGGCTGTTCCACCTCCACCTGAACGAGACGAGGGCGTACACGCAGCCGTGCCGCTGTAGCGCCGGAGGGTCGGCTGCGCAGCGCATCGGCTGGTGAAGGGCGATGGTGTGGGTGTGACGACGGTGAACTGCCCGGCCGGCTCTGCCTGCGCCAGCCTCGGTCAGGTGCCGGCGTTGTTGTTGGCCAGCAGGTTGCGTGTCCCCTGGGGCACCTTGGCCAGCCTGTCCTTCGAGGCCAGGGTCGTGATGGTCTTCCCGACCGTGCCGGCGTTCACGTCTGCGGAAGTGGAGAGCAGGTACGCGGCCAGTCCGGCGACGTGGGCGGCGGCCTGGGCGGTGCCGGAGATGACGGTCGCCGCCTTCGGGCCGCCTCGGTAGGCCGACATGATCGAGTGTCCGGGGGCGAAGACGTCGATGGAGGGTCCGACGTTGGAGAAGTCGGCGCGGTCGTCGTCGAGCTCGGAGGCGGCGACGGTGAAGACGCCTTCGGCACCGGCCGGTGAGTACCCGGCGGCGTCCTTGCTGTCGTCGCCGGCGGGGGCAACGAGGAACAGGCCCTGGTTCACCGCGGCCGCGGCCAGCTCGTCCAGCTCGGGATGGGAGGGCAGCGCCATACCGAACAGGACCACCGATCGCGCCTCATGTCCCCTGGCGTCCTTCATCGCCCACTTCAGGCCCTTGATGACGTCGTCGGGGGACGCCGCTCCGTTGCTCCAGGCCACCTTGACCGCGCTCACGTACGCGTTCTTCGCGGCCCCGTAGGTGCGGCCGGCGACCGTCGCGGCCAGGTGGGTTCCCCGCCCGTTGTCGTCCCATTCGCCCTGGTCGCAGCTGAAGCCCCAGGAGGCCCGGTTGTCGAACTCTTCGTGGTCGGTCTCGATGCCGGTGTCCAGCACGTAGACCATGACCGGCTCGCCGGTCCGGTCGTCGTAGGCGTACTTCTTCAGGGTGGCGAAGGTCAGCTTCTCGCGGTGGGAGATGCGGGCGAGCCCCCACGGGTCGTCCTCCTGGGTGATGACGGGCATTGCTTCACTCCTTGGACTGACACGGGTCACTACATGAAGTAGTCACTTCTCTTGTTCTGTGACTTTCCGTCATCGAAAGCAGCAAACAGGGCTGTTCGGATGAAGTGGTCTCGGAGGCGTCGCCGGCAATAGCTCCACGGGCCGCTACCAGCGGGGCGCCCAAAGCCCGCCCGAACCGGAGCTCGTCGCGCGGCGGCCTCGATGTGCCTGGACGGCCCGAAGGTCGCCAGCCCCCGTGCGGCCGGGACGTATGTGGTCGGGATGCCGATGTGGATGTGGGCCACGCCGTTGCGGTCGACGTTCGGTCCGGCGACTGCCTCGGCCAGGGCCGGCGGCGTCACCGTCACCGCCACCGCGAAGGTGACGCGGGTGCGGTGGGCGATGGGCGACGGCACGACCGTCACCTGCCACGGCCCCGGCACCCCCTACAGGAAGTCGCGGGGCAAGGCGGTGTCGCCGGACTGCGGGCACCTGTACGAACGGCCCTCCTCCGTACAGCCGGGCGGCCGGTTCCAGGGCACCGCGACCGCGACCTGGACTATCACCTGGACCGCGCCCGCCCTCAACGACGGCGGCCAGTTCACCGAAACCCGGCAGACGCCGTTCACCGCCGACGTCCACGAGGTCCAGGTCGTCAACTGCCCCTGACAAGCCTCTGACCTGCCATGGGGAGTTCATGGTGAGTTCGGCCGAGCCGTTGTGAGTAGAGCCGGACCGTGGTGAGTTTCCCGGCCGACTGCTCCCCGCATGGCAGGGGGACGCGGAACGCCCCGCGGCGCGAGGCGGCGAGGCGTGCGGAAGGCGAGCAGGACCACGGGGGTAGTTCAGGTATCGCCTCGGTCTGGGTAACGAGGAGCCTGAGGCCGCAGTTACGGGCGCCGTGAGGCGCGACGGAGGCTGGACCGGCGAGGAGTGATCGCCGGTCCAACCACTGCGATGATCTCAATCTTCCGCCCGCAGACGGTGAGCGCCCCCATCTCGACGACTGCGACGCTGAGTCGGCGCTGCCAGCTCACCCCAGCCGGGCCAGGCAGTCGGCCCCGACTGCGCAATCTGCGCAATCAGCCGCTGACCTGCGGTGGTGAGTTCTTGTGGTGAGCACCGTGAGCCGTGGTGAGTTTTCGCGGTGAGTTGACCCGCCGTGGTAAGTAGGCCCGAGACCGTGGTGAGTTTCCCGGTCGGAAACTCACCACCGCAGGTCAGACGCCTGTACGGCCACTCGCCATGTGCTTCGTCAGTGAATCAGGCTCACGCCGACCGGCTCGCCGCCCGCAATTCCGGGCGCCTCCCACGACCCACCAGGTCGGTTCCAGGGGCGCTCAGCACGCTCAGGCCGGCCTCGAGGTCACGAGCCTTGGCGATGTCGTTCAGCTCGACGCCCAGGTGCACCAAGGTCAGCGCGACGGCCGGGCGCATACCGACCAGCACGGGGCGAGCACCCAGCAACACCGCAACCGCCGCGATCAGGGAGAGCCTGCGGCCGACAAACGTGTCGACAAAGCCCACGGCCGCGATGTCGATGACGACACCGTGGGCCGCCTTCTCCACGATCCGCGCAGACAACTCCTCCTGAAGCGAGACCACCGTCGACTCGTCCAGGTCGGCCGGAACAGTCACCAGGAGAACGCCCCCGACGCTCAGGACCGCGACACGCTCACTCAAAGGACTTCCCGCTCTCCACGCCGACACCCCTGGCGAGCCATCCGCCCGAACCAGCAGCCCACCAAAACCCGCCTGATGATTCCACGACACACCATGTTGCCCGGCCCGCGGTTTCCACACCCCGAGACACCAAGCAGAAACCCCATGCAGTGCCCGAAGGGCCCCGCCATCCCTGGCCACACGTCACCTGCCCCGAGCACGGAACACCTGGCACGCCGCGGACAGCAGGGGCGGCGTGACTAGTGCCGGATCAGGCAACGTTTGCCCTGTCGACGACGGCGCGTAGGCGCCGGTCGTCGGCATGGCGGTTTCGCCAGATGATGTAGCGGCGGATCATGCTGACCTGTTCCTTGTGGGTGGCGTGATCGGTGCCGTCGAGGGTGAAGTCGCGCAGGGCGGTGAAGTGGGCCTCGATGCGGTTCAGCCAGGAGGAGTTCGTCGGGGTGTAGGCGATCTCAACGTTGTTCGCGGCGGCCCAGTCACCGACTCGCTGGCACTTCTTCGTGGTCAGGTGCGGGGAGAAGTTGTCACAGACGATCGCGATGCGGACGTGGGCCGAGTAGAGCGTGCGCAGGTAGCGGCAGAATTCCAGGAACTGCGTTCGCCTCTTGATCGGCTTGATATGCCCGTAGAGCTTGTCCCTGGCCAGGTCGTAGGCGGCGAACAGGTGACGCACTCCGCCGTAGCGGTTGTAGGTCGCCCGTCGACGACGGCGTGGCTCACAGTCCGACACGACGCAGGTCCGCGGTCACAGTGAGGCGATGATCAGCTCTCCGACCGCCGTCTTGGACGTGATGCCAGGAGGTGCGAGGCAGTTGAGCGCGTTGAGGCTGGGCGCGACTGCGGCGCTCTGAGCGGCGGATCCGGCGAAGAGTCCCGAGGTGATCGATCCGGTGCGCAGGATGGTGGACTGGCCTGCGGCGTTGACGGCGGTCTCGTTGTAGGAGAAAGAGCTGGTCTGGCCGTTGCTCCAGGTGATGGTCTCCACTCCTGACGAGGAGCTGCCCAGGTTCAGGCAGGAGGTTGTCACGGTGGGCCGGGTCCAGCGGAGGATCCTCGTCGTGGACCTCCACGACGAAGCCGACGTTGCCCGTGTGCAGCCCGGTGATCAGCCAGAGCACACCCGGGACCGCCGCCCCGCACAGCCCCCCGCTCTGGCCTGCGAACGCCTCGGAGAGGCCCGGGTTCGCATTGTCCGGATCGCTCTCAACGTAGATCTGACCGTAGTGAACGTGCACCTCGCCTGTGACCGGCCTGCGCACAGCACCCCTCCCCCCTATAGCCGACGGCCTCGAAAACCCTCGGTCGGACGGGCCGTCACATGCCCCGCATCATGCCGCAGGCCACTGACAACCGGTCCCACAACAAGACGGACTTGGCCGCAGAGCCTGCCCGTCCCACTGCCAGCAAGGGCCCCCGGGCGTGAGAGGCGAGAAGCACCGCGAACACCATGGCAAGGACGGCTCCCGACGTCGTGACCGTCACCTCCACGGATGCACTCTGGGACGAGGTGCTGACGTTGGACAACCGAGACAGCCGGGAGCGCCAGCGAACACAACCGGCACCCGGGGCCAGCCCCTGACCGAGACACAAAGGAAGGTGGACATCATCTTCGCCGCGTTGATCCAGAAGTCACCGATGTCGCTGGCCGCGTGGGTCAGGCCGAGCAGCGAGGCGAAAATGTCGGGACGGTGCATGCTGGTCTCTTCTCTGGTCTTGAAACGAGTGGTGGGAAAGCAGGCGCCCGCTACCGATGCTGTGGCCGCCCGAGCATGCGCGGCCGCCCCGGCCGAATCGGCCAAGGCGACCGCACGTAGGCCGGGCTTGGGGCCGCTCATTTCAGGCCGCGAGCCGCTAGGAGTTGTCGTCAAAGGCCAAGCCCACGTCGTTAGGGGGGGGCGAGGGTGACCGATCGGGCGGTGCCTCGGTGACGTGTCGGTGGGTGCTTCTACGCTTCCGGCCATGGATATGGACGATCTTGCGTGGCAGGCGAGCAACTATCGCGGTCTATCCCCGAGAACGGTGCGTCTCCTGTTGGACCACGGTCACCTGAATCTGGTTGCCCAGGTGGCAGTAGATCGTGGCGAGTGGTTCTGCGCCGAGGGAGCGGTAGAGGCGTTGTGCCAGGCGCGAGACTTTGGGCGCGCGCTATCTGTGATGGAGCCGTTCGTCGAGACGGGGTGGCGGGCCGCCCTCTATGCGAAGGCCGAGATCCTGCTCCGGGCGGGCCACAGGACGGAGGAGGCTTTGGATCTGCTACGTCCGGACGACTCTGGCTGGGCCTCCACGACCGAGTGTCGTGATCTTGCTGAGGTGCTCGGCAAGGCAGGGCGCATCGACGAGGCCATCGAACTACTCATCCCGCACCTCGACAAGTCGTGGCTCCTGCCCGTTCTGGTGGATATCACCGATGGGCAGTGCCGTGACGAGCGGGTGCTGGAGCTGATTGCCCCGCTCGCAGACCATGCACGTCAGACCCGCTGCGAAGAACACCGGGACTACGCCTTCTCCGACGCCCAGGAGTTGCAGGCCAGTGTGCTGGAGCGGGCGGGCCGTGCTGATGAGGCAATCCGGATCCTCGGCCAGGACATCGCCGGGCGCCGTTTCCTCGCTCAGAACACCCTCATCGCCTATGCCGAACTGCTGGCACGTCACGGGCGGCTCGAGGAGCTGCGCGAACTGGTTGCCGGCCAGGATGCGCACACCGTCCTGGACATCTACGCGGGTGCTCTGCGCCGTCATGGCCGTGTCGAGGAGGCCGAGGCCGTGATGAGAGACGCCATCGCCGCCGACGACTGGGTCGGGTACCGAGCGTGGCTTTCCTGGATGTTGCTGGCAGAAGGCCGGTTGGACGACGCGATCGTCGTCGCGGAGCCCGGCTTCGGCTGGTACGACTGCTCCAACCTCCTTGCACCACTCGTCCACCCGCTTCTCGACCGCCCCGAGGAACTGCTCTATCTGGTCGAGCACCCAAGGGTTGTGCCCCACCACGGTCACGAGGAGTTCCAGCACTGGTGGCGGGCCTGGGCACTCGCCGGTCTCGGCCGCGTCGACGAGGCGATCACCGTGGCCGTTCTTGACCGCCCCTGGACCGACCCCCGTCTCGTCAAGGCCGACCTCCTCAAGCGGGCCGGCCGTCTTGACGACGCCGCCGATGAACTGCGAGCCCTGGGAACGATCAAGGCACGTGAGGAATTGTGCGAGATCCTGGTCCTGCAAGGACGGGCGGACGAGGCGATCGCCATCCACCCCACAGTGGCGGAACAGCGCGCTGCCGAACCGAAGCCCGAGCCCGTCCCTCTCGGCGACAACGGGTACTCCCTGGAGCCACCGTTCTAGGGATTGCCCTTTCACACCCACATCAGGAGTGGGGCGAGGGTGACTGCTGCTTCGTAGGACTGGGCGGTCTTGGCGTATCGGGTGGCGACCCCGCGCCACTGCTTCAGGCGATTGAAGCACCGTTCCACGACGTTGCGTCGCTTGTAGACCTGCTTGTCGAAAGCGGGCGGGCGGCCTCCCCGCCTGCCGCGCCGGTAGCGGTTTCGGGCCTGGTCGGCACGTTCAGGGATGGTGTGTCCGATGCCGCGCCGTCGGAGCCAGGCTCGGATGGCCTTGGAGCTGTAGCCCTTATCGCCCAAGACGTGATCGGGCCGGACACGCGGCCGTCCGGGCCCGAGCCGTGGCACACGTATAGCCTCCATCACGGCGATGAACTGGGTGCAGTCGTTGATATTGCCGCCAGTGACGACCAGGGCGAGCGGGCGGCCGAGACCGTCACAGGCCAGATGAATCTTGCTGGTCAAACCGCCTCGGGAACGGCCCAGCGCCGGGCTGCGATGCCCCCTTTTCTCGGGCCTGCGCGTCTTTCAGCATCGGGTCGAACGTGCCGTCCGCCGCCGCCCAGCGGCGGAAACGGGTGTGCAGGCTGGCCCAGGATCCGTACCGCTCGGGTACATCTCGCCAGGCCACTCCCGCCCGGAACTTCCACATGATCCCGTTGAGCATCCTCCGGTCATCGAGCCGAGGCCGACCCATCGACTTCCGGGGTAGCAACGGCTGCACGAAGACCCACTCAGCATCCGTCAGTTCATGGAGACGAGTCACCTGACCATGATCCACCAGCCATGATCACATTGACGACACGGCCTAGCGGGCTGCGGACCGCAGAACGGCGGGGAATCACATCAGCGAAACAGCGGCCGCAAGGATCTCGGCGTGGTCGAACGCGAGGTCGGGGAGGGCGTCCAGGGGCCACCAGCGGGCTGCTGTGGCGTCATCCCCTGCCGTCGGCGTGACGGTCGCCGGAAGTGTGGCCGTGTAGGCGACGCTGACGTACCTGCCGCGCGGGTCGCGGCCTGGTGCGTCGAAGGCTCCCACCTGCCGAAGATCAGCGCTCAGAACGGCGATGCCGGCCTCCTCCTCCTCCTCCTCCAGCTCGCGTGCAGCGCCGGCAAGGCTCGTCTCCCAGATGTCCACGTGGCCCCCAGGCGAGGCGCGCAGGTTCCCAGATTCCTGAACGCTGGCAGGCCGGAATCTGCGTGTCAGTTGATGGTTGTGGCGGTCCCGCGCACGGGTTCCGGCGAAGCTGACGGGATCTGAGTTTCCGAGTGTTTGCCGTGCCGCATCAAACTGGCTAACCGGCAGGCCAATGTGGGTTCGGTGTGCCGTCATCGCTCATGTGCGCCCTTCGCCAGATTTCGTTCCAGTTGAACGGAGTCTCCGGCACGAACCGGTGCCGTTGCCCGCACGGACATGGCGCCAGCGCCCGCGCGCACCCACGGCACAGCTCGACCCAACCGTGCCCGGTCGAGCTCAGCACTCGTGGTCCCTCATCCCCGCAAGCCGGGCAGCCGGGCGGCTCGGCGCCGTCCAAAATTGCGTTCTGCCGCTGGACGTACTCGGTCAGTCGCAGCGACGGGTGACAAAACGGGTCTTCGAACCAGGCACGGTCGGGGCTTTCCCACCAGTTCCGCAGCCACCACGGCCGAGGGTTCGGTACAGCCCGCTGTCCAGCCTTTTTCTCCGCCCGGCGCTGTGCGGCGTACTCGTCTGCCCGCACGAGCCACAGCACCCGCGCCTCGTGCAGTTCCTCCACCGCCCGCACCAGCGCGTCCGGGTCCGCCTCCAACCGACGGGGGATCGCGGCGCTGAGCGTGAGGTGGTGGTATGTCGCCCGCAAGCCGTAAGGAGCAAAAACGGTGAGGCAAGTGCGCAACGCGCTGTGCCGCCGGTGGAGGGGGAGTCGAGCGTCGTGCACGCGCGCTCGGTGGGTCAAGAAGCTGGTCATGGTGTAGGCGTCAGGTCCAGTGCCCGTGCCAGGGCGGCTGTGACGGCGGCAGCGTGTGCCGGCAGGTGTTGCTCAGCCCAGAATCCGGCAAGACCGAGGAAGTCCTGCAAATCCTGCTGGGCGCCCGAGACGAGCCTGCGTATCTGGTCTACTGACAGCTCGATCACCGGGCTGCTGTCCGTCTCGTGGGCGTCGAGCGTCAGCCGGACGATGTCGCCAAGGCGTTCGGCCATCGAGGAGGGACCGTGGCCGAAATAGGAGCAGCCGGCGCCGTTGAGCACCTCCAGCCAGTCGCGCCAGGTCTCCAGGCCGTTGCAGCAGCCCGGCTCGACGAAGACGGTGGCGGTGGCGTTGTCGGTCACCCGGAACCCTCCGGCGGCGAACAGATCAGGCATGGTGAGCAGCCCGTGCAGGAAGGTGCCGAGCGGGTCGGTCGGGCACGGTCCGTGCTCCTCCTCCGGCTCGAAGTCGTTGCAGCTGGCGATCTGCATAACCGCCGTGCCGACCTCCGCCGGAGTGAGCTCCCCGTTCAGCACGAGGTAGCCATAGGGCTCGTACTTTTCCACCGGCCAGAGCGCGAAGTCGTCGGCAGCGGAGATCTCCAGAACGGGTTGCATCACAATCACATGGGGATGATGCCGGACCCACGGCTGCACCGCCACGGGCTTTCAGCTGGCATCGGGCTGGGAGCGGGCCCGCCCAATGGGCAGTTTCGCGCTGCGCTCCGGGCAGGCGGCACCGCCATAGGGCATGGGGGTCTCGCGGTGATCCCGAGAAGCCGCATCAGCTTGAGGGGATCACCGGCGGCAAACACCTCGTTGATGTTGAGTAGCGGTCCCGCACGCTCCCTGATCGTGGCGTAGCGGGCAAAGGGCCGGCCGTTGCGGCCTTGCCTTCGCAGCAGCACGACCCACTCTTCGATCTCTGGGACGATGCTCGATGGCAGGCTGGCGATGATGCGGTGCGAGGCATGTTCACGTGGCTCGCTCTGGCGCGCGGTGTCGGGGACGACGAGGCCGTTGTCGGCCAAGAAGCGCGGCACCCTGCGGGTCCGCAGTCCCACTTTGTTGAGGAGCCTGATGTCCTGCTCGGGGATCGGGACCGATCCGCCGGGGACTCGACGTCACCTTGTTGGCCCCAGGTCTGACGGACAGCGCGGGTGACCCCCTCATCTTCCAGCCCCACGATTTCCGCCGGATCTTCATCACGGACTCCATCCTCAACGGCCTGCCCCCTCACATCGCCCAGGTCATCGCTGGTCACGACCACATCGGAACGACGATGGGATACGCCGCGATCTACCCAACTGACGCCATCGAGGCACATCGAGCGTTCATCGCCCGACGCCGGGCACTGCGACCTGCCGATGAATACCGCTCCGTCACTCCTGAGGAATGGGACGAGTTTCTTGGACACTTCGAGCGCCGCAAGCTCGCCCTGGGCGACTGCGGCCGCGCCTACGGAACTGACTGAGCCTTTTCCAACCTGATCGCGATGGCGGGCTGTTGGGGGTCAAGGGCTGTACGCAACGACGAAGCTCCTGGTAGACGGGTTCTCGACCAAGATCACCCGTGTCTGCCAGGAGCTTCGCGTGCTTGTCTACCCGTCCTCGATCGATCTGTCCAGCAGCACTCTGCGGCATCTGACGCGACGGCTCACGGCGAGGCGGCGGGAGCTCGGTACACGGTGGCGGCGACTGTCCGCCGGCCGCCAGGCTCTGCTTGCCCTGGCCCATCTGCGGTGCGGTGGCACCTATGCCCAGCTCGCCGCGGGGTTCGGGATCGGTATCGCGACCGTCTACCGGTACATACGCGAGGCGATCGAAGTCCTTTGCGTCCTCGCACCGTCCCTGGACGAGGCGAGGGAGACGGCCCGGAAGAAGGCGTTCGTGATCCTGGACGGCACCCTGCTGCCGATCGACCGGATCGCCGTCGACACGCCGTACTACTCGGGGAAGCACAAACGCCACGGCATGAATGTGCAGGTCCTCGAAGACCCGTTCGGCCGACTGCTCTGGGCCTCGGCCGCTCTGCCAGGCTCCACCCATGACCTGACGGCCGCCCGAAGTCACGGGATCGTCGACGCGCTCGCCGCCGAGGGACTGAAGTGCTGGGCGGACAAGGCATACCAAGGCGCCGGTTGGCACATCCGAGTCCCCTTCCGGGGCCGCCGGCTGAAGCGATGGAAGCGACGTCACAACAGCAGCCACGCCAAGATCCGGTGCGCGGGCGAGCAGGCCATGGCCGTCCTGAAGGGCTGGCGCCTCCTGCGGAAAATCCGGTGCAGCACCAACCGGATCACCGACATCGTCAAGGCCGTACTCGTCATTCACCACGTCTCAACATGAGGTTGGCAAATGCTCAGTCAGCCAAGACGATGAAACTACAAAGGTGCTAACTGCTTATCTAAGGGAAATTGGATACGGTAGTCCAAATCGGTCAGGTTTCATCGGAGCAACTCACGCGGAAACTAAGATTGCCTTTAAAATGGCGCAGCAGGACGTTGAGAAGGCGACTGTTGTCATCAACAACAATGGCGGCGTATGCACGGTCCAGGATACCTGTAGCGAGCTAGTGAAGGCTATACTCCCAAAGGAAAGCGCGCCCAAGGTTTACCGCGCAGGATCGCGTGAGCCTACTGTACTTGTCGGCGAGGGACCAGAGGGGCCGTAATGATTGTCGAAGTTTGGATCGGTGGCGAGAGAAATCGCGTCTCCGGCCAGAACGAAGTGCGGAAGCTTGTGGAGCGAGTGCTGAACGAGCTCGAGTCGGACAGGCCAGTTCCTATTGGGTTTCACGCAGGTGCAATTGCGTCGTTTCACGTCTTCGACGTTCCAGTGGGGGCAGAGATTCCCAGGTTCGCCGACAATGCTTTGACTGTTGGACTCAACCGTTCCACCGGGTATGGCGGGTTCACTTGGTGGGGCGAGGAGATTGCAGAGAACCCAGATCAGGCACATTGGGTATCTCGAAACCAGGATCCGCCGATCCTCGATCCTCGCGTGACTGCCGACCCCGGCTACCCTTTGTGGTACGACAGGAGAAACGTGATTCCAATGAAGGAAGTGGCTGCAGTGATTGAAGAATTCTGCTTCAATAAAGGGAGGCGGCCACCGCATATTGAATGGGAGCCGGGCACTGTGAACGGCCAGCGCCTGGATTCGTAGACGTTCGCGGCTGAGCCTCCTTCATTCCAAGTGGGAGAATAAATTCAGCTGGACACGCAAAGTCGCGGGCTTTCCTAGCGTAGCGCAGTTGACCTCAAGGGCTCTTTTCAATCTGCGTCCGTGACCGCACGTGGACGCTCCTGTGCCATGACGAAGCTCCTGGTAGGCGAATTATCGAACAAGATAATCAATGAGCCTTTTCCAACCTCATGTTGAGGCGTGGTGAATGACGAGTACGGCCTTGACGATGTCGGTGATCCGGTTGGTGCTGCACCGGATTTTCCGCAGGAGGCGCCAGCCCTTCAGGACGGCCATGGCCTGCTCGCCCGCGCACCGGATCTTGGCGTGGCTGCTGTTGTGACGTCGCTTCCATCGCTTCAGCCGGCGGCCCCGGAAGGGGACTCGGATGTGCCAACCGGCGCCTTGGTATGCCGCCGGGGGAGACTCCACCGTCCTCGCGTACCGGACCGGCCTCGCGTACACCGAGCTCGAGACGCACGACCGCGAGGACACCATGAAGACGACCGCCCGCGTCCAGGCCGCCGTGGGCCGCCGCCCGGGCACCGTGCCGGTCGTCGACTCGATCGGCGTCGGCGGTGGCGTCGTCGACCGCCTCAGGGAGCTCGACGAGCCCGTCCTCGCCTACACCGGAGCAGCGAAGTCCCGGATGCGGTCGAGAGACGGAGAGTGGGGATTCAACAACACCCGCTCCGCCGCCTACTGGCGCACCCGGGAGCTCCTCGACCCCGCTTTCGACCCGACGCTGATGCTCCCGCCGGATGACCTCCTGCTCGCCGACCTGACCGCCCCGACATGGGCGGTCAAGACCGGCCGACCTCCGACGATCCAGATCGAGCCGAAGGACGACCTGATCAAGCGGCTCGGCCGCTCCCCTGACCGTGGGGACGCCGTCGTGATGGGCCTGTACGCCGAGCTGCTCGCCTCGACGACCGTGCAGAACCCGGCCAGGGCCGGCACGGGAGGCACGGCGGCAGCGAGCAGATACGGGCGGACTATCGGAGGGGCGTCCGCAGCACGGAGGCGGTAGCGACACAGGAGTGGGCAGCAGCCGTCAGGCGACCGGCCCGGGTGAAGTCCGGTTGGGGTTCTGGCGTCGGCCTGCGTGCGGCCTGGATCGCGTTGGCCAGATCTGACCGCTCGTCGTTGGTGTAGAGCGCACGGTAGGCGCGCTTTGCGCGCCGGGCGCTCGTTGCGGCCTCCGCGAACGACACGAAGTAGCCTTCGGCGACCAGGGCCACGATTGCAATGGCGGTGACGCGGAAGCAGTCCTTCGCGAGGCCAGGATCCGGACCGGCGTTGGCGGTTCCGATCCAGACCAGCATCTGCAGCTGGCTCTCGAGCAGCCGACCACAGATCCAGAACCAGGCGACGCTAGCCAAGGTGACCGGGGTCAGGCCCGGAACCTTAATCAGTCTTCGCCGCACTACGAGCTCGAGCAGGTCGTCGACGGCGAACTCCTCGCCGCTTCGCGTCCATCAGCGCGGCCCTCTTCGCGAAACGCCATCTCTGCAGCTTGAGCACTGCCTGGTATGCCCTCTGCATCAGCTTCGTGTACTGCACCGAGCCGATCAGCAGAACTGCGCCGTTCAGCGTCGTCAGCACTGCCACGTTGTCGTTACTCATCGCCCAAGCCATGGGCCCCCCAAGTGCACGCTATGTCGTGTGTCGGCTCCATAGGTAGCGGACGGTCGCGCTCGGTATGGCCGGATCGGGAAATCTAGGTCACCGCTTGCTGAGGTCGCCGCTGCGAGCAAGTACGGGCGCACCATCGGATGGACAGCGACGGCGAGCGGCCGGTGACGAGAAGTTGCGAACTGGTCCACCCTCGTCACGCCGCCCTGAGAACATCGATCCGTCCCGACCATTGAAACGAACCGAGGTGCCCGAGATGTGGGACTACGCAGCGCTGACCGCAGAAGCGGCGAAGCTTGGCGGCCCCGCAGCCCTCCGAGCCTTCTACCGGCAGGCGGGCCGCCAACAAGGCTTCATCATGGGTGTGGCCGTGGGTGGCGTGTGCATGGGCGGCGCCATGCTCTACAACATGAAGAGCCCTCGCGTCGTCGTCATCGCCAACGTTGAACCGACGCCCCAGAGCAGCGTAGAAACTCCGGAGCCGGGCGTGGGGATCGCCCCGGCGGGGGCGACCCCGTCGTGATGTGCCTGCACGCCGATCTGCCCGCCTCGGCGACCGTGCAGAACCCAGGCCGGCACGGGCAGCACGGCCGCAGCGAGCAGGTACGGGCGCACCATCGGCGGGGGGACGAGCTCGGCCCGCAGCAGGTAGGTGCTAACCTCGCCCTTTCATGAACTTGGTGGGTCCAGACGTGGTGGGCGTGCCGGAGTGCCCCTGACCTGGCCATTGCTCTCGCAAAAAACTCACGAGCTGATCAGATGTGTTGCACCTGGCAGGTGCAGGGTGCCCTCGTTCCGGCTGATCCGCGAGGAAAGGGGGATGACCAGGAAGGGGCTCTCCTGCAAAGCTGCAGACATGGAGAGCGAGTTGCTGGACGCAGAGGACTACGCTTCGGTTCTTCGGGCCACACAACTACTGTCCAGTCGCTACCTCCACGGCATGACACTGAACGCTCGCATGGAGGCGTGGGCGGAGTTCGTCGCGGACGTGGAAGAGGGCTTCGACACCATGTGGGCTTGGGAGTTCGACAACGACATGGCTCATCGCGACTGGCTCCACGATGCCTGGCCGATCCTGACGGAACGCGTCTGCCAGCTCCGTCAATCCGAGCTGGATGCGCTAGACGAGCGGTTCCGCGTGGCTACGGCACCGATCAAGCCGTTCGGTATGAGCCAGAGCGCGATGTCACAACAAGCGCGGTGGTGGCAGTTCCGCTACCCGCGGCTCGTGACCGGGGATCCGGCCGAGGAACTGCCTGCGACGTGGTCCCCGGTACCCACCTACATCGACTGACGCTGGTCGTGATCCACTGGGTGGTCAGCAAGGCGGAGAGTGCAGTTGACCTGCAATGATGGGACTTGTCTAGGGTCCGGTCAGACGCAAGGAAAGAAGTCCTCTCCCGGTGAAGACTATCGGCTTCTACCCTCCTGTCCGTGTCCAGGGCGACGGGGGTGGGGTGGTCTCGCAGGCCGGCGGGGTGCTGCTGGTGGAAACGGTCCGCAAGACGGGGCTGGACACGGCTATATCGGCGGCGCTGGCGCCGTGGCGCAAGTCCCGGGCGGTGCACGATCCGGGCAAGGTCCTGCTGGACCTTGCTCTGGCGGTGGCGCTGGGCGGTGACTGCCTGTCGGACATCGGCGTGCTGCGGGCCGAACCCGGCCTGTTCGGGTTGGTTGCCTCCGATCCAACGGTGTCGCGGCTGGTGGACATCCTGGCGGGGGCGGGTCCCCGCGCGCTTACCGCGATCCGCCAGGCCAGGGCCGAAGTCCGCGAGCGCGTGTGGACGTTGGCCGGTGCCGATGCCCCCGACGCGCACGGGCACGTGATCGTGGACATCGACGGGGTGCTGGTCCTGGCGCACTCCGACAAGCAGGACGCGACCGCGACGTGGAAGAAGACCTTCGGGCATCATCCGCTGGTCGCGTTCGTCGACCACGGCCCGGCCGGGTCCGGGGAGCCGGTGGCCGCCCTGCTGCGGCCGGGCAATGCGGGCAGCAATACCACAGCAGACCACATCACTGCCACGAAGCTGGCGCTGGCCCAACTGCCCAAGCAGTACCGGCGGGGTCGCTCGACCCTGATCCGAACCGACTCCGCAGGCGGCACCCACGAGTTCCTGGACTGGCTCACCGCGCGCGGCCGGTGGCTGTCCTACTCGGTCGGGATGACCATCACCGACGCCGTCCACCACGCCGTGCTGCAGGTCCCGGACTCAGCCTGGACCCCGGCGGTCGAACCCGACGGCCAGGTCCGCGGCGGCGCCTGGGTCGCCGAGCTGGCCGGCGACGTCCTCAAGGGATGGCCCGCGGGTATGCGACTGATCGTCCGCAAAGAACGCCCGCACCCCGGTGCGCAGCTACGGTTCACCGACGCCGACGGTATGCGCTTGACGTGCTTCGCCACCAACACCACCGGAACCGCGATCGCCGCCCTGGAACTGCGGCAACGCCAACGCGCCCGAGCCGAGGACCGCATCCGAGCCGCCCGCGCCACCGGACTGCGCAACCTCCCTCTTCACCACGCAGCGAGCAACCAGCTCTGGCTGGAGATCATCCAGCTCGCCCTGGACCTCCTCGCCTGGATGCCCATGCTCGCGCTGACCGGCCAAACACGCCGCTGGGAACCCAAAAAGCTCCGCCTCAGACTGTTCTCCGCCGCCGCCCGCCTAGTCACCACCGGCCGCCAACGCATCCTCCGCCTCGACCGCCACTGGCCCTGGACCAAGGCGATCACCAGTGCCTTCACCCGGCTGCAAGCCCTACCGACCCCCGACTGACCAGCAGGATCAACCCGCCTCGACAAGCACCCGAATGCCTCCGGACCCGTGGAACCCGGCGCCCACCCGACACGACAGTCGGGCCGCCGGCCTGCCCGTCCCCAGAACAACCCGAGACCGGCAAGCAAAAAAAGCCCCCGCCAACGTCCAACGAGGGCTCACGCAAGATCGAGGCTAGGTGGCGATGGCGTGCTGACGAGAACGAGTCACGGGTTGTAAGGGTTGAGCGACGCGCGAGAGGTCGCACAGTTATCGCCGAAGGTATCGCGGCAGACGGTCACCGTGAGGGCGACAGCCCCACCGTACAAACTGCCAGGGATGCTCGCCCAGGAAGCTGTGCTGTTACATCCAGCTTTGTTGTGATGGTTGGGGTACTGATGACCTGAGGCCCGGACATAAAAGAATACCGAATGGCCATCGCAAAGAGTGTCTTTGAGGTAGACATTGCGGAGCACGAACGAGTCATAGCCAGTCCAGTCGACCGTCAGTCCGATGGCAGCACCGGCGGTGCTGGTGACGAGCCTGTCGTTGTCGGCTGCATGGGCGACATTGGGTGCAAGTCCGAGTGCTGCCGCCGCTGCGCCTGCGGCGACGAGCCCGATGAAGCGCTTCCTCATAATTCCCCCGTTGGCGTGGGTATGGTCGATTCAGACTCTATGATCCCCTCCATGTAGGGAAGTTATGTTCCAGCCAGATCGAGCAGTAGGAGCAGGAATCGATTAAAAATTCGAATGATGCAAATGGAAGAGATCAGTGAGCCTCTTTCATCCTGCCTCGCGAGGGTGAAGATCCAGAACGTTAGCGCGGGCACGCGTTTCTTGGTTTACCCCGTCCAGGGTGGCCAGGGTGTGGCTCACTCTGGCCACCACGACCACGGACCCCACAGCGCGGGCCTCCTCGACGCGGCGAAAGAGAACCTGGGTCCGGATCCATACGTCCGGATCACCGTGGCCGGTCTTGACCGCCCCTGGACCGATCCCCGTCTCGTCAAGGCCGACCTCCTCAGGCGGGCCGGTCGTCTTGACGCCGCCGCCGATGAACTGCGGGCCCTGGGAACGATTAGGACACGTGAGGAACTGTGCGAGGTCCTGGTCCTGCAGGGGCGGGCGGACGAGGCGATAGCCGTCCACCCCACAGTGGCGGAACAGCGCGTTGCCGAACCGAAGCCCGAGCCCGTCCCTCTCGGCGACAACGGGTACTCCCTGGAGCCACCTTTTTAGGGATTGCCCTTCGTTTCACACCCACATCAGGAGTGAGGCGAGGGTGACTGCTGCTTCGTAGGACTGGGCGGTCTTGTCGTATCGGGTGGCGATCCCGCGCCACTGCTTCAGGCGGTTGAAGCACCGTTCCACGACGTTGCGTCTCTTGTAGACCTGCTTATCGAAAGCGGGCGGGCGGACTCCCCGCCTGCCCCGTCGGTAGCGGTTTCGGGCCTGGTCGGCGCGTTCAGGGATGGTGTGTCCGATGCCGCGCCGTCGGAGCCAGGCTCGGATGGCCTTGGAGCTGTAGCCCTTGTCGCCCAGGACGTGATCGGGCCGGACACGCGGCCGTCCGGGCCCGAGTCGTGGCACACGTATCGCCTCCATCACGGCGGTGAACTGGGTGCAGTCGTTGATATTGCCGCCAGTGACGACCAGGGCGAGCGGGCGGCCGAGACCGTCACGGGCCAGATGAATCTTGCTGGTCAACCCGCCTCGGGAACGGCCCAGCGCCGGGCTGCGATGCCCCCTTTTTTGGGCCCCGGCGGCATGCTGATGGGCCCGGACGATGCTGGAGTCGACCGACACCAGCCAGTCGATGTTCCCGGCAGCATCTGCTCGGGCCTGCGCGTTTTTCAGCATCCGGTCGAACGTGCCGTCCGCCGCCCAGCGGCGGAAGCGGGTGTGCAGGCTGGCCCAGGGTCCGTACCGCTCGGGTACATCTCGCCAGGCCACTCCCGCCCGGAACTTCCACATGATCCCGTTGAGCATCCTCCGGTCATCGAGCCGAGGCCGACCCATCGACTTCCGGGGTAGCAACGGCTGCACGAAGTCCCACTCAGCATCCGTCAGTTCATGGCGACGTGTCACCTGACCATGATCCACCAGCCATGATCACATTGACGACACGGCCTAGCACGGTCGTGTGCGAGGGCTCTTCTGCAGGAAGTGTTGCCGTGTCTTCTGCTCAGGCTCTAGGGCTTCGACCTGGAGCGGAGTGCGCGCAGGGCGGCTCCGCCGGCGAGGAGTACGAGCGCTGTGGTGAGGCCGCCGAGGAACTCGGGCACGGCGGCGTACAGGATTTCGCTCACCGGGCCACCGCCGCCGCGCGCTGGGTCTGGCGGGCGCCGAGGCGGTGGAGCTTGCGGCGTACCCGCTCGCCGTGTGCCGCGGGCAGATTGGCGCTGAGGGCGGATTCGGCCCAGGTGCCGGCGCCCTGCGCCCATCGGGCGGCAACGGCGGCCTCGTCGGGGGTAAGGCCCCGCAGTACCGTACGGACCCGCGCATCGTCGACTTGGTGCTGCAGGGCCAGGTCCTCGGTCGTGCGTTGGTCCGGGAGGACGTCATCGAGGGTGATGCCGTCGGCGATGGTGACGCCGGTCAGTATTACCCGGCCGCCGCCGGTTCTCCGTTCCCAGAAACGATCTGGCCCGGATGCAGGAGGCCGGGACGGTCGTGCGCGGCGAGCTGGGGCACGACGCGGAGGTGACCGAGCTCGACATGGACGCGCAGACGCCGACCGCGGCCCTGTCGGACTGCGTGGACCTGGCGCGCTACGAGACCTACGACAGCAAGGCGCGCAAGGTGATCCCGCTGCCGACCGAGCAGCCACTGCGCTACGTCATGACGGCGTCGGCACAGCGGTGGGACGGCCGGTGGATGGTGACCGGCCTCGACACCCGTGGCGGCCAGACGTGCTGAAGCGGGCGGCGGCGGCCGTGGCGGTCCTGGCCGGCTTCCTCGTCCCAGCCGCGCACGCCGACGGCGGCCCAAGCGGCGGCATCTGCAAGGGCGCGACCATGTTCGTCCAGGTCTGCGCCTAGGACGCGGCAGCACACCCGGGGCGGGCGGCAACGGTGCCCAGGCCGCGCCCGCTGGAGCTTCGGACGCCACCGGATCCTCGACGCCGTCGTGCACGTACACCCGCCTGGATCCGCAGCCCCCCGCCGAGAACATGTTCTGGAAAGGGCACGACCGCTCCGAGCAGGGGGCCGTCTACGGGGTGCATTGCCCGGATCAGCAGGGCGCGCGGACGGTGTGGATCGCGGACTGGAAGGCCCCGGACACCGCGCCGGTCATCGATCCGGAGGCCGTGGCACGCCGGGCGGTGGCCTCGATGCGCCTGGAGGGCCCGACGGTCGCCAGCCCCCGCGCCGCGGGGACGTATGTGGTCGGGATGCCGATGTGGATGTGGGCCACGCCGTCCCGGTCGACGTTCGGTCCGGCGACCGCTTCGGCGACGGCCGGCGGCGTCGCCGTCACCGCCACGGCGAAGGTGACGAGGGTGCGGTGGGCGATGGGTGACGGTACGACCGTCACCTGCCACGGTCCCGGCACCCCGTACAGGAAGTCCCGGGGCAAGGCCGTGTCGCCGGACTGCGGGCACCTCTACGAACGGCCCTCCTCCGAACAGCCCGGCGGCCGGTTCAAGGGCACCGCGACCGCGACCTGGACCATCACCTGGACCGCGCCCGCCCTCAACGACGGCGGCGAGTTCACCGAGACCCGCGCCACAGGGTTCACCGCCGACGTCCACGAGGTTCAGGTCGTCAACTGACGCTGGCAGGGCTCTGACCTGCCATGGGGAGTTTCATGGTGAGTCCGTGCCGCCGTGGTGAGTTTCCGGTCGGCTGCTCTGCGCATGGCGGGGGGACGTCGAACGGTCCGGGCCTGGAACCGCCGCCCGTACGGCGACCGGACCGACCAGGAACTGACCAGGCTCACCACCGGTCCCGTCGACGCGCGGCGCGAGGACAAGGCGGCAGCCGCGGCGGAAGCGACCGAGCGCCCTGCAGGAGCAGATCGCAGCCGACCGAGCCCGCGGGGAGACCCGGGGCCTGCGGGAGGTCGCACCCATCTATCCGCTGCTCGATCGCGCCGACGAGCAGCTGGCCATCGCGCGCACCGAGCAGGCCCGCGAAACGGCGATGGCCGTGCATGCGGCGAAGGCGGACGAGCACCTGCGCATCCTGGCGGCGGCCGAGGGCAAGGGCCGGATCTCGTTGCGTCTGGCGGGCACTTCCCGCAAGGAGCACAAGCATCACCCAGGAGGCCACCGAGCAGCGCGCCGCCGGGTGGCGGGAGGAGGCCGACGCCCGGGTCGCGGCCTCCCGTGCCGCCGAGGCCGCGTGGGAGATCGTGCGCAGCAGCCCGTACGCCGACGTCCTCGGTGCCACCGAGCGCCAGGCCCCGGACGTCGACACCCTCGCGGCCCGGCTCACCGAGATGCGCGAGACCCGGATCCCCACCCGTATCCAGCAGATCGACACCGGCGCCGAGAAGCGCCTCTCCCGCGCCCACGGCCAGGCAGCCAAGGCCCGGGAGAACGCCGCCATGTACCGGGGCATCGCCACCGACGCACGGACCGGGAAGGCCCTGCGCG
Source organism: Streptomyces sp. NPDC057287 (assembly GCF_042667905.1). NCBI lineage: Bacteria > Bacillati > Actinomycetota > Actinomycetes > Kitasatosporales > Streptomycetaceae > Streptomyces > Streptomyces sp. NPDC057287. Next base: position 102,606 of record NZ_JBHUYV010000024.1, on the reverse strand, counting down.
CGCAGATCGCCGAACAACACCCCAGGCTTCATGAGGCCGAGGTCAAGGCCCGCGTGGATCTACAGAGGACAGAGGAGAGCCGGAGCACCCGGGTCGCGGCGCAGAGCGGCCTTTCGTACCAGCCACCGGCCCAGACCCATGGTCTACGCCGAAACCGCTGACAAGGCGGCCCTCCCAGCAGCAGATCGAGTAGGGAGGGTCGTCCAGCACTGCGGTACATCGGCTCACTGATGGAGAAGGTCATCGAGTCGTGCTCGATGCCGAACTGGAGTGGAGCCCCGGATGACTGACGCCCGGGGCTCCAAAGCCGTCAGAGACCGATCAGGGTGTGCAGGACCGGGATGCTGGCGCCTGCCCCCACGAGCCCGGCCAGTGCCGCCGCTGCGGAGTTACGCGCACTGAGACGGGTCAGCCCGGCAACCACGCAACCGATGACCACAGCCGCGAGAAGGATGAGAGCAGCGTGCGAGGTCAGAAGCGGTCCGGAACCGTCCGTCAACTGGTTCGAGGGAACCGCTTGACGCATATAACTTGACGACGTTGTACCGTCGTGAGGGGTCGGGGTAGTCATTTCACGCCTCGTGAATTCTGTGTTCCGGTCAGGACACGGACCACCACGACCACGAACACCGGGGAGTCCTCCTCGTGCACCAGCCCGCCAAAGCATCGGTGCACACGAGGGCTCCCCGTCGTCGTACCCGGGAGGCCACACCAAGAGCCTACGCAGAACCCGCGAGCCGACCCCAACCGGTGTTCCGTGGGTCACACATACTGTCGCAGCCAAAACCCCTCTGACCTGCGGAGGATGAATATGCGTCAGGTCGACCTGGGGTAGATCGAACCCCACCCCCAGACCTCCACCCCCCGCGCAAAGGTCAGCTCGTCAGATCCGGGCCGAGATCCGCTCCGGCAGCCAGAGCGTCCTCGTGCTCGTACTGCACGAGCGTCTTCTGCAGCCGTACAGCGAGCTCCTGCAAGTACGGTGCGAGGGACCGCTCCATCCTGTTCTCCCCACCCTCCGCGCGAATCCGCGCATCCTCTTCGTCGAGCAGCTCGTCGAGCGACTTCGGATCAGGGTCCAGTCGCACGAGCAGCCAGGCCGACGCGCGCCAGTCGCCCGGCCGCCGGCGGATGCGTCGTTCGTTCCGCGTCTCACCAGTGATGGGGTCGGTCCACGTCCGGTAGGTCTCGGAAACGACCGCGCCGCGGGCTGCCTCCTCGATGCTGCCTGTGGCGCGGACGGCCGCCGCCGCGCGTGCCCGGGTCACTCGGGCGTAGAGGGCAGCGCACGGGTCGGGTGAGTCGACGTCGAGCCTCCCGTCCTGCTTCTCCTCGACAACGTCCTCGCCCACGCGCATCCAGCGCAGGAAGGAGGATCGGCCGACCCCGGCGGCGTCGGCGGCCTGCTTCATCGGCAGGCCCATGGCCGTCGCCCTGGTGAGCAGATCCGTGACGGCCGGGGTGAGGAGCGTAGGGCGGCCCGGCTGACGGCGCGGCTTGCGGCGGGCGGGCTGAGTGCTGTTCGTATGAGTCATGGGCGCGGACCGTACGGGTCTCCGCGGCTACCGTCGCGGGCTCGCGGGACTTCTGGAACCGACCCATCGCGCGCGAGATACAGGATCACGTCGCTTGCGTCTCGGCCTCGCCACCGTCGTGGGAGAAGAAGCCACCCGCCCCGCGCGGGCTCGCTGCCGTTGTTTTCTGCCTAAACAAGGACTCCGGGGGTTACTTGGGAAAGGGATGATCGTTGGGTCAGCATGATCGGAAAGCGAACTATCACGGCTCTGGGGCTCGTCGGCGTGACCGTCGGGACCGGCTTTACCGCGGCACCTCCTGCGACTGCCGGCGGGGTCGGGGACTTCCTCTCACCCGCCTTCGGCACCAGCTGCGCCAACCAAAACACTGGAGCGCGCGCGAACGGGGTCACGCGCCAGGGGACGGGCACGGTAGGCGGGAACCTTGCTGGCCTCCCGGTTGGTTCCGCCCTCAATCAGTGCGGCGGCGCCGATCTGCCCCGGCCCTGCGACATGCCCACAGTTGACCGGGTAGCTGACAGTCTGCCCGTATCCGTCCCGGCCGAAGGCACCCTGCTCGGAAACTCCCTGGCCGACGGGGACCCGACGGCAGTTGTTGCCATCCTCGACGACTCCCGCGTCAACGTCTTTGATCCGAAATACACCTTCTGCTAGGTCATCTCGCGGCACTGCGGCCGGAACCGAGACCACGCATGCCGATAACGAGAGTCGCTCTCAGCCTCCGTCACACGAGTGGATAGCGCTTCCAATCAAGACCAGGGGGCGGAAACGGTCGAGGGCGGTCCTTATTCCGAACCGCCCTCGTGTGCTGTGCGCAGGACGTGGGCTACACCTGCCCGCGCCCGTCCACTGGTGGAGGGGATTCGGCGGCCGGTGGCCTCTTCGCCCAGGCCAGGCCGGACCTGGGTCCACCGCCCGCAGCCCTGTGACTCCGGCAGTAGAGGTGAAGGGGAAGGGTCCCTGTGGTGGCAGCGGGCAAGGGCCGGGAGCAGGGTGGAGGAATGACTGCGCCCGTCACCGAGAACGGGAGGCGCCCGCCGGCACTCGGCAACGGCGAGACGACGGCCGCCACCTGCGCCCGTAGCCAGCGCTTTTGTCCCGGGCCTCGGACGGGCAGCAGTCGGCGTCTTGCTGATCGACACCGAGCTGCTGTCCGAAGCCATTGATATCCGACGCGGGAAACGCCTCCCGAACTGCCAGAGAAGCGCTGCTCCTCGTCATCGACAGAGCCACCAGATCCTCGGCATCGCCTACAGCGACCGCGACGTGGTCGAGCTGCGGCCCCTCTTGGTCCTCGGGGCCACCGCCTGCGGCGCGGCGCGGTCGGCTGCGCAGCGCGCTGGCCGGTGAGAGGCGCGTCGGCCGCAAGGAGGCGCAGCGAGGGCCATGCGCGGCGGCGTGGTCTTGAGGAAGGCGAGCGGTGCTGCGCTTTGCTCTACTCTCCGGCCCCACGCGAGACGTCGGGCCAGTCGCGGGGCGGGCGGGGTGTAGCTGGCCGTACGCGCTGCAGTACCAGCCCAGCCACGGTTGGTTGGGCTTGCCGGTGTGGTGGTTCAGAGGAGGCCGAGGGCTTGAGCGATCTGTTGGCTCGGCCAGAAGAGGAAGGAAGGAGCCCAGAAGAACGGGACGACGACTCCCGAAACCATCGCGAGAACGCACCCAATGAGGAGCACTGCGATGGATCTCTCCGTGGGGAGCGGGGTGGGTAGGCAGTCGATGACCCCACCGAGGAACATCCCCAGGAAGCAGAGCGGCGCCGCCCAGATGAGATCGCGCAAGCGGGACCCGGGATCGGCAACCCCGGCTGCTGCGGTGACTCCAATGACGCCCGTCATGATGAAGGTCCATGCGAGGGCACGCCTATCACGACGTACCGGCCGACGATCCGGGCCGCGGTGTCCTGAGCAGGAGGGGCAGAAGGTGCTGGCGCGGATTGTTCGGCGGGGCGGTCCTTCTTGCCGGGGGTCTTGGCAGCGGTCGGGGAGGTTCGGGCGGGAGTGACGGCACCAGGGATCTTGTCGGGGCCGCTGGAGCCCCGGTCACAGCCGTCTCTTTGAGGCGGGCCGCGCCTTGGGCGAGGATGGCGTCGACGCTGGTGTCCATGAACGACACCGCCGGAGTCGTGCTGTCGAGCAGCTTCGTGTTCTGCGCACGCAGCACACTGACTTCCCGGAGCAGCATGGCTGCTTGTTCGGTCTGCTCGGTGAGTTCGGCTTCAGGCTGCCGGGTGTACTTCTGCGTCTGGCGGAGCTGGTCGCGCTGGCGGGCGGCCAACTCGGCCAGTTCACTTTCCCTGCTTTCCGAGGCCTGGGCTCGCTCACGTGCCTGGAACAACTCCTGAAAGAGGCCGGCGGCCTCTTCTTCGACCGCTGCCAGCCGTCTCCCGCTCAAGTCCTGCGCCTGCTTGAGCTCGGTGAGTTCCTCACGGAGCTGCGCGAGCTGCACCGAGGGCGATCCGCTCGCCCGGTGGGTGTCACCGCACAGTTCGATCAGCCGTTCGCACTCCGCGGCGGTCAGCGGATGGCCCTGGTCGGCGAGGCCTCATGGAGTCGTGCCACGAAGGACCGCTCGGCCAGGCGCTCACCGCTCAAGTGCCGAGACATCGCCGCACGGCACACGTAGCAGTTCGACGCGAGGGCGGCCTGGGTCCGGGCCGCCGTCCCTGCACGGCTTGGGTGCCCCACGAGTGCGGCCGCGTAGACCGTGGCCGCCGATTGTGGCCCCCCGTTCATGCCCCGCCCCGTTCCCCGAGCAAGCGGCGCCCGCGGGGCCGTGCGGAGCAACACGTGTGGCCTGCGGGCACCCCGCGACGAAAGGGCACGCGGCGCGGTCGGCGGCACCGAGAAGGCGCCGGCCGGTGCGTGCGGGGGACGGGTCCCAGCGGGTCGGTTCGTCCCGGGGGAGTCGGGGCGCCCGGCCGACGGTGCTGCCCTGACCGGTATGACCTCAGCCCCCGGGGAAAGGAGACTGACATTCCCCACCCCAGGCAAGAGGAGTCCACCGATGGCAGCCGACGACATGGAGCACCCCGAGGAGGCGTGGTGGCGGTCCGCGGTGGTCTACCAGGTCTATCCGCGCAGCTTCGCCGACTCCGACGGTGACGGCGTCGGCGACCTGGACGGCCTCACCGGACGCCTGGACCATCTGTCCGGGCTCGGCGTCGACGTGCTCTGGCTGTCACCCGTCAACCCGTCCCCGCAGGCCGACAACGGGTACGACATCAGCGACTACCAGGACATCGACCCCGTCTTCGGTGACCTGGCGGCCTTCGACCGGCTGCTGGGCGCCGTGCACGAGCGCGGGATGAAACTCGTCATGGACCTGGTCGTCAACCACACCTCCGACGAGCATCCGTGGTTCCAGGAGTCACGCGACCCGGCGAGCCCGAAGCGCGACTGGTACTGGTGGCGCCCGCCACATGAGGGACGCGAACCCAACAACTGGGGCTCCTTCTTCTCCGGTTCCGCCTGGGAGCTGGACGCGGCGAGCGACGCGTACTACCTCCATCTCTTCTCGCCGAAGCAGCCCGACCTCAACTGGGAGAACCCCCGGATGCGTCGGGCCGTGTACGCGATGATGCGCTGGTGGCTGGACCGGGGAGTGGACGGCTTCCGGATGGACGTCGTCAACCTCATCTCCAAGGACCCCGCCCTGCCCGACGGCGAGGTGCACGGACAGGGGCCGTACGGTGACGGCTCGCCCTACTTCGTCTGCGGACCCCGCATACACGACTACCTCCAGGAGATGCACCGCGAGGTGATCGCCCGCTACCCGGGCCGGCTGCTGACCGTCGGGGAGATGCCCGGGGTGACGGTCGAGCAGGCCCGCCTGTTCACCGACCCGGTGCGTGCCGAGCTCGACATGGTCTTCCAGTTCGAGCACGTGGGGCTCGACCACGGGCGGGGCAAGTTCGATCCCCGCCCGCTGCGGCTCACCGACCTCAAGGCCTCGCTCGGCCGCTGGCAGTCCGGCCTCGCCGACGTCGGGTGGAACAGCCTGTACTGGAACAACCACGACCAGCCCCGGGTGGTCTCCCGGTTCGGTGACGACCGACCGAGCCACCGGACCCGGTCCGCGACGATGCTCGCGACCGTGCTCCACCTGCACCGGGGCACGCCGTACGTCTACCAGGGCGAGGAACTCGGCATGGCCAACGCGCCCTTGCGTACAATCGAGGACTTCAGGGACATCGAGTCCCTGAACCACTACACGGAGGCACTGCGCGCGGGGGCGGAACCCGAAGACGTCCTCCCGGGACTACGGGCGATGGGCCGCGACAACGCCCGTACACCCATGCAGTGGGACGCGTCCCCGCATGCGGGGTTCACCACAGGCACCCCGTGGATCCCCGTCAACCCGGACCACACCGAGGTCAACGCCGAAGCGGCCCTCGCGGATCCCGACTCCGTCTACCACCACTACCGTCGGCTGATCGCCCTCCGGCACCAGGAACCGGCCGTCGTGCACGGCGACTTCACGATGCTGCTGCCGGACGACGAGCGGATCTACGCGTTCACCCGCCGGTACGGCCGCACGGTGCTCCTGGTCGTCGGGAACTTCACCGGCGACACGGCCTCCGCCGTGATGCCCGCCGGATGGGACGGCGCCGAACTCGTCATGGGCAACGGTCCGTCGGTCCCCCCGCGGTCCGGCCGCCTGGTGCTCGCCCCGTGGGAGGCGCGGGTGCACCGGCGCGACGACTGAACCTAGCGGGCGGGGACGGCGACCGATGATCCCTCTTGTGCCGGGTACGCGGATCCCATGACCGTCTATGGATTCCACGCCTCCCATGAACAAGTACCTCCCGCCGACCTGCTGGCAGCCGTCGTGCGCGCGGAAGGCGCGGGCTTCACCGCCGCGATGTGCTCGGACCACTTCTCACCGTGGAGCGTCAGGCAGGGTGAGTCCGGCTTCGCCTGGTCCTGGCTCGGCGCGGCGCTCCAGGCCACCGACAGGATCCCCTTCGGAGTGGTGAACGCCCCGGGCCAGCGCTACCATCCGGCGGTCGTCGCGCAGGCGATCGGCAGCCTCGCCGCGATGTACCCAGGCCGCTTCTGGGCGGCGCTGGGAAGCGGTGAGGCGTCCAACGAGCACATAACCGGCGACCGTTGGCCGCGTAAGGACGTCCGGAACGCGAGGCTGCGCGAGTGCGTCGACATCATCCGGGCGCTGCTGCGCGGCGAGGAGGTGAGCCACGACGGGCTGGTGACCGTGGACCGGGCCAGGTTGTGGACCCGTCCGGAGACGGTGCCACCGTTGGTGGGGGCCGCGTGCAGCGAGGCGACCGCGCGGTGGTGCGCGGAGTGGGCGGACGGCCTGATCACGGTGAACGCGCCGCGCGAGACACTGCGCCGGATCGTGGACGCCTACCGTTCGGCGGGCGGCGTCGGCCGGCTGCACCTCCAGGTGCACCTCAGCTGGGCCGCCGACCTGGAAACCGCCCAGGAACTCGCCCACGACCAGTGGCGTACCAACGTGCACGGGCCGCCGGCTAGCTGGGACCTCGACTCTGCCGAGCTGTTCGACAACGTCAGCGAGCACGTCTCCCCGGACAGGGTCGCGGAGTCCGTCAACATCTCCGACGATCTCGGCCGGCACGCGGCCTGGCTCCAGGACTACGCCGACCTCGGCTTCGACGCCGTCGTGCTGCATCATGTCGGCAAGGAGCAGAGTGCCTTCATCGACGCGTTCGGCGCGAAGGTGCTGCCGCAGCTGGATGTCACCCGGCCCCCGGCCGCGGTCGCGGAGGGTGTTCGATGAGGCTGACCCGCACCTCCGACCTGTGGTGGAAGAACGCGGTCGTCTACTGCCTGGACGTGGAGACGTACCAGGACTCCGACGGCGACGGCACCGGCGACTTCGCGGGCCTGACCCAGCGGATCGACCACCTGGTGCGCCTCGGCGTCACCTGCGTGTGGCTGATGCCGTTCTACCCGACGCGGGAGCGCGACGACGGCTACGACATCACCGACTTCTACGCCGTCGATCCCCGGCTCGGCACGCTGGGCGACTTCACCGAGTTCGTGCGCACCGCCCGCGACCGGGGCATCCGGGTCATCGCCGACCTGGTCGTCAACCACACCTCCGACCACCATCCGTGGTTCCAGGACGCCCGCTCCAGCCGCACGTCGAAGCACCGCGACTGGTACGTCTGGTGCGACAGCCCGCCGGAGGACGGCCCCGAGGGTGTGGTCTTCCCCGACGTCGAGAACAGCGTCTGGGAGTACGACGAGACCACCGAGCAGTACTACCTGCACCGGTTCTACAAGCAGCAGCCCGACCTCAACGTCGCCAACCCGGCGGTCCGTGACGAGATAGCGCGCATCATGGGCTTCTGGACGCAGCTCGGACTGTCGGGGTTCCGGGTCGACGCGGTGCCGTTCCTGCTGGAGACCGACGGCCAGGAGGACGCGGACCAGCTGCCCGACCCGCACGAGTACCTCGCCGACCTGCGGGCCTTCCTCGGACGTCGCAGCGGTGACGCGGTGCTGCTGGGCGAGGTGAACCTGCCCTACCCGGACACCGCGAAGTTCTTCGGCGACTCGGAGTCCTCCCGCGGTGACGAGCTGACCATGTGCTTCGACTTCATCGGTATGCAGCAGATGTACCTGTCGATGGCGCGGGGCGAGGCGGCCCCTCTGGCGGCGGCTCTCCGGGAGCGCCCCGCGGCGCCCCGCGACGCGCACTGGGCGACGTTCGTCCGCAACCACGACGAGCTCACGCTCGACAAACTCGACGACGACGAGCGCGCCGAGGTCTTCGCCGCCTTCGGCCCCGACAAGGACATGCAGCTCTACGACCGGGGCCTGCGCCGCCGCCTGCCGCCGATGGTCGACGGCGACCGGCGGCGCGTGGACCTGGCGTACAGCCTGCTCTTCTCCCTGCCCGGCACACCGGTGCTGTTCTACGGCGAGGAGATCGGCATGGGCGAGAACCTCGCCGCCGAGGGCCGGCAGGCTGTCCGCACCCCGATGCAGTGGACGCCCGACAAGAGTGGCGGTTTCACCGCGGGGGAGGGAGTGGAGCTGCCCAATCCCGTCGTGACGGGTGCGTTCGGCCCGACCAAGGTCAACGCGCACGACCAGGCGCACGACCCGGCTTCGCCGCTGGGACGGATGCGGACGCTGATCGAACGCTACCGGGAGACCCCCGAGCTGGCCTGGGGCGACTACCGGGTCATCGACGCGGACGATCCGGGCGTGCTGGTCCACCTCAGTTCGCTGGAGGGCGGCGCGGTGCTCGTGCTGCACAATTTCTCCGAGCGGTCCGTCACCGCCTCCGTCGAGGTCCCGGGACTGAGGGGCGGCCGGCTGCTCACCGATGTCTTCACCGGTGACACCCTCAAGTCGGCGGCCGCCGGCCTCGTCGATGTCGCGCTGGACCCGTACGGCTACCGGTGGCTGAGGGTCAACACCCCCCTTGACGACCCGGATCGGGCGACAGCGGTGTGATCCGACGCGCGCGAGGTGTCCGGCCGCACGAAGTGGGCCGGACACCTCACGCGCGATGGTCGTCCCGCCGGCTAAGGCGCGTCGACCAGAGTGCGGCCGTCGGCGGGAACGAGCGAGGCGAGGCCACCGGCGTAGGCGGACTCGACGCGGGATCGTTCAGTCGCGTTCGGAACCGCGTTCGTGCAACTGGTGCCCGCGGCCGATCCTGACATCAGCTGGGAGCACGGGCCGGGCTTGGTGTCGGGCAGGCCCAGGCTGTGCCCCATCTCGTGAGTGGCGATGCGGGTCTTGTCATAGCCCTGGGACACCGCCTGGCTGCCGAGTTCGACACGCACCTGGCCACCCGGGCGCACCGGTCCGAGTGTTGCCTGAGGCCAGCCACTGGTGGCGACGATCTGGATTTCTGCCCGGGTGCCGGGTGCGGCTTCGACGAGCCTGACGTTGCTGACGTTCCGGTTCCACGAGGCGACTCCGGCGGCGATCGCCGCTTCCCAGCCGCCTGCGCGGCTGTCGTCGTAGTGGAGTGTCACCACGGCAGCCACGCTTGTTACTGCGGTCAACTCCGGTGCGGGTGCGGCGTGGGCTGCTGTTGCTGTGGCCAGGGCGACCGCGAAGGCGGCGCCGGCCGCCTTCAGCCATGAGGAGTGCGGCATTGCTGTCCCTTCACTCGTGGGGGACTCGGCTCGCTCCGAACCGAGAGCGGAGAGGTGCCGCGACAGGCGGAGTGGCCGGGCGCAGGTTCTCCGGGGGCCTCAGAACTATGCCCATCGCTCCGCACTTATCATGCCCCTGTCATTAAGAGAGGGCCGGAAAGGAGCGGTGCGGACCACTCGCGCTGTGTGAGACGCCGCTCATGACCACACGTGAAGGCGGCCCGTGCGGCCACACGCCCGACGAAGTCCCGACGATGCGGCGTTACCCTGCACGGACGATTCGTTCCGCCTCGCCTGACCCACCGCCTGACCCTGGCCGTAGCCCCACGCCCCGCCCCCTCGGCATGGTCTGCCGAGGGGGCGGGGCGTGACCTGTGCAGGTCTCCTGTGTGGTGGAGGACTACGGTGCGGGCTCGTACGTGACGGTGGTGCCGTTGCAGTTCTCGGCCGGGCCTGTTGTGGTTCGACCGTGAGCGAGGCAGCTCCTGGACGGAGATCGCCCAGTACCTGGGCATCAGTCCAGCAGAAGCGGAAAAGCGCTTCACCGCGAACCTGGACGGCTGGAACGCGGCCTTCGAGGTGCCCTACCAGCTCGACGACACCGGCCGAAGGCGCATACCCCAGCTGCCCACGGCAGCGTATGACCCCGCTTGGGCGTGCGACCGGCTCGACACCTGGGCCGGGAACCGGCTCATTCTCGTCAACGACGAGCGTCCCGTCAGCTCAGGTCTGGTCATGGCTTTGTCAGAGGAGTAACACCCCACCCCCGGTCACCCCGCAGCGTCTTCCTGCCCTACGGGGAGGGCGACGGACGCGTCGAAGGCCACCCACTTCTGGAGGCAGTGCCGGAGCTGGCCGAGCATGCGGTCGAACAGGTGCCGCAGGGCTTGGGCATACCAGTCTCCGGCCTAGTCCTTACGGGGCCCCTTCCCCTCACCCGGGGGCCGTCCGCCCCCCATTCCCTGCCGGGGAGGGGCGCTGCGGCGCTCCTCGACGTCGCGGCGGGCCCATACCCGGAGGCTGTAGACGGTCGTGCCTGCCGGGTGGTAGCCCTGGGTCGCGTAGGCGCGGACGGTGCTCGGCGCGACACCGAGCAGGGCGGCGGCTTCCTCGTCGTTGAGGAGGTCGTCGGGGTGTTCTCCGGGGGGCAGGGCGGGGAGGGGGCGGCCTTCGAGGTGGGATGGGCCTGGGCCTGGGCGAGTGTCCAGCTCATCATCGATATCCTCCATCGACGGCTCCTGGACCACAGACACCAGAGCGACAGGCTCCTCAGAACCGGCGAGCAGCCCAACCCTCTGCTGCAGCTCCTCAATTTCCCGCCGCGCTTGCAGAGCATCCCGTGCCAACGCCTGCTGCGCCTGCTCAGCCGTGTACCGGCGCCGCTTAGCCTTGTCCAGCTCGGTCTCGGTCCGCTCGAGCCGGCGACGCGCCCTCTCCAACTGAACCTGCGCTTCGGCCCGGCGCAGCTCGTGGGCACGCTGCCATTCCGCGGTCAGCGCCTGGACTTTCTCCTGCATCAGTGCCGCCATCGGGATCAGCAGACTGACCAGGTTCGCCGACTTGCTCGCCTTCGCCTGCGCCCGGGCCTGGCCTTCCAGCGCGTTACTCAGTCGACGATGCAGACCAACGAGCTCCCCACCATCCGATGCCGATCGCTCCCGTCGGGCCTCCGCCTCCGCTTCCTTCCACAGCTGTAACGCGTCGACCGTGGCCCTCGCCAGTACTCGACGGTCACTGATCAGCTCCTCGAGCACCTCCCCGAGAAGCTTCCTCGGTATGAGCTTCGAACCGTTCAGGAACAAGGCCCACGTCGAGGCGCTCGCACTGCCCGGGAAACGCTCCGGCCACGTTGCGGTCTTGAGCGCGTTGCGATCACCAAGCGCACACAGGTAACCGGCCAACTCATTGGCCTTCGCCCCGCCCTTGAATTCCCGCTGTCGTCCCGGCCCGCCCATGCTGCCCCCGTTGTCCCGCCCAGACCTGCCTTTGTCCGGGCCTCACGTCCCTCCGCCTGCACCTCTGAGGTGACGCCTCACGGCCAATCAGATCAGTTACAACACTGGGGCCTTCCACCGCTTCACCACATTCACCGGGAGTAGGCCATGCCCCAGTTCGCCCTGTACGACTTCCTGCTCCACAACGTTCTCGGGAACCTCGTTGCCGCACTGGTGCTGGCCGGTGGAGGGGTTCTCGTCAAGAGGATCCGCCACCGCAGCCCGTCCGTAGACGAGGCACCTGCGGCAGAGAGCGCTCAGCCTGACATCTCGCAGGGCTAGTGCCGTCGCCGACACCGCGACGTATGGAGGCTTCGCCAGCCGAGTGGCTCTCCACGTGCGCTCCACTACTCACCACGGTCGGACAGCCGATACCGACGCGAGCCATGCCGAGCCCATCGGTGCCGTCCCTGCCGCCTGAGAGTGTGACGCTGCCCGTCGAGCAGAGGTGTGGCCCCACCCGCCGCGGTACGTATGGATGCGCGGGGACATGGCCGTGGCCGACGTGCCCGCCTTCGGCGGGGGCACCCAGCCGCACATCGGATGCCCCTCGCGGTCGCACATTGCGGGTTACCGCAGACGATGGGGGCTGGTGATCTGACAGGCCTTGATGTCGGGTTCAACCGACGTGACGTCGCAACCCGGAAGAGATGCGCAGGTCGAGGCCGAGGGTCTCGGCCAACCGCAGATCTGTTTTCAGGCAACTTCGTGGAACGGAGTGATGCTGGAGTGACTACTGAGAGTTGCTGTTCATGGCAGTGGGGGAGTGGGACATGTGGAGGATGGGAGTCCCATTTCTGTGGCTGATGGGGTGTCAGTGCCCTGAGTGGACTGCGAGGCGGAAGGCAGCTCATGCCCCTTGCGCATCGTCGAACGGTCACCTCTGTATCTGCTGGCGCGCCTCTTGCGGGCCGCTTGGCTGCTCCTAAGCGGAGCGGTCCGAGGGAGGCGGAAGCCGGTCAGGCCGGCCGCCGGCGGGGCGGGGATTCTGAGGGGGTGGGTTGATCTTTGTCGCGCTGGGATCTTGGGGTCCGGTCACGGAGCGTGTATCGGTTGAGAGCGCCGCGCTCGAACAAACTTTCTGGTGTGGGTGCAGTGCGTTGGCTTACGGTCACGATGCGATTGCGAACGACATCGATATGCACCGGGCTGACTGGCTGGGTGCGATGAGGGGGATCTATGCGTACGTCTCGGATTGCAGCTGTCGCGGTGAGCACCGCGGTCGTCGGAGTGCTGGGAATCGCGCCGGCGTTCGCGCAGGGCGGGTACACCAGCAGCATCAGCGGGTGGCTGCCGGGGAAGGAGTCGAACCACTGGACGGACGGCAACTCGGACAGTGTCTCGACCAGCGTCAAGTTCTCCGGCTGCTCCGTGGACAACGGCCGGTTCACCTACGCGGGGCTCCAGCTGAAGAAGGAGCGCTCCGGCCTGCCCGACACCGTTGTCAACAGGGACAACAACTACTGTGACACGTCGAGCTTCGGCGACAAGGCGGCCGGCAAGTACTACTTCAACTACTCGAGCCTGAACGGGCAGGACTCCGTGTCCGCCTATCTCAGCGTCTCCACGGTCACTGTGCGCTACTGACCGGTTCGCGACGTTGCGGGGTGTGTGGTTGCAACCACACACCCCGCAACGTCGTCTGGGCCTGTAGTCATCACTCACCTGGGGTTTTGCGTGCCACTGCACTACACGGACTGTTCCTTTGCCTACCGGGCCGGCACTCCTGTGCTTGACAGCCTGACGATGGACTTCCCGCAAGGTTGCACTGTCCTCCTCGGTCCGAACGGGGCGGGGAAGTCGACACTGCTCTCGCTGGGGGCGTCTTCCCTGAACCCCGTGTCGGGGCGCGTCACGCTGGGGCGCCTGGACAGCGTCCGGCGGCGGGACCGTCGGGCTTTCCGGCAGAAGGTGGGCTGGCTGCCGCAGGAAGTGAAGGCCATCCCGGCCCTGACGGTGCGTGAGCAGGCAGCGTACGTGGGCTGGCTGAAGGGCCTGTCCAAGCGGGAGGCCTGGGACCGCTCGGCCACCGCGCTGGACAGGGTCCGCCTTACGGAACTGGGCCAGCGCAAGAGCCATGAACTGTCCGGCGGGCAACTTCGCCGCCTGGGTATCGCGCAGACGCTGGTGCACCAGGCCGAGTTGGTTCTCCTGGACGAGCCCACCGCAGGACTCGACCCTGTCCAGCGCGGTGTCTTCCGGGACCTGCTCGCCGGACTGAGCAGCTCGGTGCACTTCATCGTTTCCACGCACCAGACCGAGGACCTCGCCGACATCTACGAGACCGTCATCGTCTTCGACCGGGGCCGGCCAGTGTTCCGAGGGCCGGTGAGTGACTTCTTCTCCACCGCCCCCGCCGGTACCCCGTACGAGCGGCGTGCGGAGAGCGCGTACCGCGGCCTGGTCCGAGGGGAGCTCTGAACCGTGCGTATCTCGACACTTCTGCGCTCGGGCCCCGCAGCATGGGCTGCCCTGGTCCTGGTTCCCGTACTGGTGTGGTTCAGCGCCCAGAACACCGAGTCCACCATCGCCTACTGGCCTTCCATCAGCTCCCAGACCACCATCGTCGTCGGCTTCATCAGCGCCGCGTGCGGGGCGGGAGCGGCATGGGAAGCAGCCCGGCTCAAACAGGGCGGGATCACGGTGCTGGCCCCGGCCCGCGGGTTGCTCAGCGTGGCGGTCCTGCACCTCGGCCCCGTCGCCGTACTCGGCCTGATCGCGATGATCGCCCCCTTCGCCGTCATCGTGACATCGGTGGCCTCCACCCCCGGTTTCCCGAACCCGACGATCCTTGCCGTCTCCTACAGCGTGATCCTGGCCCACATCGCTCTGGGCTGGTTCGCCGGCGCCCGCATGCCGAAACTCCTCGGCGCCGCCACCATGCTGATCCTCGGATACCTCTGGGGATTCTGGCCGGCTGCTCTGGGGGGTCTGCCCTGGCTGCGCCACCTCAACGGACAAGGCGTCACCGAGTGCTGCGGGCTGGACCAGGAACCCTCCATCCGCAGCCTGGCAGCCACCGCCACCTTCTCCCTCGCGATCGTGGCGGCCGTCGTCCTCAGCTCAGCGCTCCGCCACCGCCTCTGGCGCCCCCTGCTGTCCCTGACCGGGTTCACCGTGGCCACCGCTGTGGCGCTCACCCTGGCCGTTCCTCTGGACTTCCAGGGCACCCAGGCCCGCGACACCGCCCTGCGCACCTGTACAGGACAGACACCGCAGATCTGCCTGTGGCCTGAGCAGAACACCCGACGAGCAGACATCAGCCACTGGGCCGAGGAAACCACCGCCCAACTGGCAGCCGTCGGCGTCACCCCAGCCCGGCAGGTCGAGTTCGGAGACCCCCAGCCCGGCAAGACCAATGTCGCCTCGAACATCGCCACAAGCCCACTGCCCAACGAAGCACCCCCGTGCGCCCTTCGCCAAGGCGCCGCCTACCCCGGCGACGAAGCCATGATCGCCATATACGCCTGGCTCTCCCTCACCGGCGGCGTCCCCAAGAGCGACCTTGCCCAGCGCTGGCCCCACGAAGCCATCACCCTCGCCGAACAGATCCGTTCCCTACCCACACAAGCCCAGCACGCCTGGTACGAACGCAACATGCGCTCCGTCCACGACTGCAAAGTCCTGCCCGACCTGGCACCCGCCTCCTACACCAAGGCAGCCACATCGTGAACTGGTGGCACCGCGCACACGCCACACCCCTCACCACAGCAGTGCTCATCGTCACCATGCTGCTGGTACCACTCCTGGGCGGCTCCGCCCTGCCGATCCCCTCCCTGCTTGCCGGGATGAGCGCGGGAATCCCCATCGCCCTCGTACTACCCGCCATCCCCGCAGCCTTCACTCTCTACGCGCTCAACCGGGTTCCACGCCTCTACGACACCACCGCAGTCCGCCCCGTAGCCCGATATCAGGCCGGCGTGCTGACAGCAGCTGCCCTGCTGGCCACCATCCTCGGCCTTGGCGCCGCCTACGCGGCGGACTCACCCATGTCCCTCGCCGCGGCCAGGAATCTCCTCGGATACCTGGGCACCGGGCTCATCGTCCAATATCTCGCCGGCCAAGTGTACGGCCCCCTGACCGTCGCCCTTGTGCCCGTTGTCTGTGCACTCATCGGCCTCGGTCCAGGAGGACGCCCCTTCCCCTGGACCTGGCCACTGCACGAAGCGAGCTCCCCTATCGCCGCCACAGCCTCCCTGCTCCTGCTCACCGCAGGAACCGCGGCAACGACACTTCTTGCGCCTCGACGCGCTGCGTCGCGACCGGCAGCAGCCTGACCGGCCATGCCGCAACAGAGGCGCGAAGAGCCAGCAAGGACGACGCCCGCGGGCTCCATGAAGGAAGCCTGAATACTCAGCGGATAGAACGTCGCGGAGCGCCTGGAGCATCAGACGCTCCACGCCTGATTTCCGCTGCCAGAGCGTCGATGCGCGTCGCGACGGGCGGCCCGGCGCGCTTGAGGCGTTCTTCCTGTGACCTGGATCCGGTATGCGGCCGGCTGCGCGATCCGCGCAATGTCCCCACGGTGCCCTTCAAAGCGCACCGAGTGGGTGCGCACTTTGCGCAGTGCAAGCGGGGAGGTCGGGTGCGCGGCCGGTGATCGTTGGAGTCAGTCGTCGGGGGTGCTGTTGCTGGCGCCGCATGACCAGCAGTCCCATTCGCTGGGTACTTCGTAGTGCGTGGTGGTCCAGAATCCTTTGGGCCGGCCCTGGATGACGTTGGTCTCCCAGCATCTCCAGCAGTTGAACTCGAAGTCCTCCATGAGCCCAGGATGGCTTCCGCAGCAGTGCACCTGGACTCGATTGCCGAACCTGGCGAGAAGACAGCGGCGCGCTCTCAACGGATGCGGGTGGCGGTGCTCCCCCCGGCCCACGGAGGCGCCCTCCTCTCTTCGTGGTGTGAGTCGGTTGCCGGGTTCGGCCTTGGCGGGGGAGCACGGGGTGCTGGCCCGCCAAGGCTGGGGTGTGGTCAGGGGCCGCGGTGGCGGCGGATGAGGTCGATGACTTCGTTCAGGAGGCTGGTCGCGGCGTCTCGGCGGGCCTGGTGGCGGGACCAGACGGCGGGGAGCATGACTCCCAGGTAGATGAGCAGGAAGCGCAGGACATACAGCGCGAGGGCGACGATGCTCGTGATTCCTGCTGTCTCCACTGCGGTTGTGAGTAGCTCGAGCATCGTTTCTCCCGTTTTCGGCTCGGACGGTCTTGTTGGGGAACAGACTGGGCGTTTCCGGGGCCGTGCCGGGAACTGGGTCACCTCAGGTTTTTGCAGGTCAGAGGTGTTCCACGGGGTGGTGCGGGAGATGTTTCAGGGGCTGGGTCACAGGGCCTGGTGCTCGGCGACCGACGGGCAGGTGGGGCGTGGACGAGATTTCTTCGGGGCGGGTGCCGGCGAGACGGATGACGACGGATCTCGTAGGGCAGGGCACTGCTTCGTCAGAGACGGCGGGGGCCGACAGCCTGCCTGGCGGGCTGAAACCGGAGGTGCGGGCCTGGGTCGTGCGTCTGCGGGAACTGGTGGAGAACACGGGGCTGTCCGCCCGTGCCTACTGCAAGCGCCATGACCTGGCGACCTCGACGATGTCCCGCTGGCGCAACGGCCGCACGATGCCCGGCGAACCGGTGGTGAGCACTCTCCTGGAGAACCAGCTCTCACAGCTGGCCCCGGAGCTGACCGCCCACACCTGGGCGCTGTGGGAAGCGGCCCTGCAGGTCTCCAGCCGGCACGAGTACGAGAAGCATCAGCTGCGCAGCTCGGTGAAGGCCGCTAGGCAGAAGATCTCTACTCTCTCCAGCTTCGTGGAGTCGCTCGAGCGTGATGTCCAGGAGCGGGAGCGCGACATCACGGACCTGAACCGGCGGGTCACCGAGTTGGCCGATGCGCTGAGCCATGAGGCGATACAGAACCACAACGAACGCGAGCACCTGCAGGCCGAGATCGCACAGCTGATCAGGGAGCGTGAGGAACTCAAGGCGTCCAACGACACGACGCTGCACAGCCTCAGTGATGCCGAGCGCGCCCGCGACCAAGCTCTCGGCCAGGCCCGCGAAGCCGGGGAGAGACTGCGGATCCTCGAGGAGGAAGCCGTCCTGCAGCTTGAGGCTTCCGACGCGGACGACCAGAACGCGGCCGCGGCAGCGGCTGAGGCCGCGGAGACGATCGAAGAGCTCGAATCCCGCATCACGCTGCTTCTCGCGGAGCGCACCGACAACGGGGTCCTGCGGGATGAGATCGGTAACCTGCAGTGGCGCGTCCGGAGCGCGGACATGCTCACCCAGGAGAGAGCCGAAGCCCTGTCCCGGTTGCAGGACCTCAGCACCGAGCACGTGACGCTCACCTCGCAGCTGTCCGCCCTCAAGCAGAAGCACAGCGTGCTGACCGGCGAGCACTACCTCCTGACGGGGCTCTATGAACAGCGCGCAGCCGAGATGGAGGCTCTGCGCAGTCAGTTGCAGGACCTGGAACACGCCCGTGACCAGACCGATGCGGCGAGTACCGAGCAGCTGGCCGCACATGAGAAGGAACGCACCGAACAAGCTGACAAGCTTGGCGAGCAGGAAAGGCAGATCCAGGAACTCAGCAACCGCAGGCCTCCTCCCCGGACCGCGCTGACCACCCTCCCGATTGTCGTGCTGCCGGCCCTGACGCTCCTCGCGCTTTTTTACAGTCTTGGCGTGGGAGGGGCCTACCTGGAGGCGGCGGTCACGGGACGGTCGTGGCAGGCGCCCGTGTACGTGCTCGGCACGTTCCTGGTGGGCGCAACAGCTCTGTGGGGATACACCCTTCTGTTGCGCCGGCACCGGCGCGTTTATGGTCTGGTCCGCAAGACCGACCGCTACACCGTCTTTCTGGCGCTGGCCATGCTCGGCGCATACGCCAGCGGTGATCTGCTTTTCGACCCGCTGCCTTACCTCCAAGACCTGGGCGATCTCATTCAGTCATCACTGCACACACGCTGATGGATCGCCAGGATTGTCTTGTCGCGAGCCTCGGCTCCGGCTCAGCCCGGTGGCAAGACGCTCAGTCCTGCCGCGCCAACGCTGCTGCCATCGAGTTCCTCCTGCATGTTCGGTGGTCAGGCCTTGAGAAGCCGTTTCTCACAGGAGGACGAAGCCCGCGTGACCAGACATCTGGCGCTCAAGATCGTCTGCCGAGGACGCGCCGTCCGAGGGCGCCGTGGCCGATGTTGGGGTGCCCGCCCGCACGGCGGACCCCCTACTGCGCACTGTGAAACAAAGGCGCGCTGTCGGACCCGCTCCGTACCCTGGCCTGAGGTACCTGAGACAGGAGGGCACGTGGCCCGCAGCGGAATCGACAAGCGTGAGATCGACAAGTGGGCGAGGAACATCGTCAAGGAGACCAACAAGAGCCTGGAGCGCGCTCAACGTCGGAACCCTCCTCGTGTCTCCGCCCAGATCGGTGCCACCGCTAACGGGGTCTCTGGCGGCGAGGTGACCGAGGGCCACGGCTATCTGGCCCGGCTGCTGCTGTGGCTGGACGGCTGCCAGAAGCAGAAGCCGTCGGGGTACATCGACGTCGCAGCCTTCCCTGAGGAGCTCCGGCTGGAGGACGAGGACCCGGTCATCCTGGCTCTCCAGCTCGACCAGCACGGCCTGGTGGAGATCCTCCGCTCCATGGGGCCCAGGTCTCATGTCCGTCTCACTGACGCTGGCCGCGTCGCCGCACTCCAACTGAGGGACCTGCAGAAGGACCGCGCCGCTCGCATCCGCCACACGAGGGATGCCTTGCTGCGATGGCTCTTCGACGCCGCCAGCGACCAGACGCCCGTCAACCCGGCTCTTTTCCTTGCGAGCTCCAGCTCCTACTTCGCTGGAACGGAGATCAGCGAAACCGATCTGCACCAAGCGCTCGCCTACCTGGCAGAGCACAACCTCATCGACTACAGCGCCACCGACCCGACCACGGTCGCCATCACACCTCAGGGCACGAGCTGCGCCCTGGCAGGAGGAAGCGTGCAGGACCACGTCAACCAGCCCCGCACCGGCACCACGTACTACAACTATCTGCCGAACGCCAAGGGCATCATCATCGGCGAGCAGCAGCACTTCACCCAGAACAACACCGACGGCATCGACCCGACGCTGTTCGTTCAGCTCGCCGGGTACATCGGCCAGGTCAGTCCCATCTTGGGCCTGCCCGATGAGGACCGCGCGGAGCTGGAGGGCGTCGCCCAGGACCTCCACGAAGAGGCGACCTCCGAGAACCCGGAGCCGGGCCGCCTCCGCCAGTTCGCCACCCAGCTCAAGGACAAGCTCCTGGAGGGCGCCACCACCATGGCGGCAACCCAGGGCATTCAGATGGCCGAGCAGGCCCTAGCCGCACTGGTCCAGTAGCTCGTCCAGCAACACCACGGGCCCCGGGGGATCAACCATGACATCCCCGGGGCCCGGTACGGTTCGCGCTGTCCAACGACTACGCGGCTCCGGCGTTACGTCGCGGCCAGCTCCGGAACTTCGAGAGCTTTGGGCACCTTGCGGGCCATCGCGGCGACCTGCCGCGGTAGGTAGCTTTCCATCGAGGCGACGTCGTCACACAGCTGTGCCTTCAGCCCGTGCAGGCACAGCTCGGTGAACAGCTTCTGCGGGTCGTCCTCGGGCCGCTGCGCCTGCTCGAGGGCAGCAGGCTCACGTCCGCTGTGGGAGCTCCTGCGAGCGGTACCGCCTCCGCATAGGCCGTCTCCGCTCTCGTGATGGGCGCGGGACTTTAGTCTCCGGCTTGGCGGCTCCAGTGGAGCTGCGCTTTGCGGCTACGGAGGGTGCTGGAGTGTTCGGAGCCGAGGATGCGGGCACGGTCTGCCGCTACCTCGGCCGACAGGTTTCTTGCCGTGACGGGGTATCCGGTCTTGCCGGTCCACTGGGCGTGGTTGTGGCGTGTAGCGAGAGTTTCGGGGTGGTCGGGCCCAAGGATGCGGGTGCGGTCCTCGATGAGCTGGGAGCAGAGGCTGCATGCCGTGGTCGGGTCGTCGGCGTTTCCGGTGCTCTGGGCGTGGTGGTGGCGTGTGATGAGGGTTCTGGGGTGGTCCTTTCCGAGGATGCGGGTGCGGTCCTCGATGAGCTGGGCGTAGAGGTCGCGGGCCTTGGCGGGGTCACCCGCCTCGTCGGTGCACCGGGCGTGGTGGTCGCGTGTGTTGAGGGTGTCGGGGTGGTCGGGCCCCAGGACGCAGGTGCGGTCCTCGATGAGCTGAGCGGTGAGGGCGCGCGCGGTAGCGGGATCACCGGCCTCCCTCATCCAGTTCGCGGTCAGCGATTGAGTCAGGAGGGTGAGGGGTGCGTCGGGGCCGAGCGTCGCCGCGCGGGTGTCCGTGATCAGGGCGTAGGAGGCCCAGGCAGCGGCGGGGTCCCCGGCCTGGCCGGCGCAGTGGGCGTGGTTATGACGGGTGGCGAGGGTGCTGGCGTGGTTGGGTCCAAGGACGCGGGCGCGTGCATGGCTGATCGGGACATAGAGGTCGCGGGCGCCGGCCGGGTCGCCGGCCTTGCCGACGCAGTGGGCGTGGTTGTGGCGTGTAGTGAGGGTGTCGGGGTGCTCTGGCCCCAGGACGCTGGTGCGGTCCTCGATGATCTGGGCGTAGAGGTCGCGCGCAGTGGCAGGATTGCCGGCCAGGGATACCCATTGGGCGTGGTGGTGGCGTGCCGTGAGAGTTGCCGCGTGGACGGGCCCCAGGATGCGAGAGAAATCGCCGATGAGCTGGGCGTACAGATCGCGTGCGGCCACAGGTCCGTTGGCTTGACCGGTGCGGTGGGCGTGACTAGCGCGACTGGCGAGGGTGTCGCGGTGATCAGGTCCGAGAATGCGGGTGTGGTCCTCGACGAGGCTGGCGTAGAGGTCACGCGCGTCTGCTTCGCTCCCCGCCTTCCCTGTCCACTGCGCGTGGTGGTGACGTGAGATGAGGGTGTCAGGGTGACCGGGCCCCTGAACGCGGGCACGGTCCTTGGCCAGCTGCGCGTAGAGGTCACGGGCGCGGCCCGGGTCCCCTGCCTGGCCGGTGTACTCGGCACACCATCCCCGGGCGTTGAGCGTGTTCTTGTGCTCGGCCCCGAGGACACGGGTGAGGGAGTTCAGGACGGGCACGTAGAGCTGACATGCGGTGGCGGGGTCTCCGGCCTGCCCGGTGCACCAGGCGTGGTCGTCGTGATCGTCCAGTGTTTCGGGGTGGTCGGGTCCCAGAACACGGGTGCGGTCCTGGACGAGGGTGGCGTAGAGGTCCCGGGCGGCGGCGGGATCACCATCCCTTGCGATCCACCAGGCCTGCGTATCGCGTGTGGTCAGAGCCTCGACATGGTCGGGACCTAGCTCACGACCGGCCCTCCTGACCGCGAGATTCGCCAGGGATACCGCTTCATGGGTCATTCCGGCCTTGCCGCAGCGCTGCGCTGCGGTGTGGAACACCTCCCAGAGCGTGTTCGCCACGTTCGGGCTGGTAGAGGCATTGTCCGGGACAATCACCGAGGGCGGATCCGGTTCCTGCTCCCGGGTGAGTTCGGTGGCGATCCGGTCGACGACGCTGGCATCGGTGTCGTTGACGACTTCCGCGCGCACGAGCGCCGCCTCGATGTCGTCACCCTCCGGATCCTCTGGATCCGCCGACGCCGCGGCAGGCGTGGACACCACGTCGGGCAGGGGATCGTCGGCCGAGGCCCCTTGCGCCCGCAGGTCCTTGAGCTCTCCGGTGAGCCGGTCGATCTTCTCTTGCAGGCGAGCGGAAAGACTCTCTGCCTCACGCTGCTTCTGCTTCGCCCGGTCCAACTCACCGTTGGCCCGCGTCTTCTGCTCGAGAGCGCGAGCGAGCTTGCGCTCCGTCTCTTCCGCCCGCGCACCCGCGGCGAGCTGCTCGCCGGCCGACTGCGCCAGACGGTCGCGGTCCTCGGTCAGCTGCGTTACCCGGTCCTGCAGCGTGCCGATCATCCCGTACAGGATCATGGCCAGCTGCTGCGACTTCGCCGCGGTCTCCCGCAGCTCATCGCGCTGGGACAGCGCCTTGGTCAACGACTCGTACGTCTCGATGTGCTTCGCCTGCAGCGCGGCGATGTCGAGCAGACCCGCTGACGCCGTGTGCCCCATGCCCGGCCGCTCACCGTGCCCCCGCCGCCCGGAACCCGCGTCCCCCCTCGGAGGGTTCAGAGCCGCACGCCGCAACTGCTCGGCCTCGGCTTGCCGCCGCTCCCTCAAGTCGGCACGGACCGTGGCCTCCACCAAGGAGGTGATGAACTTCTGCGGGGGGATCCTGCCGCCGAGGTTCTCGCTGACGGTCGACTTCGAGTACTGGATCCGCTTGCCCACGGCCTCCAACGACAGGCCGGACTCATCCACCCGGGCCCGTAAGAACGTTGCAAGCCGGACTGCTTCAGCGCTCGTCGCCGGACTCAGGTCCTTCCACCGACGACCCGGCTTTCCGTCCTGCGGCACCCCGCACCCCCTCGCCAAACCGTCCGGGACATCCCGGACACAACCCATGTGGTCCGGAATCTACCTGCGATGTTCGGCCGAACGAGTGAGGACAACCCAACTCCCGACCACTGTCTGCCCCAGCCGCACTCAGCGGCACCGACAGCACAGCGAAGGGCAGCACCGTGACCGACACCCTCTCCATCGCCGCCGACCTCCTCACCCTGATCGGCACCACCCTCACCATCACCCTGGAACTGCGCCGCGCCCGTGACGCCGACCAGCCGGACGAGCAGGAAGACGACCAGCACAAGTGATGGCCTCGGCTGGCGGACGGATCCCGACCATAAGCCTGTCCGCCAGCCTGGCGACGCCTGCAAACAAGCGGCCCACTAGGGGCGGTGAGCGCGGCCTAGAAAGGGATCGCGCCGCCCACGAGCCGACCGCCGACGCCACACGGGCCAGAACGAAATGAGCGCTGCGCCATCCAGCAGCTGCTGCGCGCCGTGCCCGCGACGTCGACCGTCGTCCGGCGGCTGTCCAGAAAAGATCTTGCTGGCTCCACCCCACATCGTCCTCGCTCCGCCCCATAACTAAGGCGTAAGGGAGTCCGGCTTGCCGGGCTCCCTGCTGTAGATCCTCTTCAACGTTCTTGCGGCGGCCGGCCGCGCCGCAGGCGGGTGGGCGAGCTCACGGGTATCTGACTCCCTTCTCTGGCCGTGGGGAGATGTTCGGCTCGCTCGACGGCTGTCCGCCGCGCAGCTGGAAGTGGCAGTGGAATGGCAGTCGTATGGCGTACCGACGCCATGCGCGGCGCGGAAAGCTAGGGGTTGCGCTCCTTGGTAGCGCCCTTTGCAAGCTGCCACCACCCCGCATCACCGGTTCGTCAAGCGTTCGCGAATCCGCTCCACGCCCCGTCAGGACCCGCCTGGCATGGGGCCGGAACGGATTTTCGCGAGAACTCGATTCGACGGCCCGGTTCGCGGACTGTGGCCCCGCGCTTAACCCGGAGCGCACCAACGATCCCCAGGGGGAACCTCATGAACACCGCGTCGCATCTGATCCAGCCCGCCGCACCTGCCCCGGCTGCCCCGGTCCCGGTCCCGGCTGCCCCGGTCCCGGTCCCGGCCGCGCCTGTCCCGGCCGTTGCTCCGGCCCCGGCCGCAGGTGCGGGTGCGGGTGCGGTTACCGCTCCGTGGGTGGTGGCGCTGCTGGGTGTTCTGTCGGGTGTGGTGGGTATGGCGCTGTGCGCGGGGGCCGGCGTTCTCGTCTGGATCCGGCCCGGCGTCATGAATCCGCTGACGGCCGCTCTGACCATGGGCGGCTTCCTGGTCGGCGTGGCGGCCCTGTTCGTCTCTGTCATTGCGGTCCGCCGCCGGTGACGTCGCCGGGCACCGGTCGTTGGCCCGGTGATCGATACCGACACCATGTGATGGGGGACCTGATGACGGGACGACAGACCCGGCTCCGGCCGGGTGTGATGGCGCTGTGCGCCGCTGTGGGCCTTCTGCTCGGCCTGACAAGCTGTGGTGGTGGCAGCGACGACGCGAGGCCGCAGACGCTCCCGCCCAAGGCAACCTTGGCCCCGTCCGCGTCGACGTCGGCGGATCCGGACGCGGCGGAGAAGACGGCGGTGCTCGCGTCGTATTCCTCGATGTGGGTGGAGCAGATGAAGGCCTACCGCAGGGCCAGTGCCGAGGGCACCAGGCTGGAGCGGTACGTCACGGCGGAGGCGCTCGGCCAGTTCCGCAACGACCTGGACCGGATGAAGGCGGCCGGGACGGTTGTGCGCGGCGACCTGGCCCACGACGACACCACGGTGACCGCTGTGGACATGGATGCGCAGACGCCCACCGCGACGGTCCAGGACTGCATGGACATCTCGAAGTGGCAGACGTACAGCACCAAGAAGAACCAGGTCCTCCCTATGCCCAGTGCTCAGCCGCGCCGGTACACGGCCACGGCCACGGCGGAGAAATGGGAAGACGGCTGGATCATCACCGAGTTCGCCCCGGACGGGTCGCAGTCGTGCTGAGGCGTGCGACCGCAGCCGCGGTGGCCCTCCTGGCCGGCGCCCTCGCCCCGGCCGCGCACGCGGACGGCGGCCAGGACGGCGGGATCTGCGAGGGCACGGCGCTGACCATCACCGTCTGCGCCTCGGACGGCGGCAGCACGTCCGGTGCGGGCGGCAATGGTGCCCCGGCCGCGCCCGCTGGAGCTTCGGGCGGGTCCTCCGGATCCTCGACGCCGTCGTGCACCTACACCCGCCTGGATCCGCAGCCCCCCGCCGAGAACATGTTCTGGAAAGGCCACGACCGCTCCGAGCAGGGGGCCGTCTACGGGGTGCATTGCCCGGATCAGCAAGGCGCCCGGACGGTGTGGATCGCGGACGGCCAGGCCCCGGACGCCGCGCCCGTCATCGACCCTGAGGCCGTCGCGCGGCGGGCGGCGGCCTCGATGCGCCTGGAGGGCCCGACGGTCGCCAGCCCCCGTGCCGCGGGGACGTACGTCGTCGGGATGCCGATGTGGATGTGGGCCACCCCGTCCCGGTCGACGTTCGGCCCGGCGACCGCTTCGGCCACGGCCGGCGGCGTCACCGTCACCGCCACCACGAAGGTGACGAGGGTGCGGTGGGCGATGGGCGACGGCACGACAGTCACCTGCCACGGCCCCGGCACCCCGTACAGGAAGTCGCACGAGGTGACCTCGTCGCCGGACTGCGGGCACCTCTACGAACGGCCCTCCTCCGAACAGCCCGGCGGCCGGTTCAAGGGAACCGCGACCGCGACCTGGACCGTCACCTGGACCGCGCCCGCCCTCAACGACGGCGGGACGTTCACTGAAACCCGGCAGACGCCGTTCACCGCCGACGTCCACGAGGTCCAAGTCGTCAACTGACCCGGGCAGGGCTCTGACCTGCCATGGGGAGTTTCCATGATGAGTGGGCCCCGCCATGGTGAGTAGAGCCGAGAGCGTGGTGAGTTTCCCGGCCGACTGCTCCCCGCATGGCAGGGGGGACGTCGAACGCCCCACGGCGAGAGGCTGCGAGGCGTTCGGAGGGCGAGCAGGCCACGGGGGTAGCTGCGTCGCCTCGGTTTTTGTAACGAGGGGCGCGGAGGGCCGGTTACGGGCGCCGCTGGGCGGGACGGAGGCTGGACCGGCGAGGAGTGATCGCCGGTCCAACCGTTGCGATGATCTCAGTGGTCTTCTGCCCGCAACTGGTGAGCGCCCCCATACGATGTACTCGAAGTTCATCTCGACGATGGGAAATTCGATCCACAACCGCGAGATGGTGCGCCCGGACTGGATGCACATCATCCACTCCCAGGCGTACGCGAACCTGTGGGGCAAGGCGTACAAGGCGTCCACGGCCGGTCTGGATGTCGTTGCGATGATGGGCACGGATGAACTCCATGACGCCGGTGACTGGCGGCAGGGGTTCCCGGAGGGCCGGGGCGTTTCCCAGATGAAGGTCGAGCACGGCGAGGGCAAGACCACGGGTGAGTGCACCGTGGGCGCGGTGGGTGGCTGATGGCCGGCCGGTGGATGGACCTGGGGGCGTTCAACGCCCGGGGCCTGCCCGGTGCGGACGCCCTCGGTGTGGCGATCGAGCGCATGGTGACCGGCATCGCCTCATCCGTGGAGAGTGAGCGCGGGCTTGCCGCGCGCCTGAACTACCTGACCAAGACGGATGCGGGATACGAGGCGATGGACCGCGCCGGTATCCACGTCTCCCCGCGCACGCTCATGGCCTGGCTCGCTGAGGAGCGGATCCCGAACAAGGCGAACCGGTCGCGGCTGGATGCCGCGTACTGGGACCTGCGGCGCCGCAACGTGGCCGCCGACCTGAAGAAGCGGCTCAACAACCACGGCCGCGGAACCCGCATCGAGATCAACCCCATCGACCAGACCCGCGTCGACGGCCGGCACCAGCGGGACCTGTCCAGCCGCAGCATCAACGTCCGCGGCGTCTGGGACCGCGCCGTCGACGCGTGGATGAACGACGACGTCGATGAACTCGACGCCATCTGGGACGACATCATCCAAGACCTCGGATCCGAGTACGACGCCTACAGCAACGTCTCCTCCATCGGCTGGGCCGCCTGAAATACCCCGTCCCCGGCATTGGAGCATTGGAGTGCTGGGGGCGGCTGCAACCGTTGAGGTACGGGCTTTGTCTTCATCGTCATGACAGTCACTCGAAGATCGCGGTCTGTGCCGAACGATCGGGAGCTGCGGTTGTGGAGGGTCGGCCGAGCACTGACCCTCTCCTTCTTTGTTGCGGTCCTGGTAGCGGGCTGCGTCTTCATGGGCTTGGTGTACCTGCTGGACTTCCAGGAGATCGACAACACTAAGAAGCTCGACGCCAAGACGTTGTTCGACCTGGTGAAGCTCTCCTTCGGAGTGGTCGCCGGGGCCGGTGCGCTCGTCGCCCTGGTCGTCGCCTACCGCCGCCAGCGCGTCGACGAGGCCGGCGCCCACCGTGACGCCACCCGCCTCCACACCGAACGCTTCTCCCAAGCCGTCGACAAACTCGGATCCGACTCACCCGCAGTCAGGCTCGGCGGCGTCCACGCCCTGGCCGGCCTCGCCGACGACGCCCCCGACGACGACCTGCGCCAGACCTGCATCGACGTCCTCTGCGCCTACCTCCACCTGCCCTTCTCTCCCGACCCCGGCGACGAGCCCGCCTGGCCCGACGGGTCTCCACTCCCCGAAGAACACCGCGATGCCCACCAGGAGAAGAGGAACCGGTACCGCGCACTGCGCGAGGTCCGGCACACGATCCTGCGCCTTATCGGAGACCACTACCGCATTCCCACGGGCACCCATCGTTCATGGCAGGGCTGCAACCTTGACCTCACCGGCGTCACCATCGACGGTCGCATGCGCTTCAAGGGTGCGAGCTTCTCAAGCGGCACCGTGAACTTCGACGGCGCGGAATTCTGCGGTGGCTCCGTGGACTTTGCCGGGGCGGCGTTCTCCGCTGGCACCGTGAGCTTCGTCGGTGCGGTGTTCTCTGGGGGTGGGGTGTACTTCGGCGGCGCTAGGTTCTCTGATGGCGCCGTGAGCTTCGACCACGCGGAGTTCTCCGGCGGCGCCGTGTTCTTCGTCGGTGCGGAGTTCTCCGGTGGCGCCGTGAACTTCGACAGCGCGCAGTTCTCCGGCGGCGATGTGAACTTCGACGACGCGGAGTTCTCCGGCGGCGATGTGAACTTCGACGACGCGGAGTTCTCCGGCGGCGACGTGCGCTTCACCAGGACGGCGTTTTCCGGTGGCACCGTGGACTTTGCCGGGGCGGCGTTCTCCGGTGGCGACGTGAGCTTCGACAGTGCGGAGTTTCATGGCAGCCACCTGCGCATCGACGCAACCACTGGTCCTGCGCCAGGCGGGCTCCTTGAGGCCGTTGGCACTCCAGTGCCAGCCGAGATCCGCCTACGCCCTGACTGGCTTCCTCCTACTCCGCAGGAATGAGACGGACGAATCTCTTTCCCCGCCGCGAACGTCACGCTGCGTCGTGCGCTGCCGGTCACAGTGCGTGTGTGGGAACGCTGACAGGTGGACGTGCCGCTGCGTTCGGGTAGTCGTCGTCACCGGGCCGGTGCGGCAGTCGCGCCCGGAAATCGAACAGGCTTAGCATTACGTCGTGCCTAAGAAATCCCCTGCCTTCGACTTCCCCCAGGACCTCCTCGACGCCCAGGCCGCCCTTGAGGAGGTGCAGGCCGAGCATGACCAGTTCGCCCGGCTCCTGCCGTGGTCGGCGGAGCCGATGGTCGGGTGGAAGTCGGACAAGCAGCTGCACAGCGACTACCTGTCGGAGAAGGAAGACAGCCGCGGTTACACGACCGAGGAGGCCGAGCGCCTGGCCGGGTACCGGGCGCGGATCCTGGAGCTGACCACCCAGATCATCACGCACCCCTACTGGGCCACGCTCTCCGGCCCGGACCGAGTACAGGCCCGCACCGCCCTCAAGCACGCCCACGACCCCGCCGGCCCCGCGGCCTAGCCATGCCCGACGCAACTCCGCACCCGGGCGCCTTCAGCGACCTGGACAAGAACCGGGCCCTGCTGGACTGGCTGCGCTGGCAGGTCGGACAGACCGAGCGCCGCGTCCGCGAACTTGAGATCCAGGAAGCGCAGGAACGCGAGCGCCGGGAGCGGGCGCGGGCGGAGATGTCGTGGAAGATCCAGCCGCAGCGCTCCTCGCCGACGGCCCTGCTGCACCGTGGGGGGTGTGCCACCTACCCGGACCAGGCCGGGTTGATCTCCCGGGAGGACGCGATGGTGGCCTTGGCGCGGCCGGACATTGAACCGTGCGGGGTCTGCCGGCCGGAGACCGGGCTGACGCGCGGGTAGGGCCCCGCACGGGCCTACGGGGCCCTCCGCGCGGGGGCTACGCGGCGAGGGCGTCCTTGAGGGTGGGGTAGATCCGCAGGACGGTGTCGGCGCCGACGAGGCGGAACAGGCGGGTGACGGCCGGGGAGGGTGCGGCGATACGCAGGTCGCCCTGGTGGTGTGTGCTCAGGACCAGCCTGAGGAACATGGAGTCGCCGAACGTGATGCCGCTGGCGTCCAGGACAAGGCTGTTGTGCCGGGCGAGGGTGGTCTCGATCTCGGTCGTCAGAGGGCCGATGGAGTCCATGTCGAGCTCGCCGGCAGGGGCGAGGACACGCGGCACGGGCCGCGACGTGTCGAGTTCTTCATCAGCTGTCATGCGGCAATTGTTGCCGCAGCGGTATGCGGGACTTCCAGGCGGCCCCCGGTGGCAGGCCAGAGAGGTGGACCCTTGCGCGGTTTCCGCTCTGACCTGCCGTACTCGTTGTCCCGCACCACCACCAGGCCGACACCCCGCGACACCCGGAACGCCAGCAGCCTCACCCTCTCGGCCGTTGCGCAGGATGCGGGATCGGGCTCACCAGCGGCCGGGGCCCTCGCATGTAGAGCCGAGACCGTGGTGAGTTTTCCGGCCGACTGCTCCCCGCATGGCAGGGGGACGTCGAACGCCCCGCGGCGAGAGGCTGCGAGGCGTTCGGAGGACGAGCAGGACCACGGGGGTAGATCTGCGTCGCCTTTGCCTGGGTAACGAGGAGCCTGAGGCCGCAGTTACGGGCGCCGTGAGGCGCGACGGAGGCTGGACCGGCGAGGAGTGATCGCCGGTCCAACCACTGCGATGATCTCAATCTTCCGCCCGCAGACGGTGAGCGCCCCCATCTCGACGACTGCGACGCTGAGTCGGCGCTGCCAGCTCACCCCAGCCGGGCCAGGCAGTCGGCCCCGACTGCGCAATCTGCGCAATCAGCCGCTGACCTGCGGTGGTGAGTTCTTGTGGTGAGCACCGTGAGCCGTGGTGAGTTTCACGGTGAGTTGACCCCGCCATGGTGAGTAGGCCCGGGGACCGTGGTGAGTTTCCCGGTCGGAAACTCACCACCGCAGGTCAGAGGCATGCGCGGCCACTTACCACGGCACCCCGCCCACTGGAAACTTTTGTTGTCGAATCTGCTGCATGACGCTCAGGTGGTCGACTGGGGCGGAGATCGCCAGGTGCCCGGGGCGGGAGTTCCGTCGCCGGTGCCAGAGACCAGCCACCCGCTCCGGGCCCCGACACCCTGCCACACGAAAGCCGCGGCGTCTGCCGCGCTGCGCCCCCTCGCTCCTCGAGGCCGCGGCGCGGCGTCCTGGCCGGGGTCCTGAGCCCCCTCCGGGGGGCTGCTCGGGCCTGTCCCGGGGTGCTGGCCGAGCCTGCGGCGAGGGGGCACCCTGGAGGTGTGGTGACCAGGAAGACGCCGCGCTGTGGTCAGTGCGCAACGCCTCTTCCCGACGGGTCCAGGAAGAGCCGCCGGTACTGCTCCGCGACATGCAGGACGAGGGCCTAGCGCACGACGAGGGCCCGGCGTGAGGCGATCGAGGCCGGCGGCGCTGCTCTCCAGGCGATTCTCGAAGGGCGCCGCCACCCTTGGCCCCAGTTCAGGTGCCCGGAATGCGGCAGCACCTGGTACTCCGCGGACACCCCGTTCGGGAAGACGAAGCGATCCGACAGCCGGTACTGCTCACCACGCTGCCGGACGCGGGCGTGGCGCCGACGGTCGCGTTCAGGAGGCGTCACCGCGTGACGCCTCCTGGTGACGCAAACGCGACGCTCGGGCCGGGCACTGAAGGTCCGTCGGCGGTCGGCCGCAGGGGGTGCAGCGAGGCCATGCGGCCGGCCCGGCGTCCGACAACAATCCCGACACTATGACCGACGATATGGCCGAAGGTATGACCGAGAGCATGGCCGACACTATGACCGATACCTCCCGGGAGCGGGCCTCTGCATAACGGCAGGTCAGGCCCCGGTTTTCGCGTGGTGAGTGCGCAGACTTCCCCTCTTCTACCTGGTCTGTCCTGCTGTGGGGGGTGGGGTGGGGTGGTGGTGGCTGGTGGGCGTGCGTGGTCTCGGGGAAGCCGGGGCGGCGCTGCGCTGGCTCCAGAGGGCTGCGGCGGCCCGATGGGCACCGCAGCGAACAGACACCGAACGGAGGCCCGCACCATCCCCCCCAACATGCCCCCCAACAACCCCCCCAGCATTCCCCCCAACATCCCCCCCAACATCCCGTGCGCACGATGACGCCAGCCGCCCGCACAACCCCAGGTCAACCCCTGGTTTTCCTGTGGTGAGTGCTCAGACTTCCCCTCTTCTACCTGGCCTGTCCTGCTGTGTGGGCTGGTGGGCGGGCGTGGTCTCGGGGAAGGCGGGGCGGCGCTGCGCTGGCCCCTCTCAGCGGCCCGTCGCGCTGCTCTGGGCCGGGCCGGGCTTCGGGGCGTGCACCGCCTGGTGCTGCTCGCCTCTGCCGGGCTGGCTGTGTTCATCAGAACCACAGCGTGTTCACGACTTCGGGAGTCACCAGGGTCAGCGGCCGTTCGATCCTCCAGGGCTCCGGCTAGCGATACAGTGCGCGCCGTGGATATACCCGACTGGTTCAAGTGGATCTTTCTCGGCTTGGCCTTCTTGCAGGTCCTCGGCCTCGTCTCCGTCATCCGCCGACTCCGCGAACTCGACTCTGTAGTGCGGACCAAGGCACGTTTCGATCTGGTGGACTCGATCGGCACCATCTTGTTCTTGGGCGGTGCGTACCTGAGTCTCGAGGTCTCAGAATCCTGGTTCTGGCTCGGCCTTCCTGGCTTCGCCCTCGTGGGCGCCGGCTACGCCGTGAAGGGAGTCCATCTCCTCCGTGCCCGCCGTCGCCCCACAGCCTGATCCAGCTAGGCACTGACCGGCGGATCATGCTTCGGGGTCGAGGACCCTGAGGTCGTAGAGGTAGGAGCGATCGCCTTTGAAACTGCGCCAGACGGTGGCCGGGGGTTCGGGTTCGTCAGCGTGGCTATTGAGGGGATGGGCGGTGACGAGGCCGTCAGCGATCTCGCAGTGCCAGCCGTCGGTCGGCGACCAGACACACCGCACGTTCCCGTCCGTTCGGCGGTAGGCAGGGCGGCCATTGTGCTCGCCGTCGCGTGCGAAGTGGTACCGAAGCCCGTCTATGTGGCGTGCGAAGGTGAAGGATGAGAGTGCCGTCATACCTTCGGCACTGTATGAGACAACGCTGCTGACGTCTAAGCAGTTCTGGGCGTACCCGAAGCAAGGCACTCGCTCAAGTGAACTCCCGAGTCTCTGGTGAACAAAGCCACCGCCAAGCCCTCGGCACGGTGTGACAACAGCTGTGACGACATGTGCGACAAGACCTGTGACGCTATCTGTGACAGCCACCGCGCGCCGTGCCTCGCTCAACCGCAGGTCAGGCCCAGGTTTTTGGGTGGTGAGTGCTCAGACTTCCCCTCTTCTACCTGGCTGCCCGGCTGTTGGGTGGTGGGTGTGGTGGCGGTGGGCGGGCGTGGTCTCGGGGAGGACGGGGCGGCGCTGCGCTGGCCTTCTTCTCCGGCCCGTCGCGCTGCTCCGGGCCGGGCCGGAGCCGGGCTGGGCTTCGCGGGACGGCACCGCCTGGTGCTGCTCGCCCCTCGGGGCCTGGGCGCTGCGTGCACAACAGCTGTCACGCGATGTGTGACGACAGATGTCACGGTATGTGCGACAGGATCTGTGACGCTATCTAGTACAGCCACCGCGCGCCGTGCTTCGCACAACCGCAGGTCAGGCACCGGTTTTCACGTGGTGAGTGCTCGGACTTCCCCTCTTCTACCTGGCCTGTCCCGCTGTGTGGGGTGGGTGGTGGTGGCTGGTGGCGGGCGTCGTCTCGGGAAACCGGCGGCGCTGCGCTGGCCCGTTCTCCCGGCCCGTCGCAGGGCTCCGGACCGGCGACCAGAACGACGACCAGGCGGAGGTGCTGGTGGTCCTACTCCGGCTGCGGGGCCGGCCGCTGCGCTTCGCTGTCCGCGCCGAGCTCGGCTGCGTGGATCGCCCGGGCGTCGGTGACGGCCCGTGCCCAGGTCCGCTCGTTCCCGCCGTGCGTCCAAGCCGGCCGCCCGGCCAGGTCCGCTGGTGCCCGCGACCCGTATGGATCGTTGCTTCTGCTGGGCTGTGTGCTGGGGGGCTAGCATGACTCTCGGCTCGTCTGTGGTGACGGGTGGTGCGCCGGGAAGTCTGGTCGGCAGTGTCTTTGTCGTGCCCGGGAAGGCGTGCCATGCCCCTGCCGTTCGTACGCCCGCGTGTCCGTGAGGTTGTCCAGCTGCGGGGCGAGCTGGACCGGCACAGGGCAGAGCGTGTGCAGAAGAAGCTTTCGAGAGCGCTTGCCCGTGGTCCTGCCGTACTCGAGGTCGACCTGAGCAAGGTCACCTTCCTCGCCCCGGAATGCGGCGCTGTCTTCCTCAGGGTGGCGAGCGACACCCACCGGTCAGGGGTGCGGTTCGTCATCAGCCGGGGCTCACCCCGCATCCTCGCCACGCTCCGCACGCTCGGCCTGGAGCGCTACCTCGACGCACCTCTCCCCTTTGACCAGTAACACCGACCAGACAAGAGACCCAGGCCATGACCGGGCACAACCCCACCCCCATACCTTCAGTGCTGGTTGAGCAGGTGCTGTCCTGCTTCGACGCATACAACCGCGCCCGCGGAACACGAAGCGGCCTGCTCTTCGGCCCCCGGGCCTCCCCCCGGGAGGAACAACGGGCATTCGACGACCTCCAACGAGCGATCGAAAAACTCCGCGACGCCCACACGCAACAGCCACCAACGAACTGAACCGGCAGCACCAGCTGCCCCACCACTCCACCCTCTACGCAGCCACTGCGGGCGTGGTCTCGAGGAAGCGGAGCGACGCTGCGCTGGCCTCTTCTCCGGCCCGTCGCGGAGCTCCGGACCGACGACCAGGCGGCGGCGGTGGTCCTACTCCGGCTGCGGGGCCGGCCGCTGCGCCGGCCTGCTGAGTGCTCGCCGGGACTGCCGCAATCTGCCGACTTGGCATCGCCAGCGGTGGGTCCAGGGACAGAGCGCGGTACTTCACGTCCGCGTGGCGACGGTGCACCGCGCCCTGCATCCGCGCGAGCCTGTGATGGTCAACCACCGTCCCAGAGAGTTGACTTCGCGAGCCGGCTTCGACCGGGACACTGTGCGTCAGCCTTCCCCCTTCCCTGGACAGGCTGGATACGCTGCCGAGTATGGATGAATGCACCACGCACCCGTTCCTCGCGAAGCCGGTCACCGGGGCCAATGGCGCTGTCGCCACCCTGCGTGCCCTGAAGAGCACAGATTCCGATAGTTTCGGGGAATTCCTTGAGACACTCTCGACGGAGACCAGGGAGACCTATAACCCCCATCCCCTCGACCGCACCGAAGCGCAACGAATCTGTGCTGCTCTCGACGACCCGACCGCCCTACGTTTCGTGCTTGCGGACGCCCGTGACGATCGCGTAGTGGCCTACCTGCTGGCCCAGTCCGCAATCCCGCAGAGCGAGAAGGAGCGTTACCGGAAGCTCGGGTGGACCATCGAGGACGGGACGGACTGTGATGGTCTGCATGAGGGTGCCAGTGGAGATTCGTCATCTGGATGTCAGAGAGATGGGCCTAGTGACCTGCTATTTGTCACTGTCAGGGTGTGACGAATAGGCGCTGAAGTGAGTGACGAAGGGCCTGGTCATTTTCATGCCGACTCCTATGGCAGTCGGCCATTTGCCCAATTTTAAGTGGACTCTTAAGGGAGGTCAGGCGGGAATGTTGATCTTGAGTTGGTGAGGCCTGCTGGCCCACCGATGCCGAGCAGAAGCGAACCATCTGCGTCGCGCAGGGTCGTGACGGCTTCCACGGGGCCGACGGTCGCGAGCGTGTGGAGCTTCTCTGCGGTGAGCGGATCCCACAGGGTCAATGCGTGACTGCTGCCGCTGGCCAGGAGGTGATCCCGCGTGCTTGAACACCGTCCGTACGCGAGAGGATGTCGCCATGAGCGAATGGGGGATAGCAATGATCGCGGCAGGGTCAGCGATTGCAGGCAGCGTTGTAACCGGTTGGTTCACGCGTAGTACCGGACTTCGTCAAGCGGCTGCAGCACAGCTGGCCGGCGAGCAACAAGCTGCTGCAGCACGGCACGCGGGAGAGCAGCAAGCCGAGGCCGTGCTGAAGACGGTGCAGCAGACACTGGAAGCACAGGTCAGAGCGCAGCAACTCGAGGCCAAGCGGGGGGTATATGTGGCCTTCCTGCAAGCCGCCCAGGCACTCGTCGAAGATCGCAAGCGTGATCGAGGTGCTCTGGATGAGGCGCTCGTCGCTGAGGCGCAACGGACGTACCAGGTTCTGCGGCTGGACGGCCCCGACAATGTTACGGCGCAGGCACACTTCCTCATGCAGGCGATCCTCGACTCCCTGGAGGATCCCTCGGTAGGCGCTGCCGAGATCGACCGATGCCTACGTCACTACACCACCGTGGCACAGCACCACCTGCAGGAGCCCTGGAGCTGGATGAGGCGAAGTCGAAATTCCTGGATCGCAGGCGGGACGACCGAACCTCCTGCCACAGCTCACTGAGGCATTCCACCCACCAGGACGATGTGCAATGGCGCCCGTGGCCAAGGGCTACACCACCCGGTGGGAGACAATCGGGTGGCAGGCTGGCAGGCATGTCGTTGCGTAAGGAAGCGGGCTTTGCTCTATCCGCTCGATGCGGCGATTACGGCAGTGCAGCAGGGACCGTTGTCACCGGCTACTCGGTTGTCGCATCCGACGTCACCGGCGACGAGTCTGGCTATGGGATCCACAGTGGGCCTGGACAAGTGCCGACCTCACAAGACGTGCACTGCCTGTGCGCACCGAGCAGATCGTCACCCGGCCGGTTTGCAGTGCGTCAGGCTTTCGATCTCGGCTGCACGTGTTGATTAGCGGTGGACTTCCTCCTCGCGGTACGAGCTCAGCGCGCCGTAGTTCTCGCACATGCCAGCGATGCCGTCGCGGCCCGCCAGTATCGTCGAGGCCTTCATCTGACGGGACAGCAGGCATAACTTCGGGGGCAGGGCTGTGGCAGTTCGGGGGCGGTGCCCGTCGCCGTATGGGTGGTCGCCGCAGTGGCTGGTGTGGTGTCGGCAGGGCTGATCGTCGCGTTCGTGGTGGGCCCGGACATGGCCGACCGGGCCGTCAGCGTCACCGGCGCGATCGTCGGGATTGCCGTGTTCATCCTCTTTGGCATGACTCTCGTCCGCAGCTCCGGAGTGAGATCTGTATGGCCGGCCCTCGGCGGCTTCAGCCATCTGTGGTGCTGTTGAGCTGGCCCTCTGGCGTGTGTGAAACGTTCAGGCCGACGTGACAGCGGGTAGCGCCGATCGTGTCATGGAGACGACTGAACAGGTCGGGGCGGATCAGTAGGTCTGCGCCCTCGACTGCAGGCAGCAGAGGCAAGTAGTTGCCGTCGTGGACGAGGTGGCCCCGCCATTGACGACCTATCAACGCCTCTCCTTGCCCATCGCTGAGACTGAAGCCGCAGATCCCTTCCGTGGGCTCGAGGCCGAGAAAGGCTATGACACTGACAGCTGGTGCGAGGACATAGTGAGGTAGGCCTGGTCCTGAGCGCAGGGGTGAATCGACGAGCGTGGTGGCGCTGGCGTCTGTCAGCGCCACGAGGGGCTGGTCTGCGGTGCCGAGGTGGCCCGCTGCCGTATCGGCGTCTGCGAGATGAGCTGCCAGGTACCGCAGCGGGTGCGTCCACAGCTGCCAGGAGGCCTGGGCAACAGGCAATGAGCCAGCCGGCGCATCATGGCCTCCGGCTTCCAGCCCGACGAAGATCTGTACCTGGCGGGCTGGTTCTTCCGGATACCGGCGTGCGGGGGTCAGCTGCCTTTCGGCAAACCCGATCTGCACCCATTCGTCGTGAGGGCCGCTGGTCACACGGGGGAGTGCCACGATGCCGCCCCGCAGCCGTCGTTGGCCTGCAACTGCATTGAATCCCGCAGGCGGCCAGACACCGGGTTCGCTACGGCTCTCTTTGAACCAGGGCGCAGGGTCGAGCGACCACTCCAGCACCTGCGGGCGGGTGAGGGGGCGCGGCACGCGGGCCAGCTCAGCGCGTAGCGCTGCCCGTGGATCGTCGCCCAGCCGTGCGGCAGCGTTGCGTTCGAAGACCTGCGCCTTGCGAGCCATGTGTCCGGCTTGAGCGAACGCGGCGCGCAGACCTGCCGCGGCTTGCTGAAGCGCGTCTTCGGCGGCGCTTTCGTCAGCAAGGTAGGCGTCGGGCACCTGGGTTCTGCTCGGATGAGTCAGCGAGTCCAATTGCTGGCCCATCAGTGCTTCCACGTACTGGGGGATCGCCTCGCTCACCAGATCGATGACAGCCTCACGCAGCCCTGCGGGGCCCCGTGCGGCAGCGAGCCGGGTTCTCAGATAATGGTCGACGATTTCTGTCGCGAATGCACGCCAGTCGTTCATGGTCTGCCCTTGGCGCGGGAGGCGGCGGCGATGGCTTGCGTGAGTGTCGGATGTGCTGGTGTCGCAGGGGGCGGGGGAGGCTGATGCCCGGCGCGCGTAAGGATCTCGGCAGCGCCCGCCCGAACGGACAGCATGTCACTGCTGCACAGCACCACGAGCTGCTTGTGGAGTGCCATATCCATGGGGGGCAGGTGGTCATGTAGGACAGCCAGGAGCCAGGTCAGCGGCCCACCACCAAGGGGAAAGGACAACACGTACGCGAGGGCGATCTGGGCCTGGCTGGGGCGGCTCGCCAGCAGCACGGTCGCTGCGACCAGAGCGCGGCGTTTGTCGCCGAGCCCGGGCAGCGCAAGGGTGGCCAGGGCAAGGGTGCACAGCGCGGTGTCGATGTCGTGCTGTGTGGCCGAGGCCGGGCTCGGTTGGTAGGCGCCGTCGCCGAGGCGGGCGTCGCCGGGCAGGCGGTGGGTAATGACTTCACAGGCGGCGTCCCAGCACGCGAGCGCATCGGCGCCCGGTATCCGGCCTGGCGGGGGCTGCACGGCGAAGGCAGAGACCAGGGCCTGGCTGACGCCGATCGTTCGGCTGTACGACGCGTCGGCAACGGCGCGTGCTACCTGGTCGGCGAGAAGGCCGGCCGCGACGGTGGCGTCCGCCGTGTGCGCGTGTTGCCACAGATCGAGCCGCTCCTTACCGGCGAAGGAACGCCAGCCGCCTCCTCCTCGCATGGTGGTAAATGCGAGCATGCCGGCGGTCGCAGCGAGCGGGCCGAGAGTGTCGGGGGCTGCATCTTGGCGCAGGCGGAGCCCGGTGGCGATGTCGGCGAGATAACCGAGCGGCTTCGTAAAGCTCGTCTCCTCGGCGAGCCGGTGCAGTAGTCGGGTGGCCGCGTCGATGCCCTGTCGGTCGGCCACCTCCAAGAGCCGCCACCCGATTGCGTTGGCCAGGCTGTCGGCCGACCACCGGGAGCCCGGGGGAGCGTTGTATGGCTTGTCGTTGTGGTCGCGGACCGCAGTCAGGGCGCCGGCAGCACCCTCTGGAAGCACGGGGTGCTGCTGCGCGTGCAGGTAGGCGTCTGTGGCGTAGCGCCCTTTGGGCCCGTACCAATTACGGGATGTCTTTACGGTGGCGTGTTTCGGCGACCACAGCGGACCGCTTTCGCCACCGCATTGCCGTGCCGCCGCTGACAGCGCGGCGCTCGGTGCGGACCCGGCATCGCTGGAATCATGGATCAGAGTCTGGTCGTCATAGGTGGAAGTGATCGCGTTGGCCAATACAGGCAGCAGACCCCGTGTCCGTGCCGCCTCGTCGTGGGGCAGGCTCGCGAGCCTGCCGAGCAGAGCGATGTCGGCGTCGAGACGTCGGCCCTCGGGACCGGAAGCGATCCGCAGCACGGCCAACACGATGGGGTCGGCTGTATCGCCCTGCGTGGCGAGCAGTTGATGATGGGCTGCTTCCACCCGGGCGTCGGGCAGCCCTGGCTCGGACAGCAGCACGCGTGCTCCCAGCTGTGCGGCAGCCGGAGGATCCAGGCGGGCCATCAACCGCCACCACTGGTGGGGAATTGAGCTGGTACCCCGACCGTCGGTGCATTGAGCGACGAGATACACCAGAGGCTGCGTGCGCGCCAGCCTCTCACGGGCCTGGGCAGGGTCGGCCTGAAGGAGTTCAGGAAGCGGATCCAGGAGTTCCTCGACCGTGGCGTCCTTGTGGCCGCCATAGGCGCCCATGAACCGGGCGGCGCGCTCCCAGCACTCCTGCGCAGCCAGCCCGTCGTCGCAGGCGAGACTCACGCGGGCCATCTCGAGCTCGAAGTCCGCGTCCTCCGCGTACAACGCCAGGCGGTCCGCTTGAGCTGCGCGCACGGAGTCCATGAGCTCGTACACGACACCGGCTCCAGCCTGACCGACGCTTTCAGCGAGCAGAGACACCAGCTCCGTCGTGATGAGAGGCCCACTCCCAGCCATGCCCATAAGGGACGTAGTGGTGCCGTGGCTGATGGCCTGCAGGTACCTGATACCCAGCGCCAAGTCCTGGCCCTGGAGCATTACCACGGCATCGTGCAGAACCTGCCGCACGAACTGGTGGATGCTGCCTAGGTCGCTGGCCTTCGGCCGGCCTGTGAACGGCTGATTGTGACGGGCCAGCTGCTCGAGAGCCACACGGCCGGTCAGGGAAGCCGCCTCGGCCGGGACCTTTCCCGCATCGACATCGTGGCGCAGTCCCAGGGTCGCCACGGTGAAGCGTAGCCACGCGCGGTAGAAGCCGACGCCTTCCAGGAGCGGGAGCAGGCGGGCGGCAGCCTGCGGATCGACAGAATGGGCCACGGCAAGCAACGACAGCCACCTGTTCACCGGTGCTGCCAGCTCGCCGACCCGGTCGGCCAGCACCTCCCGCGTGGCTTCTTCAAGGACCCCGGTGATGCCGCCGGAGAAGAAGTCCTGCGCCAGGTCCGCCCCCCTCACGCCATGACGCAACAGCTGCCGCGGATCGCACGGCCCGCTCGCCCAGGCCGCTGCGGCCAGAGTGCGCGCTGATGGCAGCTCTCCAGAAATGCTGGCATGGGCGTCGGCCAGACACAGCAGAACCGCCACACGCCGGTCGGAACGTTCGATCAGCTCCACGCTCGCCATCAGCGCCTCATACCCCAGGCAATCCAGCAGCACGCCCACGGCACGCCCGATTGCCCCCAGGTTCTCCTGGTCAAGGAACTGCGCTACCCGCTGCGCGACCGGGCGCGGAGGCGCATCGCTGTCAGTCTTCCTGCGTGGCTGTCGGATCCTCCCCCGCAGCTCCGCGAGAAACACTGCGTCGTCGCTGTCGGAGCCGTAGCGGGCGTTATCGTCACGTTCGTTGTCCCAGGCTGCCAGGTAGGCCTCCCACGGTGCAGCCAAGCCGGCTCGGTCGACAGCCGCACACAACTGAAGTCCCCAACGCGCCATCATGGTGGGCTCGCCCTCGTACATCAGGCTCGCTGCCACCCTGTCAGCGCCGCACAGCGCCACCAGAACATCGGCGTACGGCACGAGAGAACTCGGCAGGCCCTCTTCCTCATAAGTCGCCCGGGCCCGGCTGAGTTCCACGCAGCGCACCAAGGTGGACCAGTCGCTCCGGGCTGCCGCCCGCTGCGCGGCGACGGTCAGGGTGTGGGTGATGGCCCGCGGAGGCTGCAGGCCGGCGATCGCGCAGGAGAGGAAA
The DNA here is from genome assembly GCF_042667905.1 of Streptomyces sp. NPDC057287. Taxonomy (NCBI): domain Bacteria; kingdom Bacillati; phylum Actinomycetota; class Actinomycetes; order Kitasatosporales; family Streptomycetaceae; genus Streptomyces; species Streptomyces sp. NPDC057287. Next base: position 61,548 of record NZ_JBHUYV010000024.1, on the reverse strand, counting down.
TCGGGCCCTATGAGCGAGGCCAGCTCTTCGTCCCGGCCCAAGGCGGACAGGAGTTCAGGCAAGTGCCGGAACGCCCGTGGGTCCGTGAAGAACCCCCGCCCGGTGAGCCACGCGGCAGCCTGCTTCCTTACAAGGTCGACCCAGCCCTGGTTGCTGTCCATCTTGCGGATGAAGCGGCTGAAACTCTCATGGTGGATCTTCAACCCACCGATGCCCGGCTGCTGCGCGACAATCGGTGCCACGCTCGTCAGCGCTGCGCCGAGCATCACCCCGGGCAGCGGGAAAATCTCTCCCAGCTCCTGTGCGGTCACGGCGAAGTCGCAGATGGCGAGCATGCTGACGGCCCGCCACTGCTCGGTAGTGAGACCTTCGAGGAGGTAGCCGTAATAGTCGTCGAGATCGTGGGCCGAGGACGGGACCGCGCGCAACCGCTCCAGAGGGTCCCCAGCCACGACCCGCGCCGACGGCGATGCCACAACGGGCGCCGGCCCCACCGCCTGCCGGCACAGGTACGTGGCATAGAGCGCATTTCCCCGTGAGCGCTCTTCGATCAGGCAGACAGCGGCCTGTGCAAGTTCCGCAGATGCCTGCTCGCAGGCGGAGGGTGTCAGGGCTGACAAGACGCCCAGCCGATCTGCCAGCGCTTTCAGTTCCTCAAGATTGAGAGGCGGGACGACCAAGTGTTCCGCACGGTTGCCAAGAGCCTGGAGATGCGGCCCGGGCTGACTGGCCAGGACAAGGACAACACCAGGAGGCAGGCTGAGAGCGGCGAGTTCCTCCACCAAGGACACGGCAGGGTCCGACTGCTGCTGAAACGCGCGGCCGGTGATGTTCCCGAGGACCCGGCTGACATGGTCGAGTCCGTCCACGATCAACGCGATCGGCTGATCCGGAACCAGACTGCGCATGGCTGCGACCGCCGCCGTGAGCGTCTCGGACGTGGCCGCATAGCGTGGCCTGATCTGAGCCACCGCCTCAGGAACGGCCGTCTCCAACTGCTTCAGGAGGCTTCCGATCACCACATCGGTCAGCACACGCTGCTCCCGACGCTCGTCATCGATTCCGAGCCAGCAGTGATGCCGCGCAGCGACCCACGTGTCCCGAAGCGCATCGCCGAGCTGCTCGCACAACCACGACTTGCCGATGCCAGGCCCACCGGTGATCACGAGTACACCGCCCGAGTGGGCCGCGTTCTCCAGGGCGGCCACCATGCCCGAAAGAACCGCCGGGCGGGTCACCTCCGCGGCACGGTCCACGGGGCGCCCTTCCCCAGCAGCCCCGAAGTCGACCTCCAACCCCAGCCGAGGGAGCAGCTTCTTGACGGCCACTGTGCCCTCTCTGGAACGCGCTTCTTTGGCCGCGTCGATGAGAGCCAGGGCTACGTCCGCAGGGACACGGTGCCGGTTCGGTGGCCGCCCAGCGCCGAGTTCCTCGCTGACACGGTGCAGCAACGCAGCCTCTGCCGGTCCTGGCTCACGGACGTTGAGCGAGCACCCCGGTACCCGCGTGTCGACGATCAGCGAGGAACACACATCCCTGAGCAGGTCATCATCCACATCGGCGAGCATCGATTGCCACGGCTCGTGTGCCCGCAGCGCAGTGGCATCGAACCGGTATCGCCTGCTGCTGAGCCCCAGCAGAGCCGGCCCCGGGTCGTTACTGGTGCGTAGAGGTTGCAGCACCTGGGACAGATCAGGGTCATCCGGTTCCGTGTCCCGCACCACGAGGCGGTGGGAGGTACCGGGGTGTGCTTTCAGGTCTTGGTCGACGGAGGAGAACAGAAGATTCAGTTGCAGGCCGCGCTTGTCCGAGGTGAAACTCTTCAACGACAACGCGCGATCGTGAGTCGTGTGCTTGATCTGTATCCGCTCGCGGCTGCCGTCGGCCCACTCGCAGGTGATGTCGTCGAACCGGTCCCCAGCGAACATCTTCGTATCGACGAGCACCGACTTCGCCCGTCCCATCGCCAGATCCACCAAGCGCAGCGCGGTGAGCAGATCCTGGTAGGCATAGCCGAGATGTGTCGGGCGCAGGTCCATGATTACCTCCCGCATGCCCTGGCTTCACCGGAATGTCTGCCCCGAGCATGAGTCTGAACGAACCCTAACCTCAGCAGCCTTGTCACTGCCCCGGCACACTGCCCTTTTCACACCCACCGTCACCGCGGTTGGGCCACAACGTGAGGCCCTCGCCGACGAGTGGGCCTGCCTGCGGCCCTACACCTCCAACGACGAGCAAACAGCCGCCCTGTCAGCCTTCTTCCACACCTACAACCACCACCGCTGCGACACCGCCCTCGGACGCCAGCCTCGATCAGTCGCGTCAACAACACTGCGGGTGCATACACCTAGTGAGCACATGGGGGTGTCCTACGTTGCCGCGTAAGCCAGCTCCGCGAGTTGCAGGGCGTCGGACAGACTGACTTCGTCGACGAGGTCGACGCTGACACGGTAGGCCCGATGGCCGGTCGTGAGGGTGCGAGCGCGGGTGACGCCCATCTTCGCGAGCTGCTCGTGGCTGTGGTCGAGTCGAAGATTCACGATGCCCGACTCTGCCCAGAGGTAGGCGAATCCGCCGAACTGCGAACCCCGCTTGCGCATTCTGAGATAGCGGCTGTAGTCGAGCGGGGTACCCGCGGGTGCACCCTTGCGCTTGATGCCGTGCACCCCCACGTTGTCCCACTGCGCAGCCTGCCTCAGGAACTGGAGCAGCACGTGCGAGGTCGAGTTGCGCGCCAACTGGGCCCTCACGGCGGCCTGTCCCTCCTCGGCCACCCCAGGGATGCGTGCCGACGTCCAGGTCTCATTCGGCGCTGGGGCCGTGAGCGGGCCCGAAGGTAAGCATTTACGATGTTCGGTCAACTTGCGTACGAGTTCCGAGGCATCCAGCTCGGCAGCTGTTCCCTCGAACTGGTAGACAGTCAGCTTCATTTGATCACCCGATACCTGCGCATCATGCTCCATGGCTACTTTGAGTACTCTAACAACTACATGAAGTGTGCGAAGATGTTCGGGTGCATCCCGTTCTCGCTGCTACGGGGTGCATTCAAGGTGCTTGCTACCGAATGCTGTTGGTCGGAGCGTTTCTGGGCGCATCCTGAGAGGGGATGGGCCATCGCGGCCCGCCAGTTGGGGGAGTGCGGCAGCTTGCGGCCGATGGGGGACGGAGAAACGCGATGAGTCGCTGGTACGAACCCAGTGAGCAGTGGCCCAGGCATCCAGAGGGCTGGTGGCGCGCAGTCCTCGCCTATGCCCGGTCGGCTGGGTGGAGCCTGAAAATGATCGACGGGCATGCCTGGGGGATGATCTTCTGCGACCGTGATGGTGAAGAGCCCTGCAGGATCCTCCTCTGCAGTTCCGGCAGGGGGGCTGAATCCGTCGCGCGAGACGCGTCCAAGACGATCGATAGATGCAGTCACCTTGCTGTGCAGGCGCATGGTCAGATGCTCCAGCGGGCCGGCCTGCTCCTGGATGGTGCCGAAAGGAACCTTCACGCTGCGGAGCTGTGCCTGCTGGCCGCAGACAAGAAGGCCGAGGTCGAGGAACTGCTTGATGAGGCCGAAACTGCCGCCGGTGAAGCGGCGAAGCTTCTGGACCAGGCCGTGCATCTCGACAAGGTGGCCGATGCTCTCATCGTGGAAGTCTTCGCCGACCTTCCGCAGGACAGCCTCCTGGGCTGTCCTCCCACTCCCCAGGAGATAGAGGTCCTGGTGATCGGCGCCGGTGGGCAGACCGACAAGGCCGAGGAGCTGATCGAGGACCTGCCCCAGAGCCAGTCGGTCGACCTCCTGCGGTCCAGGATCGAGCAGATCAGGACACGCGGTGAAGGTCTTTTCGGGCGAATGCGCGCGAGTGGGAATGCGGCCATCTCTGATCCCGCTTAACGTGTTGGAGAAGTCCAACATCCGGGTATGGTGTAGCTAAGGAGGAGGGGGTACTCCGTGGAATTTTGCGTTCCTCTTGTTATCCGCAATATCAGCCTTGACGACGACGAGACAGTTGAGAAGCTGGCACTGAGTCTGTCTGATCTCGGCTGGCGTCAGGTAGCAGGGCAGGTGCTGGCCAGCGTGTACACGACTCAGCCGGACCCAGTGGCTTCCGTAGTCGCAGCAGCGCACCACATCAAGCGTGAACTGCCGCATGCCGTCGTGGAGCGCGTGGACGAGCAGTTCGTCTCGCTCGCCGACATTGCGGCCCGCGCCGGCCTGAGCCATGAGGCTGTCCGCCTGTGGGCGACAGGGAAGCGACGAACGACAGGCAAGCCTTTCCCTGCCGCACGCTCAACCGTCGGCCAAGGCCAAACCACAACCAAGATCTGGGTGTGGCCTGAGGTGATGGCCTGGCTCAAGGCGCAGTATTGCCTGGACCTGGAACCAGGCACGGCCCACCTTGACGCCCAGCAGGTTGCGCGTGTCAACGCCGCTCTGTGCGAGTCGCCCCAGACGGATCGTTGGCGCCGGACGAGCACGGCCAGCCTCACGCGGACCCTCGAAGCTACCAGTGCACTTCTGGGGGAAGACGTGCCGTCCGGCCCGAACGGACGGCGTCTCTTCGCCGAGCCGGGTACCCAACGATGAACACCACAGTTTCTTCGAGAGCGACCCCAGGCGACGTTCATGAGCAGGTCTCCGAGCTCCACACTCGACTGCACCTGAACGACGTAAGAGTGCAGCGTCTGCGCGCCGAGACCATCGAAGATCCGCCGCTAGACGTCGCCAAAGTCGTCATCACCGTCGAACCGTGCGAAGTGCTCCTCGAAGCACCGCGCTTCGCTGCTCGATTCACCCAAACCGTGACCCTGCAGGACCACGACGAGCAATCGCTCGCGGAAGTCGAGATCGTGGTCGTCATCGACTACACGCTCGACGACGGCCCCACGCCCTCGCAAGAGGCCATTGCCGCATACGTCGAGAGCAATTCGTACTTCACCGCTCACCCCTACCTGCGTGAGACGCTACAGAACGCTACGCTGAAGCTAGGGGTCGAGCCCGTAGTCCTGGGCATCCTTAGCAGGGACCAGCCCAGGCCCACCGAGGTTAGCCTTGTGCGCCGCCCAACACCCCAGGTTGCCGCCCCCTAGCCTTGAATGGCGGACCCTCCCGGCGAGGCATCGGTCCGCAGCCTTGGAGGCTCCGTGGTGGGTAAATCGGATCGCCTGCCCGGGCGGCCCCGTCAGGTGTGAGCTACGTCTGAAAGGCTCAGCCGGCCAACGGCACGGTGCTGCGGGCCGCTCCGATCAGCTAGCCCCGCGGCATCGTTCACGCCGACTTCGGAACAGGCCGCCCCGTACTGAGGACCTGCCGCGGGCGTGATTCGAGCGGCGGACTGTCAGTGGCATGTGGGAATCTTTGAGTATGAACTTCCGGGGGAAGTATTCACATCGAAGGCGTTCCGACGAACACAGGCGGTGTTCCATGGCTGACGGACGGGTTATACGCGTACATCGCAAGGAGCTGCCTTCTCCTGACGGCTGCCGCTGGTGCGGCGATGACCAAGGCCACCACGGCTCCCAGTGGGTGGCCTCGGTCGGCCTGCACACATGGCAGGAGCCGACCCGGGAGCAGCGCCTCACGCGCATGAAAGCGCGGCGTGCGGCGCGTCAGGCCGCCCCCGCAGCGTCTACCAAAGATGGGGCCCCGCGCTCTGGGCTCGCGTGACCAGGGAATCGAAGACTGTTGACAGCGCCTCGGGGATCCGGTCCTTGGTGATGTGTGCGGCAATGCCGATCATGAGGTCTTCCTTGCCCTTCGGCCCATCGGCCGAGCCGGTCTTGAACAAGTCCAGCAGTTGAGAGCTGAACTTCCCCGCGCGTAGTTCGTTGACTTCCTCGGGCAACCAGGCCCCCCGCTCAGCGTTGGGCTTCCACAGGGCGTTGGCGGTCTCGGCCCAGTCGTCGTCAGTGAACAGGTCCTCGAGCTCATTGGGGGAGCCGAGGTAGAGGCACTCCTTCTTGAGGTCGAAGCCATGCTCCTTGAGCTTGTCATCCCGAAAGGCACGCTTCTGATGGGTGCGGCTGTCCTTGTCAACGACAAATGCAACGTCGCGGCCGTGCTCCTTGAGGAACTTGGCAAACCGCAGGGCACCCTCGTTGCTTCCGCCGGCCCATAGACAGATCCCGGCGGACTGAATGGGTACTCCGGCGTACTTGCGGAACAGGAGCGGGAACGCAGAGGTCTCGGACACGCCCTCCACCGCGACGAAGAACCGCTCGTGCAGCAGGACACTGTTGCGGAACCCCAGCGTGGTCGCGATCGTCGACAGGTGACGGCGCACATCCATATCCGCGCTGTCCTCGCTCAGCACCTCGGCCCGCACTGTGCCGTGGTGAGTGCGCAGATGCACCACAGAGGAGATGTCGACGCCGTCGATCAGGTTGAGCGAATGCGTCGCCACGATGACGCGCGCGTTGGGACGTGACGACTGCAGCTGGATGAGCGCCATGATGCGTCGCTGATGGGAGTAGTCCAGGTGCGTATCGGGCTCGTCGTAGACGAACACGACATCCGCGTCGAGGCCTTGCGTCGAGTCGTGCTGCCCCAGGTCGTTGCTGCTCTCCCACAAGGCCAGCGAAATCCGGCGTGAGCGACCGGTTCCCGCCGACGAGAGCGGGTACCGACGGCCCTGTGAATCCACGATGCTCAACTCGACCCCGACCAGGGCCGGGCGCACCTGCACCTGCGGATCCAGTTCCACCGAGGGCAAAGAGCACCGCTCGGCGATGTGCCCGCGGATGCTATCGATGTCCTCCGTCAGCGACTCGGCAAGGTAATTCTCAAGCTCCGATACACGCTTGGCCACCTCATCAGCACGCGTGTACTCGCGCAGCCGGGAGTTGAGCAAACTCTGGACCACCGCTTCAGGAGCCTGAACCGAATCGCCCTTGAAGTACACCATCGACGGCAGCGCAGCAGCTACCTCGGAGTCCGCCGCCACCCATGCGTCGACCTGCTCCATCTGCTGGGCCAGCTCCCGAAGCGGCTGCTCCCAACTGTTCTTCGCGTTCGCTTGACCGACCGGCTGGACCCCGCGAGCCACCGCCAGCTCCTTGAGCATCGTCAGCTTCACCGATTCCAGGTCACGCAGTTCCGGATCCTTGCAAACGCGGCGCCGGATCTCCAGGAAGGTGCCCGCCTCCGGCCGGTAACGGCGGCGGATCAGTACATGCTCAGGCAAGTCGAAATGCGCCTCCTCAGCCGCGCTGAGGATGAAATCGCCCGTCACTGTCGTCTGAGCCACTCGCGCATGCGCGGCGACCATGTCCACTTCGAGTGGCGCCTCCGGCAAGATCCCGCCGCCGACGTAGGTGAGATCCCGTTCGCTCAGTGGCGACCCGTGCAGCAGGAAGTCCAGCGCGTCGAGCAGGGTGCTCTTTCCACCCTCGTTCTGGCCCGTGAGGACCGTCTGTGGCAGGACCGGAACATCATCGATGTTCGCGAGGCAGCGGAAGCCCTCAACGGAAACGGAGCAGATCTGCACGCATGCCTCAACTCGACAACGATCGAACGGTTCGGATAAACAGAAAACTTCGGGTGTCAGCCTGAGATCTGACGGTATGGGAACTGGTCCACGATGAATCGAGCCAGATGACGACCCTTGCTGGGGGCGGCCATCAGCGCCGCGTGAACGTCCGCGGACACACCGTCGTAGCGGTACAGCCTTCCGCTGTGGAAGGCCACCTCAAGCACACGATCTGACTCGCTGTAGCCCACCGAACGGACGTTCGTCGACTGAACCGGCTCATGTAACAAAGTGCCTCCTGCGGCCTACGTGCCGGGCGTTGCACGAATGAACAAAATAATAGCGCTGTGCACGAGGCCGAATGCCCTGTCGGTGCGAAGTGCCATCGGTGCCTAGCGGTTCGGGCATCGTCGCCAGCAAGGCATCCTCGGACGCCGGGTTCCCCAGCCACGGTGAGGGCTGATGCATGCACCGTGCAACCGAACACGAGGCCGCCCACAGCTGCGATGGCAGTACTGATGCCTCCGTGGATCAGAAGGCACCAGAGTCAACGAAGCACGCGGAACTGGCAAGGAGAACCAGAGCGACGTCAGTGCCGGGAGGCCCTGGGGCGACGAGCACCGGCAGGGAGCTGACGACTACAGTGATCGGGAACAGTCTTCGTTGTGCCAGGTTGCCCAGTTGTCGAGGGCATCAAGTCTCGTAGAGCAGCGCGGCGCATACCGATGTGACAGCCGGCAGCAACATGAGCACTGCCCCGAGGACACACCTGTTCTTTATGCGGACGATGCGGCTGGTTGCGGTCAGAGCGCGGAACAGTCTGCCATGGGGGTCTGCGCTGCTCAGGAGGAGCCCGGAGGAGAGCTCTGCTTGCTTGTCCGCCCTGACCACGTCGTCGTAGTAGGCCACGGATCCGAGGCTCTCCCAGACTCTTGGACCACGGCGGGGGAGTAAGGCTGCCAGAAGGAAGATCAAGGCCAGCGTTGTCGTGACAGAGGCTGTCCACCACAGTGGCTGGGGCCACAGCGCACCGGGCGGTCGGCGGACCAGGAGGAGCCCGAACAGGGACAGTCCCGCTGCGAGCAGGACCGCGGCCTTGCCGTCGGCCCTGCCTATCTCAATGTGGTTCTGAGCGATCAGCTCACGGGACAGCTCCACCACATCGGCCGGCTCGGGAGCTGTTGGACGGCGCCGTAAGCGAAGGAGGGGAGTCATCGGAAGTCCTCATACAGATTGTTGGCATCTCCCGGGCCGTTGTCGGTGCCGATGCGCCGCAGCACTTCGTCGCCTTGTGGGACTCCGACGTCGCTGAGCACCCGTGCGAGGTTGACGCCGACGAAACTGCGGTCTTCCGGTGTTAGCGACTGCAGCGTGGCGGCGAGGGTGTGCTCCCAACTGTCCGGATCGCTTAGTAGGGTGCGGTGGGCAACGGTCCAGTCGAGCACCTCGCGTGCTTGGTCAGGCTGATGCAGTAGCCACAGGGCTGCGAGACCGACGGGACCGCCCGCGACGACCTCTCGATAGAAGCGGTATGCCTCACGGTGGGCTTCGCCGAAACCAGCGGGCAGGGCCGGTGCCGAACCGGAACCGGGCGTGGGCAGCAGTGCGGCCGGGGGATCCAAGAACCAATACGTGAGACCTGAGCCGTGAATTGGATGGGGCTGGCCAGGCGGCACGGCCTCGGTCGTCGCGAAATACGGCGGCGCTTTGCGCAGCGGGTCAGGGACTCCGGGCAGAGAGGCGTGTTCGTTGATATGGCTGGCCACCAGCTGCTGGGCTTGCTCTTCGGTAATCTGCGACCTGGCCGCGACGACAGGGTTGCTGATTCTCCAGCTGACCCCGTAGCGGGCGGGGGATTTCGGTGGCCGGCGGGGAACGTCCACCGAGATCCGCTGCTCGGCCAGCGAGACCCACACGATGCTGTGGAAGGCGCCCTCCCGTACGGCACGTCGAGTCGGACGTGGGTAACCCCAGATGTCGCCACTGCGTGGCGGCAGCATCCCGTCGTCGTCCTCAGTGTCGGCGAGGAACACCAGCGCCCGGTCGCTCGGCGCGCTGAGATGGTGACGGAGCAGTTGCCAGACAGGGGAGGAGACCAGAGGCGTGATGAGCGGACCGGTCATGATGTGAGTCCTTCGGCTGTGAACGAGTTGCGGGATCGGTGACGGCGCAGCAGAAAGCGAAGGGCACCACGATGACTGCGTGCCACCCCGGCGAGTTCGCCCAACATGTACGGGAACGCGGTCTGTCGACTTTGTTCCGGGTCGCGCTCGATCAGGAACAACCCCGCCGACATCGCCTCGTAGGTATCTGGATCGCCCAACGCCGTGACCACGAGGTCGAATGCTCGCTCGAAGTCATACGTGAGGAGGTCCGCGAGCCGTACGCGATGCAGCCCCCGGGCTCTGGCTGAGGGGAAGGCCCCTTCACTCATCGCTTTGATGACGTGCACTGCCATCGTGTGGTGCTGTGTGCCCTGGTCTGCCCGCTGCCAGGAGAGCAGATGATCCAGGACCAGGATGCGGTTGGCCTTCTCGGAGAGTAGGACGCTGAGAGCGAAGGAGACAGCGGTGCGGACTCTGCTGTCAAGCTCTTCCCCTGGTCTGGAGAGGGCCGTATCCATGAGCCTGAGAGCGGTGGTCGGCCGTGCCAAACCGTAGCTGCTGGCACAGGTCTCGGCGACTGTGCAGTGAAGGGTCACCGCGGCAGACCGGCTCCACTGTCTCAGCTGCTCGCCTACTGCTGCGGTGTGGGAGGGGCGCTCCGCCAGCTCACCCAGTGCATAGGAGACCAGGCGGCGATGCCAGCGGTACTCCGAGGCAGCGAACGGCGCCAACTGACGCAGGGTGTTCGGACCGGTAGCGTGCGCGAGAGTCTTCCCGAGTGCCCGCCCGGCGGCCAGCTCGACTCCCGAGTGGTGAGGGGACAGACTCAGAGCTTTCCACAGCACGGCAGTCATGCCTTCGTAGTCCAGCAGAAGGCACCTCAGCAGGCTCTCCGAGCGGTGCTGGCCGAAGAACGCGACTGCCTGGACGGGGTAGCGCTGCCCGGCTGTGAACCGAGGCGGCATGAGACGGGCACCGACGGCCTCCAACCGATCGTGGAAGGCCGACCCGAGCAGGTCACGCTCTGCGGCCGTGTCCGGCCTCCCGGATGCCGGGGCACAGCGTTCGTCGATGAGAGGTCGCAGCGACACACTGAATTCCTCGACAATCGTGCGGTCCTGTCCTGCCAGGAGCGAGATGGCCGCCATCAGTGAAAGGCTGTCCGCTCTGTGACGGGACGCTGCCAATGCCTGGTGAGCTGCCGCGGGACTGCCGGCCCGTAACTCCTCAAGCACGGACGACGCGGCTCTCTCCGACACGACGAGATCACGCAGCCCTTCAGCGACCGCAACAGCGTCCTGGGGCAGAGGATGATCGCGCAGGTAACTGCTGAAGTCTGGCGAGCTGAGGTGTTCTCGAGCTGCAGACACCTGCCCAGGGGAGAGGTCACCCTCCTCAGCCATGGCGTTCAGCTGTCTGGCGGCTACAACGGCTGGCAACGGCGGACGGTGCACGCACTGCCAAGGCTTTGACTCACGGGGGAGAGCCGTGTCCGCCCCGACCGTGACGACCAGGTGGGCACGAGCGTCGCGGAGCAGCGCGGCCAGCGCGTTGAGCGCCGCCTCGCTGAGCGAGGCGGCGGCTCGCGGGGTCAGGCCCTGAAGTACGTAGCCGCGGGCTTCTTTGGGACGCCACCGTGCCAGGTCCTCGGGGCAGTCCAGACCGGTGATGGCGTTGACCCCGTGGCAGTCCGCCAGTAGCGCGAACGCAGTGGTGCTCACGCCTGTGCTGCTGCCGGCCCACAGTATTAGGAGGTGGCTGTCCAGAATCTTTCGGCATTGTGCGTAAGCCGGTGGTTCGACGAACCCATGCAACCGGGCTGTGACCTCGTCCGCTGGGTAGGGTCCCTCTCTCAAACGGGGCTTGAAGACGTGCTCTGCGACGGCCTCGTCCATCTGCACGCCGTTGATCACGGTGACGTTGCCCGCGATGCCGCCCATGACGGCCATGCCCTGCTCTAGGCGTTGTTGGTTGTCACGGTAGGAGTGGCCTGCATCTGCGCGGTTGTCCGCATCAGCGTCAGTACCGGTTGAGAGGGGAGCGGCGTTCGTAGCAGTGCTCACCGAGGGTCCCCGGATTCACCGATCCGCTTGTCGCCCGACACGTTGTCGCCGCCGCCCCAGTGCTGGTTGGTGCCGCGATACGACGTAGAGGGGCCGGTGTACTTGAAGTCCCGACCCACATTGCCCATCACCGCGGCACCGCCCCCTACACGCTGCGTATTGCCGCTGTAGTGCGTCTCGGCCCCGGCCATGGTGTCCCGCTCTTCATGGACAGACTCAGCGGTCTGCTCCGCGAACTCCTCACGCGGTTCCACGCCGGCCCGGACGAGGTTCCCCGAGGGGGAAGGGACGTACAGCCAGGCGCGCTGAGAGAAGGCCTTGCCTTCCACGGTGGCCGGGACTTCCACGCAACGATCGGGGTGAAGTCCGGTGTACGCGCCGAGCACGGCGTCCTCGTAAACGCGCTGTGAGATGATACTGACCAGATGCGTGACCTGTTCGCTCGCCGCGGCGAGGATGGCTTTGACTGGGCGTGAGTCCAGCAACCGGTGCGTGTCGTTGCGGGCCGTTCCGTTGCCATCGCCTTGATCTCCCGCGTCAGGCAGCGGGCCGACATGGATGCTGGCCCGGAGCCGGATACGGGGGCCCACGGACTGCCTGTTGTACGCGCCGAGGGTGTCGTCCAGCACGCCGAGAAACGGCCAGAGAACATAGGGCAGCCATGACGGGTCGAAGCCGAACACCACCCCGTCCCCAGTGCTGGCCGGAAATCGTTTCGCGTCGCGCAGCTCGTGGAGCTTTGCGCGTTCCAAGGCCTGGTCCACAAGCTCCGGGATCAGCTGGCTCACCGGCCCGTGCTGCGAGGCGGGAAGGCCGGTGAAGTCTTTGGCATCGACCGCGAGCAAAGCCCGGTAAGGGGGAAGCGGACGGCTCTCGGCATACGGGACGGGCATCTGCGTGGACATTGTGATCTCCTCGTGAACGAAGCCGGGGCCGGCAGTTCCGAGATTCCCCTGCTTCCGCTCACCCGACTGCACAGCGCAGGGCACTGCGAGGGTGCCCCACGTCACAGCGAGGTCGTGACGAAGGTGTCGCGGACGACGACGTGCCGGACAAGGCTAGAGAGCGCCCTCGGCCCAATGCCGTAGTGCCCGCAGGTCCTTGACCACGATTACTCTGCGAGCCGTCTCCACCGCGCCGGCTTGACGCAACTGCTGGAGCCCGGTAATGACCGCGTTGCGTGTTACCCCGATAGCCTGGGCGAGTTCCTCCTGGCTCAAGCCGGTCAGCCTTACAGCATCCGATTTAGTGCCGTGTGTGTTGAGCTCGATCAGTCGCACAAGTGCCCGTGCAAGTCGAACGACCAGCGGCAGGGTCAGCAGTTCGCTGCGGTGCGTGTCCGACTCGCGTAGCCTCGATAGGGCCTGGCGCATCAAGTCCATGATGAGGCCACGCTCTTCGACGAACCGGCGAAACCGATCAGCCTCCAGCACGACGGCGGTACACGGGGTCAGAGCGACCACGTCTGCTGTGCGCGGCGTGCCATGGAAGACGGAGACTTCGCCGAGCAACTCCCCAGGCCCTCGGAAGGCCAGCCACGTCACAATGCCCTCCGGTTCCCGGCGTATCACTTTGGCCAGGCCCTCGGTGAGGGCTAGCAGGTACGTTCCCGCCGTGCCCTGCCTGAGCATCACGCTGCGCGCACGAAAGGCGCGCGCTGTCCCCTGATGCCGTAGCTCATTCCAGACCTCGTCGGACAGCACCCGTCACCTTTCCCGTTTGGCTCACCAGCGACAGTCCGCAGCTGTCACCCATTGAGTTCTACGCCGATCGGACCTTCTCGACTCGTCAGTGGGCGACTATGTCCGGTAACGGCTGCTGATCTCACCGTGACTGCCTCGAGGAGTTCTGGCCGAAGGATGAAGGTGTTCCCGATTGGCGCACCAATACGGTCCGCAGGGAGCGACCCGAGGAGCGGCTAGTCGCCCGCCGGTGTAGGAACAGGGCGCCAGCCAAACGAGCTCCCGCTGAACGTTGCGCTGATGAAGTCGACCGTGCCACCGGTGAACGTGGCGTCGGCGAAGGAGACCATGCCACCGGCGAGCCTCGCGAAGGCGAAGGTGACCGTGCCGTCGCTGAACGTCGCGCCAAGGAACGAGACCACGCCGCCGCTGAACGGCGCGCGGTCGAAGGCGACCACACACCTCGAAAGTGGCTGATTGAGAAGTTGCCGCCATCGAAGACGGCACCCGGTGAATAGGGGATGCCCACCCGCCCGCTCGTGGATGCGAGTCGCAGATGCGCCGATCAGCTTGTGGGCCGCCGCCTTGGTCAGCCGCTTCGCAGCTCGCACAGCAGTCCAGGCCCCCGGCTCCAACCGCAGCCACAAAATTCGGCGGAGAAACCAGCCTCACGCGTCCCATCGCCGACCGACCAGCCCAGTCCGGCCAGCACGCCTCAACTCATCCGCTCACTACCCGTAGAGTCCTCTGTGACCATTGGCCGTCTGTCTGTATTGCGAGGTTTCCCCATGCCATCCCCCGTTCCGGAGAGCCGCGATGAGCTGGTTCAGCACTTCGGCCGTGAGGGATTGCGACGATTCGGGCGGGCCAGTCTGTCGGGTGTCCGCTTGTCGGAGGCGGGGACGGTTTTTCTGGAGCGGACCGGTGTACCGGTAGGCATCGCTCCGTACTTTCAAGCTCCGCTGGGAGATGAGCCGGTAGCCCTGGGTGTTGTCGCTGCACGTTCAGCGGGACCACGACCGCATGCGGAAATGGAAAGGTGGCCGCGCATCGGGTTCGACGGGCTGGCCCACCTGTGTGTGAGGCCCGATGGTGCCGTTCAGGCTGTCCTGCTGAACAGTGTGGCGGATGACATGTTCGTCAACACGGATATCTCGACGATGAGTGCGTCTCTTCTGGCGCTTGACCGCGCACAGCCGCTGATCGCAGCGTCCTCGGGTCTCGGCGAGGCTGCGGCTGTCTTCCGCGATCTGTCCGCGGAGCTGCGACGGATCGATGCGGCGGCCTTCGAGGAGCGTGAGGCCTGGTGGCCTCGTGTCCTCGACGACGTCCGGCACACCTTGAACTTTCCGTTTTCCGCCGCGTTCGAGTATGTCGATTCCTCTGGTGCCGAGCAGGTCGTCACGGAGGCTACGGGACCTGGTCAGCCGCATCCGGAAGAGATCATCTGGCGTCGTCTTTCCCGGGAAGGTGTACAGCCGCAGCACGTACGCAGGGTCTACTGCGAGCTGGAACCCTGCCTCATGCCCGGGCACTACTGTGCTGTGTGGATGCAGGAAACGTTCCCACGGGCTCAGTTCGCCCACAGCTTCGACTACGGGGCGACCACTGAATCCCGCGAAGAGGGGTTCAAGGAACTGATCATGCACACCGCCGAACAGGCACGGCGTCGCTGATGCGCTGGGAGCGCCCTGCCGCCGGACGTGAACCCGCGGCCGCGGCTCTGCTGGGCTGGCTTGCCGATCCGCAAGCACCTCGTCTGTGCCTGGTGTCCGGATCGCAGGGATGCGGAAAGTCAGGGCTGCTCGCCTGGCTCGTGCACCACGGCAGCGGGAGCGAGGCATCGGCTGAGCGCGCCGTACACGCCGTTGTTCCCTCAGCGGGGCAGAGCCTGCGAGGCACAGTCTGGACGCTTGCTGATCAGCTCGGCATCGTGGCACGGGCCCCGGGGGAACTCGTGACGGCGCTTGAGCGTGACCCTCGGCGCACGGTCATTGTCCTGCCGGATCTTCATACAGACGACGTCGCCGAGCTCGCACTCGACCTGGTCGCCCTGCCGCATATCCGGCTGATCGTCGAGTCCCGCTCCCAGAGCCCCGCACATCGCCTCCTGTCCGCAGGCGCATGCGCGGAACTGGACCTGGACCTCGAGCAGTGGAGAGACCAGAGACGTTACGAACAGTGGGTGGCTGACATGCCCGACAGCCACGCCACCGCCCGCCCGGGACCTGCGAATGCGGCTGAGGACCTGGACCTGTCGGATCCGGTCGCCGTCTGCGAAGCCGATCCGTGGGAAGTTACCGCGGCTTACGACCGGGACGATGACCACAAGCACGGAGGGCTCCGTGCTGCCTGGATCCGGGTGGGGCAGGCCCTGTGCAGGGAGCAGCGGCCGGCGTCTCGAGCGCTGCACCTTCTCAGCGCGCTGGGCGACGGTGCGGATCCCTGGATAGCGCCCGCACTGCGCGTTGTTGCTGCAGCAGCGGACTGGCGAATGGAATGGAGCCGGGTGCGGGGGGATATGACTCCACCCTGGCCCGGCCCCGTCGCGACGCTGGCCGTGGGCACGGGGCCCCTTGCCGGCAGCCTGGTGGTGGCCGGCTCCGGTGGGATAGTGAAGGCCGTGTGCCTGGCAGATGCCACCGCGCAAGGGCGTCTGCCGACCCTCTCCTTTCAGCCGGTGGCAATGACCGTCATGCCGGACGGCGCGCTGCTGATGCTGGACGAGAACGGCCGTATCGAGGCCGAATCCGGCTGGGCGACCCGACCAGCAGAGTCGGGCCTCGCGGGCCTGCTTGAGCAGGAGCCCACCAGCACGCAGCGCCTGCTGGACAACCTTCGCAATCAAACCGGAACGGCTCTCACTCATGCAGCAGGCAAGGACCTGGGCATCCTCGCGCTCGGCGATGTCACCGGCACCGTGCGGGTTTTCGGTGACGTTTCGGACATTGCATGCCTGCATGATGGGCCTGTGAACGGCCTGACAGCCCTCAACCTCCCCCTGGGCGACGGCGTGACCGCGCCGATCCTCTACAGCGGCGGGGCAGACGGCGCCGTCCGTGCATGGTCACCGGGCAGCGCACCCATGACCGAACCCGTCCTTCAGCGGCCCTGCCCCGTCGTGTCCCTTGACTCCGCAGTCACACACGACGGGCCTGCAATCGTGGTCGCCTGGGGCGACAGTACGGTCGAGTGCATCTACTGGGACACAGGGATCCAGCGAACGTTCCGGCCTGGACCCCCCGTCCGCGCAGTTGCCCTTGATGAGAACGGCCGCATCTTGATCGGAATGGATGAGTCTCTGACCACCCTCATCCCACGGATTCCATCCGCTGACGCAGGCGTCGTGCAGTAGCGAGAGCCCGTTGACTGATTTCACCCGGCTCTCACACGGGCCGGATTGACGATCATTCAGCTGACCGGGGAGGGTAGCAAGGTCGGCGCTTAACGGGGGGAACTACATGGGGATGACGCTGCCCGATGACCTGGTCGAGGTCCTGGACCTCGTAGGCATCGACTGGCCACAGATCGACGAGGACGACGTCAAAGCCTCCGCCAAGGACTACCGGAAGCTAGCCGAAGGCGTCCGCGACGCCGTCAAGGAAGGCAACGACGCCTGCTCTCACATCGTTGCCGGCAAGAGCAAAGGCGAGACGGTCAACGCAATCGACCGCCGCTGGGGCAAGCTCACCACGAGAGACCTGGCGACCTTCGCCAAAGGAACTGACGACCTAGCCGGTGCCCTCGACGACTGCGCCGGCCTCATCGTCACCTGCAAGGTCGCGATCATCGGCAAACTGACAGCGACCGCCGCCACCGCCACGGCAGGCGTCATCGGCATGTTCTTCACCGCCGGTCTCAGCGGCCTGCTCTCCGCCGCTGCCATCGCCGCCGCACGACTCATCATCCAGGAAGCCATCGACTACGCCATCGAGCAGATCACCTCGATCGTCACCGACAAGATCGAAGGCATGATCCTTTCGGAGATCGAGAAGCTGTTCTCCGACAAGCTCGGAGGCGCCAGCACCCAGGACGTCATGGGTGCTGGCAGCGCCGACATGGCCCAGGACCTGGTCATCGAGTTCGCCGAGTTCGAAAGTGCTGCCAGCGACTACAAGAAGACCGCCACCAACTTCGACAAGAAGAAGGGCGAGTTCAAGGCCGGCGGAGCTGGTCGCAAGACGTCAGTGAAGAAGGACAGCCGCTTCCACAAGCTCTCCACCGTCATGGACAAAGCCGAGGACGCTGTCGACAAGAAGGCCGACGAGATGGTCAAGACCCTCGAAGACCACGGCGGCAAGATCGACAAGAGTAAGAAGGACCACAAAGGCACCGACGGCGACACCAAAGACGACTTTGACAAGTGCAAGAAGCCCGACGGCGACGATGTCCCGATGTACTTGCTCAACGCTGACGGAACCGTTCAGGAACTACACGCAAACGGCAGCAGGTCCGCTGTATCCGAAAATGACAAGTCCGGCATATGGAACGTCATGGAGAAGAATGGGACGGTCTGGCGTCCGCCGAAAGGGACTAACCCGTACCCCATCCCGAACACACGCGGCGGCCCCGCGGTGGTCTCCAAGAAGATTGCGCCAGGGTCTAACGCCCTGTCTCGAGCCACGGAAATCGCCCGGTTTGCCAAAAAGGACTACGGCGGCACCAACTTTGCCGCGGCGGAATACGTGAACCCGACGACGAAGAAGCCCATCATCCTCATCGGTGACAGCGAAGGGCCGCACTCGGAACGGACAATCGGATACCCCGTCCTCCGGCACAACGAAGAAGCCAACATCACAAAGGTCTACACCGAACGGCAACCCTGTCAGAAATCCCCAAAGTGTGACCAATGGCTCGACGAATACTTCAAGTCCAAGAACCCAAAACTCGAAGTAGAGCACGCCAACACATACGACCAGACACTCTCCTCCAAGGATCCTCAGCGAGACAAGGAACACCGTGAATACATGACAGAATTGAAGAAGCGTCACCAGACCCAAGGGCACCCATGATAGATAGGTCCGACATGCTCACCCAAATCACCCCCGACGTTGTGATCGAGGCGTTCGGCCTTAGCTCCGTCACCTACCTCCCGCAGACGGAACCTGGCCACCTGCACAGGCCAACAGCCAACTTCCTGGCAACTGTCGGTCTCCCTGAAAGCAAGTTCTTCGGCCCAAGGAAGGATCTCGAGGACAACAGTGCGCAGCGACTGCGCTTCGGACCGAGCCTGAAGGCCTACTTCGAACGAATCGGATCCGAACTGCCACCGGAAGCCGAGACGTGGGAGCACCTCGGAGATTTCATCTACGCCACCGTCGCACTCGACCCGCGGGACGGGCGAATCTACGCCTTCCCAGAGGGGGAAGCCGACTATCAGCCGATGCACGAAGACGTCTCGAGCCTCGTACACGCGCTCATCATCCTGAACCGGGGTCGGGTGGACTACCTGAAGCTAGAGACGGACGACGACGAGCAGCGTGTACGCATCGTGGACCGCATGACCGAGGAGATCGCCGCTGTCGACCCCACCCCCTTCGCAGACGAGGAGGCCGAGTGGAGCACGCTCTTCGACCAGATCAGCCTCAACATGTGGCGATGAAACAACCCCCGCTATGAGCGGCAAGCCGCACACAAACCGAACCCGGGGCGCGGACAAAGCAGTCCGCCCGAGGTATCGGGGGGACCGAGGAAGCCGGTCGCTCCCTCCGTCACCTCAGCTGATACGAGAGGACGGGATCGGCCCACCCGCCGAGTCGACGGCTGATCCCGAAGCGGGATGGGAGCCACCAGCGCCGGCGGATGTGGCGCTCGCTGACGGCCGACCACGGAGGGCCGGACAGGTCTTCCACTCCCCACCAGGTTTTCACCGCCCTGCTGCCGTCCAGCTTAAGTAAGGGCCAGCGCGGCACGTGGAGCCCCACGAAAAACATCGAGACATCATCCCCGCACTTCGTCGTGTAGAAGTACCTCTCAGAATCCGTGTAGCTGGCACCCAGCCCGCACTGCAGGCCCATCGTTCCGCCCAGCCACGTCAGGGCCAGTTTGCCACCCGCCGGGATCGAGGGGACGAGCACCGGATTGAACCAATGCTCCCCGTTCAATCCGCGCGTGAGGGCAGTTCGTTCGGCCTGGGCGACGAGAACGTTCGTAGCGGGGCCCGACCCCACGTTGACCAGCCACCACTTGGGCTGTCCCGCATTTTCTTGCCCGCTCTCCCACATGAATTGCAGGACTGGCATCCGGGATCTGCGACCAGACATGTAGGCGATGCCCAGCGAACCCAGCGAGACAAGAACAGCCACGATCGAAACTATGAATGCCGACACCGTTTGATGTTCCCCCTCTGCGGCAACGTCTGCACCGGACATACCCAAAGAGTCGGCCGCTCACGTAAAGGTCTTCGGTGCCCGCCGCGTGCTGAGTGAAGGCCCATGCGTGGGCGCGAGTCGCAGTTCTCCGCCAGGCCAGCTGCCGGCACCGACGCCTGCCGCAGCGGCCGTGCCCTCACCGCTATCGAGGAGGCCATCCTGTTCCATGACGAGCTGTTGCTGAGCGCTGATCAGATCGCAACAGTGACCGGCATTGGGCCTGCGACCACCAGGACGGGCTGCTGCCCGACGAGTGCGGACGCACACTTGCTCGCGGCTCTGGAGCTTCCCGACCAGAACCATGGCTCCCGCACTCGCAGAGCGCAGCGATCATGGGCTGAGCCCTGGGACAGGTGGAGAGCTCCTTCTGGGTGCTCGCGGAAGGGGCCGGCCGTTGCCCAGGTGAGGGCTGGCGTCCTGCTGTGTGGTGGTTCTATGGGGCGGCTTCCTCGAACTCGACGACGGTGTCAGGGCAGTCCTTCGCCAGTTCGAGGAGTGCGATCTTCTCCTTCTTGTCGGCCTGGAGCTTCCAGCGCAGCTTGGTGGCGGTCCAGTCCGCGCCGTAGGTGCAGTGGGAGGCTGCGGCAGGCGGCAGCCACTGGCTGGGGTCCTTGTCGGCCTTGGAGCGGTTCGTCTTCGCGGTGACGGCGACGAGAGACCGGTCCGATCCGAGATCGTTGGCGTAGGCCTGCCGCCGCTCCGCGGCCCAGTCCCAGGCACCGCTGTCCCAGGCTTCGGCTAGCGGGACCATGTGGTCGATGTCGAGCTTCCTCGGATCGGTGACCTCGGCCTCGTCGTAGTACGACGTCCAGGCCCCGCCGGTGAGTGCGCAGCGCTCGCCCTGCTCCGGCTTCGTGGTGGCTTCGTCCATCAGGACTTCGGCGCGGGTGGGGCACCCGTCGTCATCTTCGTCGATCCACTGCCGGAAGCTGTCCCGCTCGTAGCCGTCGCGTCGTTCCACACCGTCAGGGATCGCCGCGATGGCGTCGGCGAGGGTCAGTGCACCTGCGCCGGGAGCGGGGCCGCCGGGGGCGGGGGAGGCAACCGATGGTGTCGAGCCGGAGGAGCTGTTGCTGTCCGACGGCTTGCCGTCCACGACCTGCGGGTTGCAGCCGGTCAATGCGGCTGCAAGGACCGCAGCGGCGAGCGGGATGAGACAGCGTGACTTCACAGGGCGCTCCAGGAATGGCGGCAGTGGGGCGGCCTCATCTTCCCAGAGCAGAACTGCTGGTGACAGAGGGTCATGTGTGCTGGTGGTAACCCGGACCGCGTCCAAGGTGTCGGGCGGTCGTTGAGGAAGCATGACGACGAATTCAGCGCAGGTACCCGACGACTTCTCCGACGTGGTTCTCGCTCGCTGCCCCGGGCTGTCGGAGCGCGATGCGGGGCGGCTGCGGGCAAAGGTCCGCGAAGCCCTCGAAGGGCATCCCATGGACGAGTGGAGGGTCAGGTTCGCCGACGTGATCATCAGGCATAGGGACGAGGCGTTCGCTGAGCCGTTCTTCGAGCGGTCAGTCGCCCGAGGGATGCGGGCAATGACCAGTGATAGTTGAGCGTTCATCTGCGTGGAGCGTGGAGGAACCAGTGCCTCCGGACCTCACGTATAGCTCATGGGGGAGACCGTCCGGCTGGAATGGAGCGCTCCCTGACGGGCGGTTGCCCTCCGCCCCGCTCTTCTGCGACCCCGACCTCCAGCATTCGTTCGCGGGACGTCACGGTCACCGGGCCGTGGCGGGAGAGGCGGCATCACTGATTCTCTGTTTCGCGGCGCGAGGGGCGAGCCGGTCCGGAGGTGCTGTTCGCTGACGGATCCCCCATGGGAGCTGGTTCGCGGGTGTGATGCGCGCCCGATGGTGTGGGGCTGGTGGGGTTAGTGCAGCTCAGCCACGCATTGCGATCTTGAGGTAACGTTCCGTCAATATTTTTTGGGATTCGCCTGGACGTTTGAGGCGGCTGTGACGGCATTAGGGGTGAGAGCGGCACGCTCTCCCGGACCTGATGGGGGACAGCGGTCCGGCGAAGCGAAAGGACCCGCATGTGCGACGGCAACGAGGCGATCGAATGCCTGGGGGGAATCCGGCACCGGGCAGCACCTCCGTACCCCTTCCCGATTCGCGTGGAGTCGCGAACGCTCCGATGAAGGACGCACGCCTGTTGTCGGACTTGGTGACGCCCGATGAGTTCCCGCTGATCTACGACTCGTTCGTACTGGCCAAGCGTGACCACTACGTCGCCTACGCGTCAGCCTTCCTCGGCTCGCTCGAGGACGCCCGAGATGTTGTCAACGAGGTCTTCTTCAAGATTTATCTCCGATGGGACGACGTCCTGGCGTCCGCCAACAGCGGCGCCTACGGATGGAAAATCCTGCACGACGCCCTGGTGGATGAGCTCCGCAGGCGTGACCGCCGCCCCAGCCATCCGGCCGGCCTGAACCTGGACATTCTCCCCGCTGCCATGGACGCCGGAATAGAGCAGGCCGAACTGCGGCCGCGGATCAACCATGCCCTTCACGCCCTTCCTGAACGACAGCGTGCCTGCGTCACCCTCCACTACCTCCTGGACCGTTCCATCAAGGAGGTAGCCGACCTCACCGGCGTACAGCCATCCACAGTCCGCTCGCACCTGGCCGCTGCCCGGCCCACCCTCCAAGCCCTGCTCGCCGACCTCTCCGCCACCCCGCCCACACAGAAAGGCCGCGAAGAATGATCGAGAACATCCTGCGCGGAGTGCGGATCCGCACCCCCGAGTACACCCAGGAACACCGCGCCGAGGACGACTTCAGACTGCGACAGCGCATCGCGCAGGTCAGCGAACGCCGTAACCGCGCCGACCAGTTCCGTGCCCACGGATGGCTGGTCCCCAGCTCGCCCGAACTGACCTGCCTCCAGCTGGCGTCCGCCTCGCCGGCCGGCAAGGCCGTCAAAACACGCATCGAACGAGACCTGACGGATCTGTGCCGGATGGTCATCAAGGCCCCCGGGTGCAAGGAACGGCTGATCGAGTTCGTCGGCGCCGCCCGGCCCACCGACCAGGTCGGCGCCCGCGTCTTCGGCTGCATGCTCCTCTTGGGAGGCCATGACGAGGGCGCGCGCTTCTGGTGGGGCTTCGCTGCCGGCGTTGGTGACGGCACCGCCGCCTACGCGCTCTTCCTCGACGGTCTGCTGCGCGACGACCCTGACGCAGCCACCCGCTGCTACCTGGACTGGCGAGGCAAGGACTTCACCACCGACAAGGACTGGGAACCGGTCCGGCCCAGCAAGGTCGAACCTGCCTTCGAGCAACAGATCGACAGCCATGTACGAGAAGTCACCACCGGACCGGAGGCGCAGCATGTCCCCATTCCCGAGGGCTACCTCCAAGACGTCACCCAGGAACAGCGCGACGAACTACTCTGCGGACGCTGAAGCCGAGCCCAGCACGCAGGGGAAGGTCCACC
The DNA here is from genome assembly GCF_042667905.1 of Streptomyces sp. NPDC057287. Taxonomy (NCBI): domain Bacteria; kingdom Bacillati; phylum Actinomycetota; class Actinomycetes; order Kitasatosporales; family Streptomycetaceae; genus Streptomyces; species Streptomyces sp. NPDC057287. The sequence continues at coordinate 38,434 of NZ_JBHUYV010000024.1, read as the reverse complement.
ACAAAGTTGGTGGACAGGTCACTGAAGAGGGAGCGCGCCGGGTGTTCACGCTCTCCGTACGTTCCCTCTGTGAGGACCGACCTGTACCACGCAGTCTGCTGCCCCGCATCGAGCAGCCCGGGCACGGGGGCGGCTCCGGCACGGACGTGCGCACGCCGGGTCGCACGCCGGTGTTGCGCGAGGGGGGCAGATATATCTGTGCGGCAGTTGTTCGGATTTTTGACCTTGGTAGCGGCGTCCGTCCCGCATCGAATTGCCCGACCTGTCAGCGAAATCGGACCATATGTGTCTTGTCTAGAATCACGCACGACCGTTTGCGACTTGTTCGGATCAATTGCGATCGACGTGGGTGCGTGAGGGAGCAAAATGCACTTCGTGTGCGCGGAGCTGAGCGCTGACCAGTGCGACTAACAGACGGTGTTGATAGCGCCTCCCGCCATCGAAGGGGTAGCGTCCCGACATACGAGCAGACCCCGGAGGGCGCCAACCACGTCCGGGGCCTTTGTACTTCGCGTGCGATCGAAGGGATTCTGTGATGCCTCCTGACCGCTTTCCTGCCTGGGAACCAAGTCCCTGGCAGGATATCGACGGTAACACGCCCTGCCTTTCCTGCCACGGGTGCCGGTGTTCCCGTGCCCTGGCGGTTACACGAGTGCCCGCAGCACAACAAGCCGCTCCTAGCAGCGCCATTTTGTCTCCCGCCCGGCTCTGACCTGCTGACCTTTCAGTGCAAGGGCAGCCCGGATGCCGCCTGCGGTCGACCTGCGGGGGCCCACCGAGATATTTGTCCTCCGCCCTCATCCCTAACAGGTGACTTGGGGGGAGAAAAGGCGCTTGCCTCAACCGAGTAGGAACCTCCATGACACCCGACCGCACCGGATGGTGCCGGCAGTGTGCGGCGCCCTTCGCGCACAGCGATGGCCCCGGGCGCCGCAGGAAGTATTGCGGCGCCGCGTGCAGCCGCGCCGCTCAACGCCCCGCTAAAGCTCGCTCCGCCCCAGACTCGCTCCCCAGCCAGTCCCTCGCCCGCCCGATTGCCGAAGGTCTGGAGGAACTAGCCGGCCGCCTTCTGCAAGTCCAATACGCAGGAGCCCCGCTCCAGCAACGCCTGGACTTGATCCGGCAGTTAGGAAGAGACTTGGAGGACTACACTGCTGCTGCTGTACGTGATGAGCGAAATCACGGAGCCAGCTGGGAGGACATCGCTGAGGCGGCACAGTGCGGTCCAGGGACTGCTCGCAACCGGTGGCGCCCCAGGGAAGTCGAGCGGCAACTCACTCGGCGTGCTGCGACCCGGCCCGAGGACGGTGTTCCCGGCCAGACTCGTATCGCTCCACCCGGCCTGCCCCGCCGTGCCTCTGGTACAAGCAACGCCGTGCAGAACAGCCCCGGCCAGCCCGGAAGCCTCGGCAATCTACCCGGCCCCGTGCACCAGTTGGCCAGTGCGTTGTCTCACCTGCACCGTCGGTCTGGTAAGAACCTGCGCGAGCTCGCGCAGGAAGTGGGTGTCTCGCGTCCCTACATCTCCCGAGTGCTTGCCGGGGCCCGCGTGCCATCCTGGTCCGTCACCCGCCGACTCGCGGTCGCCTGCAGCGGTGATCCCGCAGACCTGAGAGCACTATGGGAAACCGCCCGGGGAATCCGCATGCCAGCAGATCTGGCAAGTACCGATGCCGCGTTCACCCTGCGCGCAGCGCTGCGAGGGCTGTACCTGTCGGCAGCCCAGCCCACCGCTGCCAGAATCGGCTTGAGCAGCCTCGGCATGCTCGATCAGCAGGACATCGACAGCCTCATCCGCGGTTCGTCCCTTCCTGACTGGGTCACGGTCAAGCGCTTCGTATCCATGCTCAGAGGACGACCCGCCGACATCCGGCCCTTGTGGGATGCGGCACGCGCTGCAGCTAAACCGGTTGCCCTCCAAGTCCACGCCACCCAGGCATCCCCGCTCCAGGCAGCCGCCTTCGGCTGACCCGCCGCCGACCACAGTTCACCTAGCCAAAGGAGAGCAAGGCATTGTCACCCCCGGCCCCCGAGAACAACCCCGGCACTGCGATCGCCCCCAGCCCCAGTGCAAGACCGCGCCTGCCCAGGGTGCACCTGCCAGCGGACTTCACCGCATTCTGTCTTCTCCACGCACACCACTACCTGCACTACGCCCGGCTCCGACTCAAAGATCTTCCCTTGAGTGAGGCAGCAGTCGAGCGAGCCCTCGGCGACCTCGCGATCGCTTGGTCAGTCGCTCTGGGCAGCCCTCACCCTGCCGCGTTCGGCTGGGAGAGCTTGTCCTCGCGGGTCACCGCGGCGCTGCTGGCCCATCCTCCCCGCGCGGCACGTACCCGCGACGGGCTGCACAGGCTGCTCCTCGCAGATCAGGCCGATGCCGTGATCTGCCACAGGCTGATGGAACTGACTATTGAGGAGACCGCCAGCCTTCAAGGTGTGCCCGTCTCAACGGTCAATCAGCGACTGGTCGGCGCAGCCGACAGCCTGGGCACGGAACTGGCGCCTCTGCTTGGGCTGAGAACCACATGATGAACGCCGAGCACGCAATCCGAAGATCACGCCCCAAACCTGACCTCGCCCGCGGCCCGGAGAGGAACGTGCGGAAGCTCCCCGTTCGCAGGCGGGGAGCTTCCGAACCGAGAGCGCCCAGGTCACTAGACAACACATCGGCCGCTGCCACGAGGTGGCTAACACATTCAACGATTGCAGACGTTGTTCGGCGATTCAACCGGACGCCTCCCAGAAAACTAAACAACACCTGCTCTCTGACCTGCAATGTCTTCTTTGTTCCTCCCGCGCCGATGCGACGGTGCCATGTTGTTCAGCTTTCCGGGCCCCAGTACCTGCTGTCGCCCTGGCAGCCCCGAACAACTCCGCACGCCTCCGTGCAGCCAAGCCCACAGACCGAGCCCGCAAGCCGAACTGGCCGAAGGAACCGCTGTCAGAGGCCGGTGCTGTACTAGAGCGCCCGATCGCCCGCCCTGAAGGAAGAGGGCGACAGGGAAACCTTGAACCGTTGCCACCAACAGGAAAGACATGAGGGCCCGGCGTGGACGACGACGCCGTCGAGACGCGAAGCGCTACCGAACACACCACATGGCGCGCTTTCCGGAACGACCTGAACTCCCTGATGGGACAGGCCGGCATTCAGCAGCAGCAGATAGCCCGGTCCCTGGGCGTCGCGCCCTCAACCGTCGGCCGCTGGCTACGCAGGCCTACCCCTCTGCACTGGGACCGGGTCGAGCAGATCATTGTCCTGTGCCTCGAACACGCCGATGCACACGGACGGCCGCTGTTTCCTTCCACGCCCACGAACACCGCGCTCTGGAAGGACCGACTGGAGAGCATCGGTTCGAAGCCTCCCGCCGACGAAGCCGCTCATCCGCCGAAACCCGCAGCGACGCTGCCCTCGGTGACACGCGAACCGCAACGGCTGAGACCGAACATCGCCATGGCCGCCTCACCGGCCCTCCCCACGTTCGCCATCCTCTTCATCGGCTTGGTCGCCACCGTCACCGTCTTCACCTTCGCCGGACCCTCCTCCGCCCCGAAGACTGGCGCACCCACGGCCACCAGCTCAGCCCCGATGGACCGGGACGTAGCCGAACGCCTTGATGACACCCCCAAGGCCGACCGCGGCACCCCACGCCCGACCCTGTCACCACCCCCAGGTCCCCCACACAATCCAGCCCCGCCGCCATCCGCCGGCGCGTGCTCCAAGACTGCTCTGCCCCCGGTCCTTGACCAGCTCGCGCCCGTGATCATCGACTGCACGCCCGTATCCGTCACCGTGCTGCTCTGCCCACCACGAGCGGACGGCCTACCTGCCCACCCACATTCGGCCCCGCCATGCTTCCTGCTCGAACTCAGCTCGACTCGCTCACTCGCCCCGAAGCAGTGAGAGCAGGACCAAGCGAACACTTCCCAGAGAAACCGAAGTCGGTCTACTGGATCATTCGATCCCGCGAACAACCGAAAGCACCGCTGAGCGGAACACGGATTCCGTCTAGCGATAGCCAGGCAGTGCAACTGTGCCGGTAGTTGTTCAGAGATTTGGCACACAACGCATTCCGTGTCAAACGGCGTGTTGACACCTCCCGCCGTACGGCAGAATGAATCCGGCCGATGAATACCCCAAGGGTGCGAGTTTCGCAGCAAGTGCCCCTCGCCAAGCGGGTATCCACGGTCAGCCCAGGTCAACCGGAGTGCAACTACTCAATCCGAGTGGCACTCATGACATCACTGGAGAAGACGTGTTCGCCAAGCGTAGATTTCGCGACGGCAAGCCACCTGCCCGGGGGCGTCGAGTCACCAGACACGCCGCGCTCGCCCTTGCGGCCGCGGCCGCTGCTGTCCCCATTGCATACCTGGACAACGCCCACATCGTGCCAGCCGCCGGGGTGGCCCTGGCCCTCTTCCCGGTCCTTCTGAAACTGTTTCCCGCCCATCCCGCCCCGCGAAACACCTGCGCTCCAAGGCCCCTGGAGTCGAGCCCCGCATCTTTGCCGGCCCAACAATCCGCAACCGGGGCCAATCAGACGCCAACCCAGGAAGTCGCAGCCCCCCCGATCGTAGTCTGGGTGACAGTCCACTCCCACGCCGCACAACCCATCCCTCCGGCCGATTCCGAACAACCCCATGCCGGGACGCTGGACAGCGAGAGCGCGTAAATGGCCAACTCCTCCATGGGGCGGCCGGAGAAGCCGGTGACGGGGGACTACCCCAGCACCGTCGCTGTGGCGCTGATCCTGCGGGGTCAGCGCCACGCATCCGAGCTGACCCTGCGCCAGCTCTCGGACAGGGTCAACTACTCCGTAGCGACCCTGTCAGCAGCAGCATCCGGAAAAAGCCTCCACCGATGGGAAGTTGTGGAAGCCTACGCAAAAGGGTGTAACGCCTCCCCACAAGTCATCGCCGATCTGCGAGAACGCTGGCAGCTCGCCACTAACGACCTCAACCAGCCCGGCACTGCCACCACGCTGCCACCGCACGGCAGCTCCGAACAAATGAACCAATTGCCCCGTGACGCCACGTCTGACGACAGACCGCGCCACCCAAAATGGGCGCGCACCACACCCGCCTCCACCGAGGCGCAAACGATCAATACGGGCAACCAACCCCGATCACCCTTGCCGCGCCGGCCCAAGACCACCCCTCCATCCTTCGCCGACACCGTCGGCCCGGACATAGAGGTCCCATACCAAGACCCCACCACCGCGCAACGCCAGCGCAACTCGCCCTCCGACCCTGGCAACAGCCTGACGGCCCTCATGCGCCAGGCCCGAGCCATGGAACCCAACAGCTCAGGTGCGCCACCGAACCCCTTCGCCACCGCCCTCGCCCTCTGCACCACCCCGGACCACTTCACCGAACTGATGCGCCGCCTATGGCAGCACAGCGGCTTGTCTCTACGTGACCTCAGCTACCAAACCAAAAGAACCCGCCGCCCCGTAGCCAAGAGCACGTTCTACGCGGCCCTGAATAGCAACCGACTGCCCCCCACCGAGGTTCTCCACGCACTCCTTGTCGCGTGCGCCGTGCCCAGCGACAACTGGTCACTGTGGCACCACACCCGAACACGGCTGAAGCTCGCACAGCTCGTCACCCCCCAGGAAGAGCACATGTCGAAGATCATGATGCTGCGTACCGACCCAGTTCTCCGAGCCGCCATCGTCTACATCTCCGTCATCGTCATCGCGATCTCCCAAGTGATCTTTCTCGTTACCGCGATGTAGGACACGGTCTTAGCACCTGCAGCCGCGTCGACGTTGATGGTCGCGGGCGCCCGAGCGATCTGCCGAGGCATAAACCGTGTACGAACTCGCCGTGCGTGCAGTGGTGACCATCCTCGACGACACCAACTGGCGCGATGCGTCGCCCTGGTCTGGCCGACACGTGCACCTGGTTGCCTTCGCAGGGGGAGATCATGGTCGAGACACGCGGATGAGAATCGTTCCTGCGGTGAATGTCCACGTCCGTGTGGGTGAGTGACAGCTGTCGGGTACTCATCGGGGGCTGGGCAGCCGGTAGAACGCGGGGGTGATCAAGAACCTTCTGCGCGGCTTCAGCGCGCTCTCTCTCGCGTTCGTCCCGCTCGTCGCATTCACCCCCGCACAGGCCGCACAGGCACCCCAGGGGTCGCGGGTTGCTGAGGTGACCACCCTCGCCGATGCCATCGGCCTGATCCGGGTCGAAGATGAGGACCGCACCGGCTACGCCCGCTCGTCCTTCCGGCACTGGAGCTCCGGCGAAATCGCCACCGACGGCTGCAATACCCGCAACGAGGTGCTGATCGCCGAGGCGCTCACGGCCCCGGCGGTGGGCGCGGGATGCAAGCTGACCGGGGGTGTATGGCTGTCGTACTACGACGGCCAGGAAGTCACCGACCCCGGCGCCTTGGACATTGACCACATGGTCCCTCTTGCCGAGGCCTGGGATTCCGGTGCATCTGCTTGGACACCGGCTCGGCGCGAGGCGTACGCGAACGACCAGGGCGCGGCGACGTCGCTGGTCGCGGTGACGGCTCGTACGAACCGTCAGAAGTCAGATCAGGACCCGGCCGAGTGGCTGCCGCCGGCTCCAGATGCGCAGTGCCGGTACGTGGGGGAGTGGGTGGCCACCAAGCTGCGCTGGCAGCTGACCGCCGATGCTGTTGAGCTCGAGGCGCTGAAGGTCTTCGCCGATGGACCCTGCGAGGACAGCATCGTCCCTCACACCCCCGCTCCGTAGCAGTTGTCCCTGTTCCGGGGTGCCGGAGTCCGATGGCTCCGGCACCCCGGAACGGGCGTCCTCCTGTTTGATTCGTATCGCTGAAGGGTGTTCATGATGAGCCGAGGCTTGATCATCGTGGATGTACAGAACGACTTCTGTGAAGGAGGCAGTGTCCCCGTCGCGGGCGGTGCGCGGATCGCCACCGCGATCGCGGGGCTGGTGGAGCAGACCGCCGGCCGCGACTACCAGTTTGCCGTCGCGACCCGGGTAGCCACTTCTCCGAAAACCCCTACTACAAGGACAGCTTCCCCGTGCACGGCGTGGCAGGAGACCAGGGCGGCGAGTTCCACCCCCACTTCGCCCCTGCAGTCGCTAGCGGAAAGGTCGACGCGGTCTTCTTCGAGGGCGCTCACGGCTCCTCCAAGAGGGGCTTCGAAGGCGCCGACGAACACGGCACACTCCTGGCGGACTGGCTGCGCGCCCGCGGCGTGGAGGACGTCGACAGAGTGGGCATCGCCACCGACCACTGCGTGCGCGCAATGGCGCTGGACACCATGAAGGCCGGGTTCCGCGCACGGGTACGTCTGGACTACTCGGTCGGGGTCGCTTCGGAAACCACAGCCTTGACCCTGGACGCCTTCCGCCGGGCAGGCATCGCCACCTCCGGCGAGACCCCCGTGGCGCAATAGCGACAGGCCTGTGCACTGGGCGGCAGCTTGGTGGTCGCTGTTGCTGGTCTGTGGGACGACGCGAGTCTCAGGTCCCGGCTCTTCCGCGGATAGGACACCGGCCCAGGGGCAGTGGTCGCGCGACGGCACTCGACGGTCCATGGCCCGGAAGATCGGGCTGTGGACCGTCGAGTGCCGATGGTCCACGACGCTGGCCGCGCTCAGGCTGGCTGCCACGATGCGAAGGGCGTGTTCATGCGGTACGTACCGTCAGTCGGCCGGGAGTTAACCGTGGTAGGTGATGTACCCGTTGCCGTCGCGGTCGTTGGTCTTTTTGGTGTAGGAGTGGACGTCGGCGCGAGCGCCGGAGGGCTTGTACAGGTAGATGGTGTCCTTGTCGTTGTTCCAGATGAAGTTGCAGTTCTGGCGGTAGACGACGTTGTTGGCGTCGGAGTCGGTGCCGCGGTTGCCGCGGAGCTTGATGTAGTCGCCGGGCTGCAGCGTGTGGGACGCCTTGAAGGTGAAGGTGTTGCCGACGGCGTCCTTGACGACGTAACCCTTGAGGTTGACGGTCGAGGTGCGCGAGTAGTTCTTGATCGTCAGGTACTCGTTCTTGGTGTTGCCGCCCGAGCACTTGTTGGAGTCACTGCCCGGGGCGTCGTACTGGACACCCTTGATCTTCAGGGCCGAGGAGTACTCGGCTGCCTGGGCCGGGGCGGCGGCCACGAGGCCGAGCGAGATAACCGAGGCGGCAGTTGCGGCGGCGGTCAGGGCATGACGGATGCGCATGAGGAGTCCCCCCTCTGTGGTGCGGAAGCAGCGTCCCAGAGCATATCGAGACTTGTGGCGAACAAGTGAAGAGAGGTGGGGAAAGCGTGTTCGGTGACGGTTGTCGCGTTCGGCTTCTGTCTGAAGCTCCTCGCCTCCGCCGGAGAGTCTTCTCGGTGAAGGAAGTGCAGACGGCTGTACGGCAGAGGTTGGGCTTCTTGTGGCCACCCGTGATGGGGCAGCGCGGGCGTTGTGCTCATGGCCATCAATCCTGTGTCCGCCGACTGTCACCAGTTCCTCCTGCGGTGAGCACGTGGCCGCGGTCGCCCCTGGTTCCTACGGACTCCTCCACGATCGCGATGACGAGGAACAGGGGCACGAGAACGATGTGCGCGTGCTGAAGCTAGTTCGCGGCATGGTCACGCACACGCGGAGGCGCTACTGTCCCCGTACATCCCGACGGTGAAAGATCCCTTCACGGGCTGAGGCATCGTCGCATCACGCTCGCAGCCAAAGCCGGATCGCGGCCACCGTGCCAATGCCATGGAAGACGTAGGCCCGTTTGTCGAAGCGGGTGGCGACGGCGCGGTAGCCCTTCAGGCGGTTGATCGTCCGTTCGTCCTCGTTGCGGCGCCGGTGCTGCTCCTTGTTGAAGCCGACGGGGCGGCCGCCTCTGTTGCCACGGCGCCGACGGTTGGCTCTCTGGCCCTTCGGCTCGGGAATGCTGTGTTTGATCCGACGTCTCTGCAGGTAGCGGCGGTTGCTGCGGGACGAGTACGCCTTGTCTGCGCTGAGTCGGTCGGGCATGGTGCGCGCCCGCCCCTCTCCAGTGCGGGGCACGTGGGTCCGTTCGAAAACCAGGATCACCTGTGGTGCGTCGCCGCTGGCGCGCGGCATCCACCCGCGGAGCGTTCGCGCACCTCCAACACCAGATGCCGTTGGTCGGTGTGGCTCAGAAAGCCTCGACCCATTCGTGGTGTTCAGCCAGCGGCTCTGGCGCGGATGCAGCCTCGGAGGGTTCTGGCGCGGGGTGGGTGGCTGTGGGTGGTGGGGGTTCGGGGACGGTGGCGGCGTGGGGGATGGCGTCGGCGCAAGAGTGGCAGGTGTCGGCGAGGTGCCAGGTGCGGCCTTCCGCTGCCCGGATGAGAAGGAGTTGGAGCGGCCCGGAGCAGGGTTGTTGGCGGCGGTGCCAGGTGCAGGCGGTTTCGCGGCACCGGCAGGTCCGCAAGTGCGCGGGCAGTAGGGGTTCGGTGAGGTGGTCGGCGAGGTGACGGCGGACCTGACGTGCCGGCAGCGCTCCTGGCAGGGGGATGGGGGAGGGGCAGGCACTGCAGGTGAGGAGGGGCTGTCCGGTCGTGCTGCTGATGGTGAGGGTCCAGGCGCGCGGTGGCAGGGGAGCGGGCATCGGTTCCCTCCTGCCAGGTTCGGGTTCGGATCGGATGCGGCGCTGTCCGCGCGCCGGGTGCATGGCGCGAACACCGTAGTGCAGAGCTGTGCCCTGCCGGGTTTCACCCGGATCCGCACAAGTAGGGCAGAGGTCTGCACTGTAGAGGCAGGGTTCTGCACCGTCGGATGGGGAGGTGACGATCTTCCCGCCGCCGGAGCCCGACCCGACGGCACTGCGGCAGTCCCTGGCCCAGCTGCGCGCCCAGCGAGGCTGGAGCTACGACGAACTCGCCGCCCGCACTGGCCTGTCCCGGCGCACCCTCATCGAGATCGAACAGGGCCGCACCATCGGCACACTCGCCACCTGGCACGCCCTCGCCCACGCCTTCCACATCCCACTGGGCGAGCTCCTTGACCCGCTGTGCACCGGCCACGAATCCCCGCGCCCCGACCGCTGAACCCCACCCGCGGCACTCACCCGATCGGGAAACCGCTCCCGCACGCCTGCCCGAACACCATGCCGGTGTTCCTTTCCCGTCACCCCATCGACGGGCCCTGACGGCGCGCACCCCCGCGATCCGCGTGGCGGCTGGCACTTTTCACTTCGGCACTTGCCCTCCAGGGCAGGACCGCTGGGCACACCGTGCCCCGGAACATGCTGCCGCGACTTCCGGAGAATCCCTTCATGCCTTTCGCCCCCACCGAGGAACAAACCGCTGCCCTCGAGGCATTCACCCGCGGCGAGCACCTCGTCATCCAGGCCGGCGCCGGCACCGGCAAAACCTCCACCCTCGCCCTCCTCGCCGAGAAAACCCCCGCCCGCCGCGGCCGCTACCTCGCCTTCAACCGCGCCATCGCCCTGGACGCCGCCTCCCGCTTCCCCACCACCGTCCAGTGCAAGACCGCCCACTCCATGGCCTATGCCGCCCTCGGCCACCGCTACCGCGAACGCCTGGGCAGCCCCCGCAGACCCGGCTGGAAAGTCGGCGCGGACCTCGGCCTGAACACCCCAGCCCGTATTCAGGACCGCGACCTGCTGCCCGCCACTCTCTCCAACACCGTGCTGCGCACCGTGACCCGCTACTGCCAGTCCGCCGACGCCGAACTCGCCCCCCACCACGTCCCCGCCCTGCGCGGTATCGACGACGGTGATGCCCGGAGCGAACTCGCTGACCTGCTCCTGCCCTACGCCGCGAAAGCCTGGGACGACCTGCAAAGCCCCGCAGGCGGCATGGTGCGCTTCGAGCACGACCACTACCTGAAGATGTGGGCCCTGAGCGACCCGGTACTGCCGGGCGACTTCCTTCTCCTGGACGAGGCCCAGGACACCAACCCCGTCCTCGAACAGATCGTCCTAGCCCAGAGCGGGCACACCCAGATCGTGATGGTCGGCGACTCCGCCCAGGCCATCTACGGCTGGCGCGGCGCCCGCGACGTGATGAGCGGCTCCGCCGGCCACCACCTCACCCTCACCCGCTCCTTCCGCTTCGGCCCCGCACTGGCCGCCGAGGCCAACCGCTGGCTCACCCTCGCCGGTGCCCCCATCCAGCTGAGTGGAAGCACGGACCTTTCCACCACCGTCGGCACCCGCCCCGGCGACCCGGACGCCATTCTGTGCCGCACCAACATCGGCGCCGTCACCGAAATCCTCGCCCTCCACAACGCAGGCATTCCCACCGCCCTGGCCGGGGGAGGAGGCGCCCTGCGCGCGCTGGCAGGGGCCGCACGAGACCTCATCCAAGGTCGGCGCACCCACCATCCAGAACTGGTTCTCTTCACCACTTGGAACGAACTGCGCAACTACGCCGAACTCGACCCCGCCGGCGCCGATCTGCAGCCCTTCGCCAACCTCATCGCCGACCACGGACCCGACGCCATCCTGGACGCCGTCGAGCGCCTCGTCCTCGAACCCCACGCCCAGGTCACCGTCTCCACCGCCCACAAAGCCAAAGGCCGCGAATGGCCCCACGTGCGCATCGCTCCCGACTTCACCCCGCCCCCCGACACCAATGAACGCGACGTCACCGGCCGCCCCGTCCCCGCCCCTGTCAACCCGGACGAAGCACGCCTGGCGTACGTCGCCGTCACCCGCGCCCGCCACCACCTTGACCCCATGGGCCTGGCTTGGATCGCCGAGCACCCCGACAACCCGGGCTTGCCCTCCGACAGTTCCAGCCCTCACAACTCAGCACTTGGACAGAGCACGCGCCGCGCTTGAGCATTGCTTGGCGTGCAACGGCGTTGACATTGAGCGCGATGAGTTTGAGCTCGTCGTCGAGGCTGAGACCGAGGTCGGCGTCGGTGGCGAAGGTGCCCGCGATGCTGCGGCCCGCGGTGAGGACCGCGCTGTCCAGGGGCCCGCCCGGTCCCGCCCCGACTCGAATGCATGGCAGTTCACCTCGCCCAGGCGTCAGAGAGAGCCGGCTCGGTTCGCGCCCGCTGCATCCTGCCCTGCAGTTTCGGGCGGCGGCTTGCTGCGAACGCGGCATCAACGCTGCTGGGTCTCTGGTGCGCAGGGCGGGACGGTTGGCACCTCAAGGGGCCGGGACGCCGAGAGACAGGGGCAGATCGGGTCGAGAGAGGCCTTGAGCGTGTGCGCGCAGGTGCCGTGCTTCGGCGAGCATCAAGGGGGCGAACACGCTGACTCCGGGCGGGTGGGCTGCCAGACGGTGGTAGGCGCGGGCGCCGGCCAGCAGTAGGCGTGCCCAGACGGGGACAGCGTACAGAGGACAGCGACGATGGCTGGCCTCGTGGAGCTTGATGGCGGAGACGTCGCCGGCGATGTCGAGGTCGCGGGTGAAGCGCAGGCTCCCCAGGTGGGCCTGAGTGAAGACCAGTACGCTCAGCGCTGCGGCGATGAGCGGGTGCGCGAGGGTGGTCAGAGCGTCGGCGTCCTCGGATGCGATCACGACGGGGCGAGAGGCTTGGACCAGCTGCGCCGTTGCCGTCGCGCCGGCACAGGGGGGAGGCCGTCGCCTTGGCGTCAGTGACGCGGGCCGAGCATCTCGCGGCTGCCGGGCGGGTGGCTGCCTCGCAAGCATCACCGCCGGTCCTGTCATGGCGGCAGGGGACGGAGGGAAGGACGGGCGTGCGGGGATCGGGCCCGGCTCGTTGAGGAGTGCCTCGAACTGGTCGCGGCCGCTGATACGGCGCTCGACCTGGGCCAGCGCCGACGGCATCCAGTGCGGAGCCCTCTGCCACAGAAGGGTCAGCTGAGCTCCCGTCAACTCGCGCCAGGCGAGCAGCTGATCGATCCGCCGGTCGGTCAGCAGATGGGCGCGGGGGACCACAACGTGCCGCACCCCGGACGCTACGCCCCAGGCAGCCGCGGCGAGCCACGCCGCGTTCGCCGCGTCCAGCCACACGTCGGGGGAGTCGGGTCCGGGAGCCAACCGTTTGCCCAGCGCATACAGCATGTCGTGGGCCAGCGCCGCCGAGCTGCCGCCTGCAGGTGTCGGCTGCACCGTGATGCGGCCTTCCTCGGGGCGGTGCGCGTGCAGTGCCGCCCGTGTGTAGAACAGGTCGTCCCGCTCGTCCACCACGATCGCCACATCGCTGTACGCAAGCACCATCGTCCCCTCCCGGCCGCCCGCCGCCACCACCCGAGCCCCGGAGGCACCAGGCAGGCATGTTCAGCGCGCGAAGTTGGTCACGGGCAGCCCAGCTCGCCGGGCCGCCGCGCACTGCTACATGCCGCCCAGCTTGCTGTACACCCAGTTGACTAAGTCCTGGTTGACCTCGGTCAGTCCTTTGTCCTCCATGCCCTTGAGCAGGTGCTTGGTGATGGTGGCCCAGTTGCGGAAGTTGCCGTGTGCCGCGGCCCGGTCGATGTTGCGGATCATCTGTGGGCCGACCCCGTCCCACAGGGAGTGGAACGCCGGCAGCGTGGCGACGACCTCGTCCTCGGGCATGCGCCGGAACTTCTGCCAGACGAAGATCCTTGATGCCAGCATCGGTTCACGCTTGAGAACCTTGTAGCAGTTGTCGCCGCCGGCGAAGATCACCGCGATGTTGGTGTTGCGGTCATCCCACAGGTGACGCCAGTACTCGAACGAGCTGCGGCCCATCCACTGGGCTTCGTCGCATACCAGCACACGAAACGTCTGCGACAGCGTCTCTTTCAAGAGGGTGTCGAATTCGATCGGCCGGGTCGGCGGCTCCCCGGGCAGCCCCAGCGCGCGAAACAGCCCGTGGCGGATGTCGCGCGGGGTCGGGCCCGAGCGCAGCTCCAAGCGGTAGGTGATGTCCGGGGCTACCTTGCGCAGCGCCGAGTTCACCGACATCGTCTTACCGCTTCCGGCCGCTCCGTGGGCGACCATCATGGCCTTGGCGTCGATCGTCGCCTGGATATTGTCCAGCGTTGCCATCAGCGCGCCAGTGGCCACCAGGTGCGCATCAAGGCGGTGGAAATGGTCGTCGTCCTCTGCAGGCAGCTTGCCGTAGTCCATGTCGTCGCTCACGCGTTCTCCTCAGGCCTGTCGTTACCCGGCTCGTCCGCAGCCGGTGGAATCGGACGTGCCCAGCCGTCCGGGACGGGCTGGTGCGGGATGTAGTCGGGATCGACCCGCCGCAGGTCTGTGGCGGCCGATTCGAAGAGTTCTGCCTCGGCTTCCGCATCGGTCAGCGCGCCCAGACGCTGGGGCGGGCTGGCCACGGTGACGGCCTTGAAGCGTTCGCGGCGCAGCCGTTCAGCGGCCTTCATGTCCGCGCGAAGCCGCCGCGCCTTGGCGGTACGGGCTTTGCGTACGTCGCGGATCTGGTCCTCGCTGGCCGCCTCGGCCAGGAAGGCGCTGCCCAGGTGCGCGCCACCGAGGTCGAAGACCTCGATGGTCATGTCGTGGTGAGGGAGGTGGCGCACCGCGACACGGACGCCTGCCTGCCCGACCATCCAGGGGGCGATGTAGTGGCGGTTGCGCCACTGCACTCCCTGCGTGGTGATGGTGCGCGTGCGTCCGTCGTCCTCGAGCCCGAAACGGGCCAGCTGCTCGGCGGGAACGTCGTACAGAGGAGTGGGGTCGGACTGCCATGCCTCCATCGGGGTGCGGCCGCCCAGCGCCCCGGGCCGGTGTTCGTTGTTCCACCAGTGCACCCACTTAAGTAGCAGTTCCACGAACACCTCGAAGGTGAGCGCGGGCTCATCCGGGTCCGCGATGCGACCGCCGGTGAGCGTCTGCCGGTGGGCGTAGCGCGGCATGGAGACGAACAGCATCTCCTCGACCGCGCCGTTGAGCGCTTCGATGGTGCCTTTCAGATGCGGGGTATAGGCCGGGAGGTCGATGACGGGCACGGCGAAGGCGCCCAGGGCCGAGGCCACGGTGGAACACAGGAACTCTTTGCCGCGGTCCACACGGATCAGGCCGGGTAGCCCGCCGGCCGGCCCAAAGGGCTCGGCCCGGTCCAAGCCCATTCGCAGGGCCGCCAGCACCGCATCCCTGCTGGGTGCATGGGGTGTCACGGCCACCCCCATGATGACCTTGCGAGCACAGTCGATGAACCAGGTCACCCAAGGCTGCGCGAGCTCGTCCTCGACCCACACCTGTACGGGCACACACTTGTGGTCACCCTCCCAGGCGGCATTGCGGTGTGTGGCCGGGCGCTTTCCGAACACATCGAACGCCCGCCGGGCGGCTTCTCCTTTGGCGAGCCCGGCCCGGTCCCCACGCGTCAGCTCCCGTCGCAGCGCCCGGTGGATCGTCGACAGCGACGGCGCTGCAGGCAGCTGGGGATCCGCCAGGGCCTGCTCGTGCAGCTCGCGGTGCACGGCGGAGGCGTTGCCTCCCCACAGCACCAACAGCCGCCGGAACTCTGGGGTGACGGCGAACCGTGTTCGAGATGCCGCATCGATGCGACCGGTGGTACGCGCCTTAGCGACCCATCGCCACACTGCGCGCTCCGACCGGCCTACAGCCGTGGCGACCAGCCGCACATGCGCACTGGTCAGCTCGCCGTGCTGGTCCAGCGTCATCAACCGCGGCAACGCGGCCAGCCGTCCCAAGCGGGCGGTGAGAACCGTTTGGTCAGCGCCCTGCGTGCCGGCAGGTGAGTCACTCATGCGGTCTGCTCCTTACCTGGATACAAATCGGTGGAATGGTTCGAAGCGCCGCGCTTCCCCGGCGTTTGCGGTGTCGGAAGGCGGGCGGCGCAGGTGAAAGGGTGGCCGTCGCAGGGGCCTTGGCGCGGCGTCATGCCCGGGGACGCCGGCGCGGCGGAGTCCCAAACCCGATCCTGTAACTCCTCCGCGCTGCCTGCTCCGGACCATTCACCCTGGAGCGGGGACGCTCCCCGACAACCCGGCAGCGCGGTGGGGCACTCTTGCGCCGGTACATCGGGGAGTGCCGTGGCGCGAGCCGGCCGTTTACCCAGACGGAGTGGCCCGTCAGCCCTGGACGCATGCGTCAGGCGCGTCTCTGACGCAACGGGAAGCAAGCACGGTCCGGACGGTCACCAAAGGGAGAGCCGCCGTCGTCCGAAGGGGGCCCCGAGGCCCAGAAGATGAGCTCCTTGATGACTGTTGGCCGGCCCGGTCCTGTCAGGTGTGTTCCAGCAGCTGCCGGATCCCGTCGCGGATGAGCGAGTCGCGTTGTTGCGGCATGAGCCAGGCAGCCGTGGACCCCCGGGCGGTCTTCTCGACGAACAGCACATCGTCGACGGCCTCGGCCACCGGATGCAGGTGGCTGATGACTGCGACTGTCTTGTCCCGGGTCACGCTGCTGCTCAGGACGGCAAGGGTGGCGTCCAAGCGGTCGGAGTCCAGCGAGCCGAACCCTTCGTCCAGGAACAGACTCTCCAGCTTGCTGTCGCTGCGGCTGTGGAGTTCCACGAGCGCCAGCGCCAGTGCGAGCGAGGTCTGGAAGGTCTCCCCGCCGGAGAGGGTCTTCGGGTCACGTGCGAGGTTCGTGGCGAGGTCCATGATCTGGAAGTCCTCGGTGAACGCATAATTGCCCTTGGAGATTTGCTGGAGGATCCTGCTGCCGCGGCTGAGGAGTGATCGGGTGCGCCGCTTGGTGAGATAGGCCAGGAACCTTGCGTCGGTGAGCTGATCGCTCATGCTCTTCCACACCGCGGCCTGCTGTTCTCCAGCTTCGAGGGCGATGTCCAGCGCGCTGGCGTAGGGGATTTGGGACCGCGCGGTGCGCAGGTCGTCCTTGGCCTTGTCGTGCGCGGCTTCCGCTTGGATTGTCATGCGACTGAGCGGGTCGAGAACACCGGGGGCGAGCAGATCGCTCTGCGGCGGCACCGGAAAACCAGGACTGTCGTCGATTGCATCGGCGACGGCTCCTGCTTGGCGGGTGAGCTCCTTCTCGAATGCGCGGATCTCGTCGACAGCCTGCTGTGCGCTCTGCCCGAGTGCGCCGGCCAGTCGTTGATCCAGCGAGGCGAGGGCCAGACCGTAGGCGTCGACGACGGCCAGGTCGGCTCCGTCCGGGGTAGGCGGCAGCTCGGTGGACGCATTGTCGCCGAGAAGGTTTGCGGTATCGGTGGCCGCGTCTGCCCAGCGCTCCAGTTGCTTCATGAGATTGCGTGCGGGGGCATCGACTTTGCGCCGGCGGCGTGCATCCAGCGCCTGCCCGCTCTCGGCGTGCAAAGTAAGGGCCTGCCTGGTTTCGTCGCGGTCCTGTGCTGTCTGCTCGAGCCGGGCGAGCAGCTGGCCGGCCGATTCCTGCGCGGAGGCGATGTCCTGCGAGGAGGGGAGCTTCTGCTCGGAGGCCTGGGCGGGGCGGATAGAGGCCGGGAGTTCGGCGACCTCCGCCAAGAGGGCTTGCAGCTCGGTGTCGTGCTGCAGCTGGACCTTGTCCAGCCGTTTACGGTCACGATGCAAGCGGCTGCGCTGGCGCTTGAGGTCGGCCCCTGATGCTTCGTTCTCGGCCTGCGCCGCCGCCAGTTCTTCCCGGGCGCGTGTGTGGCCCGCGAGGGCTTCGTCTTCCGCGTCACGCAGCGGCTGGACGAGTGCCTTGACCGCACGGGTGATCTGGGCCCGGCCTGTTGGTTCGCCCTCAGCGAGGGCGCGCGCTTGTGTGGTCGCCCGCCCGGTCAGGCTGCCCAGCGCGGTGGCCGTCGCAGGAGCGCAGGTCGACCGGGCCGCGTCTACCAGCTCCTGTACCTGGAGCAGCGCCGCAGCTGTGCGCTCGCCGGCGGCCAGGTGCGCGCGCCGGTGCTTTTCGGCCGTCCGCTCGGACTCTTTCAGCTGCGCGGCTGCTTCCGCTCTGGCCTCCACCGCCTTGCCGACGGCCCTCGTGCGCTTGGGGACCTCACGTTGCGCCCGGCCAAGCGCCTTGCTGTCCAGCGGTGACGGAGGAGTGAAGCCGCTCGGCACAGGCTGGGTACAGACCGTGCAGAGATCCCCTGGCACCAGATGAGAACCTGCCGCGTGGGCCGCGTCACCATGCTGCAGCGCAGCGAGGGCGTCTTGGGCTTCTTCCACGGCGTCGCGCAGCGCATCCAGCTTGTCCTCCAGGCCGGCGCTGGCGCCGCGCTGCTCCTGAACTGTCTCAAGCGCCGTGCGCTGCGACTGCAGATGCCCGGCCGCGGCGTTGGCTTCCTGCAGCGCAGCCCGGACGGCCTCCTGGACCTGGTCGGTGTGCGTGCGCGCCTCGGTCACGGTGCGCTCGGCCCGTTCGGCCGCCTCGACGAGAGCTGCCTTGCCCTGCTCGCGCTCTGTCAGCTCCTGCCGAGCCTCTAGGTGCTGCTGCTCATGCTCGTTGTGCTGAAGCTGCTCCTGCTCCAGCCGCTGCACCATGGCGCCCAGTCCAACTGCACGGTCCGGCAGGCGGGCCAGGACCGTGAACGCACTGGACAGGGATCGGACCGTGCCACCGTCCTGAGCGGCCACGTCCAGTGCGGTCTGCGCCGTATTCAGTTTCAGGCTAAGGCTACGTGTGGTCGTCTCATGGGCTGCTGCCTCGGCATCGAGTTCTCCCTTCGTGCGGGCCAGCGCGGTCAACGTGATGCTTGCATCCGGCACGGCGCGCTCACGCAGCATCCGTGCCGTCTTGTCCACAGCGGCCTTGCGATGCGTGTGCTCGATGGCCCGGTTCTGGGCCGCGCGCAATTCGTCCAGCCGTTCACGCCGGCGGGCTGCGATGCCGCGGAAGTGCTCCATGTCCGCTACCGCCTGGGATGCGGCAGCACGGGGATCGTCCAGGAGGCGATGACGGGCCCTGGTGGCATCGGTGATCTGCGCGTTGAGGCGTTCCAGCCGTGTGCTGGCCAACTTGCGTACACGCTCGAGTTCATTGATGCCGAAGATGTGCCGCAGGATGTCGGCACGGATGGCGCTCGGGGCCTTAAGGAGGGTGTCGAACTTTCCCTGGCGCAGCAGCACCGTGCTGACGAAGCCGTCCCAGTCCAGCCCGATGATCTGGGTAACCGCCTTCGTTACCGCGTCCTTGTGGTCGACCCGCGTGTCGGCGGCATCATCGGCCAAGGGATCGAGCACAGCCCGCGGCCTCGTCTTGCTGTCCGCGTACAGGGTGCGGCGCACACTCCACGCACGACCGTTCGCCGAGAACTCGAACGCCACGTGCATGCTGGGGCAGCCCTTGCTGATCAGCTCGCGGACGTCCTTGCCGTTCTTCGACCACGAGCATTCGCCGTACAGGGCGAAGATGATCGCCTCGAGGAGGGAGGACTTCCCCACTCCGGTGGGGCCCAGGATGGCGAACAGGCGCCTGTCGGTGAAGTCGATGGTGCAGGTACCGGGGTAGCTGCGCACCCCGGTGAGGGTGAGTCGCAAAGGTTTCACAGTGCCTCCGTCCAGGTCGTCTCCAGTGCGGTGCGCAGCAGCTCCTCGGCGGGGACCGGCGGCGGCGTCTCGTCGTCGAGTTCATTGAGCAGGTGGATGAACGCGGTGACGGTGGTCTCCGCGGCAGCGCTGCTCAGTCCCTCTTGCGCCAGGTAGGCGCGGAAAGAGTCGGGGAGATTCGGCTCGTCGCCAAGATCGGTGTCCAGGACAGCGCCGTCGGCCGCTACCCGCGCCGGTGCCGGGTTGATGAGGATCGCGAGGGGGACGATCTCGGCGATTCTTCGGCCAAGGAGCACATCAGACTCCTCGCCCGTGATCACCGCCTTGAGGAAGGCCCCGTCGTACTGATCTGCCGCAGCCTCCAGTTCATCGAGGGTCCCGGTGAAGTTGGCCAGCCGCCGGCCGCTGGTGAGACGTCGGGGCAGGGCCCGGACCGGCCGCCCCGGGTCGGCGTCGACGATCACCACACTCTTGGATTCGCCGGCTTCGCCGAAGTCCATGGGGAGCGGACTGCCCGCGTAGCGGGCCGCGAACTTGAGCCCCTCTACGGATTGCGGACGATGGATGTGCCCGAGAGCGGCGTACGACACCACCGGAATGTCCCCGGGATCGGTCTCGAAGGCCTCGTCCACGACCCGTTCGCTCGGGGAACTCCGTACACCCGCGACCAGCACATGGGCCGCAAAGAGCAGGATGTCCCGGCCGGGGTCGTACCCCTCGTGCAGGGCCTCCACCAGCTCCGCTTGCACCTCGCGAATCCCCTCGGCGTAGTCGGCGTACGAGGCGCCCGGTGCAGAGCGCTGCCAGAACCGGTTCGGATGCACGAACGGGATGGCCGCCAGCCGGATCCGCTGCTCACCGCCGCAGGCGTCGAACGTGAGGATGCCACCGTCGTGTCCCGGGCGGAGCCGGTGGATGAAGGACAGGCCACGGCCCCAGGCCGGGCCGCTCATGTAGTTGAGGAACTCGAAGTACGCGGGGGAGTCGTGGTTGCCGGCCACGACCACGGTGGGGGCGACGGCGGCGAGTTCGCCAAGGCTGTGCATGGCGCGCATCAGGTCCCGGACCGTGGGACGGGAGGAGTGGAACAGATCGCCGCTGTGGACGATCAGGTCCGGTCGGCTCTCCTGGGCGATGGCCACGATTTCGGCTAAGACAGCGTCGAAGTCCTCTTCGCGTGGATGCCCGTACAAGGTGTGACCCAAATGCCAGTCGGAAGTGTGGAGCAGTCTGCTCATGCCTTCGTGCGCCCTTCTGGAGGCGAGGCGTAGGAGGGCACCGGTGGTGCCTTACGAGCCCGGGACGTTACACCAAAATCACAGGAGAAAAACTGGGCATCATGAGCAACTGTTAGCATGCGGGGATGGATGAGCATCTGGTCGCTCTCGAAAAACGCATGCAACACCTGCAGGAAGCGATCCGGCAGGCGCTCACAGAACACGACACCGCCCAAGTGAATCTCCTGGGCGAAGAGTTGACGCGCACCCAACGCGCCTGGAACGTTCTGTGCGGGATCAGCGACGGCCCGGAAACAGCCCGCCCGGACAACGCCCCGGCACCCGCCGAGCCCAGCTACGGCGATCTGCCCGTACGCGACCGGGTCCACCAGGCGCTGACCCTCCTCACCACCCCCGCCTCGCCCAAACTGCTCAGCCAGGTCCACCAGGCGTTCTTCTCAGGCCCCCTGAACACAGCACGCCTGACCACCCTGCGCCGCGACGAGGAACGCTCCTTCCGCTCCGCCCCCTACGGTCGCGCCTACTACATCTGCCCCGCACTGACCTCCGACCTGCTCTCACCGGCCCGCGCGCTGCTCGCCCTGAGCACCTGGCCGCTGGAGCAGCGCGTAGTGGGACCGCTCACCCAACGCGTCCACTTCCTCACTTCGGCCCTGCGCCTCGCGGACGCCGCCGAACAGTTCGCCGGCGAAACCGAGTTGCCGCCACTCGTCCAGAAGCTCCTGCTGCACTACAGCCGCAACATCCACGGCGACACCACCCGAGGCCTCCTCGACCTGCCCGCGCTGCGCCGCGCCGCCGCTGCAGAACTGGAGATCCACGCCGACGACGACGCCGACACCCGCGCCGAAGCGGCGCGGCGCGCACGCCAACAACTCGGCGACGCAGAACAGATCTTCGGCAACATTCTGCGCAACACCGTCCGCCTGCGCCGCACTTCGTAAACCCGACTCCGCTACCTGCACGGCCGTGCCCTGTCTCTCCAAGGAAAACAGTGAGCTCGATCGACACACGACTGGGCGTTTTACGCGGATCCGCGCCGCCCATTCCGCACAATGCACGAACCCTGGCAGCACTGACCGCCAACCCGAGCTGCGACCGCCGCTCCCTGATAGACGCCGCCGGCATCGACAAAGCCGCCCTCGCCGCCCATCTGGACCTGCCGCAGCCGCTGAGGAAATCCCAGCTCGCCCTCGACTACGGCCTCGCCTTCGAACACAAGGTCACCGCCCAAGCCGGAGCACCACTGCTGCCGCTGCTGCGCCAAGCCCTGGGCCTGACGCTGCCCGAGGTGTCCTACGAGGACGTCAACAGTGTCGGCAGCGATGACGACAAGTCGCGCCTGCAGCTACGCCACTCCCGCACCCGCTCTCGCATCCTCAGCGCAGCACACCACAGGTCAAACGACCACCGCACCCTGCTCGACCACCCCGTACTGCGCCTGACCGTCGCCGGCCATCAGGCCTACCTCGAGCCCGACGTCATCGCCTTCCAGCATGACGGCGCCTTCCACATCGTCGAGATCAAATCCTTCCCCGCCATCCACGGACAGCCCGACCCCACCAAGGTCACCGCGGCGCTGACCCAGGCAGCGGCCTACATCCTGGCCCTGCGCGAACTCCTCGCCGACGACGGCCTCCCAGGGGACCGCGTCTCCGACACCGTGATCCTGGTCAACCCGCGCAACTTCTCCCTCCACCCCACCGCCACGCCCCACAACGCCTACCAGCAGATCAAGTCCTTGAGCCGCCACCTCGCCAGACTCCGGCGCTTGCCCGACCTGCTGGACAAGCTTCCCCCCGGAACCACCTTCGACCTGGCCCCCGGCCCCGACGAGAAGCCGGCCCGGCCCCGCGGCGAACTCCTCTCCGCACTCGCCACCGTGCGGGCCCGCTACACCCCCGGCTGCCGCCGCCACTGCGACCTGACCTTCCACTGCCGCAACGAAGCGCGCAACCAGAGAAAAACCGAGGCCCTGGGCACCACAGTCCGCGACGACCTGGCAGGAATCGACACCATCTCCACAGCCCTGGCCCTCACCGACGGACGACTGCACCCGGCACGGGACCAGAGGGACATCACCCAAGCCCTACGCCACGCACAACGCATCCACGAAGACCTCCAGACAGACATCGCATGAGCCTGCTCACCTCACTCCTACGGATGCGTGCCGCCGACACCGGCAACGCCCTGCGCACCAGCCACCTGCGCCACCTCCACCTCAGTGACCAGCCGCTGATGCTGCTGGCGCTGAAGCGAACCGGCCCCGCCGCACGACCGCTGGCCGTCATGCTGGGCACCGACCCGTATCGCCCCCAGCTCCTGGTCGCGCCGCCCTCAGGAAGCACCGCCCTCATGCTTACCACCCTGGCCGACGCCGTCACCACATACATCGACGCCTGCCAGCGGCACCGCGAACTCCTGCCCGCCACCGCCAGCAAGCCAGCACGCCAGCGCTGCACCGACGCCCCCCAGATCCTTGTCCCCAACCCCCAGACCGTGCACCACCTGAAAGACCTCGGAGACAACCTGCGATTCCGCAGAGTCGACGACCAAAATCCCGCCTCCCGGACCGTCCAGCGCCTGGGGCACTGGCTCACCTACCTCACCGACCGCGCCGACCTCTCCGGCTCATCCGCACTCATCCCCATGACCAGCTTCCTCGGCATGCACTGGGTCACCGGCCAGAGCCCTCTGGAGGACGAGGACCTCGCCACCCTGCTGGCCTGGATCGACCCGCCCCGCCACACAGCCTCGGGACGCGACGCCGCACACCAAGCAGAAGACCCGGCCACCCACCGGCCCGCGGGACCAGCCACCGACGCCGCTTTCGACAACGAGCAGCTGGCACCCCTGTTCGACGCCCACGTCCGCGCCCGGCACCGCGGGCAGGACCAGACCCTCACCCTGCAAACACTCGACCGCCTGCTGACCGCCTACCTGCAACCCACCTGGGATTCGATGTGGCAGGCCTACGGACTCCTGCAGGCCATCCCCGAAGCCAAGGGCAGCACACGCCGCTGGAACCACGAACGCACCGCGTTCACCGACGAATGCCTCCACCTGACCCAGGACGGACGCCCCCGGCCCGCCCGCGAACAAGCCGTCGCCGCTGCCGTCCACCTGGCCCGCATGGAACGCGGAGCCGCTGCCTTCGCCGCCGAACGAGCCGCCGACGACCCCTTCGCACGGGCGGAACTGCGCACCACCGGCGAAGCCATCGGCGCAACCGTCACCGCGATCGACCCGGAACACACCCTTCGCGGACCCACCGGACGCGCACAATGGCGACCCCGGCTCACCGTGACCACCACCGACCCCGTGCACATGGAACCCGGCCAGCTCCTGGCCTGCCACACCCACCGCAACGCCCGCTACAAGATCTGCGAGGTCACTCCGGCCGACGGCGCCACCCTCGTCGGACTCGAAATCACTGCAGGCATGGGCCCCGTGGCCCGACCCAACCACGCCGTCCTGCCCGACCTCGGCGCCTTCCTCGTCTTCACCATCGCACCGGACCACTACCGGATGCCGGAATTCCCCTCACGAGACCAGACACCCTGGACCCACGGCGGGCCACCTCCCGACCACCCCGACGACAGCGACGAGGACGAGGAGGAAGAGTGACACCCCCGCACCGGCCATCGCCGCAACAGCACATGGACACGGCCGCCCGCGCCGTCCTGGATCAACTACCCACGCTCACCCACCGCGGACTCGTCGTGGACTCCCCACCCGGCGCCGGAAAATCCACACTGGTCGCCCACGCCGCCGACGTCCTTGCGCACTCCAGCGGCCCTTGCGTCGTCATCGCCCAGACCAACAGCCAGGTTGACCATCTCGTGCGGCGCTTCGCCCAGCATCACCCGCACCTGAAAATCGCCCGACTCACCGCAACCGACCACACCGTCCCGGCCGACCTGCAGGCCCAACCCGGCATCCGTATCGGCACCCGCATCGAAGACCTCGAAAAGACAGCCGACGTCATCGTAGGAACCGCCATGAAATGGGCCACGGTCACCGATCGCCGATGGCCATGGGCGATCGTCGACGAGGCCTACCAGATGCGCTCCGACATGCTTCTGTGGACTGCTGGCATCTTCGACCAGGCACTCTTCGTCGGAGACCCCGGCCAACTCCACCCCTTTTCCACGGTCAAAACCCATCGCTTCGCAGGTCTGCCGCATGACCCCATGAACAGCGCAGTCGCCGTCCTGCTCGCCAACAACCGCGACCTGCCCGTCCACTCCCTGCCGGTGTCCTGGCGACTGCCGCCCTCAGCCGTTCCCCTGATCAGCGGCGCCTTCTACCCCTTCACGCCCTTCCACGCCGGAAGTAGCGAAACCGACCGCACCCTCACCTTTATGGCCACCGGCATGCGCACCCCAGCCGATACGGCCATCGAGAACGCCGCCCGAACCGGATGGGCACTGCTTGAACTACCCGCCCGCATCACCCACCAGATCGACGTCGAAGCCTTCCACACTGTCCTTGACATCGCCGAGCGACTGCTGATCCGCCGCACCATCACCACGTGCGAGGGAGCCCCCCAAGGCCACCGCCTGCTACCAGGTGACATCGCCATCGGTACCGCTCACCACAGCCAGGCCCACCACATCCGTGCGCTCCTGGCCCGCCAGTACCCACACCTCCACGGCGTCACCATCGACACCGCCAACCGGCTCCAGGGCTCCGAATTTCGCGTCACCATCGTCCTGCACCCCCTCTCAGGCCGCAGCGACGCCTCCGCCTTCCATCTCGAAGCCGGCCGCCTGTGCGTCCTCACCACACGACACCGCCACGCCTGCATCCTCGTCGCCCGCGCCGGCATCGCCGAACTCCTGGACGCCCACCCCTCCAACGACCCCGTACACCCCGGAGTCGCCTCCAAAGCCCCCGACGGCTGGGAGGCCAACCATGCCGTCCTCGCCCACCTGACCCAGCACACCATCTACGCCCAGACGCAGCCCAGTCACCGACGCGGATGAGCAGCACAACACTCGCCCGCAATGGCGCCGCCCTCACAGCCACAGCAGGCGCGTGCTCCAACACCCACGCCAGTGCCGAAGCAGCCGATAAGGGATGGCGATGATCGGTGAACCTCTAGGCTTCCCTCCAATAGGAGCGCGCACGTCAGGCATTGGGGGCAACGAGGTGGAGACCGTACGGCTGTCGCCGTTGAGTGAACAGCTGGTTGCCATCGGCTTTGAGTGGCTTGCCCAGGGTGCGCCGACTGTGCTGAGCAGTGCACCGTTTGGCCCCGAGCTGACCTTCAGCGCGCCGAAAGGCTGGCAGAGCGTGTACGAGTCATCGTGGGAGCAACTGGCCGAGCAGGCCGCAGGGCTTCTCGCCGATGGACCGTTGTTCCTAGTGCCAACATGGGAGCGAAGGGAGAACCTGGACAGGCATCGTGCAACCAGCCCCGACTCCTTCTACGCCGAGGTCATGATCTCGTGTCGCCCGGCTTCATCCGACGCTGTGATGGCGGTGCTCCTGCCAGCGCAGGCGTGGAACTCTAGCCGGCCATGGGCGGCTGAGATGCGCACGAAGGTGGCCGAGCTCTGGGACACCCTGCTCGTGACCTACGTATTTGGCGCGTTGACGCAGTTGTCACTGAGTAGCGAATCGGTGGTGGTCTTCCTGCGGGCGCGAACGCAGACCAAACCGGTACTGAAAATGTTCCAGGTGCCGCGCCCTCGCCCCGATGAGGCAGCTGTCGTCAAGGACTTCGAGCGGCTGTTGGCCCGTCAGGGCGGCAGGGGAGAACACGGCTACGTACTGCGGGAGCACCCCGGCCCGGAAGAGAGCTTGCACTTCGATCGCTTCGACCCGCACATCCTCCAACGCCGCGAAGACCTTGCCGGCTTCGGCGCCGTCGATGCCCTCAGCGATCTCTTCACGTTCCACCGCGCCCCCTTCCCTGAAACAGTCCTGAAGAGGGAACACCTGACGTCACAGAAGGATCCCGGCGGGACGCGCATAATCCGGCCATCGGATATTGGCCGGGACGGCACGATCGCCCCGCCGTCGGAGGAGACTTTGTGGGCATCTATCCCACCAGATCGGCAACTCACTGCGGGGGACCTACTGATCCGCCGCCTGATCGCCCCGGTTACGGTGCCCCCGCACGGCTTTTTCACCGCCGAGATCGCCGAAGAAGACCTTCCCGCCGCCGCCTCCGAACAAGTGGTGGTCCTCAGACCCATCAAGCCGCTCTCCCGGCCGCAGGCCCGCTTGATCAACTTGTTCCTGCGTACCCCGCTGGCTCTGACTCTGGCCGGGCCACGGCTCACCGCCACGACCATGGAAGCGCTGTCCGTGCTGCCCGTCCCGCAGCCCGATGAGGCGCTGACCAAGGCTATCGACGAACTGACGGCTGCCAAACAACAGTTCAAACAGTGGGAACAGCAAGCGGATTCGGTGATCGAGACCGTTTTTCTGGAGAAGACCGCAGCCCGGGCACGCGCCCACGTCATCGACTCCGGCCGTGCGCTGCGTCTGCGCGCTGAAGCAGCCTCGCTGCTCGACGACCTCGGCCACAGTGTCCGCACCCGCTTCCCCTATCCCATCGCCTACCGTTGGCGCGAGACCGAGGCACGCATCAGTGCTGGCGACGCCCAGGCCGCCTACGCCGCGATCCTGGACACTGCCGAGCAGCTGCTGTGCTACGTTGCCCAGCTCGTCCTCGCCCTTACCCACGCGAGACAGATCACCCTGGGTGCGGTGACAGCGATCCGGGACAAGCTCGCTGGCGGGCGCAGCGGCCCCGGCTTCGGCGACTGGGCCAACGTCCTCAACGAGGCAGCGACCAGCCGACAACTCAACAACCTCCCGGAAGCCCACCCCCTCAACGACATCCGGACCCTGCTGGCGCATGTGGTTGCCGAGAAGGCCCGCCAAGCCCTGAGCGAGCGTCGCAACGACCAAGCCCACCTGCGGCGTGTCGACCCGATCGACCTGCCCCACGCGATCGACATCGCCTTCGCCGACCTGACCTGCTTGGTCGAACGGGCCCGCTTCCTGGCCGACCTACCCCTGATTGAAATCACCGACCTTCGCTGGGACACCTTCGCCCGCAGCGCCCGCGTGGAATACCGGGAACTAGCCGGAGACCACCCTGTTGTCCCGACCCGCGTGATGACCTCACCCAGCAACGACCTAGAAACAGGCAGCCTTTACCTTCGTGACACCGATGGCGCACTGCACCTGCTGCGCCCGTTCCTGATCGGCCGGGACTGCCCGATCTGTCGCACCTGGTCCACCTTCCACGCCGACCGGGCCCCTAAGGGCGCCGTGGTCTTCAAAAGCCTCGAACACGGTCACACCCTCGAGGACACATCTCCTGATACCCGCCGCCTATTGGGACAGATCCGCTTGGTGTGAAGCACCGCGCTGCGGGCCTACATTGTTGGTGGCCGCCAGCGATCGTGCCACGCCAGCTCCGTGAGGCGCAGCGGGCGGTTGATCAATGATCAAGTCCACTTGAGGACAGGCCAACAGCCTCCCCTATGCCCTGCCTGACCGCTCAGCCCCTTGTCGGTACGCCGCCAGGCTGGCGGCCTCACCCGCGGTCGCGCACCACACCATGAACGATCATGATGCGATGTGCCGACCAGGTGCTGTCGCAGGTGCCACAGCACGGTCTTGCCCATCCTCGCCCACCGCGCTGAGGCTTCGCCCCACGAGGTCCCAGTCCGTGAAGCGTCACCTGGCCACACACCGGGCAGTGACACCCCGCGGGCACGGCGAGCGACGCACCGCTCGCATTGCTATTTCTCGGGATCTGGCTCCGCTTCTGTGGTGCGAGTGGGAGGGCGTGCCCAAGAGTCGGCTCCCCGGCTCTGACCTGCCTAACACTGGCCACTGCACGACCTGGCCCCCAGCGTGGTCGCTGACGGCACAGAAGCTGGGCCAGCACCGCCTCTCGTGAACAAGGCCGGTCGTAAGCCGGCTCCCAGGCGCCACCTCGGGCTGGTGCACAGATGCCAGGGGGCTTGGGAGACCGGCAGATGCCGCTCGGGGGGCGACTTCGAGGGCCCTCAGGCCGACGGTGATCTGTAGTTGTCGGGTGGACTGATCCGGCTGTCTACTACAGGTGGGTGCTGCTGCCCGCGCCCTCCATCCTTGGCCGATCTTTCTAGAACATGCGCTGTCCCACGAGCTTATTGAAGGTCTCCTGATAGGCCTTCAACGCGGCATGGGCGCGGCTTACCTCGCCGCCGAACAACCCACCCTTGAGGGGGCCCCACTGGGCACCCTGACTTTCGAATTCGTGTACCAGCTCGGCCGCTGCGTTGCCGTGGCTCTGGGTTCGCCAGGTCGAGCGCCCGTACCAGTGGGAGCGGCTCCATGATCGTCCCTCCGGGTTTGCGGTCGTACGCACATTCGTCATGTCCTGTGCGATCACCCCGAGCATCACTTCAGCCCGGTCGAATTCCGCGCTGTAGGTGTCATCGTCGGGCCACTGGTCCGAGAAGATCGGGCGAAGCACGTGGTGCACCCACTCAGCAATCGGGGTGTGGTATTTGCCGTTATGGCGTTCAGTGAAGTCCTTCAGCGAGTCGTGGAGGTCTCGCTCCGCGATGGTGGCGCGTGCCAGAGCGTTGGGAACCCAGTCCGTGGTGTCGCCGAATGCCTTGTGCGGATCCGTGACGTCGATGATCGGTGCCGGCTTCTGCTCGTACCTGTCCCTGACCGACGGATCGACAACGAGTGCTTTGAGGTTGGCCCAGTTGCCGCTCGATGCGCACGCGAGCGTGGCGGTCATGATGCCGATCATGCCCGGCAGGTGGCGGAGTCCAATGAGTGCAGCCTTCCCGCTCTCCGGTTTGACTGCCGCGCCGACGAACGCCCGCATGCCGTTTGCCCATGGCCGCAGCGATTCGGGCGCTCCCCAGCGGGATGCGATCTGAAGTGACGCGCAGAACGGCTCCGAGAGAGCCCAGAGGTCTCGCGCCTCCTCGGCAATCTGAACGATCTGTTCTTCGTTCGTGCCGTCCAGCGACCTGGCCACTCGGTCCTTGTCCTTTAGGACCGCGAGCACACGCTGGGCCTCCTGCGAGACTAGGTCGTCCAACTCGATGCGACGTGAGGGTTCGAGAAGCATCTCCTTGGTGAGCCGCTTGAGAAGGTCCACCCGGTCCGCGGCTGTCGCCTGCTCGACTGCGGCCAAGGCTGTTGCCGGATCGGGTCTCTTCTCACCGAGCAGCCGATTGATCGTGGTGACGAGACTGGCCGCGTGGGCCATGTGCGCCTTCCCGAACAGGTCGGCGTAGTTGAGGTCGCTGAGCATGCGCCCTGCCCCAAGGTCCCATTCGGGCACGTCGCCCGCGTCGAATCGCACCGGGATCAGCCAGACACGCCCCGGCGCCCTGAGACGAAACTCTTCGACAGCGAGTGCCAGTTCCTCGTTCATGTAGGACTTGGCCTTGGCCCGGGAACCATCCGAGAAGCAGGCCAGGAAGACGAGCGATCCGTCTCGGATCGCCGTTCGAATCTTGGCTTTCCACGCATCGCCCGGTCCGAGGTCCTTGCGGTCGCGCCAGTACGGGATCTGAGCCGCCTCCAACACGGTGCAGAGACTGTCCACCTGATCAAAGTCCTCGTGGACGTACGAGATGAAGACGTGTTTGCCTGCTTCGTCGCTCATGCGTCGAATGATAAGTCCGGGGTCTGACAACGAGAGTGGTGTGGGAAGAGGACCCGTCGCTGACGCCGTCCGGCGGCGCACACAAGGGGAAGGCGAACGCGCCTCTTGGGCAGCCGCGCCCGGGGCGATGCAGGCCCTGGACGGTTTCGGGTTAACTCAATTTTCCAGGGGGTCTGAGCAGGGACGAACGAGGTATCCGTGTTTTGGGACGATGAACACGTCGGCCTGAGCAGGTGCCGAGCAGACTGGCCCCGAGAGCGTCGGCGAGGGCACCCTTGAGACATCAACGGCGGGACACGACCCCGCACCAATCCCTTCCCGAATCGCCCGGGTTGGGTGTCTCACTCTTCCCTTCCTGGAGCTGCTCATGTCCGTCCCTCCCCTGCCCGCCGCCAGCACCGGGCAGCCAGCGTTCTGCGCCGGCCACCTTCCCACTCGCACCCAGCCGGGTCGGCTGGGCATCCCGGAGGTCGTGGTCATCGTCGTAGTCGTTCTGGCATCGGCTGCCCTGGCTGCTGGCAATCGGCCCGTTCCGGCCGCGCTGGTCGTGGTGGCCGCTGCCGTGGCCGACCTGATCACAGGCCGCCGCTCCAGCGACCCTGTCAAGCCCTCCCGCCGCCGCGGCCGGTGACGATGGGCCGCCCCACCGAACCCGTCCACGCCGGTGCCCGGCCCCGACTGCGAGCCCTGGCCGTATATCTGCGGCAGCTCAAGGACAAGACCCACACCACCTACGCCACCCTGTCAGAGTGCACCGGCTCACCGAACACGCCCGGCTACCGCGGAGCATCCACCCTCAGCCAGGCCGCTCGCGGCACCCACCTGCCCCCGCTCGAGACCGTCCTCGCCTATGCCCGCGCTGCCGGCGACCCCGGCAGCTACTCCACGCAGTGGCGGGAAGCGAAAGCCCGGATCCTGTGGAAGGAAGCCGCGATCGAGAAAGCCCGACCCCACCTGACTGGTCGGAGCCGGCGGACCCGTCAGATCCGCACCCAGGCCTCGCTGAGCCGGGAGCTGACCAGGCTGCGCCTGCGGGCCGGGCAGCCCTCTTACAGCGCCATGGAGAAGGCGACCCAGGCTGACGGGCACCGTGTGCCGCGTTCGACGGCCCACCTGATCCTGAACGGGAAGATCCTGCCCAGCCGCGAGCAGCTGTCCGCGCTCCTGAAGGTCTTCAATGTGAGCGTCGCGGCTACCACCCAGTGGCACGCGGTCCTCGACCGCGTCGAGGACCGCGTGCGTCCGCCCGAGCCGCCCTTTCGAGGGGGAGGGTACGTGTGTGCAGACGCCGACCCGGCCGTGCAGGAGTACCTCGAACGCCGCGAACGCGACGAGGAGATCAAGCGTCGTGCCGGGCAGATCCATTCGGACGAGACGTACGAGGACTACGAGGAGCGGATGGCTGAGAAAGCATTCCAGCGCGCTGCGGACGACTGGCTGTACGAGCAGTACGAGGACGACGAGCCCGAAGGCGACGACGAGGCTGAAAGGCAGAGCCAGGCCGCCGAGCAGGTCGCCTTCCGTGTCCGACTGAAAGCCTTGGTAGAGAGCGCGTCGCCCCCGCGGGACGGGGGCACGCCTGACAGTTCTCGAACCCCGAACTGACCGCGGCGTCCGCCCCAACGTCGCACCCCCGGGGGACGGCACACAGGTCCTGTGCGGCCTGCGAGCTCCGCGACACAACCGCTCTGTCGTTACAAAAGTATGTACCGTCGGCTAAGGTGGTCTGTAGGCGTTACATTTTTGACGGCGTGGCCGCTTTCCGCCTGGCGGCGGCTGCGCCAGGCCGACCCTCGATCGCGCCTCACTACCTACTTGCCACCTCTGCTTTGGAGCCTTGGGTGTCTTCCTCGCACTCGTCCCAGACCCCCGGTGAGGCGGCCCCCGGCCCTGCCGTGCCGGACAACTCCGCCCACGATGCCACGCCCGCAACGCCCACGGAGCCGACTGATCCGGTTCCACGCTGGGCGGGCACCTGGCCCATGCGTTTCCCGACGCACCCGACGCATCCCTTCCTGTCTGCAGCGGCCGGGACAGCCTCCGGAAACACGGACCACGAGGATGGTGAACCCATGACAGCCGACAGGCCGTTGGCCGAGCCGGAAACCATCGCCGCACCCCCGGCCTCCTCAGAGGCACCAATTACCCCTCCTGGCTCAGACGCCCATGCGCTCACCGGCCCTGCGACGCTGCACGAAGCCCGCAGCGCGCTCCCACAACTGATCCGTGCCGCCACGGAGGGCAGACCCACGCCACTGACCCGCGGTCCATACCACGCACTGCTCACCACCCCCGCCCAGGCAGCCAGACTGGGATGGGACCTCACCCAAGCTGCAGCGCACAGCATCACGGACGCGCGCAAAAAGCTCGGCAACTTGATCGAGCTCGCCGCCGAGGGTCACCCCCAGGTCCTGCGCCGTCACTCCACCCCCGTCGCCGTATTGCTCCCCGCTGCCGAGGACGCCACTCCCATTCCGGCCGCCCCCGCATCCACGCCCGACATCGCCCCTCCGGCCACCGCGATGATCCCGGACTCCGCCACACCTCCGGAAGGCAAGCAATCCGCCCAGGGCACCGATCCGGCCGCAGCAACAACCGAAGCTGCCCAGGACCCCGTGCCCGCCACAGCCGGCCCCGCACCCACAACCGCCCCCACCACCGAATCGGCCGCTGCAACTGCCACGTCGCCAGAACCTCAGCAGCCCGAACCAGCACCAGCAGTTACACCCACCCCCCCCACCGACCCCGCCTCAACCAGCACCACACCGACCGCCTCAGCTCCAACCCCACCCCTCCCCGCAGCACTTGGCACCACACCCAACGGTCCGTCCTCCAAGCACCCGACCCCGCCACCGCCCGTCCTGCCAGTAACCCCCGCCGCCCCACCAGCCGCCACTGCCGTGACAACCGGCGTCAACCACGAGACCGCAACCCCCACCAACCCACCGACCACTGCGCCGCGCACCTCGCGACGCTTGGCCGCACTTGCCCACGCCCTGGACACCGTCCTCCCCGCCACCACCCCAACCGATGAAACCGCCACACCCAACCCCCTGATGGGCCTGTCGACCGGCATCCGCGCCCTGGACGACGCCCTCGGCGGCCTGCAGCCCGGCCGCTTCTACCTCGTCGCCGCCGCCCCGGGAGCCGGATCCAGCCTGATCGCCACCGCCGCCGCACGTACCGGCGCCCTCGATCAACACCAGCCCGTCCTGTACGCCGCCTCCGGACTGACCCGCGCCGACATCGCCGCCCGGATCGTTGCCGCGCACCTCCCAGTCGACTACCGCCGCCTGCGAGCCGGCCACCTCACCCCCACCGAGCAGAACGACATCGGTGCCCTCCACCACCTCCTGGCCTCAGCCCCGCTGTACATCGACGACGGCACCGACCTGACCACCTCCGCGATCGCCGAGAGCGTCCCGGACCTGCCAGGTCTGGCCCTAGTCGTAGTCGACCGCCTGCAGACCACCGAGGACCCCCGGCTGCCGTTGTCCGGCCCCGCCCAGATCACCGACGCCGCCCAAGCCCTCGCCCACCTAGCCCGCACCCACGGGCTCCCCGTCCTCGCAGCCGTCGACACCGACGACCCACACCTACTTGCCGCACTCGGCCTCGACATCACCATCACCCTCACCCGCGACACCGACCAGATCCACGCCACCATCACCGAGCGCGACCTAGGCCAACAAGCCACCCTCGCACTCCACGCCGACCTCGCCCACGCCCGCATCACCGACCCCGCCAACCCCTACGCCAGCCCCCCAGCACCGCAGACACCCCCCACCCCGACGACCGCAAACCCCGACACCCCCGCACAGGCCCCGCAAATGCCCGCTCAAGCCCCCACCAGCCCCCTCCCAGACCCCGCCCCGGCGGCCCATACCGCCACCGCCCCCGGGAAACCGCCTACCCGCACCAGCCCGCCCGGGGGCGGGCACGCAAGCCGGGACTACAGCTACTACACCGAAATGATCACCCGCGCCGTCGAGGAAGCCCTCCAAGACCACGACGGTGACGTCACAGCCGCAACCGAAGCCCTAGTGAAAAAGGCCGTGCCGAACGCAATGTCCTTGTTCGAAGCAACCCGCGTCGGCGGAAACTACGAGCACACCGTTTACCCGGAAACCCTGGAATTCCTCCGCAAGAAAACCAAAGATGGCGCCGACGAAATCTGGGAAGGCCGCCACAGCTGGACCAACACCCACCTCATGGACGCCCTCCACAACGGCACCCACCCCCCGATCACCGTCGACGCCCTCGACACCAACGCCAGCTTCCTCTCCGCCTTCAAGACTCACCTGCCCATCGGCGCCCTGACCCACGACCCCGACGGCGGCTTCGACCCCAAACGCTCCGGCATCTACCGCCTCCCCACCCGCCCCACCTGGCACCACCCCAACCTGCCCGACCCGATCGGCAACCGCCGCGAAGAAGGCCCCGTCCTCCTCGACGACGCCACCATCCGCCTGCTGATCCGCTGCGCCCGACTCGGCCTGTGCGAAGCCCCGCACATCAGCGAACGCTGGACCTCCGGCGCCAGCGAGGGCCTGCTGGAAAAATTCCGCCGGGTCCTGACCGAGGCCCGCACAAACGCCATCGAAGCCGACGACACAGTGACCGTCGAATACATCAAAGCCATGTACTCAAAATTTACCTCAACCATCGGCGAATCAAGCATCAACCGCGACATCCGCCGACCCGACTGGATGCACATCATCCGCTCCCAGGCATTCGCAAACCTCTGGCACAAAGCCCACCGCGCCCACAGCAATGGGCTAACCGTCGTCCGCGTCCGCGGCACCGATGAACTTCACGTGACCGGCGACTGGCGTACGGTATTCACCGAAGGCCGCCTACCCACTCAAATGAAACAAAAAGACCAGTACCCCCTGCCGAGGAAAAGCACCCGATAAATGTCAACCGACGGATGGAAGAACTACGGCACCCACGGCGCAGACCGCGACCCCGGAAACGTCCACGGCAAAATCGCACTCGCCCGCGCTCTCGAAGACGCCCTCGAACTCATGATCATCGACGGCGGAATCAAATCCCCAGCCGACACCCGCCGAGGCCTGAAAGCCCGCATGCGCTACCTCACCACCACCAAAAGCGGACCCCAAGCCCTAACCGACGCTGGCATCCACGCCACCCCCGCCACGATCCGTGCCTGGACCCGCGGCACCCAACGCCCGCGCCCAGACAACCTCGAAGCGATCGACACCGCCTACTGGAACCTACGAGCCCACAACGTGCTCACCAACCCAGGCGCCCTCAAGCAACACCTCAACCGCAACGGCCGTGGCACCCGCATTGAGATCCACCCCGTCAACCAGACCACCGTCGACGGGCCACGCCGCCGTGACAACCTGAGAATCCAACACCGGCAAGTCCGCTACATCTGGGACGACGCAGTCGACGCCCTCGTCGCCAGCGACCTCAACACCCTGGAAGACCTCTGGGACGACGTCATCGCCGAACTCGACTCCGACTGGGGCGCCTACACCTACGTCTCCTACATCGGCATCGGCGCCTAAGACGTCACCTCACTTGGTGTGATCTTGCGGCAGCCTGGGGTGACGACTCCCGCGCCTACCGAACGGATTGGCGCCGGAAGACCTCCAGGTGCTGTTCCAGCGGATACTGCCGCCGGCTCCGGAACGCCCACGGGGCGGAGAGCACCGAGAGTGAATCGGCTTGCCCCGCTCAAGAGTCCGAGGGCACATCCGCCATTCATACTGGCGAGATGCCAACTCCCATGCTTCGAACGGCTACTTCGACCGATGTACTGGATGTGCTCAGGCTCCTCGCTCAGGTCCCTACGTGGGAGGAGAAGAACATGGACTCCTGGCGAAGGGACCTGAAGGAGCAGGAAGAGCATGGAGACGGAGCCCCGCACGGTGTGTGGGTACTGGAGGCCGACGGCGCGGTGCTGGGGGTGGCCACTGTGAAGCGGGGACGGCGGGTCCCGAAGACGATCGACGACAGGACATGGCCGGTCTACCTGGAGTACCTGATCATCGACGAGCACCACCGCGGCGGCGGCCGCCGCTACGGCGCCCGACTCGAAGAGCACGTGATGCAGGAGCTGACCCAACAAGGCTGCTCCGGGGCCTACCTGCACGTGTTCAAGAAGGACGACGGCTGGGAGGAGGCCCTGGGATTCTGGGAGTGCCAAGGCTGGGAGCAGGCAGCCAACTCCCACCCGACACACATCCTGATGACCAAGGAGACTGCCGCCTCCGCCCCTGAGTCACCCTGAGCACCCCGCACGGCCCTGCCCTGATCAACAGCCCCGCCGGCTGCGCCCAACCCAGCACGTCACGGCCCCACCCAGGCTCACGAGGCATGCCGCAGGGGCATGCCTCCATACTGATCGCGAGCTCGCGGCGACGACCCGCCCCGCCCCGCCCCGGTGACCGCGGCCGCTATCTACGAGCCAGCCTGGGCGCCGTGGCCGTCTTCGCGGGTGCTCTGGTAGCTCAATAGATGAGAGGGCGCTGGGCCTGATGTGGGCCCCCAACAGCTGCTGATCGGTGGCGGGTTCAAGCGATCGGCGTAGCCTGAGCGCTCGCGGAGGACTGGCCGCGCTCAGCACGAGGAGGACCCCAGTGGATTGGCTCATTGCCGCCGCTCAGCAAACCAGTACGAGCACCAGCCCCGTCTGGCTCGCACCTCTCCTGGGCGGCGTCGGCGCTCTGCTGGGTGGCAGTCTCACCTCCACGGTCGCCTGGCGCGTTCTGTCCGATACGAAGAAAGCGAGGACACGCGCTGAGGAGAAGGTGGCCACGGAGACCATCACCGCTGCCCTCCTAGAGGTGCGCCAGACCTATCGGAAAGGCGAAGTCGGCACGGGACCGGCACCCGACGAATTCGAACACTGGCCCGACTACCTCCTCTCCAAGCTCGGTGCGGCGGAAGTCGCAGTCATGGCCTTCAGCAGTGAGGACCTACGCAAACGCCTCACCTCGTCGCTGGATCTGCTCCTCTGGGGAGCCCACGACTCGCAGCTGCTGTACGAGACGCGTCTAGGTAGTTCGCGAGTGGTGGCGTATGCAGCGCACCACGACGCCTTGGCCTGTCTCGGTGCCAATCTCCGTGGCGAACCGCTACCAGACGCCGCGGAGAGGTGGACGAACGCGGACCACCAGATGCGATGGCAAGACGAACAGGTACGCCGGGCAGAAGAGGGAGAGTGACGCGCCAGGATGACGCCGCAACTGGACTGTGCGGTCTCGGAGCATCCGCCACTGCTCCCTCCGCAGTCCGGCTCTCCGTTCGAGCCCCGAACAGCCCGCCAGGAGCCAATTACCCCGCTAAGCAAAATAGCTAGCGGGCTATTTCGGTAGAAACCTGCGTATTGGTGACTAGCCGGAGCGGGTGGAGGCCTTCGAAAGGCCTGTGCCCGCCGGCAAGGTGAGCCTTGTGCGCCGCTCACCGGTCCGCGGTCCGGAACAGGTGCCACTGCCGTGTGTCATCCCTGCAGGTGCCTGCCCGGCAAACTCGACGGCCTGACCCAGGCGTTCGTTCACCGAGGACGCTGCGCTGCCGGAGCCAGGGGAGGAATGAGCCCCTGCACGCTCTGTGAAACAGGCATGCCGCTCCGCAGAGTGATGGTCTGTGGGGAAGCGTTGGTTGAAAGTCGTTGCCTGGGCGTCGGTATTGCAGGTGTGGTGACGTGTTCGTTGAGTTCCCGAGAACCGACCAAAAACCCAAGCGCAAAGAAAGATCTCGAATTGAGTCCCTGATATCCCACTTCGTGACACGGCAATGTACCCCCTTAGAGAACATCACCTGGAGGGAACCGGTACAGAACACCCAACACTCCGCCAGAGAGAATATGCACCGCGAGCTTTGAATTCCTCTAGGATGTTTTTCTGCCACTATTTCGGGCGCAAAGTTTTCTAGAAGGTATACACCACTAGCCACAACACGAAGAGTGACCGTTACGTAATTATGTATGACGAGAGAGCGTTACATTAATGGGTACACATTAGATACAGAGGCACACCGAAGGGTGCTTCGACCCGGTTCAGCTCTACCTTGGTACCAGCAGTCGAGCGTCACGAGAGGTAAAAAGGGCAGTTCAGAGGTACAGAAGGAGCACCAGAAGCCCGATGCAGCCACCCTCAAGGAATGTAACGCCCCGCAGAGGCCGGCCTCACTCCTTTTGCCAGCCTGTAACGCTGCGGAGCAGCGTTACAAACCGTCGCGGAGCGACGGGCAACTCTCCGTCACGTAGTGACGGCGCGTCATGTCTCCGGAGGAG
>NZ_JBHUYV010000023.1:0-127262 GCF_042667905.1 Streptomyces sp. NPDC057287 | reverse complement strand
TTGCCATGGGTGTCGGCCAGGCACTGCGTCTCCACGTGCCGCGGCTTGTCGAGGTAGCGCTCCACGAAGCACTCACCCCGGCCGAACGCCGCGACGGCCTCACGGACCGCCGAGTCGTACAGCTCCGGGATCTCCTCCAGCGTCCGGGCCACCTTCAGACCACGCCCGCCACCACCGAACGCCGCCTTGATCGCGATCGGCAGACCGTTCTTCTCCGCGAACTCCACCACCTCCGCCGACCCCGACACCGGATCAGGCGTCCCGGCGACCAGCGGGGCACCGGCACGCTGCGCGATGTGACGGGCGGCGACCTTGTCACCCAGATCCCGGATCGCCTGCGCCGGCGGACCGATCCACGTCAGACCCGCATCGAGCACCGCCTGCGCGAACTCCGCGTTCTCCGACAGGAAGCCATAACCCGGATGGACAGCGTCCGCCCCCGAATCCTTCGCCGCCTGGAGCACCTTGGCCATATCCAGATAACTGGCGGCCGGGGTGTCACCGCCCAGAGCGAACGCCTCGTCCGCGGCGCGCACATGCAGAGCATCCCGGTCCGGATCGGCGTAGACGGCCACGCTCGCGATTCCGGCATCCCGGCAAGCCCGAGCAACACGGACAGCGATTTCGCCACGGTTGGCGATGAGCACCTTGCGCACGATGACTCCCTCCTTGAGAACAAGCTGAGTTTAGGGACTACCAACACGGCCGTACGACCCGTCCCCAGTAGTGAACTTGCCCACACGGAGTGTGATTCGAGGCCTGCTCGAGTCGCGAAATCCCTTGTCGCACCACGGTACGCCGGGATCCTCAACGGCACAGTAGCCACGAAGTGTGGCCCAAGTCTCTGTCCGGACGGTCAACGCCGCGCGGCGTTTCTTTGTGGACTCCCTACGAACGGCCGAGGGAATCTTTGCCTCGGCCTCGGGGCGGCGCCTTGCGTGCACGAGCCGTGCGCATCCCCTTGTCCGGAGCATTACCGGTTAGTAGGGTCCGCGCTACCGCACGTACTACAGGTAACAGGGGGTGGCGCAGTGGTGCGCAGACCAGTGGCCATCGTGACCGCGATCGTTCTGTTCGTGGAAGCCGTGGGCATCGTGCTCGTCAACGGCGTCCTCGCGACGGTCGCCGGCAACCAGAGCATGTCCCTGGCCGGGATGGATCCGGACGCCATGGTCACCGGCACGTGGGTGATGGGCGGTGTCTCCGGGGCCCTGCTGGTGCTCTGCGGGCTGATACCGCTGCTGGCGGGGATACGGGACCGGGCTCCGGGCCGCTTCGGCAGGATCGCCCTCATCGCCTGCGCGGTCGTGCACGGGGTGCTGGGCGCGCTGGCGGTCGGGCTGATCGGCTGGGCGGCCTTCGTGTTCCTGATGGCCGTCCTGGCCCTGATCGTGCTGACCCTGGTGGCGTTCGACCGGCGTGAGCCGGAGACGAAGGCCGGAGGGCCCGGCGTCGAGGGGACGCCGGCCCCGGTGTGAGACGGCCGCCGCTCAGACCCACAAGTCGGTGATGGGCGTACCCAGTTCGCCGAGCAGCCGACGCAGCAGGGGCAGGGACAGGCCGATGACGTTGCCGTGGCTTCCCTCGATCGCCTCGACGAAGGGTGACGAGCGGCCGTCCAGCGTGAACGCCCCGGCCACGTGGAGGGGCTCGCCCGAAGCGACGTAGGCCGCCACCTCGGCGTCCGTCGGCTCACCGAACCTGACGACGGTGGACGCGGTGGCCGACGCCGTACGGCCGGTGGCCGTGTCGATGACGCTGTGGCCCGTCTGCAGGATGCCGGACCGGCCGCGCATCGACTTCCAGCGGGCGGTGGCCTCCTCGGCGTCGGCGGGCTTGCCGTGCGCCTGGCCGTCCAGCTCCAGCACCGAGTCGCACCCGATGACGAGCGCACCCGCGGCTTCCGGACGGGATGCCACCGCCGCGGCCTTCGCCTCGGCCAGGACGAGCGCCAGCTCACCCGGGGTCGGAGCAGTGATCGCGTCCTCGTCCACACCGCTGACGATCACCTCGGGGGCGAGGCCCGCCTGACGCAGGAGGCCGAGACGGGCGGGGGACGCGGAGGCGAGCACGAGGCGGCGCTGGTCAGTCATACCCGCCATCGTAGGCGGGGCGGGAGGCCCTCGGGGGAGCCCGCCGGAACAGGGCCGGACACCTCCGGCCGACCGCGCACCGGGGCAGCCTCAGCGGGTGCCCAGGACGAACATCGCCACGACCATGGCCAGCGCCAGCAGCAGTCCCGCGCGACGCATCATGTCCTGGGCGTCGCGCAGTTCCTTCGGCGGTTTGTTCTCGGGGTCGGACCACAGCATGGTTCCGATGGTGCTCCGGGCACGGCTGCGGCGCCTGAGTACGCGTACTCAAGCGCCGCTCGGCCCGCCCTCAGGAGGGCCAGTACGTCCGTGCCCAGGACCGGGGCCCCGGCCGGAGCGCGCCCCGGCGGGCGATCCGCCCCGGGTCGGACCACTGCTCGGGCGGCAGCGGGGCGCCGGACGGGACGGCGGCCTCCGCCGCCGCGCGCGCCCTGACCACGGCGAGGGCCGCGGCGAGCTCCTCCGGGGTCGGATTGCCCCGTACGACCTTGATCATGGTGGCTCCCGTGGTTAGAGGGGGATGTTGCCGTGCTTCTTCGGCGGCAGCGACTCGCGCTTCGTCCGGAGCTGGCGCAGGCCCTTCACGAGGTGGGCCCGGGTGTCCGACGGCATGATCACCGCGTCGACGTAGCCGCGCTCGGCCGCGACGTACGGGTTGAGCAGGGCGTCCTCGTAGTCGGTCATCAGCTCGGCGCGGGTGGCGTCCGGGTCGTCGGAGGCGGCGATCGTGCGCCGGTGCAGGATGTTCACCGCGCCCTGCGCGCCCATGACGGCGATCTGCGCGGTCGGCCAGGCCAGATTCAGGTCGGCGCCCAGGTGCTTGGACCCCATGACGTCGTACGCGCCACCGAACGCCTTGCGCGTGATCACCGTGATCAGCGGGACGGTCGCCTCCGCGTAGGCGTAGATCAGCTTGGCGCCGCGGCGGATGATCCCGCCGTACTCCTGGTCGACACCCGGCAGGAAGCCGGGCACGTCCACGAAGGTGAGGACCGGCACGTTGAACGCGTCGCACGTACGGACGAAGCGTGCGGCCTTCTCGCTCGCGTCGATGTCCAGACAGCCGGCGAACTGCATGGGCTGGTTGGCGACGATGCCGACCGGGTAGCCCTCGACGCGTCCGAAGCCGGTGACGATGTTCGGCGCGAACAGGGCCTGCGTCTCCAGGAACTCGCCGTCGTCGAGCACGTGCTCGATGGCGGTGTGCATGTCGTACGGCTGGTTGGCCGAGTCCGGGATGAGGGTGTCGAGCTCGCGGTCCTCGTCCGTGGTCTCCAGGTCGGCGTCCTCCGGGAAGGCCGGGGCCTCGGAGAGGTTGTTCGACGGGAGGTAGGACAGCAGGGACTTGACGTACTCGATGGCGTCCTTCTCGTCACCCGCCATGTGGTGGGCCACGCCGGACGTCGTGTTGTGCGTGCGGGCGCCGCCCAGCTCCTCGAAGCCGACGTCCTCGCCGGTGACCGTCTTGATGACGTCGGGGCCGGTGATGAACATGTGGGAGGTCTGGTCGACCATGACCGTGAAGTCGGTGATCGCGGGGGAGTAGACCGCGCCGCCCGCGCACGGCCCGACGATCAGGGAGATCTGCGGGATCACACCCGAGGCGTGGACGTTGCGGCGGAAGATCTCCGCGAACAGTCCGAGCGCGGCGACACCCTCCTGGATGCGCGCGCCGCCGCCGTCGTTGATGCCGATCACCGGGCAGCCGGTCTTCATCGCGAAGTCCATGACCTTGACGATCTTCTCGCCGTAGACCTCGCCGAGCGAGCCGCCGAAGATGGTGAAGTCCTGCGAGTACACGCAGACGGGACGGCCGTCCACCGTGCCGTACCCGGTGACGACCCCGTCCCCGTAGGGGCGGTTCTTCTCGATGCCGAAATTGGTGGACCGGTGCCGTGCGAACTCGTCGAGCTCCACGAAGGAACCTTCGTCGAGCAGGAGCTCGACCCGCTCACGGGCGGTCAACTTGCCCTTCGCGTGCTGCTTTTCGACGGCACGGGCTGAACCTGCGTGTGTGGCCTCCTGGATACGGCTCTGCAGGTCCGCGATCTTGCCCGCGGTGGTGTGGATGTCGCTCTGCGGCTCGGACATCGGGTGGCGGCTCCCTGCCTGTTCACGGGGACGGCTGGTACATCCGGTAGACGTGCTGGACCGGTACGTGCTCGACGGCGGCCCGCTCGGGGGCGGGCGTTGCTACTGACCCGTAGCGTATCGGCGCGGATACGGTTCGGCAGTGCGTCGTTGGCCACACCTAATGTGGGTTGCATGACACCTCCCGATGCGCCGCACAACCGCTGGTCGGACCTCGACAGGCCGCCCCTGAACGTCGCTGCGCTGCGCCGCGGACTGCTGAGGCCCGACGGCCTGTGGGCCTCGCTCGACGTCGTCGAGTCGACCGGTTCCACCAACTCCGACCTCGCGGCCCGGGCCGTCGGCGGGGGCCTGGCGGAAGGCACGGTGCTGGTCGCCGAGGAGCAGACCGCGGGCCGCGGACGGCTCGACCGGACCTGGACGGCGCCGCCCCGCTCCGGCCTCTTCCTCTCCGTCTACCTGACCCCCGGCGCGGTGCCCGTCGAACGGTGGGGGTGGCTTCCGCTGCTGGCCGGCGTCTCCGCCGCCACGGGCCTCGCACAGGCCGCGGGCGTCGACATGGCACTGAAATGGCCCAACGACCTCCTGGTGACGATCGCCGGCACGGAACGCAAGACCGGCGGCATCCTCGCCGAGCGCGCCGGGGACGGCGTCGTGATCGGCATCGGCCTCAACGTGTCGCTGCGGGCGGCCGAGCTGCCCGCCCCGCACGCCGGCTCGCTGGCCCTCGCCGGAGCCGTCTCCACCGACCGCGAGACCTTGCTCCGGGCCGTCCTGCGTTCACTGGAACAGTGGTACGGGCAGTGGCGGGACGCGGACGGCGACGCGGCCGAGAGCGGGCTCCAGGCCGCCTACGCGGCGGGGTGCGCCACCCTCGACCGGACGGTGCGGGCGGAGCTGCCGGGCGACCGGTCCGTCGTCGGCGAGGCCGTCGCGATCGACGGTGACGGACGGCTCGTGCTGGCGACGGGCAACGGGCTCCAGGAGCCCGTGTCGGCCGGGGACATCGTCCACCTGCGCGGGGAGGAGGGAGGCCTCACCTGATCCGGTGCTCCGCACATACGGGTGATGTCACGTATGACCGACACGGCACCACGCCACCGGCGACGTGAGCCAGGGCACACCTGCCGTATCGTTGAGGCGATCCAGCGACAGATCGGCAGGGCAGTGCGCAGGGAACGGGCAGGAGGCGGCCGGTGACCGTCGACGACACGAACTCCGACGACGGCGCGGAGCCCTCGTCGGGGGCGTCGGTCCACTCGACACCGCATCACGAGGTCGACCACACGGCGGAACCGACCGACGACCCGCTGGCCATCCGGCTGGAGGCCCTGATCCTGGGGGCCGACCGCCGCTACACGCCGTTCCAGGCGGCCAGGACGGCCGGGGTCTCCATGGACCTGGCGTCCCGGTTCTGGCGGGCCATGGGCTTCGCCGACATCGGGCAGGCCAAGGCGCTCACCGAGGCCGACGTGCTGGCGCTGCGCCGGCTCGCCGGTCTCGTGGAGGCGGGGCTGCTCAGCGAGCCGATGGCGATCCAGGTCGCCCGCTCGACCGGCCAGACCACCGCCCGGCTCGCGGAGTGGCAGATCGACTCCTTCCTGGCGGGGCTGACCGAGCCCCCCGAGCCCGGCATGACCCGGACCGAGGTCACGTATCCACTGATCGAGCTGCTCCTGCCCGAGCTCCAGGAATTCCTGGTCTACGTGTGGCGACGCCAGCTGGCCGCCGCCACGGGCCGGGTCGTGCAGACCGGGGACGACGA
This sequence comes from Streptomyces sp. NPDC057287, assembly GCF_042667905.1. Lineage (NCBI taxonomy): Bacteria > Bacillati > Actinomycetota > Actinomycetes > Kitasatosporales > Streptomycetaceae > Streptomyces > Streptomyces sp. NPDC057287. Next base: position 121,313 of record NZ_JBHUYV010000023.1, on the reverse strand, counting down.
GGAGATGGTCGACCGGCGGCTCGCGGTGGGCTTCGCCGACCTCGTCGGATTCACCCGGCTGACCCGGCGGCTGGAGGAGGAGGAGCTCGGCGAGCTGGTCGAGGCCTTCGAGACGACCTCGGCCGACCTGGTCGCGGCGCACGGCGGCCGGCTCATCAAGACCCTGGGCGACGAGGTCCTCTTCGCCGCGGACGACGCGGGCACGGCGGGCGAGATAGCGCTCCGGCTGGTCGAGGCGATGGCGCAGGACACGACCATGCCCGCCCTGCGGGTCGGTATCGCCTTCGGCACGGTCACCACGCGCATGGGCGACGTGTTCGGCACGACGGTGAACCTGGCCAGCCGGCTCACGTCGATAGCGCCCAAGGACGCGGTGCTGGTGGACGGTGCCTTCGCCCAGGAGCTGATCAGGAACGGCGACGCCCCCGCCTCCGAGGCGCAGGCGTCCGAGGAGGCCGCGGCGGCGGCCGAGCGTGCCCGGCTCGCGGAGAAGGAGGGCCGCCCTGACGAGGAGCCCCCTCTGCCGACGTACCGCTTCGGGCTGCAGCCGATGTGGCAGCGGCCGGTGCGGGGACTGGGCGTGGTGGAGCCGTGGCTGCTGGCCCGACGGGGCAAGCCGTCGTCCTGACCCTAGGATCCCGGTAACGCTCGTCAACCGGAGGGGTGCAGTCATGGGTGTCACGTCCGAGCAGAGGTTCGGGGAATTCGTCGTCGTACGGCGGCACGAGGGCCAGGAGCACGTGGCCGAGCTGGTGCTCGACCGCCCGAAGGCGATGAACGCCGTGAGCACCGCGATGGCGGTCTCCATCGCCGACGCCTGCGCGGCGCTCGGCGCCGACCGGGGCGTACGGGCGACCGTGCTCACCTCCAGTCATGAGCGGGCCTTCTGCGTGGGTGCGGACCTCAAGGAGCGGAACTCCTTCACGGACGCCGAGCTCGTACGGCAGCGGCCCACGGCGAGGGCCGCGTACACCGGTGTGCTGGAGCTCCCGATGCCGGTCGTCGCCGCCGTGCACGGCTTCGCCCTCGGCGGCGGCTTCGAGCTCGCGCTGGCCTGCGATGTGATCGTGGCCGACCGCACCGCCGTGGTCGGCCTGCCCGAGGTGTCCGTCGGTGTCATCCCGGGCGGCGGCGGCACGCAGCTGCTGCCCCGGCGGGTCGGCGCGGCGCGCGCCGCCGAGCTGGTCTTCACCGCCCGGCGGGTGGAGGCGGCCGAGGCGCGCGAGCTGGGCCTGGTCGACGAGCTGGTCGAGGCGGGCGGGGACCGGGAGGCGGCGCTGGCCCTCGGCGGCCGGATCGCGGCGAACTCCCCGGTGGGGCTCCGGGCCGCCAAGCGGGCACTACGGCTGGGGCAGGGGCTCGACCTGCGGGCGGGGCTCGAGGTGGAGGACGCCGCATGGCGCTCCGTGGCCTTCTCCGGCGACCGGGCCGAGGGTGTGGCCGCGTTCAACGAGAAGCGGAAGCCCAGCTGGCCCGGGGAGTGAGCCCGGGGAACGTTCTGAAGATCATCAGCGCCGTCAACTGATCAAATCTGGGTAAAGCTACCTAAGCTGGGACAATGGGCGGTGATGATGCGCGCCTGCGCGCCGTGGTTGCGCTGGCACAGACGATGGCGGCGGCCTACACCGCACGCGAGTCCTGGCGTGCCGCGGCGATGGGGGCGTGCGAGGCGCTGAGCGGCAGCTTCGCCGCCCTCTCCGTCTGGGAGCGGGAGCAGGGCAGGCTGCGCGTGCTGGTGAACGCGGGGGAGCGGGCCGAGGGCGAGGAGGAGTTCCCTGAGGGCGAGTCCTACCCCGTGCACCAGTTCCCGGAGATCACCGAGTTCCTCCACGAGCGCTGGGCGGGCGGCGGTGAGCCCGACGCCTGGGTGGAGACCGCCGACGGCGGCCCGGGCGCCGGCGGGCCGGCCCGCGGCGCCCGGCCGTACTGCCACCAGCGGGTCGCCGCGCTGCGCCGGCGCGGGCGGGGCTGCTGCGTGGTGGCGCCGATCGTGCTGCACGGGCGCGCCTGGGGAGAGCTGTACGTGGCCCGCCCGGCGGGGGCCCCGGTGTTCGACCGGGACGACGCGGACTTCGCGACCGTGCTGGCCGCCGTCGCCGCGGCGGGCATCGCGCAGACCGAGCGGCTGGAGGAGGTCCGCAAGCTGGCCTTCACGGACCCGCTGACGGGCCTCGCCAACCGCAGGGCCGTCGACCTCCGGCTCGACGAGGCGGTGGACCGCCACCGGGCCGAGGGGGCCGTGGTCAGCCTGGTCGTCTGCGATCTGAACGGGCTCAAGTCGGTCAACGACACCCACGGCCACGCAGTCGGCGACCGGCTGCTGGAACGTTTCGGCTCCGTGCTCTCGCTCTGCGGGGCGATGCTCCCCGGCGCGCTGTCCGCGCGCCTGGGCGGGGACGAGTTCTGCCTGCTGACCGTGGGGCCCCCGGCGGACGACGTGGTCAGGGTCTCCGAGGAGCTCTGCGCGCGCGCCGTGGCCCTGGAGCTCGGCGACGGTGTCGCCTGCGGTGTCGCGTCCACGGGGGACGACATCGGGCCGGTCCAGTCCGCGCGCCGGCTCTTCCGGCTGGCGGACGCCGCCCAGTACCAGGCGAAGGCGGCGCGTTCCCGGAGGCCGGTGGTGGCAGGGCGCGACGGCGACGTGATCCGGCTCGCCGACTCCCCGCCCAAATCCCCCCACGACCGCCGAAGGCTGCGCGGCAATCCGCCCGGCGGCGATCGGTAAGGGGTCAACCGCGCTACCACTGGTGACATGGCGGGTTTCAATCCGTAGGCTTCTGAATATGAATATGCATACAGTCGTGGTGGGGACGTCCGGTACCACCGCCGAGGACGTCATCGCCGTGGCCCGCCGGGACGCCCGGGTCGAGCTCTCCGCCGCCGCGGTCGAGGCGCTCGCCGCCGCCCGGCGGACCGTCGACGCCCTCGCCGCCAAGCCCGAGCCGGTCTACGGCGTCTCCACCGGCTTCGGCGCCCTCGCCAGCCGGCACATCGGCCCCGACCTGCGGGCGCAGCTGCAGCGCAACATCGTCCGCTCGCACGCGGCGGGCATGGGCCCCCACGTCGAGCGCGAGGTCGTCCGGGCGCTGATGTTCCTGCGGCTGAAGACCCTGGCCTCCGGCCACACCGGCGTACGCCCCGAGGTCGCGCAGACCATGGCCGACGTGCTCAACGCGGGCATCACGCCCGTCGTCCACGAATACGGCTCGCTCGGCTGCTCCGGCGACCTCGCGCCGCTCTCGCACTGCGCCCTGACCCTGATGGGCGAGGGCGAGGCGGAGGGCCCCGACGGCACCGTGCGCCCGGCCGGCGAGCTGCTCGCCGCCCACGGCATCACCCCCGTCGAACTCCGGGAGAAGGAGGGCCTGGCCCTCCTCAACGGCACCGACGGCATGCTGGGCATGCTCGTGATGGCCCTGGCGGACCTGAAGAACCTCTACACCGGCGCGGACATCACCGCGGCGCTCTCCCTGGAGGCGCTCCTCGGCACGGACCGGGTCCTCGCCCCGGAACTGCACGCCATCCGCCCGCACCCCGGCCAGGGCGTCTCCGCCGACAACATGCTGCGGGTCCTCGCCGGGTCGGGCCTCACCGGCCACCATCAGGACGACGCCCCCCGGGTCCAGGACGCCTACTCCGTGCGCTGCGCCCCCCAGGTCAACGGTGCGGGGCGCGACACCCTCGCCCACGGGCGGCTCGTCGCCGACCGTGAACTGGCCTCCGCCGTCGACAACCCGGTCGTCCTGAGCGACGGCCGCGTCGAGTCCAACGGCAACTTCCACGGTGCGCCCGTCGCGTACGTCCTCGACTTCCTGGCGATCGTCGCCGCGGACCTCGGATCGATCACCGAGCGCCGCACGGACCGGCTGCTGGACAAGAACCGCTCGCACGGCCTGCCGCCGTTCCTCGCGGACGACGCCGGGGTCGACTCCGGGCTGATGATCGCCCAGTACACGCAGGCCGCCCTGGTCAGCGAGCTGAAGCGGCTCGCCGTCCCGGCGTCCGTCGACTCGATCCCGTCCTCCGCGATGCAGGAGGACCACGTCTCGATGGGCTGGTCGGCCGCGCGGAAGCTCCGTACGGCCGTCACCGGTCTCGCACGGATCGTGGCCGTGGAGCTGTACGCCGCCACGCGCGCCGTGGAGCTCCGCGCCGCCGAGGGGCTGACCCCCGGGCCCGCGTCGCTCGCCGTCATCGGCGCGCTGCGGGACGCCGGTGTGCAGGGGCCCGGGCCCGACCGCTTCCTCGCCCCGGACCTGGCCGCCGCCGACGCCTTCGTGCGGGAGGGGAAGCTGGTCGCGGCGGTGGAGGCGGTGACCGGCCCGCTGGCCTGAGCCCGAAGGGCTGCCGCGGCCCGTACCGGGGCGCGCGGCAGCCCTGCCCGGCTCAGATGCCGTGGGCCGGTGTGCCGCCCCGGCGTACCGAGTACGCGACGAACCCCGCGCCGACGCACAGCGACGCTGTTCCGCCGATCAGGTACGGAGTCGTGTCGACGCCCGTACCGGTGTCGGCCAGCGTGTCCTGCGAGGTGAACTCCCCCGTGGCGGAGGCCTGTCGGACCCCGGTGTAGGAACCGGCGGACGAGCCGGTGGATCCGCCCTGTGCGCCTGCCTCGCCGGTCGCGTTGGCGGAGGGCACGAACCAGAGGGCACAGAGCAGGGTGCCTGCTGCCGTGGTGGTCAGCAGCGTGCGACGAGCGATGGACACAGAATCGATCCCCTTGCGACAGCCATCAGTTAGCCCCGTGGGCCGATGCTAAGCAAAGCAGCGGGTCGGAGGAAAGCCACAGGTCCCGGGAGCCTTACGCTCCGGCGTATGAGCACTTCGGAGACACCCTCATTTGTTCGACTTCGCGTGGAGATGGTCCTGGAGATCAGCGACATCGACGCCCTGACCGGTACGGCACTGGAGAGCATCGCCGCCGATTTCACCGCCTCCGGCGCGGCGGCGGACGAGTCCGCCGAGGAACGTACGCATGCCGAGGAGACGGTCCGGGAAGACGCAGCTGAAGCCCTCGCCTCGTTGATCGACCCGTTCGATCTGGTCAGCCAGGTGCCCGGGGTCGAGCTCGCCCAGGCCTCCTGGAGCAGCGAGACGATCGACTACGACCCCGACGCCGAGGACTGGGCCGCCGGAGAGGACGGGGACGAGGCGTACTACGGGATCGAGGACAATGAGACGGACGACGAAGAAGGCGGCGGGCATACGGAACGCTGACGCCCGCGGGGCACTCCTCACAGGTGGCGGGAACCGCCGCGGTCCTGGGTGCGTCGATGAGTGGTGTTCCCCACATCTCCGGTGGATGTGGAACGGAAGACCCGGTCACGGTGTTCTTGGAACATTGACGGGGTATCGCCGTCGGGCGACCCTGTCCGGGGATCTTGGGGAATCGGCAACGATGGAGAAGCGTGTGATCACGGACAGCAAGCGGCGCAAGGGCCTCATGGCCGCGTCCGCACTGCTCGGCGGTGTACTGGTGCTTTCGGCCTGCAGCGACGACGGCGGCAGCACGGGCGCGAGCGCCGACAGCTCGAAGACGTCACAGGCGCAGGTCGACGAGGCCGCGGCCAAGGACGCATCGGAGGCGCAGATAACGATCGCGCCGAAGAACGGGGCGACCAACGCGAGCATCAACAACGCCGCGATGGTCACCGTCGCGAAGGGCAAGCTGACCGAGGTCACCATGACCACGGCCGACGGCGAAGCCGTCGAGGGCACCCTCGCCGCCGACGGGTCCAGCTGGAAGCCCGGCGGCCAGCTCGAGCGCTCGACGACGTACAAGATCAGCGCCACGGCGTCCGACTCGAAGGACCGCGAGGCACACGCCAACAGCTCCTTCACCACGGTCTCGCCCGAGAACAGCTTCATCGGGAACTTCACCCCCGAGGACGGTTCCACCGTCGGCGTGGGCATGCCGGTCTCGATCAACTTCAACAAGGCGATCACCGACAAGAAGGCCGTCCAAGACGGCATCAAGGTGACGTCGAGCAGCGGCCAGGAGGTCGTCGGCCACTGGTTCAACAACCAGCGCCTCGACCTGCGCCCCGAGGACTACTGGCAGGGTGGCTCCACCGTCACCCTGAAGCTGGCCCTGGACGGCGTCGAGGGCGCCGACGGCGTCGTCGGTGTGCAGCAGAAGACGGTCACGTTCAAGGTCGGCCGCAACCAGGTCTCGACGGTGGACGCCAAGGCGCACACGATGACCGTCACCCGTGACGGCAAGACGGTCAAGACGATCCCGATCTCCGCCGGCTCCGCCGACAACCCGACGTACAACGGCCAGATGGTGATCTCCGAGAAGTTCAAGGAGACCCGCATGGACGGTTCGACCGTCGGCTTCACGGACGACGACGGCAAGGGCGAGTACGACATCAAGGACGTCCCGCACGCCATGCGGCTGTCCACGTCGGGCACCTTCATCCACGGCAACTACTGGGGCGCGAAGTCGATCTTCGGCAGCGCGAACACCAGCCACGGCTGTGTCGGACTGTCCGACACGAAGGGCGCGGGCGACTCCGGTACGCCTGCCGCCTGGCTGTACGACAACTCCATGGTCGGCGACGTGGTCGTGGTCACGAACTCCCCGGACAAGACCATCGCCCCCGACAACGGCCTCAACGGCTGGAACATGAGCTGGTCGGAGTGGACGGCGGACTCCGCCGCCTGATCCCCGCCTCCTCCCCCTCCGAAGGCGGCGGCACCCGGATTCCTCCGGGTGCCGCCGCCTTCGGCGTGTGCGGGGCGCCAGGGTTCTCATCCGTCTCTCATCGGGCCCTTAACTCCTCATCACGCCCGCTCCATATCTTCGCGCCATGTTCTTCACCTACCTCCGGCGCGAGCTGCGCCGCCGCAGAAAGGCGGCGCTCGTCGTCGCCTCGGGGCTCGCCCTCGGCATTGCGCTGGTCATCATCGTCAGCTCGGTCTCCTCGGGCATGAGCAAGGCCCAGGACAAGGTCCTCGAATCCCTGTACGGCCTCGGCACCGACATGACGGTGACCAAGGCCGCTGCCGCCCAGGGCTCCGGCGGCACCGGACGCCCCCGGTTCGAGTTCGACGCCCAGGACGACGAGGACGCGACCCAGAGCACCGACCGGGTCATGGTCCAGGGCTTCCAGACGCTGGCGTCCAGCACCGTCGGCAAGGTGGGCGAGCAGAAGGGCGTCGCGGATGCCGTCGGCGGACTGAGCCTGACGGTCATGAAGGTCGACGGCCAGTTCAAGCGCGGCGAGTTCAAGCAGGACGAGAGCTCGGGCCAGGGCGGCCCGGGCGGCGGCCAGGGCGGCGGCGGCCAGCCGCAGGGCCGGGTCCAGGGGGGCGGAGCATCCTTCGACGTCAACTCCTTCACCGTCTACGGCACCGACGTCACCCAGCAGGACCTCGGCCCGCTGACCTCCTCCAAGATCACCAAGGGTCGTACGTTCAAGGCGGCCGAGACCGACGCCGAGGTCGCGGTGGTCGACTCCGCCTACGCCAAGGAGAAGTCCCTCGCGGTCGACAAGACCGTCACCATCTCCGGCACCGAGTACACGATCGTGGGCGTCTCCACGGCGGACAGCGGTGACGCGGCCGCCAACGTCTACATCCCGCTCAAGCAGGCACAGACCGTCGCCGACTCCAAGGACAAGGTCACCACGGTCTACGTCAAGGCCGCCGACTCCCAGCAGATCGACACCGTCAAGGCCGCCATCCAGAAGAACATCTCGGGCACGACGGTCACCACCTCCGCCGACCTCGCCGACACGGTCTCCGGCTCCCTCTCCACCGCCTCCGACCTGGCCTCCAGCGTCGGCAAGTGGCTCTCCATCGCGGTCCTGATCGCCGCGTTCCTCGTCGCAGGCCTGCTCACCTCCTCCGCCGTCAGCCGCCGCGTGCGGGAGTTCGGCACCCTCAAGGCCCTGGGCTGGAAGAGCGGGCGCGTCACCCGCCAGGTCGTCGGCGAAGCCCTCGTCAACGGCCTGATGGGCGGAGTCCTCGGGATCGCCGTCGGCCTCGCCGGCGCCTACGCCGTGACCGCGATCAGCCCCACCCTCAGCGCGCAGCTCGGCTCCACGGGCGGTGGCGGCGGCATGGGAGGCGGCGGCCCGATGGGCGGCGGCGGCCCCGGCCGCCAGACCGCGTCCAAGACCCTCGACATCGCGCTGACCGCACCGGTCTCCCTCACCACGATCCTCGTCGCCGTCGCCCTCGCGGTGGCCGGCGGACTCATCGCGGGGGCCTTCGGCGGCTGGCGGGCCTCCCGGCTGCGGCCGGCCGACGCCCTGCGCCGCGTCGCGTGACGACGCCCCACCCCACCCCCTCCCGTACGTAGCAGCAGGAGTCCACACGTGTACCAGCTCAAGGGCGTCACCAAGCGCTACATGCGCGGCAAGAATCCCGTCGACGCGCTCGCCGGTGTCGATCTGACCATCGAGGACGGCGGACGGCTCGTCATCCAGGGCCCGACCGGCGGAGGCAAGTCCACCCTCCTGCAGATGCTGGGAGGGCTGGACCGGCCCACCGCCGGCACCATCGAGCTCGACGGCGTCGACCTGGCCAAACTCCCCGAGTCCCGGCTGACCAAGGTCCGGGCCGAGTCCATCGGATTCGTCTTCCAGAGCTTCAACCTGATCCCGACGCTCACCGCCCAGGAGAACGTCGAGACGGCGCTCGTCCCCCTCGGCCTCGGTGCGAAGGCACGGCGCGAACGCGCCGCCGAGGCCCTGGAGTCGGTGGGTCTCGGCGACCGGCCCACCCACCTGCCGAGCGAGATGTCCGGCGGTCAGCAACAGCGTGTCGCGATCGCCAGGGCGCTGGTGAAGCGGCCGAAGGTGCTGCTCGCCGACGAGCCGACCGGCAACCTCGACGAGTCCATGCGCGACGAGATCATGGACCTGCTCGACGGGCTGTGGAAGGAGCACGGGCTGACCTTCGTGATGGTCACCCACGACAGCTCCCTCGCCCGCAAGGCACCCCGGGTGGCGACCATCCGCAAGGGGAAGGTGACGGTGACGGAGAACGCGGCGGCCTGATCCGCGGTGACGTGCGGACCTCACGGCCGTCCTCCTCCGGCTGTGAGGTTCGCCACCCGTACGGCCCCGCGACCCGGGCGCCGTGCGGCCTCGCGCGGACGGGCGTACGTGTGCAGAGCGGCCACTACCGGGGCGAACAACCCCGTCCATTCCGTGGATGTCGCCCGGGCACGGCCGGTTCGCGCTGCGAGACTTGCCGGGTGCAACGGCCCGCACGGACCGTAGGCGCCTCCGGGGACAGGGAGCGCCGACGCGCACGAGCCCACCCACGGAAGGTCTTGATCAGATGCCGGCCAGCTCCGAAATCCTCACCCCGCGCACCGCCGGGAACCGCGTCATCGAACCCCTCTACGCGGAGATCCTGCGACGCAACCAGGGCGAGGGCGAGTTCCACCAGGCGGTGCGCGAGGTCCTCGAAACCCTCGGCCCCGTGCTGGCGCAGCGTCCGGAGCTCGTCGACGCCCGCATCATCGAGCGGGTCTGCGAGCCCGAGCGCCAGCTCATCTTCCGGGTGCCGTGGTCGGACGACGCCGGCGACATCCACGTCAACCGCGGCTTCCGCGTCGAGTTCTCCAGCTCGCTCGGCCCGTACAAGGGCGGACTGCGCTTCCACCCCTCGGTCAACCTCGGCATCGTGAAGTTCCTCGGCTTCGAGCAGATCTTCAAGAACGCCCTCACCGGCATGCCGATCGGCGGCGGCAAGGGCGGTGCGGACTTCGACCCCAAGGGGCGGTCCGACGCCGAGGTCATGCGCTTCTGCCAGTCCTTCATGACCGAACTCCACCGCCACCTGGGCGAGTACACCGACGTCCCCGCCGGTGACATCGGCGTCGGAGGCCGGGAGATCGGCTACCTCTTCGGCCAGTACAAGCGGATCACCAACCGCTACGAGTCCGGTGTGCTCACCGGCAAGGGCCTCGGCTGGGGCGGCGCCCAGGCACGTACCGAGGCGACCGGCTACGGATGCGTCCTGTTCACCGCCGAGATGCTCCGTGTGCGCGGCGAGTCCCTCGACGGCCAGCGCATCGCGGTCTCCGGCTCCGGCAACGTGGCCATCTACGCCATCGAGAAGGCCCAGCAGCTCGGCGCGACCGTCGTGACCTGCTCCGACTCCGGCGGCTACGTCGTGGACGAGAAGGGCATCGACCTCGACCTGCTGAAGGAGATCAAGGAGCACGGCCGCGGCCGGATCTCCGAGTACGCCGAGCGGCGCGGCGATCACGTGCGGTACGTCGAGGGCGCGGGCGTCTGGAGCGTCCCCGTGGACGTGGCGCTGCCCTGCGCCACCCAGAACGAACTCCACGAGGCCGACGCCCTGGCCCTCGTGCGCAACGGGGTCAAGGCGGTCGCCGAGGGCGCCAACATGCCCACCACCCCGGAAGCCGTGCACGTCTTCCAGGAGGCGGGTGTCGCCTTCGCCCCCGGCAAGGCAGCCAACGCGGGCGGGGTGGCCACCAGCGCGCTGGAGATGCAGCAGAACGCCTCCCGCGACTCCTGGACCTTCGCCCACACGGAGGAGCGCCTGGCGCAGATCATGCGGCACATCCACGACTCCTGCCACACCACGGCGGAGAAGTACGGCAGCCCGGGCAACTACGTGGTGGGTGCGAACATCGCGGGCTTCGAGATCGTCGCCGACGCGATGCTGGCGCAGGGCTTGATCTGACGGTGCCGCGACGCGGGGGCCGGTGCGAGGAGCACCGGCCCCTTCAGGGCTGACGGCGCCGGTAGTACTCCGCGCAGCCCGTGTTCACCACCGTCACCGCGGCGAGGACGACGCCCGCCACCGGGTGCCCCGTCCCGTACACCGCCGCCGCGCCGCCGCCGAGGACCAGGGTCTTCACGGCCAGTACGCCCGCGAGCGGCAGTGGGAACCGGGCGCGGGGTGCGGCGAACAGGCCCCACAGCACGACGGCCGCCGCGGGTGCCCCGATCCCGAGCGCCGTCGACGCCGCCACACCCTCCGGGGCCGTGAAGCCCCAACAGGCCAGGGCGCCGATCGCGACCAGTTCCAGGACGAACGCGAGCACCTCGTTCGCGGCGAACCAGGGGCGGTCCCACGGGACGGAGCCGTCGCCGTCACTTGCCGTCATGCCGAGTCCTCTCGTCGCCGGTCCCCCTCAGGGTGCCGCACCATGGGGCGGCGTGCGGGCGTCTGTTGAAGGAGAGCGGCACCTGCGTGGACGTACCGATGGCGTCGTCAGCGGGCGCGCGGGGCCGGGGACCGGAGGGCCAGGCCGCGTCCGTCCCGGGCCACCGCCGTTCTGCCGACAGCAGATCCGCCCGGCGCGGAAGGGTTTCCCCTGCCGTTCCGGGCGGATCGTTCCTACGCTTGGACGATGAGCAGCCACGCGTCGAACCGCGCCCGGGTCATCCCTCTTCGTCCCGTTCCCGCCGCAAGGGAGCCCCTCTGGCGGGACGTCGTCGGCGATGTCCTGCGCCGCGAGCGCCTCGCGCAGGAGCGGACGCTCAAGGACGTGGCCGAGGCCGCGCAGATCTCCGTGCCCTACCTCTCCGAGGTCGAGCGCGGCCGCAAGGAGGCCTCGTCCGAGGTGCTCGCCGCGGCCGCCCGCTCGCTCGGGCTCGGGCTGGCCGACGTGCTCTCCCTGGCTCAGGGAGAGCTCGCCCGCCGCAGCACGACCTCCCGTGTGTCGCCGGTCCGGGCCTCGATGGGCGAGGTGAGGCTGGCCGCCTGACCCGGCACGCGTGGGTGGGTGGGGCGTGCGTCAGGCGGCGGCCAGGGCCCGTCGGCTGAGGACCTCGTCCGCGAGGCCGTACGCCACCGCCTCCCGCGCGGTGAAGATCCGGTCCCTGTCGGTGTCGGCCCGCAGGGTCGCCGGGTCGTGCGGGGTGTGCCGGGCCAGGACGTCCTCGACCTGTGACCGGATCCGCAGCATCTCCCTGGCGTGCAGCCGGAGGTCGGAGACGGTGCCCTGCTGTCCGCCGCTGGCCGGCTGGCCCAGCAGCACACGCGAGTGCTCCAGGACGAACCTCCGCCCCGGGTCCCCGCCGGCCAGGAGCACCGCCGCCGTCGAGGCCGCCTGGCCGACGCAGTACGTCGCGATGGGGGCCGAGACGAAGCTCATCGTGTCGTAGATCGCCATCAGCGAAGTGAACGATCCTCCGGGTGAGTTGAGGTAGACGGAGATCTCGGCGCCGGGGCTCGACGACTCCAGGTGGAGCAGCTGGGCGATGACGACGTTGGCGACCCCGTCGTCGATCTCGGTACCGATGAAGATGATCCGCTCGGACAGGAGCCGGCTGAAGACGTCGTAGGACCGTTCCCCCTGCGGGGTCCGCTCGACGACGTTCGGGATCGTGTACTGGCCCATGTCAGAGTCCTGCCCGTCGTCGCGAGCCGGCCGGACGCACGTCGTCGAGCGACGTGACGACGTGGTCGACCATGCCGTACGCCTTCGCCTGCTCGGCCGTGAACCAGCGGTCCCGGTCGCCGTCCCGGGAGATCGTCTCCGCGGACTGCCCCGTGTGGGCCGCCGTGATCCGCTCGACGGCCTGCTTCGTGAACTCCAGGTTCTCCGCCTGGATCGCGATGTCGGAGGCGGTCCCGCCGATACCGGCCGACGGCTGGTGCATCATGATCCGCGCGTTCGGCAGGGCGAACCGCTTGCCCTCGGTCCCGACGGTGAGCAGGAACTGCCCCATGGACGCCGCGAAGCCCATGGCGAGGGTGGAGACGTCGTTCGGGACGAGCCGCATCGTGTCGTAGATGGCCAGCCCCGCCGTCACGGAGCCGCCGGGGCTGTTGATGTAGAGGCTGATGTCCGTGCGCGGGTCCTCGGCGGACAGGAGCAGCAGTTGCGCGCAGACCCGGTTCGCGGAGATCTCGTCCACCTGGGTACCCAGGAACACGATGCGCTGGGCGAGGAGCTGGGCCGCGAGGTGGTCGTCGAAGCGCGTCGGCGGGGTGCCCTCGTCGGCGGCGCGTGGAAGGGCTGCGGGATGGGGCGACATCGGATCTCCCGGTGGTGGGGGCGGCCGGTGCGGCCGCGCTCACTCCACTCTTGGCCCGCCCGGGCGCGCACGTCACCGATCTCTGCCCGCGGCAGATTCGCCGCGGGCAGAGGAGGCCGCCTGCCTACTTCACCGTGACCGCGTCACCGGTGGAGACGACCTTCATGGTCGTCGTCGTGCCGAGGAACGCCCAGCGCCAGCTGCCCGACGCCGAGGCCTTCACGGTCGTCCGGAGCCGTCCCGCGCTGTCGGTGGTCGCCGTCTTGACCGTGTGGTAGGAGCCGCCGGGCGTCTTGTACTGCAGCTTCACCACCTGCTTGGTGAACCCGTGGTACTTGAGGTCCGTCCAGTTGGCCCGGGACAGCTTGCCGGTGACGGTGAGCGTGCCGCCCTTCTTCACCGGCTCGGGCGCCGCGTCCGTCGTCAGCGTCGCCGCGCGCTTCACCTTGAACGTGGTGATGCGGTCGGAGATCCAGTAGTCCTTGTCGTTGGCCTGCACCGTGGCGTTGACCTGCCAGGTCCCGGCCACCGAGTTGGCGTCCCAGCCCTCGTTGCCACTGCCGTAGGAGTCGATCCACGACGGGTCGATCTCCATCGTCGCCGTGCACACGGACGTGGTGGAGCTGCTCTTCCTGCACGACGTGCCCAGGTACGACACCGGCCCGTGGGCGTTGGCCGTGTTGAAGGCGGACACGTGCGCCACGCCCTTCACCCCCGAGTTGTCCTTGATCGTCATGACGATCGGGAACCGCTTCACGTTCTTGACGCCGACGATCACACTGCCGCCCGCGTTCACGACCGTCTTGACGACCCGGATGTCGCCCCGGCCCTCGGCGTGTGCGGCCGGAGCCGTCACCACCGCGGCGCCCACGGCCGCCACCGCCGCGAGTGCGGCGATTCCTCTGCGCATGTCCCACCCCTGTTGTTCCCCCGCCCGTGGTCGGGCGGGGGAACAGAGTAGCGATCACGCGGTCACGGAGGTGCCGGCACTCCCGGTCGCCTGCTCCGCGGGACGGGCGGGGCTCAGCCGTCCGTCGGCGCGGGCGCGATGCCCGTCGGGCAGGCGCGGCCCCAGTTCGTCTCGGAGGGGGACTCCAGGGTGGCTCCCGTGCCGCCGATGCCGCAGTAGCCGTCGGGGTTCTTGTCGAGGTACTGCTGGTGGTACGCCTCCGCGGGCCAGAAGGTGCGGCCCTCGGCCGGGAGGATCTCCGTGCTGATCGTGCCGAAGCCGGCGCCCGTCAGCACCTGCTGGTACGCCTCACGGGAGGCCTCGGCGGCCTCCGCCTGTTCGGGGGAGTGGGGGTAGAGCGCCGAGCGGTACTGCGTGCCCACGTCGTTGCCCTGGCGGAAGCCCTGGGTCGGGTTGTGGGACTCCCAGAAGAGCTTCAGGAGGTCCGCGTAGCTGACGACCTTCGGGTCGAAGACGACACGGACCGCCTCCGTGTGGCCGGTCAGGCCCGAGCAGGTCTCCTCGTACGAGGGATTCTCGGTGTAGCCGCCCTGGTAGCCGACGAGCGTCGTCCAGACGCCCTCCGTCTGCCAGAACTTGCGCTCGGCGCCCCAGAAACAGCCCAGCGCGAAGTCGGCGACCTCGAGGCCCTGCGGGTACGGGCCGGTCAGCGGGTTGCCGAGGACCGTGTGGCGGGACGGCACCGTGAACTCGGGGGTGGGTCGACCGCGCAGGGCCTCCTCCGGGGTGGGGAGCTGCGGGGTGCGGTTGGTCAGGAACATGCGGGGGCTCCTCCGGGGTCGGGGTTCGCTCCGTACAACGCCGCGGGGGCGTCGTGGATTCCGTGGTCTCAGGCCGCGGGGGCCGGGGGATCGCGGCGCTCGTCGCCCTCACGGTCCCGCCCTGCGGGGGACTCGTAGGAGGACATGTACGCGGCGGTCTTCCTGCGCGCCCGGAGCCAGAACCAGACGGCGAGGGCAATCAGGATCAGCGGGACGAGTCGTGCCATGGGTGTGCCTGTCCAATCCGGAGGGGAGGGCGTGCCGGGTCAGTGGAGCAGCGTCGCGGGGCTGCCGCCGTTCGCCTCGTACCCGGCGACGGCCAGAGCCCGGTACACCGTGTACTCGGCGGCCGGGTCGGGGTTCTGGGTCCAGGGCAGCGCGCCCACGTGGCCGTCGATGTGGACGAGCTGGTGCATCGCCTCCGACCAGCGTTCCATGCGGACGAGGAAGAGGACCAGCAGGTGCCGGACGTGCGCGAGCACCGGGTCGTCGGCGCGTGCCGCGTGCACCGCGAACATCGCGCCCTCGACCGCCTTCGTCACGACGGCACCCCGGTAGAAGCCCTGCACGAGATTGACCTCGGGCAGGTGCTCGTACAGCGCGAACAGGGGCAGCGCGGCCAGTAGCGAGCCCTGCGGGGCCCGGGCGGCGGCGGTCGTCGCGAAGCGGTCGGCCTCCTCGCGCGAGCCGTGCCACTTCTCGCACCAGAAGTGGAGGGCGGCGATGTGCGCGCCCATGTGCGCGGGGGCACGGTCGATGATCTTCGCCCAGAGCTGGTCGAACTGCTCGTGGGAGTAGCCCAGTCCACGGGCGACGGCCAGCTCCACGAGGTACGGGACGGGGTCGCCCGGGGCCAGCAGGGCCGCCTCGCCGCAGACCGTGCGGGCCTCCTCCAGGATGATCCGGAAGTCGTCCGTGCCCACGGTGCCGGTGCGCCACGCCTGCTGCACCAGGAACTCCGCGTGCACCGCGGCGGCGCCCGCGTCCTTCGGCGCCTCGGCCCGCCACGTCCTCAGCCAGGCCCCGCCCGTACCGGGCTGCCGGGCCAGCTCAAGCGACGCCGCCCCGGCGAACGCCTGCACCCGCTGCCAGCGGATCTCGCTCTCCTTGGGCGTCCCCGCGAGCAGCTGGGAGGCGGCCTTCCAGCTCCCGGTGGACTGCACGACGTCCAGGACGTCGAGGAGGTCCTGGTCGGGTCCGGGCATCCGGACGTCCAGCTCCTCCTGACGCGCGAAGCCGTAGGTGTCCGGGTCGGCGGCATCGGGCGAACCGGGCGCGACCTGGCGGATACCGCCGCGGCGCCGCAGCATGAGCGGCCCGACGACGGCGACGAGCATGCACAGGGCGAGCAGCAACCAGAGAATCTCCATGCGCTCCATTGTCCCCGGACGGGTAAGCGGGCGGCGAGTGGCCTGTAACTGCCCGCCCGACGAACTACGCTCGGGCCCCATGAGCGACCAGCACAGCTTCGAGACCCTTGCGATCCATGCCGGCAACACGGCGGATCCCCTCACCGGCGCCGTGGTCCCGCCGATCTACCAGGTGTCCACGTACAAGCAGGACGGTGTCGGCGGACTGCGCGGCGGTTACGAGTACAGCCGCAGCGCCAACCCGACCCGCACCGCGCTGGAGGAGAACCTCGCGGCGCTGGAGGGCGGCCGCCGAGGACTCGCCTTCGCGTCGGGCCTCGCCGCCGAGGACTGCCTCCTGCGCACGCTGCTGACCCCCGGTGACCACGTCGTCATCCCGAACGACGCCTACGGAGGCACGTTCCGGCTGTTCGCGAAGGTCGCCTCCCGCTGGGGCGTGGAGTTCTCGGTCGCCGACACCTCGGACGTGAGCGCGGTACGGGCGGCGCTCACCCCGCGCACCAGGGCGATCTGGGTGGAGACGCCGTCGAACCCGCTCCTCGGCATCACCGACATCGCGGCCGTCGCCGGAGTGGCCCGCCAGGCGGGCGCCCGGCTGGTCGTCGACAACACCTTCGCCAGCCCCTACCTCCAGCAGCCGCTCGCGCTCGGCGCCGACGTCGTGGTGCACTCCACCACCAAGTACATGGGCGGTCACTCGGACGTCGTCGGCGGCGCGCTCGTCGTCAGCGACCCGGAGCTGGCCGAGGAACTGGCGTACCACCAGAACGCGATGGGCGCGGTGGCCGGGCCGTTCGACGCGTGGCTGGTGCTGCGCGGCATCAAGACCCTCGCGGTCCGCATGGACCGCCACGACGAGAACGCGACCAAGGTCGCCGACCTGCTCACCCGGCACCCCAAGGTGACCCAGGTCCTCTACCCCGGGCTGCCGGAGCACCCGGGCCACGAGGTCGCCGCCAAGCAGATGAAGGCGTTCGGCGGGATGGTGTCCTTCCGGGTCGCGGGCGGCGAGGAGGCGGCGGTCGAGGTCTGCAACCGCGCGAAGCTCTTCACGCTCGGTGAATCGCTCGGTGGCGTCGAATCGCTCCTGGAGCACCCGGGCCGCATGACGCACGCCTCGGCGGCGGGCTCCCCGCTGGAGGTGCCGGCCGACCTCGTCCGGCTGTCCGTCGGCATCGAGAACGCCGACGACCTGCTGGCCGACCTGACACAGGCGCTCGGCTGACGACGTCCGTCCGGCCGGGACGGTTGGGTCCCGGCCGGACGGCTCCAGCGCGATCGGACGGCGGTCTTCCGGCCCTCCGCGGTCAGACGGCGACCTTCTCGTCCTCCAACGAGGCCCGGATCTCTTCACGCATTCCGGGGCTGTCCTCGTGCTCGTGGACCGAGACCGCGTGTTCGGCCGCGGCACGGACGACTTCGTCCTCCTCACCGGAGATGGTGAGGGAACAGTTCGACACGCTCGGGTACTTGCGGCAGTCGGCGACTTTCCGTGTCATGGCGGCCTCCTCGATGGACGAGTGCACGCACTACAAGGGTAGATCCGAAACGCCGCACCCACAGGCCGGGAACGCGGGACCGCCGGTCAGCTCTCCTGCGCCGGCTGGCTCGCCGCCTGCCGGGCCGCCAGCGAGGCGTTGAACCGGGTCAGCAGGGTGCAGAAGGTGTCACGCTCCTCCTCGCTCCACCCGTCGGTCACCTGGAACATCAGCTCACGCCGCGAGGCGCGGACCTCGTCGAGCCGGGCCTGGCCGCGCGGCGACAGCTGCAGCACGACGGCGCGCCCGTCCTCCGGGTGCGAGGTGCGCTTGACCAGGCCGGTGTCGACGAGCGGCGCGACCTGCCGGGTCACGGTCGAGGAGTCGATCCCCATCCCCGCGGCCAGCGCCTTGACGCCCATGGGGCCTTCCACGTCGAGCCGGTTGAGCAGCAGATAGGCCGCCCGGTCCATCGAGTTGCGGACCTGGCCTACACCGCCGAGGCGGGTCTGCTCGGCACGCCGGGCGAAGACGGCCACCTGGTGCTGGAGCGCGTCGAGGAGGTGGTCCGTTCCCGGATGTCCGGGGGCCGTGCCCCCGGAAGGAGACGCAGCAGTCGTCATGTCCTGAGGGGGCATGGCCGTGGGCTCTCTTCGTGCGAGTGTCGGATGGGTGGGGGACAGAGTACGCGGCCACGGGGCAACGTGTACCAGCGCTGCACAAACCCGTGGACACCACCTCAGGCCGCCATGAGATGCGACGGCCCCGACCGCTCCGAGCTGCAAGACTTGCTGTCATGACCTTCCGTACGTCTGGCCCCTTTCCGCCGCTGATCCTCGACGACGTCCGAGGCGCGCAGAAGATGCTGTCCGGGGTGGCCCGGACGACCGGGATGGAGGGCAGCCGCCATCTCAGCTCCCTCGTCGGCGCACCGGTCCACTTCAAGTGCGAGAACCTCCAGCGCACCGGCTCGTTCAAGCTGCGCGGCGCGTACGTGCGGATCGCGGGCCTCAGCCCCGTCGAGCGGGCGTCCGGCGTGGTGGCCGCGAGTGCCGGAAACCATGCGCAGGGTGTGGCACTCGCCTCTTCGCTGCTCGGCGTACGCTCGACGGTCTTCATGCCCGTCGGCGCCCCCCTCCCGAAGGTGGCGGCGACCCGCGAGTACGGCGCCGAGGTGAGGCTGCACGGGCACGTCGTCGACGAGACGCTGGCCGCCGCCCAGGAGTACGCCGAGGAGACCGGCGCCGTCTTCATCCACCCCTTCGACCACCCGGACATCATCGCGGGCCAGGGCACCGTGGGCCTGGAGATCCTCGAACAGTGCCCGGAGGTCCGCACGATCGTCGTCGGCGTCGGCGGGGGCGGCCTCGCCGCGGGCATCGCGGTCGCCGTGAAGGCGCTGCGCCCCGACGTCCGGATCGTCGGCGTCCAGGCGGCGGGCGCGGCCGCCTTCCCTCCCTCGCTGTCCGCCGGGCACCCGGTGGCGCTCGACTCGGTGCAGACCATGGCCGACGGGATCAAGGTGGGGCGGCCGGGCGACCTCACGTTCCCGCTGGTCCAGGAGCTCGTGGACGAGGTCCGCACGGTCTCCGAGGACGAGCTCTCCAGCGCGCTGCTGCTGTGCCTGGAGCGGGCGAAGATGGTCGTCGAGCCCGCCGGGGCGAGCCCGGTCGCGGCGCTGCTGAGCGACCCGGGGTCCTTCCGGGGGCCCGTCGTCGCCGTGCTGTCGGGCGGCAACGTGGACCCCCTGCTGATGCAGCGCATCCTGACGCACGGCATGGTCGCGGCGGGCCGTTACCTGAGCCTGCGGCTCCGGCTCACCGACCGTCCCGGGGCGCTGGCCGCGCTGCTCGCCACCCTGACCGTGGCCGACGCCAACGTGCTCGACATCCAGCACGTACGGACCGATCCCCGGCTGGGACTCACCGAGGCCGAGGTGGAGCTCCACCTGGAGACCAAGGGCCCGGCCCACTGCGACGAGGTCGCCTCGGAGCTGCGGGCCGCAGGGTACCTGGTGAGGATCTGAGCGGCGGGATCTCCGGGCAAAACCTGTTGTGGGCCCCGCGCCACGGCCTTACTGTGCATCGCCGAACATCCCGGTGTTCCCGGCTCTCAGCGGCCGGAAACTCTACGATCCGCTCAGGAATCCATGCGAGAGCAACTGGGGGAGTCCCGTATGCCAGGCGCCATCTACGCCGAAGGCCTGGTGAAGACCTTCGGCGATGTACAAGCACTGGGCGGCGTCGATCTCGACGTACCCGAAGGCACCGTCCTCGGCCTGCTGGGGCCCAACGGCGCCGGCAAGACGACAGCCGTGCGCGTTCTGACCACACTGCTCCGGCCGGACAGCGGGCGGGCCGTCGTGGCGGGCATCGACGTCCTGAAGAATCCCGACGAGGTGCGCCGCTCGATCGGCCTCTCCGGCCAGTTCGCGGCCGTCGACGAATACCTCACGGGCCGCGAGAACCTCCAGATGGTCGGGCAGCTCTACCAGATGAGCTCGCGCGACGCGAAGAGGCGGGCCGGGGAGCTCCTGGAGAAGTTCAACCTCGCCGACGCGGCCGACCGCACCGCGAAGACGTACTCCGGAGGCATGCGCCGCCGCCTCGACCTGGCGGCCGCGCTCGTCGTCTCACCACCGGTGATGTTCATGGACGAGCCCACCACCGGACTCGACCCGCGCAACCGGCAGCAGCTCTGG
This sequence comes from Streptomyces sp. NPDC057287, assembly GCF_042667905.1. Taxonomy (NCBI): domain Bacteria; kingdom Bacillati; phylum Actinomycetota; class Actinomycetes; order Kitasatosporales; family Streptomycetaceae; genus Streptomyces; species Streptomyces sp. NPDC057287. Next base: position 101,053 of record NZ_JBHUYV010000023.1, on the reverse strand, counting down.
GAGGTCATCGAGGAGCTCGTCGCGGGAGGTACGACGCTCCTGCTGACCACGCAGTACCTGGAGGAGGCCGACCACCTCGCCCACGACATCTGCGTCATCGACCACGGCAAGGTCATCGCCCGCGGTACGTCCGACGAGCTGAAGGCCCGTACCGGCGGCGAACGCGTCGAGGTCGTCGTCCACCAGTCCGACCAGATCGAGGCCGCCCGCTCGGTGCTCGCCACGTACGGCAAGGGGGAGATCTCCGTCGCCGAGCACACCCGCAAGCTGACGGTGCCGGTCACCGGCGGGGCCAAGCTGCTCGCCGACGTCATCCGCGACCTCGACACCCACGGCGTGGAGATCGACGACATCGGTCTCCGCCGCCCCACCCTCGACGACGTCTTCATCTCGCTCACCGGGCATGCCGCAGAGCTGGAGAAGAACGGCGAGAACGCGTCGCCCGAGGCCGCAGAGGGCCGGAAGGAGGAGAAGTGAGCATCACCGACACGCCGAACCAGGCTCCGCTCAGGACCCGGGGGGCGGTCAGCCGATCGATGGCCGACTCCCTGGTCATGGCCCGGCGCAACCTGATCCGCATGAGCCGCATCCCCGAGATGGTGCTCTTCGGGCTCATCCAGCCGGTCATGTTCGTGGTGCTGTTCAGCTACGTCTTCGGTGGGTCGCTCGTGGTCGACGGCTCGACCAGTGCCGTCGAGTACCGCAACTTCCTGATGGCCGGGATCTTCGCGCAGACGGTCACCTTCGCCACGGCCGGCGCGGGCGCCGGGATCGCCGACGACATGCACAAGGGGCTCGTCGACCGGTTCCGGTCACTGCCCATGGCGCGCGGCGCGGTGCTCACCGGCCGCACGCTGGCCGACCTCGTCCAGACCACGCTCACCGTCATCGTGCTCATGATCGTTGCCCTGCTGGTCGGCTGGCGCATCCACGAAGGCGTCCCGAAGGCTCTGGGGGCCTTCGCCCTGCTGCTCCTCCTCGGGTACGCCTTCTCCTGGATCGGCGCCCTGATCGGCCTGTCCGTACGCACCCCGGAAGCGGCGACCTCGGGCGGCCTCATCTGGCTGTTCCCGGTCACGTTCATCTCGAACGCCTTCGTGCCCACCGAGAACATGGCGGGCTGGCTCCAGCCGATCGCCGAGTGGAACCCGTTCAGCGCGACCGTCCAGGCGTGCCGCGAGCTGTTCGGGAACCCCGGTGTCTCCCCGTCCGACGCCTGGCCGATGCAGCATCCGGTCTGGGCCTCGCTGATCTGGTCCGTCGTCATCGTCGTGGTCTTCCGCACGCTCGCGGTCAGGAAGTACCGCCAGGCGTCGGTCTGAGCCGCCCCACGACGGAGCCCCCGGCCGCCTGTGCGGCCGGGGGCTCCGTACGTGCTGGGGGGATCAGCCCTGGTACGGCTTGGCCGAGACGATCTTCACGCCGGCCTTCTTGCCGTTCGGGAGCTCGTACTCCGCGTCGTCGCCCACCCGCTTGCCGTTCACGCCCGTGCCGAGCGGGGACTGCGGGGAGTAGGTCTCGATGTCGGTGCTCGCGTACTCGCGGGAGGCGAGCAGGAAGGTGACCGTGTCGTCCAGGTCGCCGTCGAAGGCGATGGTCACGACCATGCCGGGCTCGACCACGCCGTCGTCGGCGGGGGCCTCGCCGACCTTCGCGTGCTCCAGGAGCTGGGTCAGCTGACGGACCCGGAGCTCCATCTTGCCCTGCTCCTCCTTGGCCGCGTGGTAGCCGCCGTTCTCGCGGAGGTCACCCTCCTCGCGGGCCGCCGCGATCTTGACGGAGATCTCCGTGCGCGCGGGACCAGACAGGTACTCCAGCTCCGCCTTCAGCTGGTTGTACGCCTCCGGCGTGAGCCAGGTGACGTTATCGCTGGTCTGGGTCACAGGGTGCTCCTCGTCGGTGCTGGGAATACAAAGCAACGCCCTACCCCAAGCATGCGCTGCCACGGGTGGGCGAAACAACGAGCCTAACAATTCCGCGCGAAAAGGGGGAGAAGGTAAATCATCACACGCGCGTTCCCGCAGGTCGGTGCGGGAGCGCGGGCATCGGGGGCGGCGCGCGCCCCGTACCGTCAGCCGTCCGCCGAGCACCCCTTGAGCTCCACCGCGGTCGCCCTGGAGGTGGTCCGCAGTGAGACGACCTCGTCGATCCGCTCGGAGCGCTCGTCGAAGCGGAAGTCCGCCCTGCCGACCTCGCCGCCCTCCTCGCTGAGGGCGCGGAGCGTGCAGTGCCCGTCGGTGTCCCGTTCCTTGCGGACCTCGAGGTGGGCCTCCGCGCGGGTGTCCGAGACGACCTTGGACTTGATGAGCTCCGCGCTGACGTCCTGACCGGCCACGTAGTCGTAGCCGAACCAGCCGATCATGGCCAGGAAGGCCACGCCCAGCACCGAGCCGACGATCTTCAGCTTGCGGTCCGCGCGCTCGTCCTGCGACCGGCCGTAGCGCCCCTCGGGCAAGGCCTCGCGCACCGCTGCCATGATCGTCCCTCCCGTGCCGGGGATCGAGGAATTTTCCACCCCCCGGTTCAGTCACTATAGAAGCCGACCATTGCGACCAATCACTGAGGACCGAGTCTTGACCGAGCAGCTGAGACTGATGGCCGTTCACGCCCACCCCGACGACGAGTCGAGCAAGGGCGCGGCCACCATGGCCAAGTACGTGTCCGAGGGGGTGGCCGTCCTGGTCGTCACCTGCACAGGGGGCGAGCGGGGCTCCATCCTGAACCCGAAGCTCCAGGGGGACGCGTACATCGAGGCCAACATCCACGAGGTGCGCAAGAAGGAGATGGACGAGGCCCGGGAGATCCTGGGCGTCGAGCAGGAGTGGCTGGGCTTCGTCGACTCCGGTCTGCCCGAGGGCGACCCGCTGCCGCCGCTGCCCGAGGGCTGCTTCGCACTGGAGGACGACGAGACGGCGGCGGGGCGTCTCGTCGCGAAGATCCGGGCGTTCCGGCCGCAGGTGATCACCACCTACGACGAGAACGGCGGGTACCCGCACCCCGACCACATCAAGACGCACACGATCTCGATGATCGCGTTCGAGGCCGCCGCGGACACCGAGAGGTTCCCGGAGGCGGAGTTCGGCCCGGCCTGGCAGCCGCAGAAGCTGTACTACAACCAGGGCTTCAACAAGCCGCGCACGGTCGCCCTCCACGAGGCCCTGCTGGCCCGTGGTCTGGAGTCCCCGTACGGCGACTGGCTGGAGCGCTGGAAGGAGTTCGAGCGCGCCGAACGCACCCTGACCACGCACATTCCGTGCGACGACTTCTTCGAGATCCGCGACAAGGCGCTGATCGCGCACGCGACGCAGATCGACCCGGACGGCGGCTGGTTCCGGGTCCCGATGGACGTCCAGCGGGAGGTCTGGCCGACCGAGGAGTACGAGCTCGCCAAGTCCCTGGTCGATACCTCCCTCCCCGAGAGCGACCTCTTCGCGGGCATCCGCGACAATGCCTGATATGTACGCGACCCAGGCACTGACGCAGCTCGTTCCGCTCGCCGCCGATGAGCTCGACAAGAACAAGGTGACTCCCGGCGTCCTCGGCTTCCTCGTCTTCGCGGCGCTCGCCGTGGGGGTGTGGTTCCTGATGAAGTCGATGAACCGACACATGGGCAAGGTCGACTTCGAGGAGGCCCCCGACCCGGCGGCGGAGCCCGCGGGCACCGACGGGAAGGCCGGGACGGCCGCTTCCGGCACGACGAAGGCGGTCTCCTCCGGCCAGGGCTGACGAGGCCGGGCGGCCGGCCCCACCTCCTGCCGGCGCGTCGGTCCGCCGACGTCCCGCGGGTCCGCCGACGTCCCGCGGGCCCGCTGTCGTTCCGGCCCGCCGCTGTGCCGGGCCGTCGCCGTTCCGGGCCATCCCGGTCCCGGAACGGCCCGGTGCCGGTCTCAGGGCCGTACGCCCACCGGCACCCCCATCACCTCGCGGGCGTGCCGGGACGGCGTGAGGCCGAGGCGCCAGGCCTGCCAGCCGTCGTCCAGGTCGACCCCCCGGTTCAGGACGACCCGGAAGGCCTCGGCGCAGTCCTCCAGCTTCGCGTCACGCAGCGGGTGGACGGCGTCCAGCAGGTCCGCGAGCTCCTGCTGGGCCACCGCGGTGCCCACCTCGCTGCCGCCCGGCGAGGCGTACGGCAGCAGAGTGCACCGCAGGAACGCCGCCCAGTCGCCGCCCCGGACGTCCCCGTACGAGGCGAACAGGGTGACGGCCTCGCCGCAGAGCTCCAGCGCCTGCGCCGCGCGGTTGTTGCCGCCGTCGATCAGCGCCAGGTCCAGGCAGGCCCACGCCTCCCCGTGGGGCACCCCGATCCGGCGGAAGTCGGCCCGGGCGTCCGCCAGCAGCTGGCGGGCGAAGCCGGAGTTGCGCAGGTTGCCCGTCTGCGCGGCCCGCTGGTCGCGGGTGACCCGTCCGGAGTGGTGGCGGGCGCACGCCAGGCCGTACACGTCCCGCATCCGGGAGAACATCGTGCGGGCCCGCTCCAGCTCCCGCACCGCCTGGTCGGTGTCACCGTCCTCCTCCAGGGCCTGTCCCAGGTGGTAGCGCGTCCACGCCTCGCCCCGGGCGTCCTCGTTGCCGCGGTGCCGGGCGAGCGCCCCGCGCAGCTGTTCCACCGCCGGGGCCGGGGCGTCCTCCATCAGCCGGGCGCGCCCCAGCTGGGTCAGGGCCCAGGCCTCCCCGCGCTCGTCCCGGGTGCGGCCGTACAGGTCCAGCGCGGTGGACAGCTCCTCCTCGGCCCTCGTGACCTCGCCCATCCGCAGGCAGACCTGGCCGAGCTGGAAGTGCGTCCAGGCCTCGCCGTGCAGCGACTCGCCCTCGCGGTGCAGGGCCAGCGCGGTGTCCAGCAGGGTCAGGGCCTCGGCCAGATTCGCGCGGTCGCGCTCTACGGCGGCGAGGGCGTGCAGGGACCAGGCGCGGTCCTCGGCCTGTCCCGGCGAGGCCTGAAGGTCGAGGGCCTCCCGCAGCCGTGCCGATGCCTCGCTCAGATTGCCCTGGTGGTGCAGCGTGATGCCGAGCGAGCAGAGCGCGAGGGCGGCGCCCGCGTCGTTCTGCGCCTCGCGGTAGAGACCGACGACGGAGGACAGCGTGGTGCGCGCCTTGTCGAGCTCGCCGAGCTGCCGGGCCGCGATGCCCGTACGCCACTGGACCGACCGCTCCAGGAGCCCGTGGTCGACGGCGCGCGTCAGCTCGCTGATCTCGCCGAGCCGGTAGAGGTCGCCGCGCAGCAGGCAGTAGTCGCACAGGGCGCCCAGCAGATGGAGCACCGCCCCCTGGTCGACACCCTCCGTGTGCCGCAGCGCCGAGGTGATGAAGCTCGACTCGTCGTCCAGCCAGCGCAGGGCCGCGTCCAGCGAGCTGAAGCCGTGCGAGCCGAACTGCCCCGCGCGGGTGGACATCTTGCCGTCCACCATGCGGATCACCGCGTCGGCGAGTTCCGCGTAGTTCTGGATGAGGCGTTCCTGTGCGGCCGTACGGTCCGCCGCCGGTTCCTCGTCCAGCAGCCGTGCCAGGGCGAAGTCCCGTACGAGGTCGTGCAGCCGGTAGCGCGCGCCCCGCACATGGACGAGGAGACCGGTCCGGGCCAGTGACTCCAGGAGGCGGCCGGCCTCCTGCTCGTCGGAGGAGAGCAGCGACGCCGCGGCGGCGGCCCCGAGGCTGGCGCGTCCGGCCAGGGCGAGCCGCCGCAGCAGCCGGCGGGCGGCTTCGGGCTGGTCGGTGTAGCGCAGCCACAGGGCCCGCTCGACGGGGGCGACCGGGCCGTACGCCCCGAGGGCCACCGCGAGCTCCGCCCGGGTGCGCGCGCCGAGTGAGGAGCCGGCGACGCGCAGGGCGAGCGGCAGCCCGCCGCACAGCTCGGCGACGGTGTCGGTCGACGGGGCGTCGTACGGACCGGCCTCCTCGTCCTCGGCGGACTCGCGCAGCACCTCCTCGGCGCCCGCCGCGTCCAGACCGCCGACGGGCAGGTGGTACACCCGGGCCGGGATGTCGGCGGGCAGGTCGAGGGGCTCGCGGGCGGTGACGAGGACGAGGCTGTCGGAGCGCTCGGGCACGAGCGTGCGGACCTGGGCGGCGTCGGTGGCGTCGTCCAGGACGACCGTGACCGGTGTCCCCGTCAGGTGCTGGTGGTACAGCTCGCTCAGCCGCCGTACGTGCTGTTCGGCGGAGGACCTCTCCCGGAAGAGGAGCTGTTCGCGGGGTGCGCCCAGCCGGTTGAGGAGGTGCAGCAGGGCGTCCCGCGTCGGCAGGGGGGCCTCGCCGGCGACGTCGCCCCGCAGGTCGACCACGCACGCCCCGCGGAACTGGTCCTTGAGCGCGTGCGCGGCGCGTACGGCGAGTGTCGTGCGTCCGGAGCCCGGGGCGCCGTGCAGGACGACGACGGTCGGCCTGGTCTCGGTCGCGGCGCGCGCGGCGTGCACCCACTGCGCGATCTGCGCCAGTTCGCTCCTGCGCCCCGCGAACGGGCCGTCCACGGCGGGCAGATGACTGAACGACTGTTCGAGGAGTGACCGGGTGCGCGCGGCGGCGCTGCGGTCTCCGCCGCGCAGCTGCGCCACCACGGACGCCCCGGCCTTCTTCGACGGGCGCGCGGAAGCCGTCAGCATGCGCTGCTGGTCGAGGAACGGGCGGATTCCCCGTACCTCCAGGGCCGTCAGCCATGCGAGCCGCAGCTGTTCGGGGCCGCCGGGCTGGTTCCGCTCGCCCGCCCTGCGATGGGCCGCGGGCCAGTGCGAGGCCGTCACCCGAGCCACCGTCGCGGTCGTCCCCGCGACGGCGACGACCGCGCCCGCGCCGAGGGCGAGACCGGCCGCGGTGCCGAGCGCCAGGTCCGCCCCGAAGGCAGCCGCGGCGGCAACCCCCGTCACCAGCAGGGGTGTTCCCAGCGTCGCTCTGCTGAACCGTGCCGACAGCGGTTGCAGGCCGGCCCCCGCGGCGTCCAGCGCCTGCGTGTAGGCGGCGTACTCGTCGGCCGCGCCCGCCGCCAGGGCGTCGAACGCACCCCGCGCACGTGTCAGCAACGCGCCGGCGTCCGTCCGGCCGCCCGTCCGCCGTGCCTCTTCCTCCACGGCACGTACCAACAGCCGTTCGGCTTCCGCCCGATGGCTGTCCCGCATGCGTCCCCCTAGGTTCCAGCGACTTCGACCCGACGAGCTGTCAGAGGCGTCCAGTGTCCTGCGTACGGCCCGTCAGCGCGAGGGAGCGTGGCGATCGGCCGGTGACCGCGGCCGCCCGGAAGCTTCGAGGAGGCGCGCCGGCGAGGCGTCCCCGTGCCGGCTCAGCCTGCTGACCGCCCGGGCCGGACCGCTTTCCTGCCCGAATCGGCGTGGTGAGAGGTTCGCCAAGTCCGGAGATGGAGGACGCCTCGTTCGGACTGCGAAGTAGCACGACGCGTGCGTCAAAGGTCAAGCATCGATGGTGGACGACCTCTCGGTGCCCCTACAGGACGCCGAGGTCGACCGTCACGGGGAATGGTGCGGTGGCCTTCACGGTGCCGGTGAACACCTCGCCGTCCCTGTAAGCCTTGGTGGCGGGATCGAGAACGTAGGTGTAGACGATCGGGACGCCGGTGGCGGCCTGCTCGACCCTCCAGTAGAAGGGGATGCCGGCCTTGGCGTACTGGTCGGCCTTCACGATCCGGTCGGTGGTCTCCGAGCCGGGCGCCACGACTTCGACGACCAGGAGCACGTGCTCGGGGCGGGTGGGCGTGAAGTCGATGGTCTCCGCACGGTAGACGGTGACGTCCGGGCGGCGGTTGGTGAGGGGAACGTCCTGCAGGCGGACGTCGAAGTCCGTGTCGGCGTTCCAGTCCGGGCCCGCGGCGGCGTCCAGGGCGTTGGCCAGGATGCGGGCCAGCCGGTTGTGGCGCTTGGAGGCGCTCGGGCTCACGACGACCATCCCGTCCACGATCTCGATGCCGGCGCACTGCTCCTCAGACCAGGAGTCGTACTGTTCCGCGCTGATCTGGGTGTGCATCCACGCGGGCGCCACCATCCCGGCGGTCATGGTGTACCTCCTTCGAGGAGCCTCAGCAGTCCCGGGGCTGCTGGAGTCAGCCTACTGTCCGCCGATGCCGCGCCGCCCGGTATCCGCTGCGCCCACCCGTCCCACCTGCCCGTTCCCGCCCCGCCCCGTGGCGCAGCCGCGTCGTGGGGAGCGGTGCGCGAGGATTAGGCCTATGGCCAACCGACTTGCGCAGACCACGTCCCCGTACCTCCTCCAGCACGCCGACAATCCCGTCGACTGGTGGCCGTGGTCGCCGGAGGCGTTCGAGGAGGCCCGCCGGCGCGGCGTCCCCGTGCTGCTCAGCGTCGGCTACGCCAGTTGTCACTGGTGTCATGTGATGGCCCACGAGTCGTTCGAGGACGCGGCCACCGCCGACTACCTCAACGCGCACTTCGTGCCGGTGAAGGTCGACCGCGAGGAGCGGCCCGACGTCGACGCGGTGTACATGGAGGCCGTCCAGGCCGCGACCGGCCAGGGCGGCTGGCCGATGACCGTCTTCCTGACCGCCGAGGCCGAGCCCTTCTACTTCGGTACGTACTTCCCGCCCGAGCCCCGCCACGGCATGCCCTCCTTCCAGCAGGTCCTCGAAGGGGTCGTGGCCGCCTGGTCCGACCGGCGCGAGGAGGTCGCGGAGGTGGCCGGGCGCATCGTCCGCGACCTCGCCGGCCGCTCCCTGACCGCCGCCGAGGGAGGTCTGCCGGGCGAGGCGGAGCTTGCCCAGGCCCTGCTGCGGCTGACCCGGGACTACGACGAGAAGCACGGCGGCTTCGGCGGAGCGCCCAAGTTCCCGCCGGCCATGGTCATCGAGTTCCTGCTGCGCCACCACGCCCGCACGGGTGCCGAGGGCGCCCTGCAGATGGCCGCGGACAGCTGCGCGGCCATGGCGCACGGCGGGATCTACGACCAGCTCGGCGGCGGTTTCGCCCGCTACGCGGTGGACCGGGAGTGGGTGGTCCCGCACTTCGAGAAGATGCTCTACGACAACGCGCTCCTGTGCCGCGTGTACGCCCATCTGTGGCGGTCCACCGGCTCGGACCTGGCGCGCCGGGTGGCCCTGGAGACGGCCGACTTCATGGTGCGCGAGCTGCGGACCGCAGAGGGCGGTTTCGCCTCCGCGCTCGACGCCGACAGCACGGACGCGCAGGGGCGGCACGTCGAGGGCGCGTTCTACGTGTGGACGCCCGCTCAGCTGCGCGAGGTGCTGGGTGAGGAGGACGCCGCCTTCGCCGCCGAGTACTTCGGGGTGACCGAGGAGGGCACGTTCGAGGAGGGCTCCTCCGTGCTGCGGCTCGTGCGGGCCGGTGGGACGGAGCACGCCGACGCCGAGCGCGTCGCCGATGTGCGGGCCCGGCTGCTGGCGGCGCGCGAGCTGCGGGTGCGCCCCGAGCGCGACGACAAGATCGTCGCCGCCTGGAACGGGCTGGCGATCGCCGCGCTCGCCGAGACCGGGGCCTACTTCGACCGCCCGGACCTGGTCGAGCGGGCCACCGAGGCCGCCGACCTGCTGGTGCGGGTGCACATGGGCGACGTCGCCCGGCTCTGCCGCACGTCGAAGGACGGCCGCGCGGGGGCCAACTCCGGGGTCCTGGAGGACTACGCCGATGTCGCCGAGGGCTTCCTCGCCCTCGCCTCGGTCACCGGTGAGGGCACCTGGCTGGAGTTCGGCGGCTTCCTGCTGGACATCGTGCTGGAGCACTTCTCCGGCGCGGGCGGCCAGCTGTTCGACACCGCCGACGACGCGGAGCAGCTGATCCGGCGCCCCCAGGACCCCACCGACAGCGCCACCCCGGCCGGCTGGACCGCCGCGGCGGGCGCGCTGCTCTCCTACGCCGCGCACACCGGCTCCGAGCCGCACCGTACGGCGGCCGAGGGAGCGCTCGGGATCGTCGGGGCGCTCGGTCCGAAGGCCCCCCGGTTCATCGGGTGGGGGCTGGCGGTGGCCGAGGCGCTGCTCGACGGGCCCCGTGAGGTCGCGGTGGCCGGGCCGGTCGCCGGGGAGCTCCACCGGGCGGCGCTGCTGGGGCGGGCCCCCGGGGCTGTCGTCGCGGTGGGGGAGGGGCCGGACGCCGGCACCGAGTTCCCGCTGCTGGTGGACCGGCCCCTGGTGGGCGGCGAGCCGACCGCGTACGTCTGCCGCCACTTCGTCTGCGACGCGCCCACGACGGACGCGGGCTACCTGACCGCGAGGCTGGGCGGCTGACGCGGGTACGGCGAAGGGCCCGGCCGGAGCGGCCGGGCCCTTCGCCGTACGGTCACTGCTGGTAGGCGATCAGGGAGATGCCGACGTAGTGCGCGATGAACGCCGCCAGCGTCAGGGAGTGGAAGACCTCGTGGAAGCCGAACCAGCGCGGTGACGGGTTCGGGCGCTTGAGGCCGTAGATGACGCCGCCCGCGCTGTAGAGCAGCCCGCCGACAACGACGAGCACCAGCACCGCGATGCCGCCGGCGCGCATGAAGTCCGGCAGGAAGAACACCGCGGCCCAGCCCATGGCGATGTAGCACGGGGTGTAGAGCCAGCGCGGGGCGCCGACCCAGAAGACGCGGAAGGCGATGCCGGCCGCCGCGGCCCCCCAGATCCCCCACAGGAGCGGGCGGCTGGTGGACTCGGGCAGCAGCAGGAGGGTCAGCGGCGTGTAGGTGCCCGCGATGATCAGGAAGATGTTGGCGTGGTCGAGCCTGCGCAGCACCGCCTCGCCGCGCGGGCCCCAGGTGCCCCGGTGGTAGACGCCGCTCACACCGAACAGCAGGCAGGCGCTGAGCGCGTAGACGGCGCAGCCGATCTGCGCGCGTGCGGTGTCGGCCAGGGCGATCAGGACGATTCCGGCGATGACCACCGCGGGGAACATCCCCGCGTGCAGCCAGCCGCGCATCCGTGGCTTGACCGGGACGGGGTCCGTGAGCTCGACAGGTCCGGACGCGGAGGCGGCAGAAGTCATATCCGCATGCTACCTACGCTTCCGTAGGTAACCGATCCGAGTGGCGATGCTCACGTGTGCGGCCCTCTGGACATATGGGCGGCTTAGTCGGATGATCAAATGAGTGCGGTCGGCACCGGATGAGCGCCAGGGGATTTCGAAGGGGTCAGCATCCGGGTCGCAGCCCCCACGGGGCCTGACAACACACCCTCATCACAAGGAGCGATCGTGGCGCGAGACATCGCGGCTCCCCTCACTGTTCCCACTCGGCACCAGGAGCTGGCCTCCTGGGTGGACGAGATCGCCGCCCTCACCCAGCCGGACCGCGTGGTCTGGTGCGACGGTTCCGAGGCCGAGTACGAGCGCCTGTGCGAGGAGCTCGTCGCCAAGGGCACCTTCACCAAGTTGGACCCGGTCAAGCGCCCCAACTCGTACTACGCCGCCTCCGACCCGAGCGATGTCGCGCGCGTCGAGACCCGGACGTTCATCTGCTCCGAGAAGGAGGAGGACGCCGGTCCGACGAACCACTGGAAGGACCCCGCCGAGATGCGGGAGATCTTCGTGGGGGAGAAGGGCGTCTTCCGCGGCTCCATGCGCGGCCGCACGATGTACGTCGTCCCGTTCTGCATGGGCCCCGTCGGCTCGCCGCTCTCCGCGATCGGCGTGGAGATCACCGACTCCGCGTACGTCGCCGTCTCGATGCGCACGATGACGCGCATGGGCCAGGAGGTCCTGGAGGAGCTCGGCACCGACGGCTTCTTCGTCAAGGCCGTCCACACCCTCGGCGCACCCCTGGCCGACGGCGAGGCCGACGTGCCGTGGCCCTGCAACTCCACCAAGTACATCTCGCACTTCCCCGAGGACCGCGAGATCTGGTCCTACGGCTCCGGCTACGGCGGCAACGCCCTGCTCGGCAAGAAGTGCTACGCGCTCCGCATCGCCTCGGTGATGGCCCGCGACGAGGGCTGGCTCGCCGAGCACATGCTGATCCTCAAGCTCACGCCGCCGCGCGGGGAGTCGAAGTACGTCGCGGCGGCCTTCCCGAGTGCCTGCGGCAAGACCAACCTCGCCATGCTGGAGCCCACGATCCCCGGCTGGACCGTCGAGACCATCGGTGACGACATCGCGTGGATGCGGTTCGGTGAGGACGGCCGGCTGTACGCCATCAACCCGGAGGCGGGCTTCTTCGGTGTCGCCCCCGGCACCGGCGAGCACACCAACGCCAACGCCATGAAGACGATGTGGGGCAACTCCGTCTTCACCAACGTCGCGCTCACCGACGACGGCGACGTGTGGTGGGAGGGCATGACCGAGGAGGCGCCCGCGCACCTCACGGACTGGAAGGGCAACGACTGGACGCCCGAGTCCGGCACGCCCGCCGCCCACCCCAACGCCCGCTTCACCGTCCCGGCCGGGCAGTGCCCGATCATCGCGCCGGAGTGGGAGGACCCGAAGGGCGTGCCGATCTCGGCGATCCTCTTCGGCGGCCGCCGCGCTTCCGCGGTCCCCCTGGTCACCGAGTCCTTCACCTGGCAGCACGGCGTCTTCCTCGGGGCCAACGTCGCCTCCGAGAAGACCGCCGCCGCCGAGGGCAAGGTCGGCGAGCTGCGCCGCGACCCGTTCGCCATGCTGCCGTTCTGCGGCTACAACATGGGCGACTACATGAAGCACTGGGTCGAGGTCGGTGCCGACAAGGCCGACCAGTCGAAGCTCCCGAAGATCTACTACGTGAACTGGTTCCGCAAGAACGAGGCGGGCACGTTCGTGTGGCCCGGCTTCGGTGAGAACAGCCGTGTCCTCAAGTGGATCGTCGAGAGGCTGGAGGGCACGGCGGAGGGCGTCGAGACCCCGATCGGCATCCTGCCGGCCAAGGGGTCGATCGACGCGGAGGGACTGGACCTCTCCGAGTCCGATCTCGACTTCCTGCTCACCGTCGACAAGGAGGTCTGGCGCGAGGAGGCGGCGCTGATCCCCGAGCACCTCAACACCTTCGGTGACCACACGCCGAAGGAGCTGTGGGACGAGTACCGCGCGCTGGTCCAGCGCCTGGGCTGATCCCCTCACCATCCCCGCGGCCGGGTCTCCTCGGCATCCGCCCTGACCTGTGGGGTCGACGGCCCGCCGCGGCACGGCACCCGGAGCCCCCTCATGGTTCCGGGTGCCGCTCCTCTCCAGGAGAGCGCCTCCGGCGGGGTGCTGCCCCGTTCCGGGCGGAACGTCCATGCATCGCCGACAACGTGCGCACACGGGCTTCACATCCGCGTCGGCCGGCGGTGCCGCTCGGTCCCGCCTCCCGGCCGGACGGTCCTGCCGTTGTGGCACCCGGTCCACGCGTCTTCGCGGCCCGTGGACCGGGTGCGTCAGGGGGCGCCGACCAGGACGGTCGGCGCGGTGGGGGCGGACAGAGCCGCGGTGTGCGTGTCCATGGCCTCGGCCGCGAGGATGGCCGCGGCGGTGTCGGCGCGGGACGCGGCGACCACGAGGGCCCGGCCGGCGAGGGCGTGTGCCCGGCGGTGCAGGGCGGCCGGGGATGCCTCGCTCCGCCCGGCGTGCCGGGCCGGCGGTGCGGAGCGCAGCCGGGCCACCTGCTCGGCGATCCGGTCGCCCATGGAGTCGAGGCCCAGCTCGTCGGTGACGGCGAGGAGGGCGGCGAGATGCCCGGCGAGCTGGATGTCCAGCTCGTCCTCGCGGCTCCGGTGCGGGAAATCGGCGTCGTCGACCGCTGTGTGGACCGACTTGGTGCGGATCGGCTCGTACATGGATGGCCTCCTGGTGTTGCTGTAAGGCCATCCTATCTTGGATTCAGTCTAAAGTTGTGTCGGATCCGGAGATCTTGGCCTCAGGGCTGGCTGTAGCCGTCCAGGAAGTTCCCGATCCGGGTCACCGCGTCGGTCAGCTCCTTGGCCGACGGCAGGGTGACCACCCGGAAGTGATCGGGTTCCGGCCAGTTGAAGCCCGTGCCCTGCACCACCATGATCTTCTCGGCCCGCAGCAGGTCGAGGACCATCTGCCGGTCGTCCTTGATCTTGAAGACCTTGGGGTCGAGCTTCGGGAAGAGGTACAGAGCCCCCTTGGGCTTCACGCAGGTGACCCCGGGGATCTGTGTGAGCAGGTCGTACGCCACGTCCCTCTGCTCCAGGATCCGCCCGCCCGGCAGCACCAGCTCGTTGATCGACTGCCGTCCGCCGAGCGCGGTGGCCACCGCGTGCTGTGCGGGCATGTTGGCGCACAGGCGCATGTTGGCCAGGACCGTCAGGCCCTCGATGTACGAGGAGGCGTGCGCCTTCGGGCCGCACACCGCCATCCAGCCGGAGCGGTATCCGGCGATCCGGTAGTTCTTGGAGAGCCCGTTGAAGGTGAGCACCATCAGATCCGGTGCGATGGCGGCGGTCGGGGTGTGCGTCGCGCCGTCGTAGAGGATCCGGTCGTAGATCTCGTCGGAGCAGACGACCAGGTTGTGGCGCCGGGCGATCTCCGTCAGCCCGCGCAGCATCTCGTCGTCGTAGACCGCGCCCGTCGGGTTGTTCGGGTTGATGATCACGAGCGCCTTGGTGCGGTCGGTGATCTTCCGCTCGATGTCGGCGAGGTCGGGCATCCAGTCGGCCTGCTCGTCGCACCGGTAGTGCACGGCCGTGCCGCCGGCCAGCGCGACCGACGCCGTCCACAGCGGGTAGTCCGGAGCGGGGACGAGCACCTCGTCGCCGTCGTCGAGCAGCGCCTGCATCGACATCTGGATCAGCTCGGAGACGCCGTTGCCCAGGTAGATGTCCTCGACGCCGAGGTCGATCCCCTTGGTCTGGTAGTGCTGCATCACCGCACGGCGTGCGGAGAGCAGCCCCTTCGCGTCGCCGTAGCCGTGGGCGCCGGAGAGGTTGCGCAGGATGTCCTCGAGGATCTCCGGCGGGCACTCGAACCCGAACGCCGCCGGGTTGCCCGTGTTGAGCTTGAGGATGCGATGACCTGCGGCTTCGAGCCGCATCGCTTCCTCGAGCACGGGGCCGCGGATTTCGTAACAGACGCCGGCGAGCTTCGTGGACTGGATGACCTGCATGTCTGCGAGCTTACGACCGCGTTTCACGCGATGCGCCCAGTTCGAGCACCGGTTGCTCCCTCCGGGGGCGTACGACGGCGCGCCGGGTCTTCCATCGGCATGCGGCCCCGCCCGCGAGCCGTGGGAACGGCCGGTC
This sequence comes from Streptomyces sp. NPDC057287, assembly GCF_042667905.1. NCBI lineage: Bacteria > Bacillati > Actinomycetota > Actinomycetes > Kitasatosporales > Streptomycetaceae > Streptomyces > Streptomyces sp. NPDC057287. The sequence continues at coordinate 85,956 of NZ_JBHUYV010000023.1, read as the reverse complement.
GGGGCGGCGCCGCGGCTTGGAATGCGGGAACGGGGCACGGGCCGGGTGAGATGCACCACGCGGGGGCGCGTCCGGCCCCTCCCGGCCGGCCGGCGCCCGCCCGGGCGGGCGCCGGCCGGGAGGCCGGTGGGTCAGCCGGGCAGGACGGTCCCCTCGGGGAGGCGTACGCCGAAGTCCTCGGCGAGCACCCGCAGCACTTCGGCGGAGTCGCTCAGCTCCCGCTCCTCGACCGTGCCGTCGTCGGCGGTCTCCACCAGCGTCCGCCCGGACAGGGCCCGGTGCAGGCCCGGAAGGGTGCGCTGGGCGTACACCGCCTGCCGGAACGGCGAGCGGGGGTTCGTGGCGATGTGCCAGTTGATGACGTCGTAGTCCGGGGCCTCGAACGGCTCCAGGGTGAACTCGTACTGCGGTTCCCAGTAACCGCCCTTGTCCGCCTGGAGCTCCCACATCTCCAGCGGGCCGTCGTGCGGGGCGTGCACCAGCCGGTGGCGGCGCGGGGTGTCGAGCAGCTCGGTGTCCACCACGAGCGGGATCGGCTCCAGCAGCGCCCCGTGCGAGCCGAAGCCGACGTCGGCCAGCCAGGGAGTGGGCTCACCCTCCACGTCCACCTGCATGAGCATGTGCGTGCGGGGCCGGACGTCACCGGGCGCGGCGCCCACCACCACCCGTGCGGTCAGCAGCGTCACCCGGAACCCGAGCTGCGTCAGGACGGCGGCCAGAAGGGTGTTGTGCTCGTAGCAGTACCCGCCGCGCTCGCTGCGGACGAGCTTCTCCTCCAGGTCCGGGAGCGCGAGGGAGGGGGCGCTGCCGAGGAGGGGTTCCAGATTCTCGAACGGGATGCCCAGCATGTGGGCGCGGTGCACGGACCGCAGCACCTCCGCGGTGGGGCGGCGGTCCTTGCTCCCCTCCCGGCCGATGCGGGCGAAGTAGGCGTCGAGGTCGAGTGTCATGCAGCGACAGTACGCAGACACCTCAGATGTTTATCAAATGCGGTGCGACGGCCGGGGATACGGGGAACGCTGGCCGCATGTTCGGTACGGGCAGGGCCAGGCGGGAAGAGATCGTGATCGTGCTCCGTGACTCGGAGGAGGCCGGCGCGCTCCTGCGGGACGCGTTGAGCACCGCGCCGGACGAGGAGCGGCCGGGCCTCGAACGCGCCCTCGCCGTCGTCGAGCGGGCGGCCGCGGTCCCGGACGCCGAGTTGCGCGGCCGCTGGGTGCGGCAGCGGCTCTCGGCGGCAGGTTACGAGGGACCCGCCGATTCGGTGGAGGCCATCAGGATCCTGCGCAGGGCCGAACCCGGGCTGAGCCTGCTCTCGGCGGTGACGTACTCGAAGGAGGCGGCCGCCGGGGAGGCCGCGCCGGCGGCCGGCCGGGAGTGAGCGCCGCCGCGCAGGCGGCTTGATTTCGCCCCTTGTTGGATCTCCCTCGGTGCGCAAGCATGCGCATGTCAAAAACCGGAAGAACTCCGGTCACTGGCACATCTGGAGGGGACCCCCACATGAACAAGCCTCTCGTCGGCGCACTTCTTTCCGTCCTGCTCCTCGGGGCGGGCGTCGCACCCGCGGCGGCGTCCACGGCCACGAGCACGGACGCGGCCACCGACACGGCCACGCGTACCGTGACGGCCACGCGTAAGGCCACGCCCGAGGTCCGCGCCAAGGCCGTCACCTTCGCCGGCACCGTCGCGCTCAGCAACTGCTCCGGCTCGGTCGTCCGGGCGCCCTCGTCGCAGCCCGGCGACCCCGCGCTCGTCCTGTCCAACGGCCACTGCCTGGAGACCGGCTTCCCGGATCCGGGCGAGGTCGTGCTCGACAAGGCGTCGACCCGCAGCTTCACCCTGCTGAACGCCGCGGGCAGCGGTGTCGGCACCCTGCGCGCCTCCAAGATCGCGTACGGGACCATGACGGACACCGACGTCTCGCTGTACCAGCTCACCCGCACCTACGCCCAGATCGAGAGTTCCTACGGGATCAAGGCCCTGGAGCTCGACGCCTCGCACCCGGTGAAGGGCACTGCGATCACGGTCGCCTCGGGGTACTGGAAGCGCACCTACAGCTGCGCCGTCGACGGGTTCGCGTACCGTCTCAAGGAGGGTGCCTGGACCTGGAAGGACTCGGTCCGCTACACCTCGGCCTGCCAGACCATCGGCGGCACGTCCGGGTCCCCGGTGATCGACAACGCGACGGGCAAGGTCGTCGCCGTCAACAACACCGGGAACGAGGACGGGCAGCGGTGCACGGACAACAACCCGTGCGAGGTCGACGAGAGCGGCACCGTCACCGTCCGCAAGGGCATCAACTACGCCCAGCAGACCTACGGCATCGTGCCGTGCATCGGCACCGGCAGCCGGATCGACCTGAACCGGGCCGGCTGCGCGCTGCCCAAGCCGTGAGGGAGGGTGCGGGGCCCGCGGTCAGGCCGCTCGCCGGCCGCCGCCCCGCACCGCCCGGCCCGCCAGGGTGGAGGTCCGCCGGCCGTCCTCGATGACGAAGCGGCCGTCGATCAGGACGTGCGGGATGCCGACCGGCAGGGTGCGCGGCTTCTCGAAGGTCGATCCGGCCGCGACCGTGTCCGGGTCGAAGAGGACCAGGTCCGCGCGGTGGCCCTCGCGGACGTACCCGCGGTCCGGCAGGCGCAGACGTGCGGCCGGGCGGGACGTGAGGTGCGCGACGCACTCCTCCAGCGAGAGGATGCCCAGCTCCCGCACGTACCGGCCGAGGTACTGGGGGAACGTGCCGTACGCCCTGGGGTGCGGCTTGTCGCCCTGGAGGATGCCGTCACTGCCGCCGGTGTGCACCCGGTGGCGCATGATCTGCCGGACGTTCTCCTCGTGGCCGACGTGCTGGAGGATCGTCGTGCCGAGCCGGTCCTCGACGAGCAGCCGACGGGCCGTCACCCAGGGCTCCTCGCCGTGCAGCCGGGCGGACTCCGCCACCGTGCGGCCGACGTACGACGACAGGGCGGGCGAGCCGACGCCGGAGATCTCGATCCTGTCCCACTCGATCGGGACGCCGTGGCAGCCGTCGGAACCCAGGACCTCCACGTGGTGGCGGATCCGCTCCGTCGTCGCCTCGTCCGCGAGCCGGGTCAGGATGGACTCGGGCCCGCCCTCGCTCGCCCAGCTGGGCAGCATCGCCACGAGGGTCGTGCAGCCCGGGGTGTACGGATAGGTGTCGAGGGAGATGTCCGCGCCCGTCGCGAGGGCGTCGTCCAGGAGGGAGAGGAGCTCGGGGGCCTTCCCCTTGTTCACGCCGAAGTTCATGGTGGCGTGGGCGAGATGGAGGGCACAGCCCGCTTCACGGGTGAGCTGCACCATCTCCTCGTACGCGTCGAGTGCTCCCGCTCCGTACGAGCGGTGGTGCGGGCAGTAGTAGCCGTCGTGGGCGGCCACCACCCGGCAGAGCTCGGTGAGTTCGGCGTTCTTCGCGTACATCCCGGGGGTGTACGTCAGGCCCGAGGACATGCCGACCGCGCCCTCGGCCATGCCCTGGGCGACGAGTTCCTTCATCCGCTCCAGCTCGGCGTCCGTGGCGGGGCGGTCGTCCCAGCCGACGGCGAGCATCCGGACCGTGCCCTGCGGGATGAGGTAGGCGGCGTTCACGGCGATGCCCCGGCCGCCGAAGTTGCGGTCGAGGCGGTCGAGGTAGCCGCCGACGGTGCGCCAGTCGAAGTCGATGTCGCTGCCGTCGCCGTTCCAGCCGGCGATGGACCGGCGGACCTCGGCGAGCGTGCGGTCGTCGGCCGGGGCGTACGACAGCCCGTCCTGGCCGAGGACCTCCAGGGTGACGCCCTGTGCCGCCTTCGCGCTGTGGTCGGGGTCGCGCAGCAGGGCGAGGTCGCTGTGCGCGTGCATGTCGATGAAGCCGGGCGAGAGCGCCAGGCCGTCGGCGTCGACGGTGCGGGCGGCCGTGGGCCGGGGGCCCTCGCCCTCCCTGCGGATCTCGGTGATCCGGCCGTCCGTGATGCCTACGTCGGCCCGGTAGGAGGGGGTGCCGGTGCCGTCGACGACGCGGGCGTCGCGGATGACCAGGTCCATGGGATGTCGCCTTTCGAGTGAGGGGGAGCGGTCCGCCGGGTCGGAGGAACGGGATCAGAAGAAGGTGCGGACGTAGTCGGTGACGGTGCCGTCCGCCTCCACCAGCGGGATCAGCTGCCACTTGTCGAACGAGGTGCAGGGGTGCGAGAGGCCCATGCCGATCCAGTCGCCGACCTCCAGCTCGGCGCCCGCCTCCGTGCGCACCCAGCCGTGCTGGTCGGACAGACCGGTGACGGCGACACCGGTGGCCGGGCGCACCGAGCCGTCCCGTCCGGAGCGCACGACCTGCGCCTCGGGGAGGTCGAGGTCGTAGGCGGCGTCGCGCTTGCCTGCGTTGACGAAGGCCTGCTCGGGGGTGGGGCGGGAGACGACCTGGGCCCAGAGCCGGAAGGCGGGCTGCAGCGCGCCCTCCTCGGGGACCCGGTTGAAGGGGGTGAGGTGGCGGTAGTGGCCGTCGTCATGGCTGACGTACGCGCCGGACCGCAGCAGCTTGCACACGGGGCGGCTCAGGGCGGGGATCTTGGCGAAGACATCGGCGACGGCGTCGAACCAGGCGCTGCCGCCCGCGCTGACCAGGATCTCCTCGTCGTCGGCGAGCGCGCCGAAGCGGCCGGCCGCGTCGAAGTCGGCCGCCAGCGCGACGAGCCGGCGCAGCCATTCCCGTACGCGCTCGGGAGAGGCGTCCGGCACCTCGCCCTCGTAACCGGCGACGCCCACCAGGCGCAGGGTGGACACGGCGGCCACCGCGTCGGCGACCGCCGCGCAGTCGGCCTCCGTGCGGGCACCGGTGCGGGCTCCCTGGCCGGCTCCCAGCTCCACGACGACATCGACGGGGCGTACCGCGCCCGCCGCGCGCAGCGCTTCGTCCATCAGCTCCACGCCGCGCACGGAGTCCACGTAGCAGGCGAACGTGAAGTCCGGGTCGGCGTCGAGCTCGCCGGCCAGCCAGCGCAGAGCCACCGCGTCCACGAGCTCGTTGGCCAGGAAGATCCGGCCGATGCCGTAGGCGCGGTAGACCCGGGCCTGGTGGGGGACGGCGGCGGTGATGCCCCAGGCGCCGTGCTCCAGCTGGCGGGCGAAGAGCTGCGGTGACATCGACGTCTTGCCGTGCGGGGCGAACGCCAGGCCGTGCCGCTCCGCGTACGTGTCCAGGAGGGTGAGGTTGGCCTCGACCGACTCGGCGGACAGGGCCAGCACGGGTGTGGTGAAGCCGCCCGTGAACAGGTTGCGGCGTTCGGCCGCCAGCGCGCCCACGGTCAGCCCCTCCGCGTCCGGCGGCAGCGCCTTGAAGCGGTGGTCGACCCGTTCCTCGGCGAGTGCCGTCACGGACTGTTCGGGGGACTGCTCGGGGGCCAAGGGGAGCTCCTCGGGTGGGTAGTCGTTGCATTGTGTGCAACAGGCGTTGCGTATATCGCTCAAGGCTGTCTAACATCCGAGCCGATGCCGGGTCAATGGTGAGCACCGGCGCCCACGGCCGACCAAGAGGAGCCCAGAGTGTCCGGATCCGCAGCCAGGACAGCCACCGCGGACGTCGTCTGCCTCGGTGAGTCCATGGTGACGTTCCTGCCCTCGCAGCCGGGCCGCCTCGCCGACGTCCCCTCCTTCGGCCGGGGCATCGGCGGCGCCGAGTCCAACGTCGCCTGTGCGCTCGCCGCCGCCGGCCACCGGGCGAAGTGGGTCGGCCGGGTCGGAGCCGACGGCTTCGGCGACCACCTCGTCGACACCATCACCGGATACGGCGTCGACACCTCCGCCGTGCGCCGCGACCCGGAACGCCCCACCGGCATCTACTTCCGCACGGCGACGGACCGGGCCACCGACACCCACGAGGTGGCCTACTACCGCGCCGGGTCCGCGGCCTCCGCGATGTCCCCGCAGAACGTCCCGTACGAGGACCTCCTCCCCACACGCGTCCTGCACCTGTCCGGCATCACCGCCGCGCTCTCCGCCGACTGCCTCGCGCTCCTCCACGACCTCACCGCCCCCCGCGACGGCCGCCCGCTGATCTCCTTCGACGTCAACCACCGACCCGGTCTGTGGCGCGAGGCCGAGGAGGGCCCGGAGGTCCTGCTCGCCCTCGCCCGCCGCTGCGACCTCGTCTTCGTCGGGGACGACGAGGCGGAGGAGGCGTGGGGACTCCACGGTGCCGAAGCAGTCCGTGCCGCCCTGCCGGAACCCGACGTCCTCGTCGTCAAGCGGGGCGCCGACGGCGTCACCGTCTTCTCGCGGACGGAAACGGGGGACGGCGGCCACGACACCGTCACGACCGTCCCCTCCCTCCGCGTCGACGTCGTCGCAGCGGTCGGCGCCGGTGACGCCTTCGCCGCCGGCTTCCTCTCCGCGACCCTGCGCGGCCTGCCCGTACGCGACCGGGCCCGGCACGGCCACCTCATGGCAGCCGCGGTCCTCACCGTCCCCGGCGACCTCACCGGCCCCCCGCCCCGCGCGTGCGCCGACCGGCTCGCGGCCCTGGACGACACGGCCTGGGGCACACTTCGTCTCGGCCCCGGCTGGACAGCCGCCGCCGGGGCGAACGAGGAGGTACGAGTTACATGAGCCAGACCGTCGACCGCGCGCTGAGCATCCTGCCGCTGCTCGCCCAGGGCCCCGCCGACCTCGGCCAGGTCGCGATACGGCTCGGCGTCCACAAGTCCACGGCGCTGCGCCTGCTCCGTACGCTCCACGAGCACGGGCTGGTCTACCGCCAGGAGGACCAGCGCTACCGCCTCGGCGCCCGGCTCTTCGCACTCGCGCAGGAAGCCGTCGAGAACCTCGACGTGCGCGAGATCGCCCACAGCCACCTCGTCGCGCTCAACGAGCAGTGCGGGCACACGATCCACCTCGCGGTGTACGAGGAGAACGAGGTCCTCTACATCGACAAGGTCGAGAGCCGCTACCCCGTGCGGATGTACTCACGGATCGGCAAGCCCGTCGCGATCACCGTCGCCGCGGTCGCCAAGCTGCTCCTCGCCGACCTCACCGAGCCCGAGCGGCGCGCGATCGCCGAACGGCTCGACTACCCCATGTACACGTCCCGTTCGCTCCCGAACGCCGGCGCCTTCCTCAAGGAACTCGCCGTCGTACGCGAACAGGGCTGGGCCACCGACCTCGGCGGCCACGAGGAGTCCATCAACTGCGTCGGCGCCCCCATCCGGGGCGCGGACGGGCGGGTCGTCGCCGCCATGTCGGTGTCCGCACCGAACGTGGTCGTCACGGCCGAGGAACTCCTCACCCTCCTCCCGCTGGTGCGCCGCACCGCGGACACGATCAGCCGGGAGTACTCCGGCACCACCCCCACCAAGAAAGCCTGAAGCGCCATGACCGAGAAGACCGCCCTCACCCCCAGCACCCACACCACCCCGCCCGCGAAGTTCTCGCACGGCGTGAAGAAGGGGAACATCCTCCAGGTCGCCGGTCAGGTCGGCTTCCTGCCCGCCGTGGAGGGCCAGGCCCCGACCCCGGCCGGCCCCACGCTGCGCGAGCAGACCCTGCAGACCTTCGCCAACGTCAAGGCGATCCTGGAGGAGGGCGGCGCGAGCTGGGACGACGTGATGATGACGCGCGTCTACCTCACGGACGTCGACCACTTCGCCGAGATGAACGCCATCTACAACGAGTACTTCGAGGAGCAGGGACTCAAGGCCCCCGCGTCCGCACGTACGACGGTGTACGTCGGCCTGCCCAAGGGGCTGCTCATCGAGATCGACGCCCTCGCGGTCCTCGGCTGACCACCGGCCCGGACACCCCGGTGCCCCGCTGATCCACCGATCCGCGGCCCGGGCAGCGGCTCCCCCCGAGCCGCTCGCTCCACCGCAGTACCCCGCACCACGGCACGGCGCCCCGTCCCCCTTTCGCAGTGGGGCGCCGTGCCGCGCTCCCCCCTGCCCCGAAGGACCCCCTGTCACCACCGGAGTTGACCGCTCATGCTGCTCGCCGCCGCCCCCGCCCCCGAGGCGCCACCCCACACCGGTGGACTGCTCCTCCTGATCGGCGGAACGCCCGGTCTGCTGACCGTCGCCGCGCTCGGGATCGTGCTCCTGCTGTTCCTGATCATCAAGATCAGGCTGCAGCCGTTCGTCGCGCTGCTCGCCGTGTCCATAGCCGTCGGCCTGGGTGCCGGTCTCTCCGTCACCGAACTCTTCGGCACGGTCCAGAAGTCCGCCGCCGTGTCCGTCATCGAATCCGGCATGGGCGGCATCCTCGGGCACGTCGCGATCATCATCGGCCTCGGCACGATGCTCGGTGCGATCCTTGAGGTGTCCGGCGGGGCGGAGGTCCTGAGCGCCCGCCTGCTGAACCTCTTCGGCGAGAAGCGCGCCCCGCTCGCCATGGGCCTCACGGGCCTCATCTTCGGTATCCCGGTCTTCTTCGACGTCGGCATCTTCGTCCTCGCGCCGATCGTCTACGCCGCCGCCAAGCGCTCCGGCAAGTCGATCATCCTCTACGCGATGCCGCTGCTGGCCGGCCTCTCCATGACCCACGCGTTCCTCCCGCCGCACCCCGGACCGGTCGCCGCCGCGGGCCTCTTCAACGTCTCCCTCGGCTGGGTCATCCTGATGGGCGCCGTCGTCGGCATCCCGTCCGTCCTCGCCGCCTGGGGCTACGCCGCCTGGATCGGCAAGCGCGTCTTCGTCGACGTCCCGCAGGACATGGTCGAGGCGGCCGAGGAGTCCAAGGCCGCGGTCGTCGCCGAACAGCGCGCCGCCGGTGTCACCCCGCACGAGGAGCCCGTCTCCCTCGGCACCGTGCTGGCGATCATCGGCACCCCGCTGATCCTCATCCTCGCTGCGACGTTCTCCTCCATCGCGCTGGACCCCTCGACCCTGCGCTCGGTCGTCGAGTTCTTCGGCAACCCGTTCGTCGCGCTGACGATCGCGCTGTTCCTCGCCTACTACCTGCTGGGCATCCGGCGCGGCTGGTCCCGCAAGTCCCTCGAAAAGGTCTCCACCGCCTCGCTGAAGCCCGTCGGCAACATCCTGCTGGTCGTCGGCGCCGGCGGCATCTTCGGAGCCGTGCTGAAGGGGAGCGGCATCGCCGACGCGCTCGCCGACACGTTCAACGACGTCGGCCTGCCCATCATCCTGCTCGCCTGGCTGATCTCCGTCGTCCTGCGCGTCGCCCAGGGCTCCGCGACGGTCGCGATCGTCACCACCGCCGGCATCGTCGTCCCGCTCGTCGAGGGCCAGGACATGTCGCAGGCCCACCTCGCGCTGATCATCATGGCGATCTCGGCGGGCTCCATCTTCGCCTCGCACGTCAACGACGGCGGGTTCTGGATGGTCTCGAAGTACTTCGGCATCTCCGAGCGCGACACCCTCAAGACCTGGACGGTCCTGGAGACGGTCCTCTCGGTCGCGGGCTTCGTCGTCGCCGCGGCGCTCAGCCTGGTGATCTAGGGCCGCCCACCCCGGTCCGGACGGACCCCTGCGCACAGATGAGAACCACCGCACGGCACGACTCCCGGGAGTCGTGCCGTGCGGTGGTTCCGACGGCCGTGCAGGTGCCTGTGCGGCCGTCGGAGTTCCCGTGCCCGGGTCCGGCTAACCGATCAGCCAGACGAACGACGCGATGACGACGGCCAGCACCACCAGCCAGGTCACGAAGGAGGGCCCCTTCCGGGCCGCGGCGGGCGCGGGAGTCCGGGGCGCGGCGGGGCGGGGCACCGGCCGGTCCGCCCTGGGAGGCATCCCGGCGGAGGCCGAGGCGGCGGGCGTCCGTGAGGCGCGCTGCCGGGCCCTGCCCTCGGCGGCTCTCAGCCGGGCGGCCTCCTTCTCCGCCCGCTCCCGCTCCTCAGCCTCGGCCCGTTCACGCTCCTTCTGCGCCGCCTCCTTCTGCGCCCTCTTCCGGTCCTTCTGCTGCTGCTTCCTCCGCTCCTCCTCGCGCCGCCGCTCGCGTGCGCGCCGGGCCTGCTCCTGCTGGGCCCGTTCGTGTGCGGCCCGCTCGGCCAATTCGCGTTCCTCCGTGAGCACCAGGGTCGGCCCCGGCGGCGGGACCACACCCGTGGGCTGATCGCCCATGACTCCGCCGGGAGCCGTACGCCCGAGGCCGATGCCGGCCCCACGCGCCAGGTCATGTCCGTGGCGCTCGTACGCGGCGATCAGGTCCGTCCAGCGCGGCGGCAGCCAGCGGCGGCCCCCCAGCGACACCGGGAGCCCGGCCAGCGACTGCCGGAAGCGGGCCAGCATCTCGGCCGGGACGGGGCGCTGCGCGGGATCGGCCGCGAGGCAGGGACGGATCAGGTCCGTCAGCTCCTTGGGCAGACCGTCGAGGTCGAGCTCGCCCCGCTGCACCTGGGCGAGCAGACCGAGGGTGTCGCTGCCGGCCCGGTACGGGGGCCTGCCGAGCGCCAGGTGGAACAGGGTCGCCCCGAGCGAGTACACGTCCGACGCCTCGGTCGACGGCTCCCCGCGTGCTTGTTCCGGCGAGGTGAAGGCGATCGTGCCCAGCGTGAGACTCGTGCGGGTGATGTCGTTCGCGTGCGAGATGCCGAAGTCGATCACCCGGGGGCCGGGCAGCGGCAGCAGGATGTTCTGCGGCTTCAGATCCCGGTGGATGATGCCCTCGCCGTGCAGCGTGACCAGCGCCTCCGCCGTGCCCGCGGCGAGCCAGCGCACAGCCGACGCGGGCAGTACACCTGCCGTGCGCACCAGTTCGGACAGCGACGGCGCGGCGATGTAGTCGATCGCCATCCACGGCCGTTCCGCCCGCGGGTCCGCCTCCCGCACCCGCGCCGTGAACGCGCTGTCGACGCGCTGGGCCAGCTCCACCTCGCGCGTGAACCGGCGCCGCTCGACCTCGCTGACGACGCCCTCGGCGAGCAGCGTCTTCACGGCTGCCAGCTGACCGCCGGCGTCCCTGGCGAGATAGATCCTCCCCATGCCGCCGGACGCCAGCCTCCCGAGCAGTTCGTACCTGCCGAGCGTCGCCGGATCCCCGCTCCCCAGCGGATCAACTTGCGCGCCTGTCATGCCACTTCCCCCATCCAACCGTCCAGCGCGCCAAGCGTCCCACGGGCGGTGGGGGAGCGCACCACTGTCCGCTGTCACGGAACGTCCACAGCTGTTCCCGCCACGAGGGGGCATGACGGTGGTACGACGCACCCTCTTGTGCGATCCGGCAGGATGCGCTTCGTTGATCGACATGGTGGAGACGAGCGAGACCACAGGAACGGGGGAGCCGGGCTCCCAGCCGCGTAAATCCAGCTGGCGCTACATCGGACCCGGCATCGTCGTCGCGGCGACCGGGGTCGGGGCCGGTGACCTGGTCGCGACGCTCATCGCGGGGAGCAAATTCGGCTACACCCTCATGTGGGCGGCCGTGATCGGCTGCCTCGTCAAGATCTCCCTCGCGGAGGCGGTCGGCCGCTGGCACCTCGCGACGGGCCGCACCCTCTTCGACGGCTGGCGCACCCTCGGCGGGTGGACCACGGGCTACTTCGCGGTGTACGTCGTCATCTGGGGCTTCGTGTACGGCGCGACGGCCATGTCCTCCAGCGCCCTGCCCATCGTGGCCCTCTTCCCGGACGGACCGGGTCTGAAGACCTGGGCGATCATCACCGGGCTGATCGGTCTGGTCTTCGTCTGGTTCAACCAGTACGCCGTGTTCGAGAAGGCCATGACCATCCTGATCGGCGTCATGTTCGTCGTCGTGGTGTACGTCGCGATCCGTGTGGTGCCGGATGTCGGCGCGTCCTTCGCGGGGCTGCTCCCCGTCCTCCCGGACGGTTCGCTGGTCTACACCCTCGGCCTGATCGGCGGGGTCGGCGGCACCATCACGATGGCGGCGTACGGGTACTGGGTGAACGCCAAGGGGTGGTCCAACTCCTCCTGGATGAAGGTGATGCGGATCGACAACCGGGTCGCCTACATCACGACGGGCATCTTCGTCGTGGCGATGCTCGTCGTCGGCGCGGAGCTGCTGCACTCCTCCCAGATCGCCCTGACCAAGGGAGACCGCGGGCTGATCGACCTCGGCCAGATCCTGGAGGACCGCTTCGGGGCAGGCACCGCGAAGCTCTTCCTGGTCGGCTTCTTCGCGACGTCCTTCTCGTCCCTCATCGGCGTGTGGCACGGCGTGAGCCTGATGTTCGCCGACTTCGTGGAGCGGATCCGGGCCGCCGGACGCGACGAAGCGGTTGTGGAGAGGGCGGGCAGCGAGACGATCGGCCGCCAGGAGCGGTCCGTGCCCTTCCGCGCGTATCTGCTCTGGCTGACCTTCCCTCCCATGACCCTGCTCTGGCTGGACGAGCCCTTCGGTCTGGTCATCGGCTACGGGGTCCTCGGCGCGTTCTTCATGCCGTTCCTCGCCCTGACCCTGATCTGGCTGCTCAACTCGGACCGCACGCCCAGGGAATGGCGCAACGGATGGCTCAGCAACGGAATGCTGGGCGCGGCGGGGCTGCTGTTCGTCGTGCTGTGCGTCCAGCAGGTGCGCGACCTGCCCTGGTGACGGCGGCGTACGAGCCCTTCCGCGGGTGACGGTGGCGGAGCGCGGGACGGCCGTGCCCGCAACCGACCCGGAAACGACCCGGGTCCGACCGGCGCGACGTGTCCAATGGATGGCGGAGGAACGGCTTGTGGCGCGGGGAACGCCGCTGACATCGTTGACGGCATGACGCTCCCCCCTCACCTGCCGGATCACGGCGCGGTACTCGCGGAGGTGCGGATGATTCGACGGGCAGGAGTCGTGGGACTGCGTGCGCTCGCCACCCCCGAACTCTCCGGTATCGCGGACCTGCAGGGCGTCGGTGCGACCGGAGACCGCCCCGTCACGGTCGAGCAGCTGCTGCGGAGCGCCGTCACCCGCATCGGTGGCGGCACCCTGCAGAGCGCCGCCGAGTACAGCCTCGGCCTCGCCGACGGGACGAGGGACTGGCCCGCCGCGGACCGGCGCCGACGCGCCGCACAGGTCTACGGGGTCAGTATCGAGCGGTTCCGGAAGCACCAGGAGCTGATGGTGCTGGGACAGGTGGCGGAACAGATCCTCGTCAGCGCAGTGGCGCAGACCACGGGGCGGGGGGCGTCGGGGGTTCCGGCCGCCCCGGGGGTCCCCGCGCTCGCGGCCGCGCACCGGGTGCTCAGCCCGCTCGTGCACGGCCGCCGGGTCAGGGTCACGGTCCATGTCCACTCCGTCGATCTGCTGCGCGACATCGACGTCGTGGTCTCCCCGTCCAACGTCTGGTTCGCCCTGCCCGCCGCCTACAAGTCGTCGGTGGCCGCCGCTCTGAGACGGGCGGGGGCGCGCAAGGACCCCACGGGCGCGGTCGTCGAGGACCACCTCCACGACGAGTTGAGGGAGTGGGCCGCACGCAACGGGATGCCGGGCAGGGCGGCCCTGCCCGGAGCTGTGGCCGCCACTTCTGCGGGCGCACTCGGGGGCCAGGGCATCCGCCGCGTCTACCACGCGGCGACGGCCGTGCCCCGCCCCGACAGCAACGACTACGACGTCCTGCCGGTGGACGTCACCCGCTCGGTGGCAGCGGTCTTCGCCCTCCTGGCGCGGGAGTCCGCCGGTCATGTCCCGCCGCTCCGTTCCCTGTGCCTGCCGCTCCTCGGCGCCGGGCGCGGCGGACTGACACCCCTGGAGAGCTTCGGCGCCCTGTGGCCCGCGGTGGAGGCCGAACTGGCCCGCGGGGCCCCCTGGGACATCCACTTCGTGGTCCGGCGGCACGCCCGCGCGGATCTCATCGCACGGCTCCTCGCCGACCCGCCCGGAAGCAGGCAACCGTGAACGAGAGGGCGGCAGTGAATCCTTACGCCGTACTGGCCGCAGCCGCCGCCCGGTGGGAGCGGGTCGTCGGCCTGCTCGGCCCGGGGCAGCTGGAACGACTGGCCGGCCTGCTCGGCGACGTACGCCAGGGCGGTGACCGGGGCGAACAGGCGGAGGGCCGGCGCCACGAGGCCGCGCTCGGCGCCGCGGAACTGCTCGCGGCCACGCTGCCCGACCTGTCCGGCGGCGGCGGGCAGGGCCGCTTCACCCTGACGGCGCCGGGCCCGGAAGCAGGCGCACAGCACGCCACCCACCAGGGTTTCTCCGCCGAGGACCTCGCGGTACTGCTGCTGGACGGCCACCGCATGGTGGGCCCGCTGCTCGGCCCCGTACGCAGACGGCTGCTGGCCGCCCCGGCGCTGGACCCCGACACCCTGCGGCGGGCGGGCACCGACCCGGACACGCCCGTGCTGATCCGGCTGACCGGGACCGGCGGCGCCGTACGGCTGCCGAGCTTCCAGTTCACCGTGGCCGCACGGCCCCAGCCGATCGTGACGGGCGTCAACGCGGTGCTGGCCGCGGACCGTGACCCGTGGGGCGCTGCGGACTGGTGGCTCTCCGCCAACGCTTGGCTCGGCGTCCGCCCCGAAACGCTCGTCGGGACCACGGACGAGGCGCGTCTGCTCGACACCGCCAGATTCTTGATGGAGCAGGAGTAGCCGTGCCGAACTACCGTCCGCCCACCGTCATCCGGGGGACACCCGCCAAGGTCGGACTCCCGGCCGGTACCCCGCTGTACCGCGTGCACGCGGCACACCGCGCGCCCGTGGCCTTCAACCCGGTCCCGGCACACTGCCTCTACGGGGGCGGCCGGTTCGACGCCACCGCCTGCGACGGGTACGGCTACCTCTACGCGGGTCTGGGGGCGGCGGCCGCCGTCTGCGAGACGTTGCTGCGGGGGCTCCCCTTCGATCCGGCAGGCGGTCCGCGGCTCCTCCCGCGCGTCGCGGTCGAGGGCCGTTCGCTCTCCACGCTCCGGCTGAGGGCCGGCATCACCCTCGTCTCCCTGATGACCGCGGAGGACCTCGCCGCCGTCCATCAGGACACCTGGCTCGTCCACACGGAGGCCCAGGAATACGCCTACACCCGTGACTGGGCGCACTGGATACGACGCCACACCGACCCGTGGGCGCAGGGGATGGTCTGGTCGTCGAAACGGGAGCCCGGTGATCGCACCGTCGTCCTCTTCGAGGACCGGTGCCCTCCCGGCGTGCTGGGGGAGGCGGCCGACAGCACGCTGGACCTCGGCGCACCGGACGGCGGGGAATGGCTCAACGGGGTGCTGCAGCCCTACCGCGTCCAGCTGTCGCCTCCGGCCGGAGACCACTGAGCGCGGGGAGGCGCCGAAATGGACAAGGAGTACGGGACAGCCCGTGCGTTCGTGGCCGAGACCGCCTACCGGAAGTACGGCGAGACCGGTGACCCGGGCGAACTGGCCCTGGCGGCAGCCGCTTTCGAAGACGTCTTCGCCGACCCCGGCACGGGCCCGGCCTGGGCCGACCGGCATGTCATGTTCGGTCATGTGCGCTGCTTCCAGTACGACGCCGCCCCTTCGGACCGTCTCCTGCGCCACGCCCGTCACCTCCTGGACGAGGGCCTGCGCGGGCTGGCGGCCGACCCGGACGGCGACGGTGCGCGGGACGGCACCCGCACCCTCGCCCACGTGCTGTCGTGCAACGTCGCGAAGTTCCGCTTCCTGGCGAGCGACGGCGGCAGCAACGGCCTGCGTCTGCCACTGCTGGACGAGGCCGTGCGGCGGCACACCGAGGCGGAGACCTGGCTGACGGGCTGGGCCGGCCACCCGGACGCCGACCCCGGCACCCTGTCGGAGCTCCACGAGGCCCAGGGGTACCTGTACTTCCAGCGCAGCCTGCTGACCGGTGACACCGAGGCCGCTCGGGCGGCGGCCACGCACTACGCGGCAGTGCTGGACGCCGCCCTCCCCACGAGCGATCTCGCCTTCATCCAGCACTCCATGGGAATGGCCCTGCTCGTACGGGCACGCGTGACGGGGGACCGCGCTCTGTGGGAGGAGGCCGGTGAGGCGTTCGGCGGCGCGCTCGCCCGGGCGGGGGAGTCGGGCGGGGGTGAGCAGCCGTGGTCCCGGGACGCCGAGGTCCGGCTGGCCTACGTCCATGCCGTCCTCTGGGCGGCCTGGAAGGACCCTGAGCACGGCGAAGCCGCCGCACGGGAGGTCGGGCGCCTGCTGGCGGAGCCCGGTGCGGAGGAACGGCTCGACCCCGTCTTCCTGGACGCGTTCGCCCGTGTCGTCTACGAGTGGGCCGGCCGCCGCTCCGACGGCGAGGGCCAGGACCGCGCCCTCGCCATGCTGCGCCGCGCGCTCGGGCTGTGGCAGCCGGAGCGCGACGGCCCGGTCCTCGCAACGCTGCTGCTGACGGCCGGTTACCAGCAGATGCGGTACTACGCGGACCAGGATCCGCAGCGGATCAGGGAGGTCGGTCGGCTGGCGGGAAGGGCGTTGGCGGAGGAGCAACAGGGTCCCGAACTGACGGACGCGGCTGTGCTGATGCAGGGGTGGGCCAGGACGGTGCTGGAGGAACGGGGGCTGCTGGAGCCCGACGACGACCGCTCGATCCCGCCGACGGACACAGGGGCCGTCGTGAGGATATGGGGCACCGTGGTCGAGAACGCCGAGAACGGCCGGTGCTTCCCGGGCCAGGGGGGCACGGACCCCCACCTGCCCGGCACCCTCTCGCTTTCCTTCGAAAGGAGCCGCAGGGACGCCGACTTCGCCCTGATGTACGCGCACTGGAGCCGTATGGAGGAAGGGAGCAGGGCGCGCGCGGAGTACGGGGCTGCGGTGCTCACCATGTCGGTCCTGGCCGATCTCCAGGCGGAGACCGGCACCGGGGAGCAGCGGGACGCTCTGCTGGACGCCATGTTGCGGACCGACCAGGACGACCCGGCCTGGCAGCGGCGCGCCCACGGTATGGCGGGCTGGGTGCTGTTGCGGTACGAGGCGCGGGGCAAGGGCCCCGGCATGGACCGTGTGATGGCCCACCTCGGCCGGGCTGTGGCCCATGACCCGGGTGCGCACCACGACTACGGCCTGGACCTGATGGCCCTGGTCGCCCGCATGCACCGCGCGCAGACGGAGGGGGGAACGGACGAGCTCGACGCCATGCGCACCATATTCGAGCGGCTGCGTGACGACTCGTCCGTGCCCGCCTACATGCTGCTGCTCACCGAGGCGCATCAGCTGTTCATGGAGGCGCGGGCCGCCACCCTGCGGCGTGATCTCGCCGTCGTGGACCGGTGCATCCACCGGGTGTCCGCCGTCCACGCGCGGCTGGGCACGGACGACCCGTCGAGGGTCGAGGTGTGGACGGGGCTGGCTCTGACCCACCTGGCGCGGGAAGGGCTGGCCCGGCGTCTCGGCGCCCCACCGCTGCCGCGGCCGCTGCCCGGCGCCCCGACCGCGGCCCAACTGCGCAGCTCCTCGCTGTCGTTCCACCGCGGACGGCGGGCCTGGGTGCTGGGCAGCAACGGAGCCCACGGGCTCGTCATGGCCGCGCTGGACGAGGACACCGACGCGACGGCCGAGGCGATGGAGCTGATCGGTGAGGCAGCCGCACTGGCTGAGCCGGGCGGGGAGGACCACCTCAGATACACCGGAATGCTGGCCGGCGGCCACTGGACCCTGGCGTGCGCGCTCAGCGCTCCCCGCCCGCGCGACGAGCACCTGGCGCAGGCGATCACCCTGCTCGAGCAGGCCGTGCGCACCTGCGGGGGCCCCGAACACCCGCTGTACGCGTCGTCCGCGCTGGCCCTCGCCCGCGCGGTGCGTGAGCGGGCCGCCCGCACCCGCCGGAACACCACACGCGACCTGCGGACCTCGCTGCGCGGCGGTCTGGACGCGCTGCGTGGCTACGCGTGGTCCGCACTTCTCCAGTCGGGCACGGAGCATGCCGCGCAGGTCGCGGCCCAGGCGACGGAGGAGGCGCTCGAAGTCGCCGCCTGGGCCCTGCGGGACGGCGACCCGGTGTCGGCCGTCGAGGCGCTGGAAGCCTGCCGGGGCCTCACCCTGCACGCAGCCGTCACCTCCGGCACCCTTCCGCAGCGGCTGGCCCGGGCGGGCCTCGGCTCCCTTGCCGACGAGTGGCGGGCGGCCCTCGCGGACCCGGAGCCGGCCGGGCTGTTCAGCGGGGGCGGCGGGGAAGGAGGCGTACCCAGTGCACTGCGGCGCCGGGTGCTCACGGCGTTGCGCGCACGTGCGGGCACACCCCAGGACCATCTCCTCGACCCGCCGGACATCCCCGCCGTCGCCGGGGCACTCAGGTCCCTCGGCCGCGACGCACTGGTCTACCTCGTGCCGGAGTCGGACGAGGGCGGCGGTGCGGCCGTCATCGTGACCGCCACGGGCGAGGTGCACGCCCTGCCGCTACCGGACCTCAGCGAGCAGGCGGGCCCGCTGCGGGACTACGGCCCGGCCCCCGGCGCCGGACGCGACCTGGGCCCGGCCCCGCAGTCCGGGGCACCGGCCGGCCGGCCCGGCCCGCGCCTTGCGCTGGACCGGTTGTGCGGCTGGGCCTGGTACGCGGCGATGCGCCCGCTGCTCGACGTCTTCGCCGCTCCCGGCCGTCCGCACCGCGTGCCCCGCCTCGTCCTCGTCCCGATGGGCCGCCTCGGGCTCGTCCCCTGGCACGCCGCGTACCGGGCGGACACGCGGGGCCGCCGGTACGCGTTGCAGGAGGCCGACCTCTCCTACACCGCCTCCGCGCGGCTGCTCTGCGAGGTGGCGGCCCGGCCCGTCGCAGGGGCGCCCGCCGGCGCCCTCGTCGTCGGTGATCCCACGGGTGATCTGCGCTACGCGGGTGAGGAGGCGGACATCGTGCAGCGGACCTACTACCCCCTCGGGCAGTTCCTGGGGAGGCGTAGTGGCGGAGCGGCGAACGGCGCCGGAACGCCGGCCGAGGTGCTCGCCTGGCTCCGGGGGGACGGGAGCGCGGACGGCGTGCTGCACCTGGCCTGCCACGCCTCGGTCGTGGAGAGCGCCCGGCACACGGCGGGACTGGCGCTGCACGGGGGCGGGCTCTACGCGGAGGAGCTCGCCGAGGCGGTGCGCGGCGCGGAGCACGCCGGCCCGGCCCTCGTGGTGCTGGCCGCCTGCCGCAGCCATGTGTCCGGACACGGACACAACGAGGCGTTCACCCTGGCCACGGCGTTCCTCGTGGCGGGCGCACGCTCGGTCCTGGGCTCGCTGTGGCCGGTGCCGGACGAGGCGACCTCCCTGCTGATGCTCCTGGCCCACCACTACCTGCGCCGCGAAGGGGAGTCCTCCGCCGGCGCGTTGCGGCGGGCCCAGCTGTGGATGCTGGGGACGGAGCGGGCCCTGCCCGAGGGATTCCCCCCGGGACAGGCCGCTCGGGCCGCGCGGGTGGATCCGGCCGACCTCAGCGCGTGGGCGGGCTTCCTCCACCTCGGCCGGTAGCGCCGGGCCAGGTCAGGCCGTCGGCACGACGATGCGCAGCGGGACCGTACGCGTCGTCCACCGGCCGTACGAACCGCCGGCCGGCATGCCGAGGTCCCTGGCGTACGCCCCCCGCCGGGGAGGTCCGAAGCGCAGGACGCCGTCATCACGGGGCGGGGGGTCCTCCCGCGCGCCGGACGGGTCCGCGGACCACGCGGGCAGGTGGAACGGCACCGTGCCGATCTCGTGCTCGGCGACCACGAGCTTCAGCCAGTCCCTCGCCTGTGCGCCCGGCACCGGCGGGCGGTCCCGGGGCAGGGAGAACTGCACGGGCTGCCCGTCCAGTGCGTGCCCGGTGTGGCCGGGAGCGATGAAGTGCCCCGGGTACAGAGCCGAGTGGCTCGCGTAACCATCGGTCAGGTCGAGCAGCAGGCACCACAGGGGCCGGTCCGCCGAGCGGTTGTGCAGACGTACGGAGAGGAGCGGAGCGCTCGCTCCCGGGCCGTAGGCGCAGACGATCTCGCCGCTGCCGTCCGGCGAGAGCGGCTGTCCGTCCTCGGCGCCCCACGGGACGATCTCGACCCGCACCAGTCCGTCGAGCGGGGACGGGCGCGGCGGCAGGTCCCGCAGCCGGTGCCAGCGCGTCAGATGGATCAGGCAGTCGGCGATCCGCCGTGCGTCCCCGGGCACGCCCAGCCGCTGCGGTCCCACGAAAGGGCTGCCGTCGCGGCGCAGGATGTGGGCGGCCGATCCGCGCACCTCCACACGGAAGTGCAGGTCACCCGCCTGCCGGGGATCGGTCACCTGCCGCAGGAGCGGGGAGGGGCCGCCCAGCGGACCGGCCGTGGCCAGCGCCAGCGCGAGGTCCTCCACGGGGCAGGCCCCCGCGTCGGCATCGGGCAGGAGGGCGAATGTGGCGGCGGGCAGGCTCAGCGCGCCGAGTGCCACGGGGTGGACCCGGCCCGGCGCGGGAGCCCAGCCGAGCGGTTCGACCAGGGAGCGGTCCGGCAGGACGGTGCGAACGGCGACGCTCCGGCCGGTCTGCTCCGCGTCCACCACGGTGAACTCCGTGGCCGCCGAGCCCGCGGCCGTGTCTCCCTCGGGGAGCCCGTGGCCAGCCCCGCAGTCCACTTCCCAGCCCTCGGGACCGTGGCGCAGCAGGTGCTCACCGGCCGGGAGCCGGCGGGCGCCGTCCGCGAGGAAGGGGGCATCGGCCGTGCCGCCGGGCCCGGCGGGGAGGAGGACCGGCTGCTGGTGCCCTCCCGAACACCGCACCCGGGCATCGGCGGCGGCCAGCACCTCCCGGTAGGTGATGTCCGGCCCCGCCTCCCGCACCGCGTCGAGCACCGCGCGGGTGAACACCCCCTGCCGCCGGCCCCCGAAGTAGGTCTCGTACGCCCGCTGGTCCAGCCGGCAGGCGGCCAGCAGCAGGACATCCCGGTTGGCCGGGGACCCGGCCGCCCGCTCCGTCGGGGCCGCGTCACGGGACGACGCGGGCGCCGGCACCCGGTGGCCGGGTGCGGGCGCGAACCGCGCCGTGAACGCCGGGTCGCGCGTTGCTCCACCGGAGAAGCAGCAGTCGAGTACGGCCACGACCCGCGCGCCGCGGGCGGCCACCTCGTCGAGCAGCACCCGAAGCCGCTTGTCGGGCAGTGGACCGTCCGTGCAGAGCAGCGCCTGGTTGCGGCCCGTCGCCTCGATCAGCAGGTCGGCGCCGTGTGCCGGGGTCTCGGTGCCGTGCCCGGAGAACCAGAGCAGTGCCGTGTCGCCGGGGCCGGCCGCGCCCAGCCGGTGCCGGATGCCGTCCTCCACCGCCGCCACGGTCGCCTCCCTGTCCAGCAGTACGTGGACGTCGGGCGCGTGCCCTCGGGCGGTGCGCCCGGCCAGCAGGGCTCGCACGTCGCTGATGTCGTTGACACAGCCGCTCAGTCGAGGGGCAGTGCCCGGTGAGTACTCGTTGATCCCCACCAGCAGTGCACGGATCGATGTCATGACCGGAATTCTTCCAGCCCGTCGCCGCCCGACGAGTGAGTTCATGGGCACCAACTGGGCTTGTTCCGGGCGTTGTCGGGTCGGGAGGAGCCCAACGTGTCCTGGCATGCACATAGTTGAGGAGCCAGCAGGAATGCATGGGTAGCCGGCCGGTGATCCGTTCCCGCATCCGAGGGGCCGAGACGTGGAGGGGTGACATGGGGGACCTCGACAGACCCCGGCGGCTCGACGGCGCCGGAGCCGCAGCGGCACCCTGGCACGCATCCGGACCGGATCACACCCCGGGACCCGCGGACGACGTCACCGTCCGGAGCCGGTATCTGCCGCGCTCGCGCCGGCTGCTCGACATGGTGACGGCGCTGGACAGCGGTGTCACCGAGGCGGAGATCGCCCACCGCGCCGACGAGATCCGCCGGATGTACGCCGGCGACCGGGGCGGCCTGCCGATCGGGTTCCTCGCCCGCTGCCGCCTCGGCGCACCGTTCGTCGATCACCGGCTGGACCTCGCCCACACCGTCGTCACCCACTTCGCCGCCGCGGACCCGGTACCCGAGCCCTTCGGCGCCGCCCGGATGCTGGCCCGCTCGCAGAGCTACGCGTACATCGAGATCTACAGCGACGGACTGGTCATTCCGGTACTCCGGGACGGCAGCGTCGTACACCCCTGACCCTCGGCCCACCTGATCGGAGCATGCTGGATGAACGACGTGGACCACACCCTCCGCCGCCGGGTGCAGGAGGTCGGCAACCAGGTGGCGGTGGTGAGCGAACAGGTAGGCCTGGTCTCGTCCCAGGTCCGGACCGTGCAGGCCAACCAGGACTGGACCCGTTCCGAACTGCGGGAACTGCGGGACGAGTTCCTGGCGTTCGTGCAGGCGTCCCAGCAGGTGGCGCACGTCCAGCGGGCCGAGACCAGGATCGTCGCGGTCCAGGACCGGCTGGACCACGAGTTCGGCCATCACAAGAAGGTCCGGCGCACCGCGGTAGGCCTGCTCCAGGCCTTCGACGTGGGCCTCGTCTCCGAGGAAACCGTCCGTACGGTCACCGAGCAGCTGATGATCCAGACACCGCGCTACTGGCTGGCTCCCGCCCTCGTCGCCCTGGCCTCCTGGTCGGCCGACGACCCGCAGCTGTGCGAGCGCGGCATCGACGAGGCCTACAGCCGCTCACCCGGCCGCACGTCACTCTTCTTCGCCCTGGTCCTGCGCCGCCAGGGCCGCGCGGACGGATCGGTCAGGTGGCTGGAGCACTACCTCGGGTCCCAGGACCCGGACGCGCTCGGCCGGGAGTTCGGCGTCATCCTGGAGGCGGTGGCCCAGGGCGCGTTCGGGGCCGCGGCCAGGGACCTGCTCAGCAGGACCCTCCTCCACTGGCAGGCCAGGGCGGCGGACGGCGTCGAGCGGCAGGAGGCCCACGACGCGCAGACCCGGCGTTGGCGTGCGGAGATCGACTCGCTCCGCCCGGCGTCCGCAGCCGCGGAGTTCCCCCTGCTGTCGGCGGTGTCACCGCAATGGGGTCTGCTCGACGGAGCACTGGTCGCGGCCAGGACCCAGCGGCAGCTGCTGGACAAGTACCGGGGCATCCTGGGCGCGGTGCCGCTGCCGTCGCAGCGGATGGAGGACGCGGTCGACGACATCCTCGACCAGCTGGTGTCGGAGTACGACGACGACGAACTGCCCTTGCGGCGCGAACTCGCGCTGATGGAGGCGATCGTGCGGCACGACGGCGACCTCGCGGCAGCCTCCCCGGAGGCGGACACCGACCTCGCCGCGCTGGCGGAAACCCTGGATCTGCTGACCTTCCACACGACCGCCGCGCTCGACCCCGAAGCCATCGGCGTCTCGTCGGCCACCCGCCGGCTCGCCGTGGGCGTCTGCCGCGAGTGGTTCCTGCGCGCCCACGGAGGCTTCACCCGTGACTACCGGGCCGCCGTGCCGCAGGAGGTCCAGGCCCGCTTCCAGGCGGACCACACCGTGGGGGCCCGGAACTTCCGCCTCCCTCCCTGGACGGGATCCTTCCTGCGGCCCCTGGACGAGCTGGAGTCGTCGCTCGCCGGGCACTGGGACCAGCACACCGCCCCGTACATCGCGTCGTTCCGGTACCCCCTGGTACGAAGATCCCTCCCCGCCGTCGTCGTCGTGCTCGCCGTCCTCCTCGTCCTCGGCCAGGCGCACACCGGTGCCGCCCTGGTCGTCGCCCCGGCCATCGGTCTGGTGTGGTGGCTGAGGATCCACCGGGACGCTCGGGCCGCGGCACGGCACCGGGACCAGGCGACGGAACTGCTCGCCGGGGCGAAGGCGGACTCCCTCCTCCAGCTGAGAGCCGCGTCGGCGGAACTCTCCGACTGGAACGCCGGGTACCAGGACGCGGACGAGGTGGAAGCGGGCTGTTCCGAGCTGATCGACTCGCTCGCCACCGTGACCGACAACGGATCGCCCTACGCGGGCCGTACGGTCCCGGGAGAGGACGGACCGGAATGAGCCAGGACCCCGACCGGCGCGGCCACGCCGGCACACCCCCGTGGGCCGGCGCCGCGGACGGCGGCGCTCCCTGGGCGGCGACCACGCCGAGCCGTCCGGCCGGCCGCTCCATGCAGCGCAGGCACCGCATCGTCGAGGACCTCCCCGCGTGGGAACCACTGCCACCCGGGGACTTCCTCCTGCGACGCCCGGGCGCGGGGGACGGCTCGTGAACGGATTCTGGGGCGACGGAGGGCCGTACGAGACCTGGGTCGGAGCTCTGCGGACCTGGCAGAGGGGAGAGCCGGTGGACCTGGCGGCGCTGCCCGCCCTGGAGCGCGAGCAGTTCACGGCGGACACCTGGGCACGGCTCACCCGCCACATCCTCACCGCCGTCGACGTACGGCTGAAGGACTGGGCTCGCCGGTTCCAGCAGGCCTTCGACCAGGCGCCGGACGAATTCTCGGCCGGACGCGAGCTGACCCAGGCGAGGGAGGGGCTACGGGCCATCCGGGCCCTGGCCGGCCACGCAGGGCTGCCGCCGGACATCCGAACCCCGGTCGGGGAGCTCTGCGACCGGCACATCCGCTCGGTCCAGGAGCAGCTGGAGCACTCCCTCACCGTCGCGGCCCGCGACGGCGGCGACCCCGACCGGCTGGATCAACGGCTGCGGACCGTGCGGGACAACGCCCTGACCGCGGTGGTCGTCGATCCACCGCCCCTGCCCTCCGCCCGACGCGCCCGGTTCACCGCGCTGCGACGGAGCCTGGGCCGGGAACGGTCCGGCCCGGGGCGGCGGGAGGTCCGGCCCGCGCCCGGTCCGCCGTCCGCCGGTCCCTGGGCGACGGACGCCGACGAGGGCCCGCGGCGCCGCATCATGCCGGACTGAGCCCGTCCGTACCGCAGTTGCTCCCGTCCGCTCCTCACTCCTGAAGGCCGCATGCCTGACTACGCCGAAAGTCTGAGCCATCTCGACAGCTACATCTCCGCCCGCGTGCCGGTGATCAGCCTCCGCACGATCGAGCAGCAGCGTGCCCTGCGGCTGCTGCGGGAGGCCGCCTCACGGCCGAAGCGCAGTGGCATGCCGTTCTGGATCCACACCCGGGCGACCGGGCTGCGGGACCTGCGGACCCGCGCGTCCGTCCACGAGGACCGCTCGCTGACCGGAGCGATGGAATTCGCGGCATCGCAGTTCGCCGCGCGGGCCAACGCCACCCTGGTGCTGGTCGACCCGCCCGACACCGGGTCCGACACCCCCGCCGCCCGCCACATCGCCGAACTGGCCCGGATCGCCGAGGGCAACATGGGCAGCCTCGTCCTGGTCTCCGACTCCCCGGTGTGGAGCGGACTCCAGCGCCTGGGCATGGGCCTGACGCTGGACCTGCCCGACGCGGACGAGATGTACGGCATCCTCAGCAACTTCCTCACCGATCACCGCGGGCGTTTCCC
Organism: Streptomyces sp. NPDC057287; assembly: GCF_042667905.1. NCBI lineage: Bacteria > Bacillati > Actinomycetota > Actinomycetes > Kitasatosporales > Streptomycetaceae > Streptomyces > Streptomyces sp. NPDC057287. Next base: position 60,819 of record NZ_JBHUYV010000023.1, on the reverse strand, counting down.
CATCGAGTGGGAGGAGGGCGACGCCCGCCGCGCGGCGGAGTTCCTGGCGGGTGCCACCGAGTCCGAGTGCGTCAACCTCATGGCCACGGTCGCGGCGAAGGGCTCGGTGAAGAAGGAGGACGTCCTCGCGCTGGCACAGGCGAAGGAACGGATCTTCAGCAACATCAACGGGCTCGAACGCATCCCCCTCAAGGACAGCGACTACAAGGTGGGCGGCCTCACCAGCCTGCGCGCCTGGCTCCGGCGGCGCAACCAGCTGATCCACGCCGATCTCCGGAGCACCCGGCTGCGCCCGCCGCGCGGGGTGCTGCTGGTGGGTGTCCCGGGGTGCGGCAAGTCGCTGTCGGCCAAGGCTGTCGCCCAGGAGTGGCAGCTGCCGCTCTACCGCCTGGACATGGCGAGCATCCACGGAAAGTACTGGGGCGAGTCCGAGGGGAACCTGCGTGCCGCCCTGGAGACCGCGGACCGGGTGGCTCCCTGCGTCCTGTGGATCGACGAGATCGAGAAGGGGCTGGCCGGCGGCGCCGGGGAGGTGACCGGGACGGGCCAGCGGGTCATCGGCCACTTCCTCTTCTGGCTCCAGGAGTCCCAGTCGAGGTCGTTCGTGGTGGCGACGGCGAACGACGTGCGGGGGCTGCCCGCCGAGCTGCTGCGCAAGGGGCGCTTCGACGAACTGTTCTTCGTCGACCTTCCGGACCGGGACGACCGACAGGAGATCATCGAGCTGTACTACCGGCGCTATCTGACGCGGGAACCCCCCGCGGACGAACTGGAGCAGCTCGTCGACCTGTCCGAGGGGTTCGCCGGGTCCGACATCGAGTCCGCGCTGCACACGGCGGGCGCCGAGGCGCTGCTCGACGGGGGCGTGGAGCATCTGAGCCCGTCGTTCGTACGGGACACCTTCGCCAACACGGTCCCGATGATCAGAGTCAATCCGGAGCGGATCGAGGAGATCCGGGCGTGGGGCAGGGAGCGCGCCGTACCGGCGGGACGGTCGCCCATCAGCTCGGCCCAGGGCGCCACGACCCCGCGTCGCATTCTTCTCATGGGCGACTGATCCCGGAGCCCGCACGCAGCAGCGCCGCCGGGGGAGCGGCGGCGCTGCTGGTTCGAAGGCCCTGCGGGGTTACGGGAGCCCGTGGACGTGCGGGCCGACCGCGTTCGACCAGGCGTTGCCCGAGGTGGCGTCCCAGTTCGTGGACCAGGTCATCGCGCCGCGCAGGTCCGGGTAGGTCCTGGACGGCTTGAAGGAGCCACAGCCCGTGCCCTTGGCCAGGCAGTCCAGGGCCGCGTTCACCACGGACGGGGCGACGTAGCCGCTGCCCGCGCCGCGGGTGGAGGCGGGGACGCCGAGGCCGACCTGGGACGGGGCCAGGCCGCCCTCCAGCTGGATGCAGGCGAGCGCGGTGAGGAAGTCCACCGAGCCCTGGGAGTAGACCTTGCCGTCGCAGCCGAGCATGGAGCCGCTGTTGTAGTACTGCATGTTGACGACGGTCAGGATGTCCTTGATGTTGAGCGCCGTCTTGAAGTACTCACCGGAGGTCGACTGCATGTCGATGGTCTGCGGCGCCATCGTGATGACGAGGCCGGAGCCCACCTTCGACGACAGGGAGCGCAGCGCCTTCGTCATGTAGGTGGAGTTGAGGCCGTTCTCCAGGTCGATGTCGACGCCGTTGAAGCCGTACTCCTGGATGAGGGCGTACAGCGAGTCGGCGAAGGCCGTCGCGGAGGCGTCGCTGTTGACCGCGACGGAACCCTTCTCGCCGCCGACCGAGATGATGACGTTCTTCCCGGCGGCCTGCTTGGCCTTGATGTCGGCCTTGAACTGGGCGACCGTGTAGCCGTTCAGGCCGGCCGAGTCCAGGTTGAAGGTGACGGCGCCCGGAGTGGCCGTGGCGTCCGCGAAGGAGACGGCGATGATGTCGTAGTTCGCGGGGACGTCACTGAGCTTCTGGACGGTGGCGCCGTTGTTGAAGTTCTGCCAGTAGCCGGTGACCGCGTGCTTCGGCACCGAGGTCGAGGGGCCGCCCGGTTCCGTGGCCTTCGCCGTACGGCCGCTGACGGCAGCGGACTTGGCCGATTCGCCGGCGGCGTTGGTGGCGCTGACGGAGAACTGGTACGCGGTGTCCGCGGCCAGCCCGGTCACCGTCGCCGAGGTGCCGGTGGAGGTGGTGGCCTTCGTGCCGTTCCGGTAGACGGTGTACCCGGTGGCGCCGGAGACGGCGCTCCAGTTCAGGGTGACGGACGAGCTGGTCGTCGTTCCCACGGTCAGTCCGGCGGGGGTCCCGGGGATGGCGGGCTCGGGATCGGTGCCGCCACCGCCGTCGGGCCCGCTCACCTGGACGTCGTCCGCGTAGTAGGCGGCCTGGCCGTACCAGCCGTGGGTGTAGACGGTCACCGAGGTGGTGGAGGGGCCGGTGGAGAAGGTGGTCTTCAGCTGGGTCCAGCTGCTGGAGCCGGGGGACCAGGTGGAAACGTCCGTCGTTCCGGTGCCGCTCGCGCCGATGTAGGCGTAACCGCCCTGCACCCAGGAGCTGAGCGCGTAGGTGGAGTTCGGCTTCACGGCCACGGTCTGCGTGCACTTGGCGTTGTCCTGCCCGGCCGGGGTGGCCTTGAGCGCGGAGGTGCCGCCGTGCACGGGGGAGGAGACGGTGGCGCCGCTGCCCCCGGAACAGGTCCAGTTGGCGAGCCCGGACTCGAATCCGGCGTTCTTGGCGACGTTGACGTCGGCCGCCTGGGCGGTGCTGACGAGCCCGGTGACGGCAAGCGCCCCGGCTGCGACGACGGCGACGGCCCCGCCGAGGAGCGGGCGGACCCGGCGTCTTCTGTGCCTGCTGCTGCCTGTGGAGCGTTCCACTTGCTGCCTCCGGTGGGGGAGTTGGGTGTGCTGGGCGTGCCCTGGCGGGAAACGGTGGCCACCGTTGGCCGATAAACTGGTCCAGACCAATCAAGTTGTCAAGACCTCTGGTGGTGCGGATGTGTGCGGCGGGGCAGGCAGGCGGGCCGACGGGGCGCGCGTACACCTTCGAGTGACCCGCTGCGGAGTCGAGTCCGTGCACTCGCGCGGGTGACTTCACCGGACCGCCCGACCGTGACGGAGTGGATATCCCGGACGGCGGGGTAAAGCGGGCTGATATCCGTTCTGACGTGCGCGGATGAATTCCCGGGCATTTCAAACCCTGGCGGCAGAAGTAACTCTGCGCAGTGGTACAGGAGTTAACGAATTTGCTTTTCGTCCGATTTCGTACGGAGGCGTTGCGAACGCCTGTGCCGCACGTCTTCGTACTGGGTTCCGATATCTGTTCTCTGCCTGGTATGACGTGGCTAAAGTGCTGGGGAAGAAGCACGGAGCAGGAGCGATTGCGGCCGGAGTCAACCACGACGACGGCCGGAGCCGAACGGGGACGAGCGTGCCGACCGCAATAGCAGTGACCAGCGCTGATCTCGTGCTGCCGCCGACCGATCAGCAGACACCCACAGCGGCCCTGCTGCAGGCACCCGGAGCACAGCCCCTCGATCTCGCGATCGGGGACATGCACCTGCTCCTGGAGCAGCACGGCCATGTGGTCGCGGTCTACCCGGCGGGCATCAGCCCCGCCCACGAACGCAGACTGCACGCCATCCGCTCGGTCCTGGAGAGCGACCGCATCGCCCTGCTCAAGGTGGACCTGCCGCCGCTGGGCGTGGCCGTGCTGGTGCGCCAGCTGCGCCAGCTGTCCGTCTGCGACTTCAGTCCGGGAGTGGTGGCCTCGGCCGGCAGGCTCCTCGCCCACTACATCCACGCCGGAGCCCTGCTGAACTCCGTGGCCAGGCTGGACCGGGTCCCCGTCAGCCTCAAGACGCACGCCAAGTCCTGGGTGCCCGGCTCGCAGTTCGCCGTGGTCGCCGGGCCCAGCCCCCAGCTGATCAGGATCGGACCGGCCGTCGAGCCCCCGGCAGGACCGCCGTTCGCCACACACCTGCTGATCGCCAAGGGGCAGCTCACCTCGGAATGGGTCCAGCAGACCCTCGCCCCCGCCTGGAACGTGCAGGCGGTTCAGGAGTGCGCGCTGCCCACCGGTTCGCCGCGCTGGTGGGGCACGGGGAAGCTGGTGGAATTCGCGTCCTTCCTCCCGGACATCTCCGTGATCTACCAGCTCGTTTCCTCCGTGCGGCGGGAAAACTGCCACTGGTGCGGAATGGAACTCATCGGTGACCGCTGCGGGTTCTGTTCCTCCCCGCTGGCACCGTCGGAGAACCGAATGCTCTCCCCCGGTGTCCTGAACCATGGAGCGCCCGGGCCACCGAGCTCCTAGCGCCCCCACGGCTCTCCTCAGACACCGCGCATCCCTCTCTGTCCGCTGCTCCACGCATCCGATTCGAACGAGGTTGTCCGGCCCATGAACTCCCGCCAGCGCCGCGGCGTGATACTCCTGCTCCTCTCGGTCCTGTGCGCCTTCGGCGCCTTCGCCGGGGTGCTCTCGGTGATCAGCGACGTCAACTCGAAGGTCGGACCCGAGGTCGACGCCTACCGGCTCAAGACCAACGTGGCGCCCTACACGGGCTTGTCCGCCGGCCAGTTCGAGAAGGTCTCCATGCCCAAACGCTGGCTGTCGGACAACGCCGTCACGGACATCGGTGAGATCGACGGCAAGATCGCCGTGACGCAGCTGCAGAAGGGCTCCCTGATGCAGTCCGACATGATGGTCAAGAGCCCGGAACTGCGGCCGGGCGAGCAGGAGATCGCCATCATGATCGACGCGGCGACCGGTGTGGCGGGCAAGATCCACCCGGACGACAAGGTCAACATCTACGCCACCTTCGCGGGTGAACGGGACGGCGACGTATCCCAGTCCAAGGTCATCGTCTCCAACGCGAAGGTGCTGGACGTAGGCCAGCTGACCGCACTGGACCCGGACGGGGACGACAGGAACCAGGCGTCCGAGGTCGTGCCGATCACCTTCGCCCTCAACACCCTCGACACCCAGCGCGTCGCGTACGCGGAGTCCTTCGCCGAGCACGTACGCCTCGCGCTGATCGCGCCCGGCAGCGACGGCACGATCCGCCCCGGCGACCGCACCTACACGCTCGACAAGGACAAGTGAGGACCGGATGACCGCGAGGATCCTCCCGGCCGTCGGCGACGCCGACGCGGCCAGGTCCGTGACCACCCTGCTCAGCCAGCTCCCGGACGCGGAGCCGGCCGCCCCGGCCGGAGACTCGACGCAGCTCATCGACACCCTCGCCCGCCTCGCGGGCGAGTCCATCGAGGAACTGCCCGAGGTGGTGCTCGTCCACGAGCGGATCGGCCCGGTGCCCGCCCTGGAACTGATCCGGGAGGTGTCCCTGCGCTTCCCCGCCGTCGGGGTCGTGCTGATCACCGCCGACGCGAGCCAGGGCCTCTTCGCCGCGGCGATGGACGCCGGAGCGCGGGGCCTGGTCACTCTCCCGCTGAGCTACGAGGAGCTCGCCAACCGCGTTCAGGCCGCCGCCCAGTGGTCCACCGGCGTGCGGCGCCACCTCGGAGCGGGCGCCGACGTGTTCACCGGGCCCGGCGGCACCGTCGTCACCGTCACCGGGGCCAAGGGGGGTGTGGGGGCCACCGTCACAGCCGTGCAGCTGGCCCTCGCGGCACAGGCCTCGGGGTACACGGCCGCGCTCGTCGACCTGGACCTCCAGACCGGCGACATCGCCTCGTACCTCGACGTACAGTTCCGGCGTTCCATCGTCGACCTCGCGGCCATCACCGACATATCCCCGCGTGTTCTGTCCGACGCCGTCTTCTCGCACTCCACGGGCATGGCCCTGCTGCTCGCGCCCGGCGAGGGCGAACGCGGCGAGGAGGTCAGTGACCGCTCCGCCCGCCAGATCGTCAGTGCCCTGCGATCCCGCTACGAGATCGTCGTCATCGACTGCGGGAGCCAGATGAACGGGGCGAACGCGGCGGCGATCGAGATGGCCGACACCGCCGTACTGGTGACGACGCCGGACGTCGTCTCAGTGCGGGGTGCCAAGCGCATCGTCCGTATGTGGGACCGGCTCCAGATCCGCAAGGCCGAGGAGACGGTCACCCTCGTCAACCGCTTCAACCGCAACACCGAGATCCAGCCGCCGCTGATCCAGCGGATCACCGGAACCCGGATGGCGGCCACGGCGGTCCCGGCGAACTTCAAGGAGCTCCAGGGGGCGGTCGATTCCGGAAGGATGCACGAACTCGACGCCAAGAGCGTGGTCAAGCAGGCACTCTGGAGCCTCGCCGGGGAGCTCGGGCTGGTGAAGGCCTCCGAGAAGGGCGAGAAGGGCGGCGGGAAGTACCGCAACGACCGGGGCGCCCTCGGGCGCGCACGCCGCAAGTGAGACAGCACGGCTCAGGACGGTGGCACGACCGAGACGAGGGGGCATGTTGACCGATGACCATCATGCGGAGAGCGGGCACGGGGATACCCGGACGGCGACGCGTGGCCACGGACGGGCGACGAGCCCGTGACCGCGGCCAGACCGCGATCGAGTTCGTCGGAGTCACGCCGCTGATCATTCTGGTGGCTGTCGCGCTCTGGCAGTGCGCGCTGATCGGTTACACCTACAGTCTCGCGGGCAACGCCGCGGACGAGGGAGCGCGCGCGGGCACCGGCGCACCCTTCTCACGCGCGGCCGCCTGCCGGCAGGCGGCCGACGAGGACCTTCCGGACGCCTGGGCGGCGGGGGCCGACATCAGCTGCCGCTCGGAGATCGGCATGTACCGGGCCGTGGTCTCCCTGAAGGTGCCCGTGATGGTCCCCGGCGTACTGGACTTCCCGATGACCGTCGAGGGCGACGCAGCCGCGGTCAAGGAGGGCTGAGCGATGAACGTGGCACAGGAACAGGGCAGGAGGCGTACCGACCGGGGGCAGGTCGCCATCGAGTACATGGGGTTCATCCCGCTGCTGCTGATCGTCGGGCTGTTCGCCATCCAGCTGGGGGTCGCCGCCTACACGGTGAGCCAGGCAGGGACGGGCGCGCGGGCAGCCGCCCGCATGGCCAGCTTCGACAGGCCGGACCTGCCTCCCCCGGCGGCGGGCCGGGCTGCGATGAGCGACTGGCTGGCCGACGATTCGGCCTTCGTCCCCAGCTGGGGCGTCGACGACGTGAAGTACACCGCCCGGGTGAAGATCCCCTCGGTCGTCCCCGGCATCGACGACTGGGGCTGGGCGGAGCGGAGCTCGACGATGCCACGCGACTGACCCGCCCGATCCAGCACCCGGTGCGTCCGGCAACCGGCCCACCAGACCGAGGAGTCACTGCATGAGCCTGCGGGCACGCATCACCGCCCCCGAGGAGCGCGGCGGGGGACGGGAGGACGGCCACATGGTCGCCACCTACCGCGCCAAGCTGCTCGAGGAGATCGACCTCGCGGAGATGTCCTCGCTGGCCGCCGCCGACCGGCGGGCCCGCCTCGAACGCGTCCTCGGCCACATCATCAGCCGCGAGGGGCCGGTCCTCTCGACCGTCGAACGCTCGCAGCTCATCCGGCGGGTGGTCGACGAGGCACTCGGCCTCGGCATCCTGGAGCCCCTGCTCGAAGACGCCTCCATCACCGAGATCATGGTGAACGGGCCGGACCAGATCTTCGTCGAGCGAAGCGGCAAGGTCGAACAGCTCCCCATGCGCTTCGGCTCGCACGAACAGCTGATGCAGACCATCGAACGCATCGTGTCGACCGTCAACCGCAGGGTCGACGAGTCGAACCCCATGGTGGACGCCCGCCTGCCCAGCGGCGAGCGCGTCAACGTGATCATCCCGCCGCTGTCGCTGACCGGCGCGACCCTCACCATCCGTCGCTTCCCGCGCTCCTTCACCCTGCCGGAGATGATCTCCTTCGGTTCGCTCGACGAGCAGATGCTCATCCTGCTGTCGGGGCTCGTGCAGGCCAAGCTCAACATCATCGTCTCGGGAGCCACGGGTACCGGCAAGACGACCCTGCTCAACGCGCTCTCCGGCCTGATCCCCGACCACGAACGCATCGTCACCATCGAGGACTCCGCCGAACTCCAGCTCCAGCAGAACCACGTGATCCGTCTGGAGTCACGCCCCGCCAACGTCGAGGGCAAGGGGCAGATCACCATCCGGGACCTCGTCCGCAACTCCCTCCGCATGCGTCCCGACCGCATCGTCGTGGGTGAGGTCCGTGGCGGTGAGTCCCTCGACATGCTCCAGGCGATGTCGACGGGTCACGACGGATCACTTGCCACCGTCCACGCGAACAGCGCCGAGGATGCCCTCATGCGTCTTCAGACGCTGGCCTCGATGTCCGAGATCAAGATCCCCTTCGAGGCGCTGCACGACCAGATCAACAGCGCGGTCGACGTGATCGTCCAGCTCACCCGGCATGCGGACGGCGCCAGGAAGATCACGGAGATCGCGGTGCTGGACTCCCACGGCCGCGAGAACTACCGCATCGTCTCCGTCGCCAGGTTCAACGCGCAGCCGATGTCCGCCGACGGCCGGATCCACGGTCAGTTCCAGTACCTCCCGCTCCCCCGAAGGACCGCCGAGCGCCTCTACATGGCGAGCCAGCCCATTCCGCAGGCTTTCGGGGTCGCCTCGTCCGAAGAACAACTCGCCACCCGAGAGGCCAAGTAGGTACCGCGCCATGAACAATCTCCCCCTGATCACGGTCGGCGTCACGCTGCTGTGCGGTGTACTCGGCGTCGCGGGCCTGCACACCTACTCCGCGGGCCGGGCGGACCGCGAGGCGCTGGTCGACCGGCTTTCGCACACCGGACAGATCACGGAAGGCGGCCGGCCCCGGCGGTTCCGGGGCATCGACCGACGGCTGCGCGCCACGCGGCTGGGCCGCAGGATCGAGCTGAAGCTGGCCGCGACGGGCCTCGGGATCACGCCGGGAGAGTTCTTCGTCTACGCGCTCGTGGCGGTGGCGGCCGTCTGGATGATCGCGTCCTCACTCCTGGCCTCGTTCTTCGGACCGGTGGCCGCACTCATCGCCCTGTGGGGTGCGAACACCTTTCTCAACTGGCAGCGCGCCAAGCGCACGGAGCGTTTCATCAACCAGCTCCCCGAGCTCTCCCGCATCCTCGCCAACGCCACCCAGGCGGGGCTCGCCCTGCGCACCGCCATCTCCATGGCCGCGGAGGAGATGGACGACCCGGCGGGCGAGGAACTGGCCCGCGTAGCGCGCCGTCTGGCCGTGGGAGAGCCGCTCGACGACGCACTCAGCGAGCTGACCGACCGGCTGCCCTCCAGGGAACTCGTCGTCCTGGTCACGACGCTGGTCCTCTCCAACCGGGCCGGAGGCACGGTCGTCAGCTCGCTGCGCAACCTCACCCAGACGCTTGAGGAGCGGAAGGAGACCCGGCGAGAGGTGAAGACCCAGCTGTCCCAGGTGACGGTCACGGCGTACGCGGTGCCGATCTTCGGACTGGGGGCCATGCTCCTGATGAACTCGGTCATGCCCGGCGCGCTCGACCGCATGACCGGTGCACTGATCGGCCAGGTGGCTGTGGTCGTGTCACTGATCCTCTACACGATCGGGTTCGTCGTGATCCGGCGCCTGTCGCGCATCGACGTCTGAAAGGCGACCTGACATGGACCTGATTCTTGCCGCCGTCGTGGGTCTGGCCGTCTACGGGGCGATCCACGGCATACGCATGTACCGCGCGGAGGCGAAGCTGCCGGGTGACCTCGCGGTCGCCCTCGAGGTCGGTGCCAGCCGGACGACCGTGGTCGGCTCCGGAGTCGACCGCATGGGCATGCGCTGGGCACCGGCGGTCCTCCGCATGATGGGCCCCAAGGCCGTCAGCAAGAAGCGCCGGCAGATCGACCTGGCGGGCAACCCGGGCGGGCTCACCATCGACCGCTACGCGGCGCGTCGAGCGGTGTACGGGGTGCTGGGGCTGATCGCGGCGCTCCTGATGCTCGCCCGCGGGCAGATCCTCGTCGCACTGTTCATGGCGGCCTTCGGCCTGTTCTGGGTCGAGGCAGGCATCTGGTCCGCGGTCCGGGTGCGCCGTGACCACATCGACCGGACGCTGCCCGACTTCCTCGACGTGCTGGCGGTCGTGGTCTCGGCGGGCCTCGGATTCCGTCAGGCCCTGGGACGGGTGGCCGACCGGTACGAGGGTCCATGGGCCGACGAGCTCCGCATCACCTTGCGGCAGATGGACATGGGCGTCAGCCGGCGGGAAGCGTTCGAGCAGCTTCGTAAACGCAACGACTCGGAGCAGGTCGCGATGTTCGTGACCACGCTCCAGCAGGGTGAGGAACTCGGCGCACCCATCGTCGAGACACTCATCCAGATCGCCAACGACATGCGTCGGACCGATGCCCAGAACGCGCGTCGCAAGGCATCGAAGGCTGTCCCCAAAGCGACTTTCGCGGTGACCTCGTTCCTGTTGCCGGGGACTCTGATCCTGCTGGTCGTCGGCTTCGTCTACGGCGCCGACGTCGACTTCAGCTTCCTGGGCGGTGGCTGACGACATGGCCCGGACCATCGGGGAACGGGAGGTGAAGGAGCCATGGCGAGCCAGGTCAGGCTGTTCACCGCACGGCTGAGGGCGGAAGTGGGCACCGCGGCCCAGGTCGCCGCACGTCCCCGTCCCGCACTCGCGATCCAGGTCAACGCGCTACAGGCGATGTGCCGCCAGGTGTTCGGATTCCGGCTCGCCATGATCGCCATCGCGACTCCGTTCGCCATGGCCGGAACCGCGCCGGGGTTCGCCACCTGGCTGGTCGGCATGGCGATCGTCGTCACGTTCATGGGTTCGTACGTCCTCTTCCGGGACTGGGAGCGCTTCGGTCCCCTGCTCCTGCGCCACCCCTGGGTCCTCGCGGTCGACGCCCTCTTCGGCTCCCTCCTGCTGATCACCGCCACCCCCGAGTCCACCCTGGCCTACGTCACCGTCTGCACCCCTCTCCTGGCCGGTCTCACCACCGGCTGGCGGGGAGCGGCGATCTTCGCGGCCTTCCAGTCAGTGATCATCTTCGGTGTGTACGGCACGAGCGACGATCTGGAGGCCGGCGGTGCGGCGTCACTCCTGCTGCCGGGCTTCTGTGCGGTCGCCGGAGCGGCCGGAGTAACGCTCCGGAACCTGCTCCTGCGCTTCGGATCCGCCAGCCAGGCACTCACCGAGACCAGGGCGCGGCTGGCCGTGAGCGAAGCCGTGGAAGGTGAACGCACCCGCCTCGCCCGGGAGATGCACGACTCCGTCGCCAAGACCCTCCACGGGCTGGCCCTGGCTGCCGACGGCCTCGCCCATTCCGCCGACCGTATGGACCCGCTCACCGTCAAGCACCAGGCGGAACTGGTGGCCCGATCCGCCCGCCGGGCCGCCGCGGAGTCACGCGAACTCCTCTCCGATCTCCGCCGCGAATCCGGCCTGGACGGCGGGGTGGACGTCATCGCCGAGCTCGCCGCCCGCGTGGACGACTTCAGCGGCAGGCACGCCCTGTCCGCCGTCTTCCGCCTGCTCAACGACGCACCCGTGCCGCCGATCCCTCACGTGGTGGCACGGCAACTGCTCACCATCGCCTCGGAGGCGATGGAGAACGCCCACCGCCACGCCCACCCCACCTACGTCGTCGTCCTCGCCGGAATCAAGGGAGACGTCCTGCGCGTCACCGTGTACGACGACGGTCAGGGCCTGCCCGCCGGGACGACGCTCGACAGCCTGAAACGAGGGGGGCACTTCGGCCTCCTCGGCATGGTCGAACGCGCAGCGTCGATCGGTGCCCGTATCCGTATCGGCAAGGGCAGAGCCGCCAAGGGCACCGAGGTACGCCTGGAGCTGCCCATGGCCGCCCTCGCGCCCGCTCCGGTGTCCGCACCCGGGTACGCGGCCGGACCGGACGGAGCATTCGTGCCGCAACTGGAGTGACCTGCTCGTCCTTCCGTCCCGCTCGCCGCCCCACCCTCCGCTCCACCTCCGTCCCCAACCCTGAGAGGAGGTCGCAGAATGCCGGACGACATCTCGCGCGCGTCGGGCCAGAACTGGGCAGCACGGAACCACGCCTCCCAGCACAGCTCCTCGCGCGCCGCCCGGCCGAGCTCGGACCAGAGCTCCGCCGGTTTCTCCGTTCCCCAGCGCTCCACGGCATCCGAGGAACTGCCCGCATTTCCGTCCGGCCCCGGCGCACCCGCGGCGGTCCCCCTGAGAGTCGTCGTCGCCGACGACAACCCGGTTGTCCGTGCGGGACTCGGAGTCCTGCTGTCCGGCAGGGCCGACATCGAAGTGGTCGCCGAGGCGGCGGACGGCCGGCAGGCCTACGACGAAGCCGTGCGGCACCGCCCCGACGTCGTCCTGCTCGATGTCCGGATGCCAGGCGTGGACGGCATCTCCGCTTTGCCGCACCTGGTGCAGGTTGCACCCGTGATGATGCTGACCTACAGCCGTGAGAGCGAGGTCGTGCACGAGGCACTCCGCCTCGGAGCAGGCGGCTACCTCGTCCACGGGGAGTTCACGGCGGACCAGCTCGTGCAGGCCGTCAGGGACACCAGGGCAGGCCGTGCGCATTTCACGGCCACCGCGGCCGACGCGCTCCTCGCCCATATGCGGCAGGGCCCCGGACGACCGGGGCAGGCTCTGCCCGAGGGCCTGGGCACGGCGTTGACAGCCGGGCCCCCGCACGTGGGAGGGGGCTACGAAGGCCCGCGCCCGCCCGCCGCGGCCTACGGCACGCAGCAGCACGAACCTCGCGCGGAACCGGGGTACGCGCCGGAGCGACCCGCTGAGAACAGGCAGGGTCTTTCGCACATGCAACCTTTTGTGGCACAGTCGTCGAATCGGGAGGGTGCTTCCAACAGGGCGCAGTATCAGCTGAGTTCGCGGGAGGTCGAAGTCATGGAGCTGATTTCGTCGGGAATGAGCAACCAGCAGATCGCCGCGACCTGTTTCATCAGCGAAAAGACTGTCAAGAACCACATCAATCGCATCTTCACCAAGCTGCACAGCAGTAGCAGGAGCGAGGCGATCGCCCGCTGGCTCGGCACCGCGCCGAGTGCGGGGCCCGGAACCGGGGGGACAGGCAGCCATGGATGAACGGGGCAGGGGCAGGCGGCTCTGCCGAGTAGGGCCTCGGGCCCAACTCGGCCTTTGGGCCCGCGATTGGGCCCACGGGCCCTCCGGTGCACAGGGTGTGCCGACGTACGTTTCTCATGTCGAAAGCGGCACCGGCCAGGAGGAAGCCGGTTACGCGGAAGGCACCACAGAGACGTACGCGTCGGCCGTCCCACGGTCGGCCGATACCGGAGGGGTACACCATGTCGAACACCGTGCTGAAGACCGCAGTCCAGACCCAGCTGGCCGTGCGGGGCTGGAAGAACACCGTCGTGACCCGGATGGCGGGCCGCGAGCGCTCGCAGGGCCAGACGGCGTTCGAGTACCTCGGCATCATCCTCGTGGTCATCGCGATCATCGGTGGCATCGTGGGCCTGGGTATCGGCACGTCGATCACGACGCGGATCGGCAAGCTGGTGGACCAGATCAAGGCTGGCTAATGGCCGGAGGATTTCGCGGAGACCGAGGGCAGGCCTTCCCCATCTATGTCGTGATGGTGGTGGGCCTGCTCTTCGTCGCGTTCGCGTTCTTCGCGGTCGGTCAGGCAGCCGCCACGCGCAACGGAGCCCAGGGTGCCGCGGACGCTGCGGCTCTCGCGGCCGCCCAGGACGCCCGTGACGGAATGGGACCGGAGTTCCTCGCGGCGCTGCGTACGCCCGAGGGCCTGGACCAGTTCCTTCGGAAGCACCAGTTCTACAACCGGTGCGGGTCGGCGGGTCGTCTCGCCGCCGCGAACGAATCGGATGTTCGTGGTGAGTGCTCGTGGGACTACGGCTATCTGCAGGACGCTGTCACGGTGAATGTGGAGACCCGCAACACTGTCGGCAGATCGGTGATTCCCGGCACGGAGGACGATCACGCCACCGCCGATGCCACCGCGGTGATCGAGTTCCGTTGCAGCCCCAAGCCCGATGACATCGTCGGCGCCCTGGTCACCCTGAGCTGTGACGGCCGGGGCGGTTTCGGTATCGACCTGGCGAAACCCGAACGATGGTCCGTTCTGGTCAAGACGCTTTTTTCCGTGCACCTGATCGACCGTTGACCGCGAATCACGAGTGAGAAAGCAGAATCCATGAGCATCCGGCGTGCTACAGAGCCTCGAAGGGCAGTGGCGGCTGCCTCCATGGTGGTCGTCATGGCCTTTTCCGTCATGGCCTGCGGTGGTGAGGACGGAGGTGACGGTGGTGCGGAGAACAACGCGACGTCCTCCTCCTCCGCCACGGCGAAGCCCACGGACGACGGTGCGGGGGGCAAGGAGGACACCGCCGCAGGGGACAACGTGGACCCGAATGTGAAGCTGGCGGAAATCAAGGGCGCCAAGGACATGGTCCTCGTCATCAACGAGGTGAAGCGTGACTCGTCGGGGTTCGTCACGGTTCAGGGGACCATGACGAACGAGGGAGACGAACCGGTCAACCCCTCGGGCTGGTCCGGCAGCGAACCGATCATCGTACAGACGAACCTCAATTCCGTCGGTGGTGCCACACTCGTCGACAAGACGGGAAAGAAGCGCTACTACATCCTGAGGGACACGGACGGGCGTTGCCTTTGCACAGCGGGGATCTCGGGTGTCATGCCCGGTAAGTCCCTGCCGGTGTTCATGCAATTCCCGGCCCCGCCGGAGACGACCACGGAGGTCGACTTCACCCTGCCGACCTTCGCGACGACCTCGCTGAAGATCTCCGGGTGATGATCAACATGACACGTATCCGTACACGGTTCAGGGCGTCGGATTCGGCAGGGGTGGTCATCGCGACAGCCGTGCTGGTGGCCGGTGCGACGATGCTTGGAGCCGGTCCGGCTCTTGCGGACGACGGGCCCAGTGTTCCGCCCGGTACCGAAGCGAGTGCCGAGCCCCCCGTCGAGGTCGACGGCAATGATCCGGACCTGCAGATGCCCGAGGGCGGAACGCTCGCGCCTGCCAGGGTCCTCGACATCATCCAGGTGGTGGAGGACCTGGGGGGCGAGGAGCGCCGCGAGGACAGCAACGCGGACATCAAGTTCGCGCTCCAGGCCGAGGTCCTCTTCGGCAAGGACAGCGCCAAGCTGGGCCCGGAGGCGAATTCGCGCATCTCCGCCATCGCCGATGAGATCGAGAAGCAGAACGCCACCAAGGTCCGCGTGTTCGGCTTCACCGACGACCTCGGTTCCTCCGCCCACGGTGACGTGCTGTCCAAGCAGCGCGCCGAAGCGGTCAACGGCGTGCTGTCCAAGCAACTGCCCCCGACGGTCACCTTCGAGATCCGTGGGTACGGCGAGGAGTACCCCATCTCCGACAACAGCACGGAGGAGGGCCGGAAGAAGAACCGCCGCGTGGAGGTCTCCTTCCAGCGTGGCGGCAGCTCCTGAGCTCTGTCCATACCGCGGGGCCGGCACCGGGTGGTGTCGGCCCCGACGCGTGTCGGAGCAGGCGGTCTGCCTTCCGTCGACGCCCGTATTTGGGCCCTGAGGCCCATGCCGGTGGGCGTCGTCCCGTGGTCGGATGAATGTCGTGGGTGAAATCCCGCGCATGGACGACTGGTTGGGGGATCAGGGTGTCTGGCACAGGAGGCTTCGCGGCTGTCGGCGGCTCGGGTTGGATAGCGGGCCCTTCGGGGAGGACGTCGCTGCCGAGGCCTCTGCACGTGGTGCTGGTCCTCGTCCGGGTGCTGTTCGGGTTCACGGTGGCCGGAGGCATCAGTGGGCTGATGCTGGCGGCGTCGGTCGACGGCGTCGACGGCGAGCTGCTCGGGCTCCTGCTGTACGCCGCCCTGCCCGGTGCTGCGGGCTTCACCCTGTCGATGCATGTCCGCACGGGTGATGTCTGGATCTGGCGCGGGCTCCTCGGTGTCCACGTGTGGTTCCTTCTCGGGGCATGCGCGACGCTGAGCGGCGGGCAGACCGGGCGTGGTCTGACCCAGCTCGTGATCCCGCTGGTCACCCTGGCCCTGTTGCTCCGCCGCAGTTCCCGTGACTGGTTCGATCTCCGACCTGAACAGCGAGCCCCGCACCGGCCGTTCAGCATCCCCCGGATGATCACGTGGCGCCGTGACGGTGGGCAGACCGCCCTCGAGTACCTGGGCCTGATCCTGGTTGTCGTGGCCCTCATCGGCGGGCTGGTGGCCACCGGTATCGGCAGCCAGCTGACCGGTGGTATCCGTAGCGCACTCTGTGAGCTGACCGGTAGTTCGTGCCCGGCACCCGCCCCCGGTGACGTGGTCGCGGGTGAGGGTGACACGGGCGGAACCGCAGACGGGGGAGTGGACGGCGGGGGCACGGTCACCGGCGGATCCAGCACGGGAGGCTCGGACGCGGGAGGTGCCGATACGGGTGGCGCCGCCTCAGGCGGCAGCACCGGGGGCACTTCCGGCGGAAGCACCGAAGGCACGACCGGCGGCACCACGACCGGCGGCACCACAACCGGCGGCACCGAAGGCACGACCGGCGGCACCTCGACCGGCGGCACCGACGGCGGGTCCGGCGGCTCCGGCGGAAGCACCGAAGGCACGACCGGCGGCACCGAAGGCGCGACCGGGACCGCGACCGGCGGCACCGAAGGCACGACCGGCGGCACCTCGACCGGCGGCACCGAAGGCGCGTCCGGTGGCACCGGCGGGGACACCGGAGGCAGCACCGGTGGCACGGAGGCCGACCCTGCGAGCAGCGTGCAGGAGGAGACCGACGAGGAGAAGAACGACGCCGCCGACGACGAGCCCGGCTGGGAGGACGACGAAGCCGCCGGAGACGACGCCAAGGAGGACGACGAGGACTGCTTCTCCGGATTCGGGGCCTTCTTCTCCTGTGCCGGGGACAAGGTCAAGCAGGTCGGCCAGGGTCTCTTCGTCGACGGGATCTGGGGCGACGTCACCGGGATCTGGGACACGGTCACGGACCTCCCCGGCACCTGGGACGGCATCAAGGACTACGGCAGCTCGCTCGGCGACGCCTGGTCCGAGGGCACGAAGGACGCCGGTGAGAAGTGGAGCAAGGGTGACTACTGGGATGCCCTGACCGACTGGGGCGGCTCCTCCGTCGACACGGGGCTGACCGTCCTCGACGACATGTTCATCGGTGACGAGGTCAAGGACCAGTGGAACAACGGTCAGAAGACCCGTGCCGGCACCAACGTCGTGTGGAACATCGGCTCCCTCTTCATTCCCGGGTACGGCGAGGCCAAGATCGCCCAGAAGCTGGGCAAGCTCGGGAAACTGGGCAAGCTCGGCAAGCTCGGCGAGGCGGCCCAGAAGGCGGGCAAGGCCGCCGAGCGGGCCCGCAAGGCCGCGGGCAAGGGCGACGTCGACGGCGCGAAGAAGGCCGCGGACGAGGCCCAGGAGCATGCCGACGACGCGGCCGACGAACTGGCCGAGAAGGGCTGCCTGATCAGCTCGGGGCCGCTCGGCGGCGGCCTGTCGCAGCCCTCGTACGCCGGAGGTGTGAACGCGGCCGCGGGCACCCCGGTCGCGTACCGCGTCAACGGCCTCCCGGTGCTCTTCGCGGCGGAGAAGGACTGCGACGGGGTCAGCCAGGAGGAGGTCGACGCCGCCGAGCAGGCGCAGAAGGACGCGGACGCGGCCAAGGAGGCGGCGAAGGAGGCCAGTCGCAAGCAGGTCGCGAAGTGGGCGAAGCCCTCCTGGTACGAGGACCTGAAGAATCCCCGCAAGGGCTCGAAGGACCTCGGTGCCGGCCAGTGGAAGGCCAAGAAGTCCGTGGCCTACTGGCCCGGCATGGAACGCTGGATGCGCTACCAGGAGCAGGTCTCCGGGGTGAAGCGGGGCAAGGAGTACGCCGTCAAGGACCCCAGCACCGGCAGGGACGTCGACTTCGACGGCTGGGACTCCGCCTCCCAGACGTTCAAGGAGGCTAAGTTCGGATACGGCAAGAAGGTCCGGCCCGACGGCACGCTCGAGCCGGCCCAGGCGGCGAAGTTCGTCGAACAGGCACAGCGGCAGGTCCGTGCCGCCGGTGGCAAGCCGGTGGAATGGAACTTCTCCAATCCGAAGGTCGCCGAAGCGGCACAGAAGGCGTTCGACGACGCCGACGTGGACGTGACCGTGAAGCACACTGCGGTGGAGAAGTAGCGGTAGCGGACCCACAAGGGCGGAGAGAGGCAGATGTCCGGCGAACTGGTGGTGAAGGTGTCCTGGGGGCCTCGGCCCGAGTCGTCCAGGGAGCTGGCGGCGCGCTGGCTGGAGACGCTCGGCCGGCTGTCGGCGCTGTCCGTGCCCGCGCCGGTGGACTGGTGCTGGGACACGGAGGGCGGGAAGGGAGATCCGGTCCCCTCCGGTGCCGAGGAGTTCGCCACCGTCGTCGAGGCCGGGGGGCCCGAGGAGGACGCCGACATTCTCGGCAGGCAGGCCGCCGTCGTCGGTACCTGGCCCGACGGAGGCTATGCGTATCTCAGGGCCAAGGGGGGCGGCAGCGACGCGTACACGCCGTTCACGGCCACCCTCCAACTCTTCCCGGGGCCCGGGGCGCCCGCGGGGACAGCTCCGCCGCTGTCCGGCCGCCTGCCCGAGGTCCTGACCGCCCTGGCCGAATCGTGGGAGGCCGACACCGGTCTGGCCTACGACCGCCCGCTGTTCAACGCCGTCAGGGCGGCTTTCGGCCTGCGCAACTCGCAGCCCCGCTGCGGATGGGTGACCTATCTCTCCGCCAACCGTGCCGCACTCGTGCCCGGGGATCTGCCGGGCTCCCGGCACCCGACGGCCGGCGGAGGACTGGTCCTGGACTCCGGGCGCTCCACCGAGGCGGTCGAGGCCGCCCAGCGGGCGCTCGCGGAGGCGGGTGCGCTGGAACCCCTGCCCGTCGCCGCCCCCCGGCCGGCCTGGTGAGCGGGGCACTGGAGCTCAGGGCGAGGATCCGCGAGGACATCGCCGCGATCGAGACACTGCGAACGGGCCGGTACGCGCCGCCGTGGGCGTACTGCGCCGACCCCGGCCGCTCGGCCCACGGAGAGGACTTCGCCGTCGTCGTGCTCAGGGTCAGCGACGAGTTCTACGGCGCCGGAACAGACACCGACGCCGGAACATACGCCGACCCCGACGAGCCCGGCGGGCGCATGGCCGCCGCGCACGAGGAGTTCGAGACGGAGCGCTGGGGAGTGGTGCTCGCGCTGGACGAGCGCTGGGGGGCCCACCGCGTGCTTTCCACGGCTCCGTACGAGGAGCGCGAGACGGCAGGCGCTGTCGTACCGCCGCTCTTCGCGGCGCTCATCGAGCTCGGTTACTCCGGCGACGTGCAGATCTGGGACGCGGAGGGACGCTCGGAGGGGCACTCCGAAGGGCGCCCGGAAGGGCGCGTGGTCGGGGTCGGCGTCGGGCAGATGGACAAGGAGGAGCCGGTCGTCCTCTTCGCCGCGGCCCTGGCACCGGCCTGCACCGCCGACTGACCGGCGTGCCCCGACCCGTCCCACCGGCACCTGAACCGGTGTTCTCAGAGCCAGCCCCGCTCCGCCGCGAACCCGGCCAGCAGCCCCAGCGAGAACAGCCCCAGCACCCCCGCGAAGACCGCCGGCATCAGTATCGGCCCCCACGCCCCCGGGCCCGCCACGGTGGCCAGCCGGTCCGGGGCCGCCGGGTCGTAGGAGATCCGCACCGGCGCCCCGACCTCGAAGCCGAACGGGCCGGGGGCGTGGTCGGTGAACTCCACCTCGCGGCCGTCCGGGGTGCGGAAGGCGAAGACGTACTCGGTGCGGTAGCGGTTCTCCGTGTCCGCGCCGCGGTCCACCACACGCCGGTCCGAGCAGCGGCCCTCGGCCCGCTCGCCGCGCCGCACCAGCCGCAGCACCCGGAACAGCCGTAGGCCGGAGCGGACCGCGAACGCGCCGAGGAACAGGCCGAACAGCAGCAGGAAGGTGGCCGTGCCACCGGGCAGTACGTCCATGAACGAGGCTCCGCTACGGGTTACTTGACGGTGACGGACTCGACGAACGCATCGAGGTCCGCCGGACTCAGCGCACCCTTCACCGCATTGATCCGGACGGCGAACGGTACGTCCTTCGAGTCCACGCCCGCCACCACGATCCCCGTCATCCGCGTTCCCTTCGCCGGGGTCGACTTCTCGCCCGTCGAGGTGAACTCGTAGTCGATCCTGCGCGCTTCCCGGGCACTCTCCTCACCCGCGAGGCGCACGTCCCGGGTGTCCTTGCGGGTCGCCCCGAGGCCGATGCCGGCGCCCGCCGCCGCGGCGGCCTCGCCGGCGTTGTCGACGCCCGTGGCGAAGTCCAGCTGGATGGACACCATGCCGGTGCGCAGGCCCTTCTCCTCCTTCAGGGCCACCGCCGCGTTGGCCTTGCTGCGCTCGGCGGCGGGCTGCGGGGCGTACCCGTCGTCCTCGGGGTAGCCGACGGACACGCTCCTCGTGTCGAGCGTGCCCCAGCCGTCCGGGACCGAGGCGGCGTCCGTGCCGCCGCAGCCGGTGAGCAGTGTCAGGCCGAGAGCGGCGGCAAGGGCCGTGCCGAGCGCCGTGGACTTCGTCAACGTCATCGCCTCTTCGTCGCGCGTGTTCACCGCGCGCAGTAGCTGTACGGGAGGTACGTGCGCTTGTCGCCCTGCGGAGCTCCGAGGAACCGCGCGTCCGTCAGTGTCTCCTTCTTGTGCTCGTCGGAGAGGGAGAATCCGAGGCTCATGCCCAGGGAGACCTCGAAGCCGAACTCCTGGGCGTCCGTCTCCCCGTGGTACTGCATCGTGCTGGACAGGCCGTCCTGGAACATCAGCTGCTCGAAGGGGTCGGTCCCGGCCGGCTTCTTCTGAAGGGACTGGTCGCCGAACATGTACTCGAAGGGTGCGGTGTTGTTGCCGGATCCGTCGAGCCACTGCTCGGCGAGGGAGCGCTTGGCCTCGGTGACCTTGTCGGTGTCCTTGCCGAAGACGATCGAGTTGGTCTGCACCTCGATGCCGGTGTCCCCGGAGGAGTCGGTCACGCTGCCCTTGCCGCCCCGCTTGTCCTTGTCCTTCTGGCCGTTGTCGCCCCCGGCCTCGCCCTTGTCCGACGTCGAGGTCTTCTCCACCGTCTTCGTCATGTCGATCCGGACGATCTTCCCGGTCTTCTGGTCACGGGTGACGGTGATGGCCCCCGTGTGGGTGTCCTTGGCCCCGGCCGTGCCGCCCAGCGGGCCGGCGGTGCCGCTCACCTTGCCCTCGATCTCGAGCTTCGCGGTGTAGGTGTACGACTCGTTGCCGTTGACGTCGTCCTTGGTGATCGTCACGTCCGGCGAGAACTTGGCCTTGCCGCCCAGCTTCGCGCTCAGCTTGGTCTCGTCGGCCGGCTTGAGGGAGAGACCGCCGTCGGCGTACACGTTGAGGCCGATGGTCGAGTAGGAGATCTTCTTGTCACCGATCTTCTTCTCGATGTCCTCCTTCTTCTCCGCCCACTTCATCCCGGAGTACCAGCCGCCGCCGTAGCCGCCGCTGTGCTTCATCGAGGTCTCCCACATCTTCATTTCCTCGATGTCGTCCCGCATCTTCTGGGCGTCCGCCTCGCTCCTGAACACCCAGGTGTCACCATTGGTGATCTTGATGCCGCCGCCGATGTCGACGTCCGCCTTGCCCAGGCTGCCGAGCTTGACGCCCGGCGTGCTGGCGTTGACCCCTGCCGAGGCGGCGTCGGTGAAGGTCATGTAGACGAGCTTGTCGTTCTCGTCGACCTTCCCGTCCTCGTTCACATCGGTGTTGGCCTGGGCCACCTTCTGCTGGAAGCCGTACTCCTCGCCCCACTCGAACCAGCCGATCTTGACCTTGCCGCCCGCCGTGTCGGAGACGTTGGATATCTGGCACAGCTTGGGCTCGTAGTCGGCGTCGGTCCTGGGCTGCGCGGTACCGTCGCCTCCCGTCGTACAGCCGCCGCCGTCCCCCGTGAGGGTGGAGACGGCACACCGGATCCGGTCGCCGATGCGGCCGCCGACTCCGGCCATGGCGAGCGCGCCGATCAGCGCGACGACCAGGACGACGACCCCGAGGTACTCCATGGCGGTGGCGCCCTGGTCACGCCAGTCGTACGAGCGTGTGTACGCCGACGAGGGCGCGGAACCCGTGTCGTCGTCCTCCAGGAGACGGTCCAGGGCCATCCCCACGGCGGCCCCGGTGACCATGGCGACGGCCGGCATCAGGAGGCCCTCGGTGCCCACGACGTCCCACGCCACGGCATAGCCGTACGCGAGCCCGGCGACGGGGACGGCGAGCGTGCCCAGGAGGTACAGGAGGCGCGATGCCCGGTGCCGGTCGGGAAGGGCGCGGCCGGCGGCCAGGACGGTCAGCACGGTCACCAGGACGGCGGGCAGGTGCAGCAGGGCCAGTCGCCAGCCGAACGATTCGAGCCGCTCGTCGGTGGCGAGCGTCTCGACGAGCGCCCGCGTCACCAGGAACCCGGTGACGGCGTAGACGAGGGCCCCGGCCGCCCAGCCGCGGGTCAGGGGGAAGAACCGGCCTTCCCCTCCCGTGCCGCCGGTGGCGCCCGACGGCACATGGCCCGGGATCCTGCCTCCCCAGTCGCTGCCACCGCTCACGGTCCACCCTCTCGCCGACACCTGCCCCGCTCTCCGTGAGAGGTGAGCGTACGGACGGAACAGGCGCGTGACCTGGGCCCCCGGCCCCAAAAGCGGGCCCAACCACGGGGGTTCGGGGCGCCTTTCACGACCTGGGGGCGGGCAGGACGCGGGCTTCTCCGGACGGAGGTGCCCCGCGCCGGCCGTTCCGCTGGGTCCCCGGGCCCAAGACGGCGGGCCGGTGGGGTCGTTAGCGTCGGTCCCATGATCTCTGTGATCGACCTCGTCGGCGCCGGGGACGTGCCCCCGCCTCCCCGGACGGCCGAGCCGGACCCCCTGCGGGAGCCGGACGCGCTGCGGGAGGCGCAGCTGCTCGACTGTCGTGTGAGTCCGTCGGACTCCACGATCGCCCTGCTCTTCGAGCTGCGCACCGCCCCCCGGTTCGACGAGGGGAACGCCGCGCTCCTGGTGGTGCGCGGCCTGCGTTCCTTCGGATGGGACGCGGGTACGGGGCCGGGGCCTTCCACGGCGATGACGGTGCTGTCCGGCGTGCCGGGCCGTCTGGACGACCTCGTCCGTGCGGAGTTCTCGTTCCATCCGGAGACACGGCTCGAAGTCCTCGGAGAACGGGCCTGCTTCTACGTCCTCGACGTCGAGGGGGCCGGGGGCGTACCGGCCGGACACTCCGAGGGGGAGACGGAGCACGGGCGCGGGCTGCCCCCTTCCTGGGAGTCCCCGTGCACCGTCCTTCAGGCGTCCGGCGCGGGCTGAACGGGGGAGGAGGGCGGGGGCGCGGCGCTGCCGGCGGGCGCTGCCGGTCCCGAGCCCTGCTCCTGCGGCGTCCTGCGGCGGCCGCCGTTGAGCACGAGGTGCGCGATGACACCGGACACCAGACCCCAGAAGGCCGATCCGATGCCGAACAGGGTGACACCGGAGGCCGTGGCCAGGAAGGTGATCAGGGCGGCCTCCCGGTCCTTCTCCTCCCGTACGGCGCCCGCCAGTCCGCCGGACAGGGCGCCGAACAGGGCGACGCCGCCGATGGACGCGACCAGCTCCACCGGCAGCCCCGCGAAGAACGCCACCAGGGTCGAACCGAAGATGCCCACCACCAGGTAGAAGGCCCCGCAGGCGACCCCGGCGACATACCGGCGTCGCGGATCGCGGTGTGCTTCGGGGCCCGTGCAGATCGCGGCGGTGATGGCCGCCAGGTTCACCGCGTGGGAACCGAACGGGGCGAGCACCGCCGACACCAGACCGGTGGAGCCGACCAGGAGCCGGTCGTCGGGGCGGTAGCCGGACGCGGTGAGCACACCGACCCCGGGGGCGTTCTGGGAGGCGAGGGTCGCCAGGGTGAGGGGGACGGCGATACCGATCAGCGAGGCCATGGAGAAGGCGGGCGCCGTGAACACCGGGTGTGCCAGACCGACATGGTCCAGGCGGACATGCAGCTTCGAGCTCGCCGCGCTGCACGCCAGACCCGCCACGAGCGCCAGCAGCACGGCGTACCGGGGAAGCCACCGCTTGCCGAGCAGATAGGCCAGGAGTACGGAACCGGCGATGAGCGGAGTGTGTTCCAGCGAGGTGAACACGTCCGCGCAGAAGGAGAAGAGGACGCCCGCCAGCATGGCGGAGACCACGGCCCCCGGCACGAGCCGCATCAGCCGCCCGAATATCCCGGTCACCCCGATCAGGGCGATCACCAGGCCCGACACCACGAAGGCGCCGATCACCTCGTCGTAGGCGTACGAGCCGATGCTGGTGACCAGGAGAGCGGCGCCCGGGGTGGACCAGGCGGTGACGATCGGCATCCGGGTGCGCAGGCTCAGGGCGATGCAGGTCAGGCCGCTGCCGATCGAGATCGCCCAGATCCAGGAACCGGTCTGCCCGGCGTCCAGGTGAGCCGCACGGGCGGCGGCCAGCACGATCGCCAGCGGACCCGAGTAGGAGACGACCACCACGACGACGCCGGCGAGCACGGCGGACAGGGAGAGGTCACGGAGCAGCCGGGGCCGGGGTCCCGGATCGCCGGGCGGGGGCCGCTCCGCACGTTCCTCTGCCGTCGGTACCGATGAACCGGACGTCATCCGCTGTCGCCTTCCTCCCGCTCCGCACCGGCCGTACGGGTCGTACGGCCGCCCGGAACCCTCGCACGGTCCGCCGTGCGCGCTCCGCCGGGTCCGCCACCCGAGACCGGCCGGCGGCACGGTTTATTTGGGCGCCGGGGGTGCCAGGTTGGGTCCTCGGGCCCAAGACCGCGCGCATGCCCGGTGGTTAGCGTCGCGGGTATGACTGGTCCGGGGGATGTGCGTCGTCGGTTACGTCGTTGGTCGCGGGAGAGGGTGCCGCGGAGCGGGGTGCGTCTGCTCGGGATGCGCCGGGGGCAGCGTGGTCAGGGCGCGATCGAGTACGTCGGTCTGGTCATGGTGGTCGTGGCGATCGTCGGCGCGTTGGTGGCGACGGGGATCGGCGCGGAGCTGACGGAGAAGATCGGCGCGCAGGTGTGCCGGATCGGCGGGGGCGGTGACTGCGGTGGCGGGGGCGGGAACCCCGAGGCCCAGGGGCCGCCGGGTGACGGTGAGCCGGTCGCCGACGACGGATCTCCGAAGTCGCAGACCCAGATCGACTACGACGCCGCACTGAAGGACCTCCAGGACGCTCAGGCGGCGGAGAAGACCAGCTCGGACAAGGCGCTCGAGGCGGCCAAGGAGCTGGCCAGGATCCTCGCGGAGGAGCTGGGGATCACCGACGCGCTGGACTGCATCACCAAGGGCGACATGGGCGCCTGCACGGAGACGTTGATCAATGTGCTGCTCAGCCTGGTGGGGGGCGCGGTCGGGAAGCTCGCGGCGAAGTACGGGGCGCCGTGGAAGTGGAAGAAGGCCGCCAAGCTGATCCAGGCGCTGAAGAAGCACGGCGGTGACCTGTACGACGGGCTGAAGGGCCTGATCAAGAACCGCAAGAAGGTCAAGGACGCCGAGAAGAAGCTCGCGGACGCGCAGAAGAAGCTCGACGCCGAGAAGAAGGACCCGCCGAAGAAGGACCCGAAGGACGACAAGCCGCCGACGTGCCCCGTCAGCCACAGCTTCCCGCCCGGTACCCCCGTGCTGGTCGCCGACGGCGGGCGGGTGCCGATCGAGTCGCTGCGGGCCGGGGACGAGGTGCTCGCCACCGACCCCGTGCGCGGTGTCTCCGAGGTGCGCCGGGTGACGGAGACGTTCACGACTCACGACGACAAGGAGTTCACCCGGCTGAGGACTTCGGCCGGAAGGATCACGGCGACCGACACGCACCCCTTCTGGCTCACCGGCCGGCAGCGGTGGGTGGACGCGGGCGACATCGTGACGGGGGACCGGCTGCGGCTGCCCGACGGCAGGCCGCTCGTGGTGACCGGGGTGTCGCGCTTCACGGAACGGCGGACGACGCACGACCTGTCGGTCGACGGCATCCACGCGTACTACGTCGGAATCGGCGAGGCCGACGCGCTGGTGCACAACAACGACTGCGAGTTCGAGACCGATCCGAGCGTCAAGGGTCCGGCGGCGGGCAAGAAGCTCAAGCCGCCGCACCCCAGGCACACGGTGGCCGGTGCGAGGAACGGCATGGTCAAGGAGAAGAACACCATCATCCTCAAGGGCAACGAGGCGGACGTCCAGAACGACATCAAGGGAATCGCCGAAGGCAGGGCGAAGCTCGTCGACAACGGCAACGCCTACGAGATCAACGGGCGCAAGTACGGGGTGGAGGGGAACGGCCGGACCTTCCCGATCTCCGGCAAGGGGCTCGTGGAGCTCGACAGGAACGAGTACGCCGCGCTCAAGGAGATCGCCAAGGCGGGCGGAAAGACCGATTCGCCCGCTTTGACAAGAGACCCCCGCTTTGCCGACCATCCTGAAGTGGTCGAGAAGGCCAAGAAGGTTTACGACGGGACCTATTCGTGACGGCGATCTACACCTTCCTCACCGTGCACCGGCCCGCGCCGCACACCATGGCGTCGGCGCTGGCCGGAGCGCTCGGTGTCGAGCCCGGGGACGTGGACGTCGCCGACGAGGACACCGGGCGGACCGACGACAGGAACTGGGACGCCCCGGTGCTCTGCACGCATCACTCCGTCGCCGGGGACGTGACCCTCGCCTGGGACGTCTCCGTGTCGGACGCGGTGGCGGCGCCACCGACCGAGGCGGAAGCCGCGGCGCGGCTCGCGGACCGGCTCCGCACGACCGTCCTGTACCCCGCGCAGGAGACGCCCCCCTCGGCGTACTGGGCGGCAGGCCCGGACGGGACGGTCACGCGCGCGCGTCTGGTGGAGGGGGACGGCGACTTCCCGGTTCACCTGGTCGACGCGGTCGAAGCCCCCATGGAGCAGCTCCCGGAGGCCAGGGTCGAGGTGCTGGCCGAGATCCTGCGCGAGGAGCGCGTGGAGACCCCGGTCACCGACGCCTTCGCCGCGGCGGCGGACCCCCACGGCTACGCGCCGGCCACCAGCACGGTGAACCGCGCGCGGGAGGCGCTGCTGCTCTGGGAGCGCATGGTGCGCCGGATCGACGCAGGGTGGCTGCCGACCGGCCGCTATCCCTTCGAGCTCTACGCCGAGGACCTGCGCACCCGCGACGGCCTCGCGGAGCCGGCGGGAGCCGACGACGCGGAACGTGATCTGGTCCGACGGGCGGTGGCCGAGCTCGACGAGGTGTTCCGCCGCCGTACGGAGGACGACGGCGGAGCGCTGCTCGGGCGCCTCACGGGATCGGGCACGGCCGTCGCCGCCCGCGGCTGGTGGTGGCAGCGCCGCCCGTCGGCGCTCCCCTGGGACAGCTGAGACGTCGCCGGAACCCCCGGGGCCGGCAGCACCTCCGCACCGGCCGTGACGGCTGAGGGTCCCGAGTTGGGCCCCTGGGCCCAAGACGGGTGACCGCCGGGTCAATAGCGTCTGTCCCGCAGGTGATCGACGCCCGTCCCGGCGCACCCCCACGGCGCCGGGCCGGGCCGCAACCGGAAGGTGACGGCGCGTGCCGACGGCTGAGCAACTGACCCTGACCGACGAGGAGTCCCGTCTCCTCCAGCAAGGGCTGATGGAATGGTGCGGCCCCGCCCGCTGCACCGAGGAGTTCGCCGTGGCCATGGGCTTCGACAGCGCCCAGGACCTGAGCCGCCGCGGCATGTCGATCCGCGGCGCCCTGGCGGAGAGGGCGGCGCTGGACCCCATGGACTGGGCGCGGGCGCTGCTCGCGACCGAGCTGGCCTTCGCCAGCGAGGTGGTCGGCTCGGGCTACGAGTGGTCCACCACAACTGGCTGGACCGACGACACCACCCTGCGCGTCCTGCGCTCGGCGCAGCTGAAACTGATCCGCACGGTCGCCCCGCTCGTCGGCCGGGGGCTCGGCACCCGCAGCGCCCCGCGCGCGGAGGTGCTGCGGGCGGGAGGAGCGCCTCCACCAGGACCGGCTTGGTGACCGGCACGGCGGCGGGCCCATAATCGGCCGCATGCACGATCAGCAGACGCGCTCCCGCCCGGTGGCGCCCGGAACCCGCGGCACCCGGCACCGCGCCGCCGCCCTGCTCACCGCCGCCGCTCCCGCCCTGGGCGCGTACGCGGCGGTCAGGGCCCTCGGGCTTCTGGTCCTCGCGGTGTGGGCGCCGGCCGCCGGGAAGGACGCCCTGCACCTCCTGGGCGGCCGCTGGGACTCCGTCTGGTACCAGCGGATCGCCGAACACGGCTACGGCAGGACCGTCACCCTCCCCGACGGCGGTGTCCATTCCGACCTGGCCTTCTTCCCGCTCCTCCCGGCCCTGGAACGCGGCCTCGCCGCAGTCACCCCGTTCACCGTGCAGGGCGCCGGGATCGCCGTCGCCTGGCTGGCGGGGCTCGTCGCGGCCTGCGGGATCTTCGCCGTCGGAGCGCGGCTGCACGGCAAGCGGGCCGGGGTGGTGCTGGCGGCGCTGTGGGGCGCGTACCCGACGGCGTTCGTGCAGTCGATGGCGTACACCGAGACCCTGTTCACCGCACTCGCCGCCTGGTCCCTGTACGCCGTGCTCAAGGGCCGTTGGATCGCCGCGGGCGCGCTGTGTGTGCTCGCCGGGCTGACGCGGCCCTCGGCGGCCGCGCTCATCGCGGCACTCGCGGTCACCGCCGCCGTCGTCCTCGTACGGGAGTGGCGGGCGGGCGGCGGGCGGAACCTGCTGCGCCGGAACGCGCGCATGCTGCTGGGGGTCTGCCTGGCCCCGCTGGGATGGCTGGCGTACGTGGTGTTCGTCGCCCTGCGGGAGGGCAGCCCGTTCGCGTACTTCGAGGTCCAGGCGCAGTGGGGCAACAGCATCGACGGCGGCCGGGCGCTGGCCGCGTTCATCGCCGGGCTTCCGCTTCCCGCCGCACTCGGGCTCTGCGCCGCGCTGGGGCTGCTGGGGTGGCTGGTGGTCCTCTGTGTACGGCAGCGGCAGCCGCTGCCCGTGTTGGTGTACGGCATCGCGGTCGTCGTCGTCTCGCTCATCGGCTCCGGTTACTTCGGCTCCCGGCCGCGCCTGATGATGCCCGCGTTCCCCCTGCTGCTGCCCCCGGCCGTCGCGCTGGCAGGAGTGCGCCCGACGGTGCGCGCGGGCGCGGTCGTCGCCGCGGCGGCCCTCGGCTCCGCCGCCTACGGGGCATGGACGCTGCTGGGGCCGGGACCGCCCTGAGTTGGGCCCACGGGCCCACGCGCCGGGATCACCCCGGTTGTTAGCGTGCTGATCCGGTGCACGGCGGTCAGGAGCGGTGAGCGATGAAGGTACGGAGCACTGTCGTGGCGGCGGGCGCGCTCGTCCTCTGCCTGGCGGCCGCCGGCTGCGGGCCGGACGGCGGGGAGGGCGGGGGAGCCGCGAAGAAGACCACCGCCTCACGGACGCCGGCCGCCGGCTCCGCGGACGGCACGGACACCGACGCGCCCGACGCCCCCGCCTCCACGCCGGCCAGCACCGGCGAGACCCTCACCGAGGCACAGCTCGCCGGGGTGGTCCTGAGGACGGGCGAGGTGAAGGGCTTCGAGGTCGCTCCCCTGGAGGGGGCCGACGAACGGGGCACCGAGGAGTCGGAGGACGCGGCCTGCCGGCCGATCACGGCGATCATCAACGGCTCGCCGGAACCCGCGCCCGCCGCCACCGTCTTCCGCACGGCGACGGACACGACGGAGGAGGGCCGGGACGACCAGACCGTCGTCACCGAGATCCTCACCTCGCACCCGAAGGGCGGGGCCGAGGAGCTGCTGCGCTCGGTCCGTGACGCGGTGCGGGCCTGCGCCGACGGGTTCCGCACGACGAGCGACGACGGCCCGTCCACCTACACCGGGGTCCAGGCGCTTCCGGGGGCGAAGGCCGGCCAGGAGTCCTTCGCCTACCAGGTGACGGGCAGCCTGGAGGGCGCCGAGGTACCCCTCGTCTTCCACCTCGTACGGACGGGATCGACGGTCGTCACCTTCTACGCGGCCGGCTTCCTCACGGCGACGCCCCCGGAGATCCCGGCCGCCCTCGTCAGCGCGCAGGCGGCGAGACTTCCGTAGCCGGTACGGAGACCCGCACCCGCGTCCCGGGCCGCAGGCCCCAGCCTTCCATCGCCCCGGCCTCCGCCTCCACCACGTGCCGGGCGCGGAGCCTGGGCAGACCGAGCCGTCCCGGCTTCATCGTGCGCACCGCCAGGACGCCGAACTTCCGGTCCAGGTAGGCCACATCGATGGTGAACCGCATCCGGAAGGTGTGCACGCTCCCGCACGGGGTGATCAGCAGCGCGCCGTCGACACCGTCCACGCCTAGCAGTCCGCGCGCCCGCGCACGGTAGGAGGCCGCTATGCGCAGCGGCACCTCCCGCACCTCGGTGTCCGACCCGACCGTCAGTGTTCCGCTGCCGTTGCGCCATTTCCCCATGGGCACCGACCGTAGACCCCCGGACCGCCGTGTGGGTCCGGAACGGCCGGCAGTGGGCCCCAGGGCCCAAGACCGGGCCGTGCGGGCCGGATTAGGGTCGGATCCGTGGACGCCACACTGATTGCGGTCGCCGCGCTCTGGGGTGCGGTCGCCGGACTGCTGCTCCCGCGCGCCGCGTACCGCTTCTCCGTCGAGCCCGAGGAGCCCTGGCGGGCCGCGTGCCCGGCCGGACACGCGCTCACGGGGCCCGCCGGGGGCTGGCTCGGCCCGGCCAGGTGCGGCGCTTGCGCCGTGGCCGTCCCCTCGCTCCCGGGAGGCGCGGCTCCGCAGGCCCCGAGGCCCCGGCGGAGGGGCTACGCACCCGCCGTCGTCGCGCCGGCGGTCACCGTGCTCGCCTGCGTCGCCCTGGCCGCCGCCACCGGCCCCCGGCCCGAGGCCGTCGTCTGGCTGCTGCTGGCCCCGGTGGCGGTGCTCCTCGCCGTGATCGACCGCCGCGTCCACCGGCTCCCCGACACACTGACGCTGCCCCTGGCGGGTGCCGCCGCCCTGCTCCTGGGGTGCGCGGCCCTGCTGCCCGAGCGCGGCGGATCCTGGACCTCCGCCCTGCTCGGCGGAGCGGCGCTCGGCGGCTTCTACTTCCTGCTCTTCCTGATCAACCCGAACGGCATGGGCTTCGGCGACGTGAAGCTCGCCCTCGCGCTCGGTGTGGCGCTCGGCTGGTACGGGTGGGGCGTGCTCTGCGCGGGGGGCTTCGCCGGGTTCCTGTTCGGCGCGCTCTACGGTGCGGGACTGATGCTGGCGCGCCGCGCCGGGCGCAGCACGGGCATCCCGTTCGGCCCGTTCATGATCGCGGGAGCGCTGGTCGGCCTGCTGTTCGGGGGACTGGCCGCTTGACACACACCCGGCGCACGTATGTACGGAATATCCGGTCGCGCCGGTCCGCGGCGGGCTGTCACCCTTCCCTCATGACCGGATCATCCACACCCCCTGTCCCCTCCGCCTCCGACGCGCGCTTCGACGCCCTCGTCGCGGAGGCCGACGCCGCCTCCGTCGACGGCTGGGACTTCTCGTGGTTCGACGGGCGGGCCACCGAGCAGCGCCCGTCGTGGGGGTACGCGCGCGCCATGGCGGCCCGGCTGGCGAGGGCGAGCGCCGCGCTCGACATCCAGACCGGGGGAGGGGAGGTGCTCGCCTCCGCACCCGTGCTGCCGCCGCTCACCGTGGCCACCGAGTCGTGGCCGCCGAACGTCGCCCGTGCCGCCGCCCTGCTCCACCCGCGCGGCGCCGTCGTCGTCGCGGACTCCGACGAGCCGCCGCTGCCCTTCGCGGACGGTGCCTTCGACCTGGTCGTCAGCCGGCATCCGGTGACGACCTGGTGGGACGAGATCGCCCGGGTCCTGGCCCCTGGCGGCACGTACTTCTCCCAGCAGGTCGGCCGGGAGAGCGTGTTCGAGCTCGTCGAGTACTTCCTCGGCCCGCGGTCCCCCGAGGAGCGCGGCGCCCGGGATCCGCGGCGCGCGCGGGACGACGCGGAGGCGGCCGGGCTGGAGGTGACGGACCTGCGTGCGGAGCGGCTCCGCATCGAGTTCCTCGACATCGGCGCCGTCGTCCACTTCCTGCGCAAGGTCATCTGGATGGTGCCCGGATTCACCGTCGGCGCCTATCTGCCGCAACTGCGCTCTCTGCACCGGCAGATCGAGCGGGAGGGGCCCTTCGTCGCGCACAGCGCCCGCTTCCTGATCGAGGCACGCAAGCCGGTTTTCTCGTCAACGGGCCTACGTTGAGGGCGTCTTCACAGACCGCGGATGCAACGGCATCACCTGCCCCTCCGTCCTACCCATGAGTAGTGCGACCCTGGTGGTTGAGCGCACAACGAAGGAGCAGGTCATGTCGGTGGGAAGGGAAATGCCGGGCGAGGAGATCAGCGCTCCCGCCGGCCGGCCGCGCCACGGGAGGGCCGACTGGCTCACGGGCGCGCGGATCGCCTCCGTCCAGGGCCTGTTCTACCGGCCCGAGGGCCGCGCGGGGGAACCCGAAGCCGTCGAATTCGTACTGGAGGGCGGCCAGTCGGTCCTGCTGACCTGTGCCTCCGACCGGACGCTGAGCATCACCTCCGGTGCCTGGCCCGTCCTTCCCGACTGGTGTGTACCCGCGGGGCAGTGGCAGTTCGAGCAGCTGAGCAGGCTCCCTCCGCCCCCGTACGGCGGTGCCTGGACCGTCACCGGCACGCAGGAGCGGCGCGACGAGTACGGCGAGGTGCGTGAGGCCGTGTTCCGGTGCGAGAACGGCGACTTCGTGGTCCTCGGCGGTGACACGGTGGCGATCCGCTTCGTGCCCCGCTGAGCCCCGCGAGCCCGCCCTACGCGTGACCGCCCACCGTCACCTCTCCCACCGTCAGCTCCGGGGTCCCCTCCAGTACCTGGCCCAGGTGCTCCACCTGTGCCTCCAGGGCCCGCGTGCGCCCTGCGTCCAGAGGGCCCAGCGGCTCCACGGTCACCGCGATGCGCTTCCCCGAGCGCCGTTGGTGCCACACCCCGGCGACCGTGCCGTCCACCAGCAGCACCGGGAAGTTGCCCGCCTGGCCGCCGGCCAGCGCCCGCTCCCGGGCGGCGCCCGGGAAGAGCCGCTCGCGGGGCCGGGAGGCGATGGTGAAGGCGTCGAAGTAGGGGAGCAGCCGCACCCCGCACGGCCCCGCCGAGGGGAACAGCGTGTCGCCCGCGACCACCCAGGCCGCCCCGCACCCCTCGAACACCACCTCCTCGATCGCGCCCGCCCGGGCCAGGTCCTCGAAGAGCTGCCCGGCCCAGCCGCGGGGCGCCGCGAGCCACTGGGCGAATTGGGCGGGCGTGGCGGGCCCGTACGCCCTCAGGTAGCGCCGCACCAGCGCGGCGGTCGCCTCCGGGCCGGGCACAGGGACGGTCCCCGGGTTGGTGTAGGTGGCCTTCCGGCCCCGGTTCGGCGCGTAGCACAGCGCTCCCCGGTGGCCGGCCAGGTGCAGCACCTGCCGCCACCGGGGCCACATCCCCTGGAACGCGGGCATCACCAGGTCTCCCGCCCAGGGGCCGGTGCGGCCGACCACCTCGTCGGAGAGCTCGTCGATCGTGAGTTCGGCGCCGGTCAGGGCGTCGCCCACCGCCGCCACCACCGCCTCGACCTGCTCCGGTGTCATCCGGGCTCCCTTGGGGAACGGGCTGCTGCCGCTCGGCACGGCCGACAGGGCCCCGGTCCACATCGGCAGCTCCTCGGCGGGCAGCAGGTGCACGGTTCCGCGCGGGCCGAAGGTCTTCACGAGCGTCCGGTCGGTCCACAGCGCCGCCCGCACGTCCGTGCGCGTCACCCCCGGAGCGCGGAGCCCCACCGAGAGTTCGGCGGCGGAGAGCACCTGCGCATGGGCCCCGAGCATCGCCGCGACGGCGCCGGCGGCCGTGCGGGCGCCTGACGGGGAGCTCCCGGAGAGGCCCTGCCGGTCGAGACGCCGGGCGTTCGCCCCGGACCAGGTCACGGTGGTGCTGCGGGCTCGTGTCGTCATGGGCCGAATGTAGGGCGCCTACAGGACGGAAACTGTCCTGTAGTGCCCGCCGGACCCGCCTGCGGGCACTCCCGCAGCGCAGTCCGGCGAATTCGGAGAGTGATTATTCGGTGGCGTGGCACCCAGCATCACTTACGAAGGGTTATGGTGGAAACCCCCCCTCGGGCCGGTCCGTACCCCCCCCCCCACGGACCGGCCCGTTTTTTTGTGCCCGGACGCGTTCCGGATGTGCGGACCGTGTGCGGGACCGGTGGCGACTCCCCGGTGAGGCAGGGGAATCCGCCCCGGAGCGGGGGTGCGTCAGCCCCGGTTGGCCCAGATGTTGGTGCTCGCGGTGTCCACCGCGAAGGTGTCGATCTCCTTCAGCTCGGCGGCGGTCAGCGCCGGCGCGGCGAGCGCGGCCACGTTCTCCTCCAGCTGCTTCACACTCGACGCGCCGATCAGGGCCGACGTCATGCGGCTGTCGCGCAGGACCCAGTTGAGCGCCAGCTGCGCGAGCGACTGGCCGCGCCCCTGTGCGATGTCGTTGAGCCCGCGCAGCCGGCGGACCATCTCCTCCGACAGCAGGCCCGGGTCCAGGGACTTGCCCTGGCTCGCGCGCGAGCCCTCGGGGATGCCCGTCAGGTACTTGCCGGTGAGCAGCCCCTGGGCGAGCGGCGCGAAGGAGATGCAGCCCATGCCGGCTGTCTCGAGGGTGTCGAGCAGCCCGTCGGACTCCACCCAGCGGTTGACCATCGAGTAGGAGGGCTGGTGGATCAAAGCCGGCACGCCCATCTCCTTCAGGATCCGGGCCGCCTCGGCGGTCTGCGCCGCGTTGTAGGACGACACACCGGCGTACAGCGCCTTGCCCCGGCTCACGGCGGAGGCCAGCGCCCCCATCGTCTCCTCCAGCGGGGTGGCCGGGTCGAAACGGTGGGAGTAGAAGATGTCGACGTGGTCGAGCCCCATCCGCCGCAGCGAGGCGTCGAGCGAGGAGAGGAGGTACTTGCGGGACCCCCACTCGCCGTACGGGCCGGGGTGCATCAGGTAGCCGGCCTTGGTGGAGATGACGAGTTCGTCCCTGTACGGGGCGAAGTCCTGGCGGAAGAGCTTGCCGAAGTTCAGCTCGGCGGAGCCGGGCGGCGGGCCGTAGTTGTTGGCCAGGTCGAAGTGGGTCACACCGAGGTCGAAGGCGCGGCGCAGGATCGCCCGCTGGGATCCCAGGGCGCGGTCGTCGCCGAAGTTGTGCCAGAGGCCGAGCGAGACGGCGGGGAGCTTGAGCCCGCTGCGGCCGGTGCGGCGGTACTCCATGGAGTCGTAGCGTGCGGTATCGGCGAGGTAGGAGAGGGAATCAGTCACGTTTCACTCCTTATCACGGACTTGTGACAGGCCGGGTTGGGCCCTCGTGACCCGTCCGCAGTAATGTGGCGGCTTCGGGACCTGCCGATCCGCGGCGCGAGAGCGCGGACCGCACGGCGATCCCCCGGGGGGCGGCCCCGGACCCCCCGGTGAGGGGGAGGGCGGGCCTCAGGCCCGTACGGAACCGAGAGGGTGAACTCAGTGAACTTGCGCGACCTGGTGTACGGGCTCTACGCACGCCGGGTGGGAGGCCGCCTGGACCACGACCAGGTGCCCAAGCACATCGGAGTCATCCTCGACGGGAACCGGCGGTGGGCGAAGGCGTCCGGCGGCTCGGCCGTGCAGGGGCACCAGGCCGGCGCGGACAAGATCTCCGAGCTGCTCGGCTGGTGCAGCGAGACCGATGTCGAGGTCGTCACCCTCTGGCTGCTGTCCACGGACAATTTCGACCGGCCCGAGGCGGAGCTCATCCCGCTGCTCGGCATCATCGAGAACACCGTGCGCCAGCTGGCCTCCGACGGACGCTGGCGCGTCCACCACGTGGGGACGCTCGACCTGCTGCCCGCGCGGACCCAGACCGTCCTCAAGGAGGCGGAGGAGGCCACGGCGGGCATCGAGGGGATAATCGTCAACGTCGCGGTCGGCTACGGCGGCCGTCAGGAGATCGCGGACGCGGTGCGGTCCCTGCTGCTGGAGCACTCCTCCAAGGGCACCACCTTCGAGGAGCTCGCCGAGGTGGTCTCCACGGACCTGATCTCCGAGCACCTCTACACCCGCGGACAGCCCGACCCGGACCTGGTGATCCGCACCAGCGGGGAGCAGCGGCTGTCGGGCTTCATGCTGTGGCAGAGCGCCCATTCGGAGTACTACTTCTGCGAGGTCTTCTGGCCGGCCTTCCGCAAGGTCGACTTCCTCCGCGCCCTGCGTGACTACGCGGCGCGGCACCGGCGCTACGGGGCCTGAGGGGCGCGGCGTCACCCGTCCGGCGGACGGAGGACGGAACGGGGCCCCGGAGCCACGCCGCGCGCACCTTGTCGCAGGCGGGGGCATGGCTTCGCGTGTTCGAGGGAATACAGCTCTCAGGTCGACGTCCGGTCAGCAACCAGGCGGACGTCGCAGCCAAGTGAGCGGCACCCAGCCCGCTCGCCCGGGAGGCCCTTTGCACACGAAGGACCGCACACCGTGCGGCCGACGCGGAGGGCCGGCGTTCGGCCCGCGCACGGGTCCGAACCCGGTCCGTCCTCTCCCTTGGGGAAGTTCCCGCGACGCCCGTCGCACTCCCCGACCTCGTCCGAGGGGGTACGTCCTTCCGTGGTGACCAGCACTAAGCGCCGCATGCCCGACAGGCGCACCTATGTTCTCGACACCAGCGTCCTGCTGGCCGACCCCAACGCCATGGCCCGCTTCGACGAGCACGAAGTCGTGCTGCCGATCGTCGTGGTCACGGAGCTGGAGGCCAAAAGGCACCACCCCGAGCTGGGATACTTCGCCCGGCAGGCCCTGCGCCTGCTGGACGACTTCCGTGTCCGCTACGGCCGGCTGGACGCTCCGATCCCGCTCGGGGATCTGGGCGGGTCGCTCCGTGTCGAACTCAACCATTCCGACCCCGGCGTCCTGCCCGCCGGCTACCGGTTGGGGGACAACGACTCACGGATCCTCGCGGTCGCGCGCAACCTGCAGGCCGAGGGGTACGACGTCACCGTCGTCTCCAAGGACCTGCCTCTCCGGATCAAGGCGTCCTCGGTCGGCCTCCTCGCCGAGGAGTACCGCGCCGAGCTCGCCATCACCGACTCCGGCTGGACCGGGATGTCGGAGCTGGCCGTCGCCGCCGAACAGGTCGACCTGCTCTTCAGTGAGGAGACGCTCTACATCCCCGAAGCCGCCGACTACCCCGTGCACACCGGACTGGTCCTCCAGTCCGAGCGCGGCAAGGCGCTCGGGAGGGTCACGGCCGAGGGCAACGTGCGTCTCGTGCGCGGCGACCGGGAGGCCTTCGGGATCCACGGCCGCAGCGCCGAGCAGCGCATCGCGCTCGACCTGCTCCTCGACCCGGACATCGGCATCGTGTCGATGGGCGGCAGGGCGGGCACCGGCAAGTCCGCCCTGGCGCTCTGCGCGGGGCTGGACGCCGTGCTGGAGCGCAGGCAGCACAAGAAGGTGATGGTCTTCCGGCCGCTGTACGCGGTCGGCGGGCAGGAGCTCGGCTATCTCCCCGGCAGCGAGTCCGAGAAGATGAGCCCCTGGGCGCAGGCCGTCTTCGACACGCTGTCGGCGGTGGCCGGGCGCGAGGTCATCGAAGAGGTGCTGGGGCGCGGGATGCTGGAGATCCTGCCGCTCACCCACATCCGAGGCCGGTCGCTCCACGACGCGTTCGTCATCGTGGACGAGGCCCAGTCCCTCGAACGGAACGTCCTGCTGACCGTGTTGTCCCGGATCGGGGCGAATTCACGGGTGGTGCTCACCCATGACGTGGCGCAGCGGGACAACCTACGGGTCGGCCGGTACGACGGAGTCGTCGCCGTGGTCGAGAAGCTGAAGGGGCATCCGCTCTTCGCGCATGTCACGCTCACCCGCTCCGAGCGCTCGCAGATCGCCGCGCTGGTGACCGAAATGCTGGAGGACGGCCACATCTGACCAGGAACACCCCATTGATGCCGCCCGGCGAGCCAAGGAGCTTAGCCGGGCGGCATTGTGCTGCGCCGTCATTTCCGAAAAAGTTGTGCGCCAAACGAGGTGTGAGCTTTCACACGCAACACAGAATTGCAACGCACCGTGTCCTTCCGGCAGAGTCTTGCTTCCGTCAGGCCCCGCATACGGCACTTGGGCACCTCCAGAGGCGCCACGCACCACACAACTCAACAACAGCCGTCCGTATGCCGCCCGCGAGTACCATGTGGCACTCCCTCAGGGGAGCTGCCCGCCGGGCCCGTGCCTCCCGTGACCCAAGCAGTAGGGAGGCCAGTGTCAAGGGCACGATTGCGCCCGCGAGGTCACCTAAGCGGGCGATGCTGGAAGGACACCGTGTGAGCCGGATCTCGGTCCGGGGGTTCGCCGTGGCATCCGCCACCGCCGTAACCACCGTAGGCGCCGTCGTAGGCGTTGCGTCGGGCAGCACTCCCGCTGTCGACGACAACAACTTCGAGGCGGCCGCAGCCGACACCACGCTGCTCGCAGACATCCCCGCGGGCCAGCAGGCCCAGGTGCAGACCGCTTCGCTGACGCAGCAGGCCGACGCCCAGGCGTCCGCGGCCGACGCGGCGGCCAAGAAGTCGGCCGAGGAGACGGCCCGCATCCAGGCCGCCAAGGACGCCAAGTCGAAGAAGCAGGCGGCCGAGGACAAGCTGGAGGCGGAGCGCGAGGCCAAGGAGAAGGAGGCCGAGCGTGCGAGCCGGTCGTCCGTCCGTGACGCCACCTCGTTCTCGGCGCAGGGCTCCTACAGCGTGGCCCAGGTCCAGGCCATCGCGCGTCAGATGATGCCGGCCGATCAGTTCCAGTGCTTCAGCAACATCGTGGACCGCGAGTCGGGCTGGAACTACCAGGCGTCCAACCCGTCCTCCGGGGCCTACGGCATCATGCAGGCGCTGCCGGGCTCCAAGATGGCGTCGGCGGGCGCGGACTGGCAGACCAACCCGGCCACGCAGATCAAGTGGGGCCTGAGCTACATGAACAGCGACCGCTACGGCAGCCCCTGTGCGGCCTGGTCGTTCTGGCAGGCCAACCACTGGTACTAGGAGCCCCGCGAGGTTCCGCGCTCACCTTCGAGATGCCCCGCACCGTCCTACGGTGCGGGGCATCTCGCGTGTACGGTCGAACCGGACAGCTCCGGGGGGCGTGCGTGGGGCGGACGGGGGAAAAGGGAAAACCATGTCGAAACTTCCGGGTTGGCTCGGCCGGCTGGGCGCAGAACTCACCGAGATCGGGGCGCGCCTGGAAGAACGCCGCGCCGAGGACGAGCGCCGTGCCGACGCCGATGCCACCAGCGGGTCCTCGTCCACTCTCTCCACCGTCGCCGCCGAGCAGGTGCCGCGCCCGCCCACGTACGCCCCCTCCGTCGCCGCCAAGCCCGAACCGGTGGCGGCGATCCCCTGGGGGATGCGCGTCGCGGCGGAGGCGGGCTGGCGGCTGCTGGTCCTGGCCGGCACGCTCTGGGTGCTGATGCGGATCATCAGCGCGGTGCAGCTGGTCGTCCTCGCGTTCGTCGCCGCGCTGCTCGTGACCGCGATGCTCCAGCCGACCGTCGTGCGGCTGAGGCGGGTCGGGCTGCCGCGCGGTCTGGCCACCGCGGTCACCGCGGTGCTCGGCTTCGTCGTCATGGGCCTGGTCGGATGGTTCGTCGTCTGGCAGGTGATGGACAATCTGGACACCCTCTCGGACCGCGTCCGTGACGGCATCGACGAGCTGAAGCGCTGGCTGCTGGACAGCCCCTTCCACGTCACCGAGTCGCAGATCAACGACATCGCGAAGAACCTCAGCGACACGATCGGCACCAACACCGAGGAGATCACCTCCGCCGGGCTCCAGGGCGTCACGGTGATGGTCGAGTTCCTCACCGGGCTGCTGCTGGCGATGTTCTCGACGCTCTTCCTGCTCTACGACGGGAAGCGCATCTGGCAGTGGGTGCTCAAGCTGGTGCCCTCGCAGGCCCGGCCCGGCGTCGCGGGCGCCGGACCGCGCGCCTGGCGGACACTGACCGCCTATGTGCGGGGCACGGTGATCGTGGCCCTGATCGACGCGATCTTCATCGGGCTCGGGATCTACTTCCTCGATGTGCCGATGGCGGTCCCGCTCGCCGTCTTCATCTTCCTCTTCGCCTTCATCCCGCTGGTCGGCGCCGTGGTCTCCGGCGCCCTCGCCGTGGTCGTCGCGCTCGTCACCCAGGGCGTGTTCACCGCGCTGATGGTGCTGATCGTGGTCCTCGCCGTGCAGCAGATCGAGGGCCACATCCTGCAGCCCTTCATCCTCGGCCGCGCCGTGCGCGTCCACCCGCTGGCCGTCGTGCTGTCGGTCGCGGCGGGCGGCATGGTCGCGGGCATCGGCGGTGCGGTCGTCGCCGTACCGCTGGTCGCGGTGACCAACACGGTGGTCGGCTATCTGCGCTCGTACGGGCAGGACCCGGCCGCGCTCCAGGGGCCCGGGCCGCACGGGGCCACGGCGCTCTCGGCGATGCCCCCGGCCGAGCCGCCGCCCGCCCGCCCCGCGGAGGAGCCCGCGGCGGACACCGGGGAGCCTGCCGAGCAGCCGGGGGACGCACCCGGGAAGTGACATGAGAAGGGCCCCGTGGACGGTCGGTCGTCCTCGGGGCCCTTCTCGTACAGGGGGTACTACTCGGCGAGCACGGCCTCGGCTTCGAGGGTCACGCCGACCGCCTGGATCACCGAAGCGATCTTTACGGCTTCCTGAATGGTCTCACGGTCGACGCCGGCCTTGCGCAGCACCTGCTCGTGGGAGTCCAGGCACTGGCCGCAGCCGTTGATGGCGGAGACGGCGAGGGACCACAGCTCGAAGTCGACCTTCTCGACGCCGGGCTTGCCGATGACGTTCATCCGCAGGCCCGCACGGAGGTTCCCGTACTCGGGGTCCGACAGCAGGTGCCGGGTGCGGTAGAAGACGTTGTTCATCGCCATGATCGCCGCCGCCGACTTCGCCGCGGTGTACGCCTCGGCGGAGAGGTTGGCCTTGGCCTCCGGCTCCAGCTCGCGGAGCACCTTCGGCGAGCGCGAGGCGATCGCGCAGGCCAGGACGGTGCCCCACAGCTGCTGCTGCGGGAGCTCGCTGTTGCCGATGACCGAGCCGAGGTTCAGCTTCAGGTCCTTGGCGAAGTCCGGTATGGCCGACTTCAGTTCATCGAGTGCCATGTCGGTATCAGCTCACTCGCCCGAGAGGAGGGCGACCGGGTCGAGAGTGGTCTCGCCCTTGGTCCAGTTGCAGGGGCAGAGCTCGTCGGTCTGCAGGGCGTCGAGGACCCGCAGGACCTCCTTGGGGTTACGGCCCACGGAACCGGCGGTCACCATCGTGAACTGGATCTCGTTGTTCTGGTCGACGATGAAGACGGCGCGCTGCGCGAAGCCGTCCTCGCCCTCGATGCCGAGGTCACGCATGAGCTCGTGCTTCGAGTCGGCCAGCATCGGGAAGGGCAGGTCGGTCAGGTCCGGGTGGTCCTTGCGCCAGGCGTGGTGCACGAACTCGGAGTCACCGGAGAAGCCGAGGACCTGTGCGTCACGGTCGGCGAACTCGTCGTTCAGCTTGCCGAAGGCGGCGATCTCGGTGGGGCACACGAAGGTGAAGTCCTTCGGCCACGCGAAGACGATCTTCCACTGACCCTCGTAGGTCTTGTGGTTGATCTGCTCGAACTCCTTGCCGCTCTCCAGCGACACACAAGCGGTCAGATCGAACTCGGGGAACTTGTCACCGACAGTGAGCACGCGCACTCCTTGCTGCATAGGAAATCCCCTTTTG
Organism: Streptomyces sp. NPDC057287; assembly: GCF_042667905.1. Lineage (NCBI taxonomy): Bacteria > Bacillati > Actinomycetota > Actinomycetes > Kitasatosporales > Streptomycetaceae > Streptomyces > Streptomyces sp. NPDC057287. The sequence goes on along the minus strand of NZ_JBHUYV010000023.1, from coordinate 19,124 downwards.
AGGGCGTTCCTGGGGGTTGGACTGCACCCACCTTGGCACAGAGTGCATTGATCGCGGAAATAGCTACACTCGGTCGGGATGATCGGAGGTGCCTATCAGTGGCGTATGTAAATCAGGCTATTAGGGTCAAGCAGCCCAGTCTCTCGCAGCTGCGTGCCTTCGCGGCCGTGGCGGAACATCTGCACTTCCGTGATGCGGCGGCAGCAATCGGGATGAGTCAGCCGGCACTCTCCGGAGCCGTGTCCGCGCTGGAGGTGGCACTGGGTGTCCAGCTCATCGAGCGTACGACGCGCAAGGTGCTGCTCACGCCCGCGGGGGAGCGGCTCGCGGTGCGGAGCCGGGTGGTGCTGGAGGCGCTCGGCGAGCTGATGGAGGAGGCAGAGGCGGTGCGCGCGCCGTTCACCGGGATACTCCGGCTGGGCGTGATCCCGACGGTCGCGCCCTATCTGCTGCCGGCCGTGCTCAGGCTGGTCCACGAGCGCTACCCCGAGCTGGAGCTCCAGGTCCACGAGGAGCAGACCTCCTCGCTGCTGGACGGGCTGGCCGCCGGCCGGCTGGACCTGCTGCTGCTCGCCGTGCCGCTCGGGGTGCCCGGCGTCACGGAACTGCCCCTGTTCGACGAGGATTTCGTGCTCGTCATGGAGAAGGAGCACCGCCTCGCGGGGTGCAGCGGCCTTCCGCGCGGGACCCTGCGTGATCTGCCCCTGCTGCTGCTCGACGAGGGGCACTGCCTCCGCGACCAGGCGCTGGACATCTGCCGGGAGGCGGGGCGCACCCAGGGGGCGCCGGTGACGACGACCGCGGCGGGGCTCTCCACCCTGGTGCAGCTCGTCGCGGGCGGGCTCGGGGTGACCCTGCTGCCGCGTACGGCGGTGACGGTGGAGACCGGGCGCAACGAGGCGCTGTCCACCGGGTACTTCACGGACCCGGCGCCCTCGCGGCGGGTCGCGCTGGCCGTTCGTACGGGCTCGGCGCGGCACGAGGAGTTCGAGGAGCTGGCGGACGCGCTGCGCGGTGCGCTGGGAGCGCTGCCGGTGCGGGTGTACGCGGAGGGGTGAGCCCGGACGGCCGCCGGACCCACCCCTCCCGCCGTCACTCCGTGCGCAGCCCGTCCGGGCGCATCATGCGCCACAGCAGGGGCAGCGAGAGCAGGGTCACGGCCACGACGAGCACCCCGCCCGCCCCCGCCAGCGGCAGGAAGACCCACCACCGCGTCACCGTCTTGGCCAGCATCCAGGTCATGACGGCGCCGAGCGCGACACCGCCCGCCACCGCGACCAGGAGGCTGATGGCCACGGGGACGGCCGTCTGCCAGAGCACCGACCAGCCGAGCGTGACGCGCCTGGTGCCGAAGGCGATCAGGACCGACAGCAGCCGCTTGCGCTCACGGAGCTGCTCCAGCTGGGAGACCAGCATCGACGCGGCGATCAGCAGCAGTGTCATCAGCGCGCCGAACCGCAGCCCCGTCTGCACACTGGCGTACTGGCGGTCGCGTGTCATCGACGTCAGGGCGGCGACCCGCATGCCCGGGTCGATCCTGGCGGCGGTGTTCCGCACGTACTCGGCGACGTCCTCGACATCGTCGTCGACCTTGATCTGCGCGATGGTCTGGGCGTGCGGCAGCGTGCGCGGGTCGACGGCTCCGACCGTCGCCATGATGCCCCAGTGCTCCTCGCCGAGCGGGTCGCGTGCGGCGGTGACGGTCCGGGCGTCCGCGGGCAGGGTCCAGAGCAGGCTCTTCTCGCCCTTCGACCGGTCGGCACCGGAGTTGAGCTCGACCTCCTGCCCCTTGCGTGCCGTCTCGTCGACCCAGTCGCTCAACTCCTTGTCGCCCCGGGGGTGGACGACGAAGACGTCGCCGTCCGCGCAGGAGCGGATCTCGGCCAGCTCCTTCAGCGTCGGGCAGTCGCCGATGCTGAGCGAGGTGGTCGGGGTGACCTCGTCCTCCTTGTACGTGCCGGGCTTCGTCACGTACGTCTCGACCGTGCCGATGACGGCCTCGACGCCCTTCGTGGACCGGAACTCCTCGATGGTGCGGGTGGCGGCGTCCCCGCTGACCTTCTCCGAGAAGGTGTGGAACTGGGCGCGTGACGGGTCCTGCCCCGTCATGTGCGTGAACTCGTCGCCCATCGCGGCGAACAGCATCTGCAGGGCCACGGCGCCCGCCACCGCGACGGCGATCCCGCTGACCGCGCGGGAGGCCGCGCCACTGTTCAGCTGGAGCCTGCGGACGGCGAGCTGCCAGGGCACCGGGCCGCCGCGCAGCGGGCGGACGCAGGCCTCGACCAGCCAGGGCAGCAGCAGGGCGAGCCCGACCAGGACGAGGACGGCACCGGCCGCGATGGGGTACGGGTCGACGAAGTCGCCCTCGCCCACCCTGCCGGTCACTCCCAGGAGGGCCAGCCCCAGGGCCGGCACCAGCAGACGCCACCAGAGGCGGCGCCGGCGGCGGCCCGTGTCGCGTACGACGCCCAGCGGCTCGACGATCACCGCGCGCATGGCGACCAGCGTGACCAGTACGGCGCACAGCGGCACCGCGACGGCGATCAGTACCGCCATCCACGGCGCGGGCGTCAGGTCGGACGGGAAGACGCTGTAGTTCCACACCTCGACGTAGCCGCTGAACCCGCGGCCCACGAGGAAGAAGGCCACGCCCGCGAGCAGCCCGAGCAGCGAGCCGAACAGGGCTTCGCCCGCCGCGATCCTGCGGGTGGACCGGATGTCCGTACCGACGAGGCGCAGGGCGGCGAGCCTGCGGTCGCGGCGGTCGCCGCCGAACCGTACGGCCGTGGCGATGAAGATGGCCACGGGCGCCAGCAGCACGACGCAGACCATGATGACCAGGACGACGAGGGCGGGCGGGAGCGGCTCGTCCTTGCTCCTGTCCCCGTAGCCGTCGACCCGATGGCCGCCGGCGGCCGGGGTCAGGGTGTCGCTGCCGACGTAGAAGTACAGCTCCCCGGGGGAGAGCAGGCCCGCTTCGCCGATCGTCGCGGTGACCGGGTACGGGAGGCGCTCCCGCAGGAGGCTGCCCCCGGGCGAGGCCAGCAGCTCCTTCAGTGCGGGGGAGGCCGCCATCTCGCCGGGGCCGGGGAGCGCCCGGACGCCGGGCGGGGTCACCGGGTGCGCGCCCTCCGGACGCATCAGGAAGCCGCCGACGACCTGGCCCCTGTACTCGGTCTCCGCGTTGATCCGCAGCACGGTGGTGTCGGACCTCGCGGCCTTGTCCTGGTAGGAGACCGGGCTCTCCTGGCGGGCGAGGTCGCGATGGGCGCGTTCCGCCAGGAGATGGGGAACGGAGGAGGCGATCAGCAGGAGCGCCACGCCGAGGCCCACCCCGACGGCGGTGAGCGCGGTCCGCGCCCAGCCCTCGCGGCCGCCCGCCGCGGCGAAGCGTATGCCGAGGCCGAGATCGCGCAGCCAGGTCATACGGCGTACTCCAGGTCACGGCAGCGGCCGTCGCGGACGACGACCTCGCGGTCCGAGTACGCGGCCACACGAGCCTCGTGCGTCACGAGCACGACGGCCGTGCCGGCCGTCCGGGCGGACTCGGTGAGGAGCTCCATGACCCGCTCGCCGTTGAGGGAGTCGAGCGCGCCGGTCGGCTCGTCCGCGAAGACCACCTTGGGGGAGGCGACCAGGGCGCGGGCGACGGCGACGCGCTGGCCCTGACCGCCGGAGACCTCGCCGGGACGCTGGGCGGCCAGGTCCTCGACCTCCAGGCGCGTCATCCACTCCAGGGCGGTGCCTTCGGCCGCCTTGCGCCGGACACCGGAGAGCCGGAGCGGCAGGGCGACGTTCTCCACGCAGGTCAGCTCGGGGACGAGCTGGCCGAACTGGAAGACGAAGCCGAAATCGCCGCGGCGCAGGGCGCTGCGCTCGGCGTCGGACATCGCGGAGAGCTCGCGTCCGGCGTAGGTGACGGTGCCGGAGTCGGGTGTGACGATCCCGGCGAGACAGTGCAGCAGGGTCGACTTGCCGGAGCCGGACGGCCCCATGACGGCGACGACCTCGCCGGGGTGCACGGAGAACGAGGCGCCGTCGAGCGCGGGCGTCGAGCCGTAGGCCTTGTGCAGGCCGTGGGCCGTGAGGAGGGAGCCGGCGGGGGTCACGGGGCGACCACCTCGGCGAGCCGGCCGAGGCGTGCGGCGGTCAGTTCCAGCCAGCGGAGGTCGGCTTCGAGGTGGAAGAGCGCGTGGTCGCAGATCAGCTGGTCGGCCAGGTCGCCCTTGCGCTTGCGGTCCGTGAGGATGCGCATCAGGCGCAGGTGCTCGGAGCGCTGGGCGTCCAGCAGGTCGGCGGCGTCGCGGCCGGTGAGCAGTGCCAGGACGACCTTCGTGTACAGGGTCGACTGGAGGTACGGCTCGGGCTTCTCGGGCTGGGCGAGCCAGGCGGCGACATCGGTGATGCCGGCGTCCGTGATGGCGTACCGCTTGCGCTCGGGCCCACCGTCCGTCTCGACCCCGTCCACCTCGACGAGGCCGTTCTTCAGGAGGCGGGACATGGTCGCGTAGACCTGCCCGTAGTGCAGGGGGCGATCGTGGCCGAACTTCTCGTCGAAGGCGCGCTTGAGGTCGTAGCCGTGGCGGGGGCCGGACTCCAGGAGCCCGAGGAGGGTGTGACCGATTGACATGAGCCGCACTCTACATGGTGTGTATACCTTGCATGTATACGCCCCTGCCTGCCCGCTTGCTGCCTGCTCGCCTGCCCGCCCGGACGCCGGGGCCGTTCCCGGCGCCCTGTACGGGCTCGTTCCGCGCGGGCCCGTACCGCTGGCTCAGTCCTCGGTCTCGTCCGGCTCGGGCGGCGGGGCCTTCGGGGGCCGGCCCCGGCGGGGGATCGGGCCCGCGCCGCCCGGCAGCCGGCCCGCCTCCGCCAGCGCCCGCCGCAGCAGGAACTCGATCTGCGCGTTCGCGCTGCGCAGCTCGTCCGAGGCCCACCGGGCCAGCGCGTCGTGCACCGCGGGATCCAGCCGCAGCAGCATCTGCTTGCGGGCCGGGCCGCGCCGGGGTGTCCGGCCGGGGGGAGGGGCCGCGTCGTCGGTCACTGGTAGAGCGTGCCCGTGTTCAGGACCGGCTGCGCCGCGCGGTCACCGCACAGCACCACCATGAGGTTGCTGACCATGGCCGCCTTGCGCTCCGAGTCGAGCTCGACGATGTCCTGCTCGGCGATGCGGGTCAGCGCCATCTCGACCATGCCCACCGCACCCTCGACGATCTGCTGGCGGGCCGCGACGACGGCCCCCGCCTGCTGCCGCTGGAGCATCGCGGAGGCGATCTCGGGGGCGTACGCGAGGTGGCTGAAGCGGGACTCGATGATGCGCACGCCCGCCGCCTGCACCCGCGCGGTGAGCTCGACCGCGAGCTTCTCGGTGATCTCCTCGGCGTTGCCCCGCAGCGACAGCCCGCCCTCCTCGTGGGCGTCGTACGGGTACTCGATCGCGATGTGGCGGACGGCCGCCTCGGTCTGGGTGGCGACGAACTCCAGGAAGTCGTCGACCTCGAAGAGCGCCTGCGCCGTGTCCTCGACCTTCCAGACGACGATCGCGGCGAGCTCGATCGGGTTGCCGTAGGCGTCGTTGACCTTCAGGACGGCCGTCTCGTGGTTGCGGACCCGGGTGGAGATCTTGCGGCTCGACGTCAGCGGGTTGATCCAGCGCAGGCCGTCCGCGCGGATCGTTCCGACGTAGCGGCCGAAGAGCTGGATGACCCGGGCCTCGCCCGGGGCGACCATCTTCACACCGCTCATGCAGAAGAAGGAGGCGATGGCCAGGAGCAGTCCGAGGATGAAGATCGGGATGCCGGCGCCGTTGTGCCCGTTCGAGCCGAGGACGCCGCCGACGATGGCCAGGGCCACGCCGAGGAACACCCCGAAGACGGTCAGCAGGAGTCCGAGGCCGCCGGGGATGGAATGTGCGGTCGTCTCCCTGACCTGGGGTTCGGGCATCTCGGGAGCGTCCGGCGTCAGGTCGGCGCCGGCGCCGGCCGCGTCGGGAAGGTCGTGCGGTGCGGACATGGTCCCCCCGTTTCCTGCGGCATAGCGCCGCGCTAGCAATGTGATTACACATTAACGCCTCTCGCAACCTTGTGCATCCCTCATGAGTCGGTTCCTTCGGGACCGGGTGCTGATTGTCACGTCCGGAAAAGACCGGATCGCCTGCCATTTGTCCCGGCTCCCGGTGTTAGCTGGCAGGTCTGACCGGAGCGGTACGAGCAGAAGAACAGGAGCACCACAGCGATGGGTCGAGCGGATGAGCGACGAGCCCAGGGGCGGGGAGCGCCCGCCCGGGGCGGGCGAATACGCCGGCTCTTCACCTGGCGCAAGATCCTGGGCACCCTCTTCGGCCTCTGCCTGCTCGGGATGGGTGCCTTCGCGGCGCTCTACGTGTACGTCGACGTGCCCGAGGCCAACGCCCAGGCCGAGAAGCAGAGCAACGTCTACAAGTACAGCGACGGCACGCTCCTGGCCCGCAGCAACTCCGAGGTCAACCGGGAGATAGTCGACCTCGGCGTCGTGCCCAAGAGCGTCCAGCACGCCTTCGTCGCCGCCGAGAACAAGTCCTTCTACCGGGACCAGGGCGTCGACCTCAAGGGCACCGCGCGCGGCCTGCTCAACACGCTCTCCGGCAAGGGCAAGCAGGGTGGTTCCACGATCACGCAGCAGTACGTGAAGAACTACTACCTCACCCAGGACCAGACGGTCACCCGCAAGCTCAAGGAGCTGGTGATCTCACTCAAGGTCGACCAGCGGATGAAGAAGGACGACATCCTCGCCGGGTACCTGAACACGGTGTACTACGGGCGCGGGGCGAGCGGCATCCAGGCGGCGGCCCAGGCCTACTACGGAGTCGACGCCAAGGACCTCGACACGTCCCAGGGCGCCTACCTCGCCTCCCTGCTCCAGGCGCCCAGCCAGTACGACTGGGCCTACGCCTCCCCGACCGGCAAGAAACTCGTCAAGGAGCGCTGGGCCTACACGCTGAACAACATGGTCGACGAGGGCTGGCTCGACGGGGCCGAGCGGGACACGATGAAGTTCCCCGTCCCGAAGGCGCCCAAGGCGGCCCCCGGCATGGAGGGCCAGACCGGCTACCTCGTCGAGGCCGCGAACGACGAGATGAAGCGGCAGGGCATCACCGACGAGATGCTCGACGCCGGCGGCTGGACGGTCACCCTCAACATCGACAAGAAGCGGCAGAAGCAGCTCGTGAAGTCGGTCGACGGGCAGTTGGAGAACCAGCTCGACCGCAAGGACAACAAGGTCGACGCGACCGTCCAGGCCGGCGCGACCTCCGTGGACCCGAAGACCGGCAAGGTCGTCGCGCTGTACGGGGGCGTCGGCGCCACCGAGCACTGGTACAACAACGCCACCCGCCGGGACTACCAGCCGGCCTCCACGTTCAAGCCGCTGGTGCTGGCCTCGGCGCTGGAGAACGGGTCGACGACCCAGAACGGCGACCTGATCGGCCTGAACACGGTGTACGACGGCACCAGCAAGCGTCCGGTGGTCGGCAGCAGCATCCCGTTCGCCCCGCAGAACGAGGACGACGTCAGCTACGACAGTCCCACCGTCCAGCGGGCGATGGACAAGTCGATCAACTCCGTCTTCGCGCAGATGGTCGTCGACGCCGACCCGGGTGCCGTGAAGAAGACGGCGCTCGCCCTGGGCGTACCGGACAGGAACTTCCCCGAGACGCCCGCGATGACCCTGGGCACCATGAACGCCTCCACGTGGGACATGGCCGGGGTCTACGCCACCCTCGACAACCACGGCAAGAAGGTCACCCCCACCATCGTGAAGTCCGCCGCGAACCGTGACCGCACCATGGAGCCGGTCGACGGCGTGGGCGGCCAGGTGATCAGCAGGGCGTCCGCCGACACCGTGACGAAGGCGCTGCAGGAGGTCGTCGACCTCGGCTCCGGCCGCGAGGCCAACACCTCCGCCTACGACGCCGCGGGCAAGACGGGCACCTCGGAGAACAACAAGGCGGCCTGGTTCACCGGCTACACCCCGGAGCTCTCCACGGCCGTGGCCCTGTTCGGCGAGTCCCCCCAGGAGGGCGGCGGCCAGGTCAGCCTCACCGGTACGGCCAACTCCGGCCGGGCCAACGGTGGCGGGTTCCCCGCGAAGATCTGGGCGGACTACACGCTGGGCGCGCTCGGGGGCGGCTCGGACGCCACCTTCGACCTGGAGGGCGTGGAGCGCGGTGAGACGCCGGTGACCGAGACCCCCTCGGCCACCCCGTCCGAGACGCAGGAGCCCTCCGAGACGCCGTCCGAGGAGCCGGAGGAGCCGTCCGAGTCGCCGAGCGAGACGCCGGGGGAGGAGTCGCCGCCGGTCGAGACACCGAGCGAGACGCCTTCGTCGACGCCGAGCGGGACGCCCAGCGCGACCAAGGACCCCGGCGACGGGGAGCAGCCGCCGGGCGAGCGGCCGGGCAGCGACAGCCTGCTGGGCCAGTAGCGACACGGATGAGGGGCGGGTGCCGGGCCGGCACCCGCCCCTCACTCATGTCCCGCGTCAGCCGCCGTTGACCTTCTTCGGTGGAGACGAGCCGCTCGCGCGCCGCGTCGTCCAGGACCTCGCGCACCATGGTGCCGGGCTGTCCCCAGGTGGTGGCAGGACGATACCCAGGGCCTCCCGCCCGGACCGGTCCGAGCCGCCGGAGCCCTAAGGGGTGGCCATCTCGAACCAGACCACCTTGCCGGTCGAGAGCCGGGTCGCCCCCCACCGCCTGGCCAGCCGGTTGACCAGGAACAGTCCCCGTCCGCCCTCGTCCGTCTCCCGGGCGCGCCGCTGCCTGGGGAGCTGCGGGGAGTCGTCGCCCACCTCGCAGCGCAGGATGTCGGTGCGCAGCAGCCGCAGGGTCACCGGCCGCTCCGCGTAGCGCACGGCGTTGGTCACCACCTCGCTGACCAGCAGCTCCACCTCGTCCGAGAGGTCTTCCAGGCCCCACCGGCTCAGTGCCCTGCGGGCCAGCCTGCGGGCCCGGCCGGGCGCCGCGTCCTCCGGTTCCAGGAACCAGTACGCGACATCGCTCGGGGCGATCCCGTCGAAGCGTGCGGCCAGCAGGGCGATGTCGTCGTCCCGGTCGCCGGGCCCGAGCATGTCCAGCACGTCGTCGCAGAGTGCTTCCAGCGGCGGCGAATGGTCCGGGCCCGTCAGCTGGGCGGTGGCGGCGAGCCGCTCCCGCAGGATCTCGATGCCCGTCCAGACGTCCCGCATCCGGGACTCCACCAGGCCGTCCGTGTACAGCAGCAGGGTGGCCCCGGCCGGCGCGTCCAGCTCGACGGCCTCGAAATCGACCCCGCCGACCCCGATCGGCGCCCCCGGAGGTACCCGGAGCACCTCGGCCCGGCCGCCCAGGTGGAGCAGCACGGGGGGCGGGTGGCCCGCGTTGGCGATGGTGATGCGGTGCGCGACGGGGTCGTATACCGCGTACAGGCAGGTCGCCATGCGGTCGCTGCCGAGCCGCTGCGCCTGCTCGTCCAGATGGTGCAGGACCTCCTGCGGAGGCAGGTCGAGGCCGGCCAGGGTCTGCGCGGTGGTGCGCAGCTGGCCCATGATCGCCGCGGAGGTCATGGAGTGCCCCATCACGTCGCCGACGACCAGGGCGACCCTGCTGCCGGGCAGCGGGATCGCGTCGTACCAGTCACCGCCCACCCGGGCCGTCTCCGCGGCCGGGAGGTAGCGCGAGGCCAGGCGTACGCCGGTGGGCTGCGGCAGCGAGTCGGGCAGCATCGTGCGCTGCAACTCGTCGGCGATGTACGCCTCGCGCCCGTAGAGCACGGCCTTGTCGATGCCGAGCGCGGTGTGGGTGGCCAGCTGCGCCGCCACCAGGAGGTCGTTGGCCTCGAACGGCGGGCGGTCGGTGCCGCGCAGGAACACGGCCGCACCGATCACCCGGCGCCGGCCGCGCAGCGGGGCCAGGATCGCGCGGTGCCCGGTCGGCACGGTCCGCCCCGCCCCCAGCAGCTCGGGCAGGGCCACGCGGGCCGCGGCTGAGTCACCGAAGACGGGCCGCACCCCGCGCAGCACCTCGGCGAGTGCGCCGCCCGCCCGGATCTCGCACAGGTCGGCGGCGGGCAGCAGCCCGGCCTGCGGGTCGGTGACGGGCAGCCGCAGCCGCTCGCCCTCCGGCCCGCTCTCGCTCTCCTCGTCCGCCAGCCGCAGCCTGTCGGTACGCCGCAGCCGCAGCACGAAGGGGTTGACCGGCCGCTCGTCGCCCACCGGGAGCGGGTCGCGGAGGTAGACGAGTATGGCGTCGGAGAACGTGGGCACGCTCGCCCGGCACAGGCCCAGCACGATCTCGTCCAGGTCTATGCCCCGGGCGATCCGGCGGGTCGCCGCTCCGACGAAGCGCAGACGGTCCCCCTCGCGGCGGGAGACCGTCTGGGTGTCGACGACGGCCGCGGCCGCCTCCGCGCCGGGCAACGGATTCGGTACGGCGTTCGGGGCCGTGCCCTTCGCCGCGTTCGGCGCCGGGGAAGGGCCGGGGATCGCCGCGGTGGCAGCGGCACCCGGCGGGTCCTCCTGCTGCCGGGGCCGGGCGCGTTCCTGCGGCCGGGCAGCGAGCGGCTGCCGGCCTTCGTGGGAGGTGGGATGCTCCGTCACGCGTGGGGTTCCGTCCGTCCGGGCCGGTTGTATGAGGCAGGCGCAGTCACCTCGGGGCGTTGCGCCACTGTGCCCCGGCAAGAGCGGTGAGAACAACGGCTGTCACCGGATGCTCTCGGGAAAGGGGCCGAAACCGTACGGCCGCGCTGAGGGCCGGTCCAGGGTCTCCCGGTGGCCGGGCAGCGGACAGCGAGCACGTCTCCACCCCCTCGTAGTGGTTCGAGCGACCGCACGTCCACCGGCTCCGTTGACCGTGTGACTCATGCGATGCGTGCGGTGACTGGTGGTCAGGCCCTTGGCCGGTCACGCCGGTTGTGGCGCATCGGTCCGGCGGAGCGGTTCATGGAAGGCGATCCTACGTTTGCCCCCCTGGGGTGCATCAAGGGTCTCACGACGGCGTGGGGGCGGGGGTGCGGTCCCAGTCATCGGGCAGCGGGGGGACCTGCCACCGGGGGTCGGGCCGCCAGTGCTCCCAGCCGTCGCTGAAGGGCGTGCCCCAGCTGCGGATCACCTCGACCGCGGCCAGCCCGGCCTCGCGCACCCGCCGGGCGGTTGCCTCGTCCATCAGCCCGACCCGCTGGGCCTGGGCGAACTCGTCCTCGTCGAGCCACTCCCAGCTGTGGTCGGGGCGCACCGAGATGTCGAGGAAGTGGTCCTGCGAATCGACCCCGCCGGCCCAGCGTGAGTGGGGCTCCTCGAGGTTGACGTACCAGTTGCGGAAGAGCCAGCCGCGGTCCCAGAACAGCCATACGGACCAGGGGTCGCCCGGCCGGGCGAGCTTCAGCACACCCGATCCGAACCACCGCGAGCGCACCGTCGTGCGCGGACGCGTGTAGCGGGTGGCGAGGGGCTCGGCGTGGACCTGCGTGCCGTCGGCGAGGACCGGTCTCACGCACTCGGTGCCGGACGCCATCCACACGGCCAGCAGCTCTTCGGTGTCCTGGACGACGGTGACCGGGCGGCAGATGTGGACCCCGTGGCCCCCGCCCCCGTCCCCCGGGCTTCCGTTGGCCCGGTAGCGCCAGAGAATCCGGTCCCCCGGCGCCCAGCGCACTCCGTCCCCCGCACCCGCCCCGGTGCCTGCTCCCGTACCCGCGTCCGTCGCTGTCATGAAGAGATCTTAGAGACGTGGGCGCCGGCACGGTGGGTTACCCGTCACGGCCGGGTCATACGCAACACGTCCAGGGCCTCGTCCAGCTGTTCCCGGGTCAGGTCGCCCCGGTCGACGTATCCCCCGGCCAGGACGGTCTCCCGGATCGTGGTGCCGTCGGCCAGGGACTTCTTGACGACCTTCGCCGCCTCCTCGTAGCCGATGTACTTGTTCAGCGGCGTCACGACCGAGGGCGAGGACTCCGCGTAGTGCCGGGCCCGTTCCGCGTGGGCCGTGATGCCGTCGACCGTACGGTCCGCGAGCAGCCTGGACGCGTTGGCGAGCAGTCGCACCGACTCGAGCAGGTTCTTCGCGATGACCGGGAGCATCACGTTCAGCTCGAAGTTGCCGGCCGCTCCGGCGGCGGCGACCGTGGCGTCGTTGCCCGTCACCTGGGCCGCGACCATCAGCACGGCCTCCGGGACGACCGGGTTGACCTTGCCCGGCATGATCGACGAACCGGGCTGCAGGTCGGGCAGGCTGATCTCGGCCAGGCCGGTGCGGGGCCCCGAGGCCATCCAGCGGAGGTCGTTGGAGATCTTGGTGAGCGAGACGGCGACGGTGCGGAGCTGGCCCGAGGTCTCGACGAGCCCGTCCCTGGCCCCCTGCGCCTCGAAATGGTTCCTGGCCTCGGTGAGCGGCAGTCCGGTCGTGCGGGCGACCTCCGCGATCACCGCCGCGGAGAAGCCGGGCGGGGTGTTGATCCCGGTGCCCACCGCCGTACCGCCCAGGGGCAGTTCTGCGAGGCGGGGGAGCGAGGCGTGCAGCCGTTCGACGCCGTGGCGGATCTGTGCCGCGTAGCCCCCGAACTCCTGGCCCAGAGTGACGGGCGTCGCGTCCATCAGATGCGTACGGCCCGACTTCACGACCTCCGCGAATTCGGCTGATTTCCGCTCCAGGGAAGCGGCCAGGTGTTCCAGCGCCGGGATCAGGTCGGCGGTGACGGCTGCCGTCGCGGCGATGTGGATCGACGACGGGAACACGTCGTTCGACGACTGGGAGGCGTTGACGTGGTCGTTGGGGTGGACCTCGCGGCCCAGCCGCTCGCCGGCCAGCGTGGCCACGACCTCGTTGGTGTTCATGTTGGACGACGTGCCGGAACCCGTCTGGAAGACGTCGACGGGGAAGTGCTCGTCCCAGCGGCCCTCCGCGACCTCGGCGGCCGCCTCCTGGATCGCGTCCGCGATGTCCGGATCCAGCACCTTCAGCTCGGCGTTGACCTTGGCGGCAGCCGCCTTGATCCGGGCCAGCGCCTCGATGTGGGCCCGCTCCAGCCGTTGCCCGGAGATCGGGAAGTTCTCCACCGCGCGCTGGGTCTGCGCGCGCCACTTGGCGTGCGCGGGTACCTTCACCTCGCCCATCGAGTCGTGCTCGACGCGGTACGTCGTTTCCTCGGCCGTTCCGTCCATGGTGTTCAGACCTCCTGATGCAGATGAGCACGTGGGGTGTTCCACGTATTCCCTGTTCCCGGAGCGCCGTCCACCGGAAGGCATGCGCGGCGGGGCCGCCCTCCGGCCGTGTGCGGGAGCGGGCGCCGCGTGGTGCGCCCGCTCGCCGTCGTCACCGGGGCGGGGCGGGATCAGCCACAGGGGAACACGTAGTCCGACGAGTAGTTGATGGACAGGTTGCTGGACGAGGTGCCCATCTTCGCCGTCACCTTGGCGCAGGCGATGCTGGACACGTAGACGGGGCCCGCGTACTGGGTGAAGTTGCCGGTGTCGCTGTCACAGCCGGTGCCGTCGACCTTGCAGACCTTCAGGGACATGTAGCGGGAGACGCCCACGTTGTTGTCCATGATCGCGCACCCCTTGCCCCCGTTGGTGTAGGAGAACAGGGTGGCGAGGCGCAGGCCGGGGTCGGTGCCCACCGGGAGGGGGATCGCCTTGCTCAGGGCGTAGCCGGTGCCGCACACGGTCGCGGCGGCAGCCGTCGCCTGCGGGTCCGCCTGGGCCAGTGCCCGGGTCGTGGCGTCCGCGGTGGCCGAGAACGCCACCTCGGGCCGGTCCGCGGCGACGGCCTGGGGCGCGGTCAGCACCGCGGCGGCGAAGGCGGCAGCGGCGAGGGTCGCACGCATGACAAATGCGGATCTGGGCATGGCTGAGTCCGTTTTCTGCTGGAGGTGTGTGCTGCCGGACGCCTGGCCAGGCGTCGGGGCGTCATCAATGTAGGTGTGACCTGCACGGGAAGTCGTGAATGCGGCGATCTCTGGCGTGAACTCGTCCCGGCCGTCCCGGCCGCCCCGGCGACCGGGACCGGAAGCCCGGTCTCGGTCGCCCTCCGGTCCGCGGAACCGCCGGCCCGGGGATGGCCGAAATCCGGCCCCTGCGCGCCCCCGCCCCGGAGAACGCCGCAGGGGCGCCCGGCCGTGGCCGGACGCCCCTGGGGTCCCTCGTGCGGGAAGGTCAGCCGAGGCCGGGGCCGCGGACCGGGATGCTGGTGAAGGTCGGTGCCGGGGCGGGCTCGGTGAAGAAGTCGTTGCCCTTGTCGTCGACCACGACGAACGCGGGGAAGTCCTCGACCTCGATCCGCCAGACCGCCTCCATGCCGAGCTCCTCGTACTCGACGACCTCGACCTTCTTGATGCAGTCCTGCGCGAGGCGCGCGGCAGGGCCGCCGATCGAGCCGAGGTAGAAGCCGCCGTGCGCGCCGCACGCGTCCGTGACCTGCTTGGACCGGTTGCCCTTGGCGAGCATCACCTTGGAGCCGCCCGCCGCCTGGAACTGCGCGACGTAGCTGTCCATCCGGCCGGCCGTCGTCGGGCCGAAGGAGCCGGACGCGTATCCTGCGGGAGTCTTCGCCGGGCCCGCGTAGTACACCGGGTGGTCCTTGAGGTACTGCGGCATCTCCTCGCCGGCGTCGAGCCGCTCCTTGATCTTGGCGTGCGCGATGTCGCGCGCCACGACCAGCGGACCGGTCAGCGAGAGCCGGGTCTTGACCGGGTACTTGGTCAGCTCCGCGAGGATGTCGTCCATCGGCCGGTTGAGGTCGATCCTCACCACGTCACCGGACTCGTCCAGGTGCTCGTCGGTGGTGTCGGGAAGGAAGCGCGCCGGGTCCTTCTCCAGCTGCTCCAGGAACACGCCCTCGGCGGTGATCTTCGCGGTCGCCTGGCGGTCGGCCGAGCAGGACACGGCGATCGCGACGGGCAGCGAGGCGCCGTGCCGGGGAAGGCGGACGACCCGGACGTCGTGGCAGAAGTACTTGCCGCCGAACTGCGCGCCGATGCCGATCTTCTGCGTGAGTTCGAAGACCTTCTGCTCCAGGTCCTCGTCCCGGAAGCCGTGGCCGGTCGGGGAGCCCTCGGCGGGCAGCTCGTCCAGGTAGTGCGCGGAGGCGTACTTCGCGGTCTTCAGCGCGAACTCGGCCGACGTGCCGCCGACGACGATCGCCAGGTGGTACGGCGGGCAGGCCGCCGTACCGAGCGAACGGATCTTCTCCTCCAGGAACTTCATCATGGAGGCCTCGTTGAGGACCGCCTTGGTCTCCTGGTAGAGGAACGACTTGTTGGCGGAGCCGCCGCCCTTCGCCATGAAGAGGAACTTGTAGGCGCCGCCGTCGGTCGCGTACAGCTCGATCTGGGCCGGGAGGTTCGAGCCCGTGTTCTTCTCGTCCCACATGGTCAGCGGCGCCATCTGCGAGTAGCGCAGGTTGAGCTTCGTGTACGCGTCGAAGATGCCGTGCGACAGCGCCTCCTCGTCCCCGCCCTCGGTGAGCACGTTCTGACCGCGCTTGCCCATGACGATCGCCGTGCCCGTGTCCTGGCACATCGGCAGGACGCCCGCGGCGGCGATGTTCGCGTTCTTCAGGAGGTCCAGCGCGACGAACTTGTCGTTGGAGGAGGCCTCGGGGTCGTCCACGATGCGCCGCAGCTGCGCGAGGTGCGCGGGCCGCAGGTAGTGCGAGATGTCGTGCATGGCCTCGGCGGCGAGGGTGCGCAGGGCCTCCGGCGCCACCTTGAGGAACGTACGGCCGTCGGCCTCGAAGGTCGAGACGCCCTCGGCGGTCACCAGCCTGTACGGCGTGGTGTCCTCTCCCAGGGGGAGCAGATCGGAGTACGCAAACTCTGGCATTACGGCCATTCCTCACTCGGCGACAGCGGCTGACCACCCTTGGGCAGCGCATCCACCAGGGTAGAGCGCCGGGGGTGCGCCGAGCCTGTGAGGTAAGGCTCACCCGGGCCGCCCGATCCGGAGGCCGCCCGATCCGGAGGCCGGTGATCCGGCCGACCGATTCGGAGCGGGGCCGGAGAGGCACTGGTCGCGATCTATCGCGTTTGGGTACGCTGGGCCGGTGGACCTCGAGAAGCAGCCCCAGCAGCCCGTCGCTCCGGTCGGTCCCGCGCCCGCCGGCATCCGCGCCTCCGACGCGGACCGCGACCGGATCGCGGACATCCTGAGGGAGGCCGTGGCCGAAGGCCGGCTGACCGCCGAGGAGCATGCCGAGCGGGTCGAGCTGGTCTACCGGGCCAAGACCGTCGGCGAGCTCGAGCCGCTGGTCCAGGACCTGCCGGCGCCGGGCGGCGGCGCCCGTCGGGCCGCCTCGCCCTACGGCTACGAGCCCGGAGGGACGGCGGGGCCCGCCGAGAACCTGGTCGCGGTCTTCAGTAGCTCCACCCGCAGGGGCCGTTGGCGCGTCGGCGGCCGCACGAACGCCTTCGCTCTCTTCGGCAGCGTGGAGATCGACCTGACCGAGGCGCTGTTCGGCCAGCGGCTGACGGTGATCAACGCGACGTCCATCTTCGGGAGCGTCGAGATCAGGGTTCCCGAGAACATCTCGCTCCGCGGCAGCGGGACAGGCATTTTCGGCAATTTCGAGGTCGACACACTGGAGTCCGCGGACCCGGAGGCACCGGTGGTCGTGGTGAACGGCTACTCGGTCCTCGGTAGCGTCGAGGCAAAGCCCAAGCGTGGCAAGCTCATTGCCAACCTCACCCAGCAGCTGCGCAAGCACCTCGGCCACTGAAGCCGGGCACCGACGAATTCAGGCCAGTCGGTGACGCGGAGCCCCCGCGGGGGCCGGGCGGCGGCGCCACGCAGTGCATAGGCGTGCGTACAGCGGGTAGGGAGTGCTGCATCGCCTCTCGCTCGCGAAGCCCAAGCCGTCGTCAGGAGTGGACCGTGCTGCACATGCCGCATCAGCCCCTGCAGGTCGCCGCCGTGCCGTCCCAGCGCGCACCCGCGCGGGAGGATGAGGCGGGGCCATGGCACTCGGAGGCGGTGTGCCGCCGGGACGAGGCCGGGCTCTTCTTCGCCCCGTCGAAGGAGCCGACCGCCGCTCGGCTGTCCCGCGAGGAGTCGGCGAAGCAGGTCTGCGCGAGGTGTCCGGTCATGGTGGAGTGCCGCGAGCACGCGCTCGTACAGCCCGAGCCCTACGGGGTGTGGGGCGGCCTCACCGCCGCCGAACGCCGCGTGGTGCTCGCCCGGCGCCGCAGGCGGGACATGGAGCTCAAGGCGACGGCCCAGACGGGGCGCATAGCCGCAGCGGGCTGAAGCGCCCGCGTACACGGATGTGGCGGCCGCCCGCCGGGCGGCCGCCACATCCGTACCGCCGGGGCTACTTGGCGCGGTCGAAGTCGATCGCGCTGTAGGCGCGCAGCTTCGACAGCCGGTGCGTCGAGTCGATCCTGCGGATCGTGCCGGACTTGGACCGCATCACGAGGGACTCCGTGGTGGCCGTCTCCGCGCGGTACCGCACACCGCGCAGCAGTTCACCGTCGGTGATCCCGGTGGCGACGAAGAACACGTTGTCGCCACTGACGAGGTCGTCCGTCGCCAGGACCCGGTCCAGGTCGTGGCCCGCGTCCAGCGCACGCTGCCGCTCCGCCTCGTCCTTGGGCCAGAGCTTGCCCTGGATGACACCGCCGAGGCACTTTATGGCGCACGCCGAGATGATGCCCTCGGGGGTGCCGCCGATGCCCATGAGCAGGTCGACGCCGGTCCCCTCGCGGGCCGCCATGATCGACCCGGCGACATCGCCGTCGGAGATGAACCTGATCCGGGCGCCGGTCTCCCGGATCTCCCTGACGATGCTGTCGTGCCGGGGCCGGTCCAGGATGACGACGGTGACGTCCTCGGGCCTCATGCCCTTGGCCTTGGCGACGCGCCGGATGTTCACGGACGCGGGCGCGTTGATGTCGACGAAGTCGGCGGCCTCGGGGCCGGTGACCAGCTTGTCCATGTAGAAGACGGCGGACGGGTCGAACATGGCGCCCCGGTCCGCGGCGGCCAGTACGGCGATCGCGTTGGGCATGCCCTTGGCGTTGAGCGTGGTGCCGTCGATCGGGTCGACGGCGATGTCGACCTCGGCGCCGGTGCCGTCGCCGACGCGCTCGCCGTTGAACAGCATGGGGGCTTCGTCCTTCTCGCCCTCACCGATGACGACGACACCGTTCATCGACACGGTGGAGACGAGGGTGCGCATGGCTTTCACGGCGGCGCCGTCGGCGCCGATCTTGTCGCCGCGGCCGACCCAGCGCCCGGCGGCCATGGCGGCGGCCTCGGTGACCCGGACCAGTTCCAGGGCCAGGTTGCGGTCGGGGGCCTCCGGGGAGACCTCGAGCTGGGACGGCAGATGATGCTCGGACATCGGAGCGCACCTTTCTGTACGACGACGACCGGAAAAGAGGGTGCTGTGACTCTATCGGTAGGTCGATAAAATGAGCAGAGCGGGTCACGTATGAGCGGGTGCCCGCTGGCCGGGCGGCCGGAAGGCCGTGCCACCATGGGGCCGTGGCAAGCAAGCGAGGCAAGCAGACCGTCCGGGACATGTTCCTGTCGATGCTCGTGATCACCGCGGTGGCGGGCGTCGTCTACATCTTCATCCCGCACGACGACAAGGCCGACCCGATCAAGGCGGTCGACTACCGGGTCGAGCTCGCGACGGCCCGTCGTGCCGCGCCCTACCCGGTGGCGGCGCCCGCAGGGCTGTCGAAGGAGTGGAAGCCGACCTCCGTCTCGTACGAGGGGCAGGCGGGTGCCGGCTGGCACCTGGGCTTCCTCGATCCGGACGGCAACTACGTCGCCGTGGAGCAGTCCACGACTCCTGCCAGGAAGTACGTCCCCGACGTCAGCCAGGACGCCGAGGACACCGGGCACACCGAAGAGGTGGCCGGTCAGGAGTGGCAGCGCTGGGAGGGCCCGAAGTACGACGCCCTCGTGCTGCACGCCGAGGGCGTGACCACGGTGGTCACGGGCTCGGCCCCGAAGGAGCGCCTGGCGGAGATGGCCGCGGCGCTGGAGACGGCTTCCTCCTGAGTCCCCGTACGACGAGAGGGCCCGCGGCGCTCAGCGCCGCGGGCCCACACGGCGGTCGGGGGGGGGTTCAGAAGGGCGTGGCGACCAACTCGTTGGGAAGGCGCGGC
>NZ_JBHUYV010000022.1:0-141368 GCF_042667905.1 Streptomyces sp. NPDC057287 | reverse complement strand
TTTCCCTTTCCGGCGAGTCCGACTCTATCAGATCCTTTCGGGCCTGATTCCCAGTCAGCGGGAGTCGCCTTCCCGGCCCTTGGGCCGTTCCGACGAGTGAGACTTTAGCGGAATCCCCGGCCCCGACGCTAATCGGGCCACCTTCGAACGCTGATTCCTCATTTCGCACGTGCGCACGTAAAAAGACGCGACAGAGGTCGCTCGTTTCAAGTGGTTACTGCGGAATGGCTGTCCGGGGACCGACCGGGGTCGGCGCTCACGTCGGACAACTCGGAGCACACTACGGATCGGGTCAGGACGTGTCAACCCCCCTCCGGCCCGCCCCTGTCATGGAAGGCCAGCCTGTAGTCGCGGGGGCTGGTGGCCAGGTGTGTCGCGAAGTGCTGGCGCATGGTGACCTCGCTGCCGAACCCGGCCCTTCGTGCCACTTCCGGGAGGGCCAGGTCGGTTCTCTCCAGGAGCTTCTGGGCTGCGGCGATGCGCTGCGTGATCAGCCAGCGCATCGGTGTCGTACCTGTGGTCGCCTGGAAACGGCGGGCGAAGGTCCGGGCCGACATGCCGGCCCGGGCCGCCAGCCCCGCCACCGTGTGCGGTTCGGCCAGACGGGTCAGCGCGTAGGCGCGGGCTTCGGCGAGTGCGTCCGCGTCACGGTCGGCGCGGGGTGTGGGGTGCTCGATGAACTGCGCCTGGGTCCCGGTACGGAACGGAGCCGTGACCATCGAACGCGCGATCGTCGCCGCCGCTTCGGCCCCATGGGTGGTCCGCACCAGATGGAGGCAGAGGTCGATCCCGGCCGCGGTGCCGGCCGAGGTCCAGATGTTGTCCTCGTGCAGGAAGAGGGCGTCACGCATCACGGTCACTCTCGGATGCCGCGTCCTGAGCAGCTCGGTGAGGTTCCAGTGCGTGACGGCCCTTCTGCCGTCCAGGAGTCCGGCCTGGGCGAGGGTGAAGGCCCCGCCGCAGAGCGCGGCGAGCGGCGTGCCCCGCTCGTGGGCGCGGCGCAGGGCGTCGAGCACCGGCTCGGGCGCGGGCGTCACGTGGTCGTCGAGGCCGGGGACCACGATCAGGTCCGCGCCGGTGAGCCAGGCCAGTGTCCGGTCGGGTGTGAGCGACAGCCCGCCGCGGAGGGGGACGGGGGCCGGGTCGCTCGCGACACGGCGCAGCTCGAAGGCCGGGACGCCGCGGTCGGTGCGGTCCACCCCCCAGACCTCGGTGATGACCGAGACGTCGAAGGCGCGTACG
Source organism: Streptomyces sp. NPDC057287 (assembly GCF_042667905.1). Classification (NCBI taxonomy): domain Bacteria; kingdom Bacillati; phylum Actinomycetota; class Actinomycetes; order Kitasatosporales; family Streptomycetaceae; genus Streptomyces; species Streptomyces sp. NPDC057287. The sequence goes on along the minus strand of NZ_JBHUYV010000022.1, from coordinate 140,126 downwards.
CCCGGGAAGGCGACCAGGGCGATGCGGCCGGGGCGGTTCGGTGGCACGGTCACCGTGGCAGTAAAGCATCGATCGATGACTTTCCCGCCTCTGGGAACGGGCGCCCGCCGGAAGGAGAGTGGGACGCATGGAGATCGCGGAGAACGCAGCGCTTGTGGTCGTCGACGTGCAGCAGGGATTCGAGGAGGAGGCGTACTGGGGGCCGCGCAACAATCCGGAGGCCGATCGGAACATCGAGGGCCTGATCGACGCCTGGCAGGAGAGCGGCCGGCCCGTCGTCTTCGTACGGCACGACTCGCCGAAGCCGGATTCGCCCCTGCGGGAGGGGTATGCGGGGAACGCGTTCAAGAAGTACGTCGAGGAGCGGCGAGGAAAGGGCCGGGGGCCGGAGCTGTTCCTGACGAAGTCGGTGAACTCCGCCTTCTACGGGACACCCGATCTGGATGCCTGGCTGCGCGAGGCCGGAGTGCGGCAGGTCGTGGTGGCGGGGATCCAGACCAACATGTGCGCGGAGACGACGGCGCGCATGGGCGGCAATCTCGGCTACGAGGTGTTCTTCGCCTTCGACGCGACGTACACCTTCGACCAGACGGGCCCGTGGGGCTGGAGGCTGAGTGCCGAGGAGCTGGCCCGGGCCACCGCCGTGACGCTGCACGGCGGTGGGTTCGCGAAGGTGGTGCGCAGCGAGGAGCTGGTGGCCGCGGTGAAGTAGCCGGGCCGTTGCGGGCGGGGGCCGGTCAGCCGTTGCCGGTGGCCAGCTCTCGGCTGCGGTCGCGGGCGGCTTCGAGTGCGGCGATGAGCGCGGCCCGTACGCCGTGGTTCTCCAGCTCGCGGATGGCGCTGATGGTCGTACCGGCCGGGCTGGTGACGGCCTCGCGGAGCTTGACCGGGTGTTCGCCGCTGTCCCGGAGCATGACCGCGGCGCCGATGGCGGCCTGGACGATCAGGTCGTGGGCCCGGGCGCGGGGCAGGCCGAGCAGGATGCCCGCGTCGGTCATGGCCTCGACGAGGAAGTAGAAGTAGGCGGGTCCCGAGCCGGACAGCGCGGTGGCCGCGTCCTGCTGCGACTCGGGCATGCGGGCGGTCTTGCCGACGCCTCCGAAGATCGCCTCGGCGTGGTCGAGGTGCTCGGCGGTGGCGTGGCCGCCCGCCGAGATGACGGACATGCCCTCGTCCACGAGGACGGGGGTGTTCGGCATGACGCGTACGACCGGGATCCCCTCGGCGAGCCGCTCCTCGATGAAGCCGGTCGTGATGCCGGCGGCGGCGCTGATGACGAGGCGGTCGGCGGCGATGTGGGGGGCCAGCTCGTCGAGGAGCGTGCCCATGTCCTGGGGCTTGACCGCGAGGATGAGGATGTCGGCGCTCTTCGCGGCCTCCGCGTTGGTGACCGTCCGGACGCCGTAGCGGGTGCGGAGCTCCTCGGCGCGCTCGGAGCGGCGGGTGGTCACCAGCAGGTCGGCGGCCCGCCAGCCTGCCCGGATCATGCCGCTGAGGAGTGCCTCGCCGATCTTGCCGGTGCCGAGGACTGCGACTGTCTGGGTCATGCGGTTCATCCTCCGGGTGTCGCTGCGCGTGCTCGGTGCGTGTCGTGGCCGCCATCCTCGCACCGCGTCCTCAGGTGGTGCGGCGACGGAGGGTGGCGGCGCCCAGGCAGAGGACGAGCAGGGCAGAGCCGGCGACGATCAGGATGTCGCGGTAGAAGTCGGCGGTGATGTCGGTGTGCGCGAGGACCTGGTTCATCCCGTCCACGGCGTACGACATGGGCAGGACGTCGGAGACGGCTTCCAGGACCGGCTGCATCTGGTCGCGCGGGGTGAACAGCCCGCAGAGCACCAGCTGCGGGAAGATCACGGCGGGCATGAACTGGACGGCCTGGAATTCGGAGGCGGCGAAGGCCGAGACGAACAGGCCGAGCGCCGTGCCGAGAAGCGCGTCGAGCAGGGCGACGAGGAGCAGCAGCCAGGGGGAGCCGACGACGTCCAGGCCGAGCACCCAGACGGACATCGCGGTGGCCAGGACCGACTGGGCGACGGCGACGGCGCCGAAGGCCAGCGCGTATCCGGCGATCAGGTCGCCCTTGCCCAGAGGCATCGCGAGCAGACGTTCGAGGGTGCCGGAGGTGCGTTCGCGGAGGGTGGCGATCGAGGTCACCAGGAACATCGTGATCAGCGGGAAGATGCCGAGCAGTGAAGCGCCGATGGAGTCGAAGGTCCGCGGATCGCCGTCGAAGACGTACCGCAGCAGCGTGATCATCAGGACCGGGACGATCAGCAGCAGCGCGATGGTGCGGGGGTCGTGGCGGAGCTGGCGCAGGACGCGTCCGGAGGTGGCGAGGGTCCTGGCCGGGGAGAGCGCGGGGGCGTCGGTGGTCATCGGGTGGTCTCCTGGCGGGCGGCGGCTTCCTCGGCGGAGGCTTCGTCCACGAGGTGGAGGAAGGCCTCTTCGACGGTGGCGGAGCCGGTACGGGTGCGGAGGGCTTCGGGGGTGTCGTCGGCGAGGATCCCGCCGTCGCGCATGAGCAGCAGCCGGTGGCAGCGTTCGGCCTCGTCCATCACGTGGGAGGAGACGAGGATCGTGGTGCCCCGGTCGGCGGCGAGGGTGTGGAAGAGGTTCCACAGATCGCGGCGCAGCACGGGGTCGAGGCCGACGGTGGGCTCGTCGAGGACCAGGAGCTCGGGGGTGCCGAGCAGGGCGACGGCGAGGGAGACGCGGCTGAGCTGGCCGCCGGAGAGGTTGCCTGCGAGGGCGTCGGCGTGGCTGGTGAGGTCGACGTCGCCGATGGCGCGGACGACGGCTTCCTCCCGCAGGGCGCGGTGCGCGCGGCCCGGCCGCAGCACGGCCGCGAAGTAGTCCAGGTTCTGCCGGACGGTGAGGTCGGTGTAGACGGACGGGGCCTGGGTGACGTATCCGACGCGCGGCCGCAGGGACGGGTGGCCCGCGGGGCGGCCGAGGACGTCGAGCGTTCCCGTGACCTTGGCCTGGGTGCCGACGACGGCCCGCATGAGCGTGGACTTCCCGCAGCCGGACGGGCCGAGGAGGCCGGTGATCCTGCCGGGCTCGACGGTGAAGTCGAGCCCGCGCAGGACCGTGCGGTCTCCCCGTACGACGGTGAGGGCGCGGGCGTCGACGGCGGTCGTGCCCCCGGTGCGCGGGATATTCATCATGTGATGAATATCGACGCTGCCGAGGCCCGGCGTCAAGGGACGCGGCGTGTCCGGCGCGGGCGGTCAGCCGGCCAGCACGGCGAGTTCGACCACGTAGCGCTCCTCGACCACGCCGTCGGGGAACACGACGGCCAGATGTCCGCGCTCCTCGTCCAGGAAGCGGCGCGTGGACCCGGCGTCGGCGCCCCCGCGCACGAGGAAGGCGGAGTGGGTGGCGAGGTTGGCGAGGTGCGTGTCGACCGGCACCGTCCGGGACCAGGGGACCAGCCGTCGCGCGAAGTCGCCGGACAGGGTCCCCAGGTTCCGCGAACCGGAGGCCCCCGGCGTGCCGTGGGCCCCGTCGCCGGCACCGAGGTGACGGCGCAGCCGCCGGTCCTGCTCGGCGATCCAGCCCGCGGAGTCGTCCGATACGTTCCACCAGAGCGCCAGTGAGCCGCCGGGGCCCAGGACGCGGAGCGCCTCGGGGAGGGACGACGCGGGGTCGGTCCAGTGCCAGGACTGGGCGTAGGTGATCAGGTCGGCCGATGCGGTGGCCAGGGGAAGGCGGTTGCCGTCGCCCCGGACCACGGGGACGGACGGCAGCGACCGGTGCAGCTCCCCCGCCATGCCGGGCCCCGGCTCGACGGCCGTGACGCGGGCGCCGCGTGCGAGCAGCAGCCGGGTGGCGATGCCCGTCCCGGCACCGACGTCGACGGCGCGGGCGCCGTGCAGCGGGCGGCCGGCCAGCTCCTCGACGGCGTCCAGGAGTGCGGGCGGGTAGCTGGGACGGTTCGCGGCGTACTGGGCCGCTGCGCCGTCGAACGACAGGGCGCGGGGTGTGGTGGCAGACATGGGTTCATGCTGCATCCGGACGGGCCCGCGCGGGCGGGATCGCAGCAGCTGCCCCGGTGTCCGGAGCGGCCGCCCGGGTCCGGAGGGTGTTACCCGCGTCCGGAGCGCTTGCCCTTGGCGCTCCTGCGGGCCGCCGGGTTGCCCGTCCGGGACGAACGGCGCTTCGCGTACTGGGCGAGCGCCGTCTCGTACTCGGTACGCCGCAGCTTCTCGCCCGGTGCCTCCCGGAAGGAGCGGATGAAGTAGGCGAGGAGCGAGCCGATGAAGCCGATCGACTTGAGGCCGCGCAGCCTGTCCTCGGCGGACGGGTCGGCAGGGCGGCGCGTGAAGCCGTCCCAGGTCCTGCGGAAGGCGATGGCGCTGCAGACCGCGAACATCAGCACGACGAGCATGCCGACCAGGCTGCCGACCTCGGCGATCTCCAGGCCCTGGTAGGCGAAGCGCAGGACGAAGCACGAGGCGACGGCCGCGACGAGCGATCCGGCGGTGACGCCCGCGCGCCGCAGCCCGTACCCACCGTCGTGGTCGACCCAGGTCGTGCCGAAGAAACGGAGGGGTTCGGGCCGCGGCCCCGGCGTGGTGCTGCCGCCCGAAGGCGCGGCCGAGGGCGTTCCTGGGGCTTCGCTGTTCTCGCTCACGGAACCGATTGTCCCAGGACGCGCGGCGGTGCCGTCGGCGGCGGCACGGGACAGGCTGCCGCCGAGGGCGGAATCGTCAGTCGCAGCGCGGGGCGATGTAGCCGTCGCTGCCGGTCTTGACGTAGGCGTCCGAGACGAACTGGCCGTTGGCGATGTTGTCCCAGAGGTTCGACGTGCCGTACGGGCCGGACACCCGCTCCCCCGGCTTCTGGCAGTACACCGGGACGCTCATCCCGTACGGCAGCGTGCGGACGATCCCGTACTGCGTGCCCGGTCCCCGGCGGACGTTGACGCGGTAGCCGGGAGCGATCGGATAGACGACGGTGCCCGCGGCGAGCGTCGTCACCTCCTCCGCGGCGACCGTGGCGGTGTCCGTGGTGACCGTGGTGACAGCGTTCTCTTCAACACCCATGAGGGCCTCCCCCGTTGAAAGCGATGCGTGTGACGCGCAGGCTAACAAGCCCCACGGTCCTCGCACGCACCATCGACTAGGCTCCGTGCGTCGCGCTTGCGCACGAACACACGGGGGTGGGCGATGCCGCCGCTGCGAGGGACCGGATCACATCCGGAAGCGGAGCATCCTGAGTACGCCGGGCAGTACCGGCTCGAGGCATGTCTCGGCGCGGGCGGCATGGGTGTCGTACACCTGGCGCGCTCCGCGTCCGGGCTGCAGCTCGCGGTGAAGGTGGTGCATCGCCAGCACGCGGCGGACCCCGAGTTCAGGGCCCGTTTCCGGCAGGAGGTCGCCGCTGCCCGGCGGGTCAGCGGGGCGTTCACCGCCCCGGTGGTGGATGCCGATCCGGCGGCCGCGCTGCCCTGGATGGCCACCCTGTACGTCCCAGGCCCCACGCTCTCCGCACAGGTGAAGCGGAACGGGCCGATGAGCCCCGCCGAGCTGCGCAGGCTCACGGCCGGACTCGCCGAGGCGCTGCGCGACATCCACCGGGCCGGCGTCATCCACCGGGACCTCAAGCCGAGCAACGTGCTGCTCCCCGACTCCGGGCCCAAGGTCATCGACTTCGGGATCTCCCGGCCGTACGACAGTGATCTGCGCACCGAGACGGGCAAGCTGATCGGCTCGCCGCCGTACATGGCGCCCGAGCAGTTCCAGCGGCCCCGTGAGGTCGGGCCGGCCGCCGACGTGTTCGCGCTCGGGGCGGTGCTGGTCCACGCGGCGACGGGCCGGGGGCCCTTCGACTCGGACAGCCCGTATCTCGTGGCCTACCAGGTGGTGCACGACGAGGCCGATCTGGCCGGGGTGCCCGCGGACCTCGCGCCCCTGATCGGGCGGTGCCTGGCCAAGGACCCCGGAGAGCGGCCCACCCCGGACGAGATCATGGGCGCGCTGCATCCTCCGTCGTACGAGGCCGCTGCCTTCATCCCGGTGCAGCGCAGGCCGGTCGCCGCCGAGTCGGTGGAGCCGGCCGAGGGGACCACGCACGTGCGGGCGGCGGGCGGGCTGCTGCCGTCCGTGCCGGAGCCGGCGAAGGGCCGCCGGACGCGACTGCGGCTCGTGGTTCCGGCCCTGGTGCTGGTGCTGGTGGCCGGAGGACTCTGGGCGGCCTCTGCCTGGGGCGGCTCCGGCGCGCCCCAGGGGAAGTCCGGTCCGCCGAAGGAGCACACGACGGCCTTCGTGCCGTGGGAGACACCGCTGCCGTCGCGAAGCGGCTCGACCCCGTCGTGCACCACGGGAGCCGGTAGGGAACCGGGGCTGTACTGCGTCTCCGCCGGCTACGGCACGGCGCGGCTGGATCCGTCGGACGGCCGGATCGTCTGGTCGCACCGGGACACGGCGTCCCAAGGAGCCGCTCCCCGGGGAGGGCTGTCCGGGAGTGCGGCCTACACCGTCGTGGCGGACGAGGAACTCCGGGCGTACGCCCCCAGCACGGGCACGCGGCTCTGGCACACGGATCTCTCCGCGTATCTCGACGCGCCCCTACCGGCGGGCGGCGTCCTGCTGGCGGTCCGCCAGGACGGGACGCTCCAGGCACTCGACGCGGAGACCGGCGAATCCCGTTGGCGGCGGGCCCTCCCGGGACACGAACATCCGGGCTACGGCCTGTACGACGCCGGGACCGGGCTCGCCTACGCGTACGAGAGTTCGGCGCAGGGGACCAGCACGCTCGTCACGGCAGTCGAGGCGGAGACCGGTGACACCGCCTGGCAGCGCCGGCTGGACGGGCTGCTCACCCCGGCCGGGACGTCGGACGGGGCGCTCCTGCTGACCTCCATGAACGAGAAGGCCCAGACCACCGGGCTCGTCCGCTACGACCCGGTGTCACGCAGCGCGGCCCGCACCACGCTGCCCTTCCGGATGAACGGACCGGAGACCGTGGTGGACGGGGGCACCGCCCTGCTGCTGGAGCGTGGCGGAACCCTGCTGGCCGTCGACGTCCGTCCGGGCGCCGGGCGGGCCGAGCGGTGGCGGCTGGAGACGGCCGTCGGGACGACCTCTCCACCGGTCCTCGGAGCGGGCAGCCGGCTCTACTTCTCGGCGGCCGACGGGAGGCTGCTCGCCGTCGACACGGAGCGCGGGACCCTGCTGGGCCAGACGCGCCCCAGGCTGAGGGCGGGAAAGCTCAGCCACGCCTCCTCGCTGCCGGCCCCCGTGGTCGTGGGCCGGGGCGTCATCGGGACCGCTCCGGACGGTTCGGTCTTCACCGTCGACGCGGACGACCCCGCCACCTGGTGAGACCAGGGACGGGGCCGTCCGTGAGCGATGCGGGTCAGCCGAGCTTGGAGACGTCGCGGACCGCGCCCTTGTCCGCGCTGGTCGCCATCGCCGCGTACGCGCGCAGCGCCTGGGAGACCTTCCGCTCGCGGTTCTTCGGCGCGTACACGCCGTTCAGCGCCTCCCGGCGGGTGGCCAGCTCGGCGTCGGGGACGAGGAGCTCGATCGAGCGGTTCGGGATGTCGATCCGGATCCGGTCGCCCTCCTCGACGAGAGCGATCGTGCCGCCGGACGCCGCCTCGGGCGACGCGTGACCGATGGACAGGCCCGACGTACCGCCGGAGAAGCGGCCGTCGGTGACGAGCGCGCAGGTCTTGCCGAGCCCGCGGCCCTTCAGGAACGACGTCGGGTAGAGCATCTCCTGCATACCGGGGCCGCCCTTGGGGCCCTCGTAGCGGATGACGATGACATCGCCGTGCGTGATCTCCTTGCGGAGGATCTTGTCGACGGCGTCCTCCTGCGACTCGCAGACGACGGCCGGTCCCTCGAAGGTCCAGATCGACTCGTCGACGCCCGCCGTCTTCACGACGCAGCCGTCCACGGCGAGGTTGCCCTTGAGGACCGCCAGGCCGCCGTCCTTGGAGTAGGCGTGCTCCATGTCGCGGATGCAGCCTCCGGCCGCGTCCGTGTCGAGGCTGTCCCAGCGCTCGGACTGCGAGAAGGCGGTCGCGCTGCGGACGCAGCCCGGGGCGGCGTACCAGAGCTCCACGGCCTCGGGGGCCGGGGAGCCGCCGCGGACGTCCCAGTTCTTCAGCCACTCGTCGAGGCTGCCGGAGTGGACCGCGTGCACACCTTCGTTGAGCAGCCCGCCGCGGTGCAGCTCGCCGAGGAGGGCGGGGATGCCGCCCGCGCGGTGCACGTCCTCCATGTAGTACGTGCCGCCGGGCGCCACGTTCGGGGCGACCTTGGCGAGGCAGGGGACGCGGCGGGAGATCTCGTTCATCTCGTCGAGGCCGAAGTCCAGCTCGGCCTCCTGGGCCGCGGCCAGCAGGTGGAGGATCGTGTTGGTGGAGCCGCCCATCGCGATGTCGAGGGCCATGGCGTTCTCGAAGGCCTCGCGGGTGGCGATGCTGCGGGGCAGGACGGAGTGGTCGTCCTCCTCGTAGTGGCGCTTGGTGATCTCGACGATCGTGCGGCCGGCGTTCTCGTACAGCGCCCTGCGGGCGGTGTGGGTGGCGAGGACCGAGCCGTTGCCCGGAAGGGCCAGGCCGATCGCTTCGGCGAGGCAGTTCATCGAGTTGGCGGTGAACATGCCCGAACAGCTGCCACAGGTCGGGCAGGCGTTCTCCTCGATACGGAGGATGTCCGCGTCGGAGATCTTGTCGTTGACGGCGTCCGAGATCGCGTCGACGAGGTCGAGGGTGCGGACCGTCCCGTCGACCAGCGTGGTCTTGCCGGCCTCCATCGGACCGCCGGAGACGAACACCACGGGGATGTTGAGGCGCATCGCGGCCATCAGCATGCCGGGGGTGATCTTGTCGCAGTTGGAGATGCAGATCAGGGCGTCGGCACAGTGGGCCTCGACCATGTACTCGACGCTGTCCGCGATGAGGTCCCGGGACGGGAGGCTGTAGAGCATCCCGCCGTGCCCCATGGCGATGCCGTCGTCCACCGCGATCGTGTTGAACTCACGGGGCACCGCGCCCGCGGCCTTGATCGCCTCGGAGACGATCCGGCCGACAGGGGCGAGGTGGGTGTGCCCGGGCACGAACTCGGTGAAGGAGTTGGCCACCGCGATGATCGGCTTGCCGATGTCCTCGCTGGCTACGCCGGACGCCCGCATAAGGGCGCGGGCGCCCGCCATGTTGCGGCCGTGGGTGACAGTGCGGGACCTCAGCTGGGGCATCGTCTCTCGCTCCTTCGACAGAAAAGACTCTCCCCGAGCGTACGCCCCGGCTCCACGATCTGGACACTCCGTCCGGAATGCGGGACAAAGCGACCGGTGGGTGGGCGCTCCCGCGGCCCTCGCCGGGGCGCGGACGGAGCCGGCTACTCCGTCAGATAGCGCTGAAGGGTGGGTGCCACCATCGCGATGATCTTCTCGGGATCCGCGGAAGCCAGCGGCTCCGCCTGGATCACGTACCGCAGGATCGCGATACCGATCATGTGCGAGGCCGCCAGCTCGGCGCGGAAGGTCGGCTCGGGCACGTCCAGCTCCGCCGCGATCCGCTCCAGCAGCCGGCGCAGCACGAAGCCGCGCAGCACCTTCGCCGCCGCCTCGTGCGTGAGTGCCGAGCGGACGATCGCCAGCAGGGGCGCCCGTGACACCGGGTTCTCCCACACGCCGATGAAGTACCGGGCCAGCCGCTCCCCCATGCCGTCCGCGGGCCCGTCGAGGATCTCGGGGAGGACCAGCGCCGGCTCGAAGGAGACCTCGACCGCGGCGGCGAAGACCTCGTCCTTCGTACCGAAGTAGTGGTGGACCAGGGCGGCGTCGACGTCCGCCTCCCTGGCGATGCCCCGGATCGACGTCCTGTCGTAGCCGCGGCGGGCGAACTCCGCGCGGGCCGCCTCCAGGATGCGGGTCCTGGCGTCGGGGCCGGCGGCGCCCGGCGTGCGCGAGGGCCGGCCCCTGCGCCGGGGGGCGGGGCCGTCGGAGCCGGAGGTCACTGGCGGGGCGCCTGCGCCGAGGACGCCAGGTGCAGCCGGGTGTAGGCGAGCGCCTCCGCGAGATCGGCCTCGCGTTCGGCCGACGACATGGCGCGGCGGGTGTTGACCTCGATGACCACGTGGCCCTCGAAGCCGGTGCGGGCCAGCCGCTCCAGGAGTTCCGCGCAGGGCTGGTCGCCCCGGCCGGGCACCAGGTGCTCGTCCTTGCCGGAGCCCTTGCCGTCGGCGAGGTGGACGTGGGCGAGCCGGTCGCCCATCCGGTCCACCATGGCCAGGCTGTCGGTGCGGGCGGTCGAGGTGTGCGAGAGGTCCACGGTGAAGTGCCGGTAGTCGTCGTTGCTGACGTCCCAGGCAGGGGCGTACGCGAGCATCTCGCGGTCCCGGTAGCGCCACGGGTACATGTTCTCCACGGCGAAGCGCACGTCGGTCTCGTCCGCCATGCGCCAGATTCCGGAGACGAAGTCGCGGGCGTAGTTGCGCTGCCACCGGAACGGCGGATGGACGACCACCGTCGACGCGCCGAGCTTCTCCGCCGCGGCCCTGGCCCGCTGGAGCTTCACCCACGGGTCGGTGGACCAGACCCGCTGGGTGATCAGCAGACAGGGCGCGTGCACGGCCAGGATCGGCACCTGGTGGTAGTCCGACAGCCGCTTCAACGCCTCGATGTCCTGGCTGACGGGATCGGTCCAGACCATGACCTCGACACCGTCGTAGCCCAGGCGCGCAGCGATCTCGAAGGCCGTCGCCGTGGACTCCGGATAGACGGAGGCCGTCGACAGGGCGACCTTCGCATCCGGGATGCGCACCACTGGTTCTGCCACGTGGACAGGGTACGGGCCGCGCCGCGCGTCGCCGAGGGAGCCCGGCTGAAAGTGAGAAGGACCATGAGGGGCGGGCACCGGGATCAGGCCAGGGCCGCCTGCTCCGTCGGCAGGTGGTCGAGGCGGCGCAGGATGACTCCCTCCCGCAGCGCCCAGGGGCAGATCTCCAGCTCCTCCACCCCGAACAGATCCATCGCCCCCTCGGCCACGAGGGCCCCCGCGAGGAGCTGCGCGGCACGCCCCTCGGTGACCCCCGGCAGGTTCCCGCGCTGCTCGACGGTCATCGCCGACAGCTTCGGCACCCACTCCTCCAGTGCTTTGCGGGTGAGGACGCGCTGTACGTACAGCCCCTCGGCGGAGCGGGCGGCGCCCGAGATCCTGGCGAGCTGCCGGAACGTCTTGGAGGTCCCGACGACGTGGTCGGGCGGCCCGAGCCGGGTGAACTCTCCGACCGTACGTGCGATGCCGGCGCGGACGTGGCGGCGCAGCGCCCGTACGTCCGTCGGGTCCGGCGGGTCGCCCGGGAGCCACCCGGCGGTGAGGCGGCCGGCGCCGAACGGCAGCGACACCGCGGCGTCGGGCTCCTCGTCCATCCCGTAGCCGACCTCCAGCGAACCCCCGCCGATGTCCAGGACCAGCAGCTTCCCGGCCGACCATCCGAACCAGCGGCGGGCGGCCAGGAAGGTCAGCCGGGCCTCCTCCTCACCGCTGAGGACGGCCAGGGCCACCCCGGTCTCGTCCCGCACGCGCGCCAGCACCTGGTCCGCGTTGCCGGCCTCGCGCACGGCCGAGGTGGCGAAGGCCAGCACGTCCTCGCAGCCCTTGTCCTCGGCGGCCTGGAGGGCGTCGGCGATCGTCGTCACGAGGCGGTCCACGCCCTCGGGACCGATCGCCCCGTCCGTGTCGAGGAGTTCGGCGAGCCGCAGCTCCGCCTTGTGCGAGTGCGCGGGCAGCGGGCGCGCGCCGGGGTGCGCGTCGACGACCAGCAGATGCACCGTGTTCGACCCCACGTCGAGGACTCCGAGTCTCATACGGGAACGCTACTGCGGCTTACTCTGGGCAGGTGCCAAAGACGAAAAAGGCGAAGCCGGACAAAGCCACGAAGAAGCAGCAGAAGACGAAGCAGGAGATGCAGCGGCCGGAAGCAGCGGGGCCGGGCGGGCCCGACGAGCAGGAGCTCGACTTCGCGCGGGCCTGGGTCGAATTCCCCGACCCCACCGACGACGAGCAGATCTACCGCTGCGACCTGACCTGGCTCACGTCCAGGTGGAACTGCATCTTCGGCAGCGGCTGCCAGGGCATCCAGGCCGGCCGCGCCGACGACGGCTGCTGCACGCTGGGCGCGCACTTCTCGGACAAGGACGACGAGAAGCGGGTGGCCGGGCACGTCGCACGGCTCACACCGGAGCTCTGGCAGTTCCACGACGTCGGGACGAAGACGGGCTGGGTCGGCGTCGACGAGGACGGCGAGCGCCAGACGCGGCGCTGGGAGGGCTCCTGCATCTTCCAGAACCGCCCCGGGTTCGAGGGCGGCGTGGGCTGCTCGCTGCACATCCTGGCCCTCCGGGAGGGCAAGGAGCCGCTGGAGACCAAGCCGGACGTGTGCTGGCAGCTGCCGGTCCGCCGTACGTACGACTGGATCGAACGGCCCGACGACACGCGCGTGCTCCAGATCTCCATCGGGGAGTACGACCGGCGGGGCTGGGGTCCCGGCGGTCACGACCTGCACTGGTGGTGCACGTCGGCGACCTCCGCGCACGGGGCCGGCGACCCGGTCTACGTGTCCTACCGCCCCGAGCTCACCGAGATGATGGGCAAGGAGGCGTACGACCGGCTGGCCGAGCTGTGCGAGCAGCGGCTGGCGTCGCTGCTCCCGATGGCGCCGCACCCGGCCGATCCGGCCTGAGGCGCGGTCCGGCCCCGGCACTCCACGACGGCGGCCCGGTGCCCGGCGGACGAACGTTCCGCCGGGCACCGGGCCGCCGTCCGTGTCAGCCCGCCGGGCCGGACGGCTCGCCCGGGGCCGTCGAAGGGGCGGGCGCCGTCGGGTCGCCGGACGGCGACGGTGTGGGGCCGGGAGAGCCCGGGGTCTCCGTCGGAGGGTCCGACGGCGTGGGGGTCGGGTCCGGCGGCCCGGTGGGCCCCGTGGGCTCCGGGGTGGGGTCCGTCGGCGGGGGCGGGGAGGACGGTGTGGGGCTCGGGGACCCGGGCGACGGGTCCGGTGACGGCTCCGGGCTTCCGGGGCGTGGGGCCGTGGCGCCGTGGCCGGTGATCGCGACCGCGGATCCCGACGGGGCGAGCACGACGCGGGCCCTCCACGGGCCCCGGGGCTCGGCCGCGTGGTCCACGGACACCTGGAGGGTGGTGCTCCGGCCGGCGGCGAGGGTGCCGGACGAGCGGCTGAGGTGCAGCCACGGGGCGTCCGCCCGGGCCGACCAGGCGACCGCCTCGTCACCGGTCGCGGTCAGGACGATCGTCGTACGGCTGCCCGCCGAACGGACCGAGACCGAGAGCGCGCCCCCGTCGGGTCCGGGGCCGACGCTGACGACCTCGGCCGACACGTCCGGGTTCCGTACACCGTCCGTGAAGCCTCCGTCGCCCTCGGGGCGGGCGTTGCCCGCGTTCTCGTAGTGGTCGTACGGATCGCCGTCGGGGACGGGATCGTCTTCCACGTCCGTGGCGGTGACCGCGGTGTCCCGGCCCTCACCGGTCAGCGGGGCGCCCCGGTACGCCACCCACAGGGCGATCACCGGAGCGGCGACGACCGTCGCCACGACCGTCGTCGTCACGACCCGGGAGCGCAGCCTGTCCCGGCGCGCGGCACGGTCCTTGGGGTCCAGCGGGAAGCCCGTCCTGCCGAAGCGCGGGGCCCCGGAGCGGGACCGCCTGGCGTGCGTCAGGGCGACGCGCACGGAGGGGCGGGGCGCCTCGACGACCGGCAGGACCGCGACCGGGGCGACGGTCGCGCCGGGCCACGGCCCGGAGGCACCGGCCCGCTCGGCGGCGCTGCGGCAGCGGGGGCAGTCGTCGACGTGCCGGACGAGCTCCCGGCGCAGGACCGCCGAGAGCAGCACCTGATGGGCGCCGGTGAGCCGCGCGACGGCGGGGCAGTTGCCCTTCTCCACGACGGCGAGGGCGGCGCGGGTCCGCTCCACTTCGCAGGCCGCGCCCGCCAGCAGTTCGCGCGCGTCGGCGGGATCGAGGCCGAGGACCGCGGCGACCGCGCGCGGTGTGAGCCCGTGGCGCACGGCCAGCTCCAGCGCCTCGCGCTGCTCGGGGGTGGTGCCGGCGGCCTCGGGCCAGGCCAGCTTCGCGAGCTCACGCCGACGCGCCTCGGCCACCGGGGACTCCGTGGGACAGCCGGGGCCGGCGGCTTCCTCCGGCGTCCCGTGGACTCCCCGGTGGCCGGACGCACGGACCCCCTCGCGCGGCGCGGCACCCCGTGGGACGGGCGTGCGCCGGTGCGCCTGACGGCCCCGCCGCTGCTCGGTGAGCGCCCGCAGGCACGCCCACCTGGCCAGGGCGTACAGCCAGGATTTACGTTCCTCCTCGGCCTGGGGGCACCGGCCGTCCTGCCGCTCGGCGATCGCCAGCACCGAGCCAAGCGCCTCGGTGGCCGCCTCGTGGTCGCAGAGCACCGAGAGACAGTAGGTGAACAGGCCGTCGAGATACGGCTCGTAACGTGCGGGCGAACGCTGCGCCGAAGGGCGGGCCTCGCGGCGGTGCGCCCGGTGTGCGCCGGTGGTGTGCGTAGGGGGCTGCAGCCTGCTGCTCGTCACGTGGCGACCGTAGGCAGACAGGGCTGGAACACAGACGGCACTTTCCTACATTTAATCCTTACGGGTGACCGTCTCCCTCGAAAGGGGACAGGAATCCCATATTCCACCGGAAATACCGCATCGGGCACATGTTCGACTCCCGCGCCCGCGGCCGGTGCTGTCAGACCTCGCCTATACGGTGGCGCCATGGCTGCCCGTACGAAATCCGCGAAGGACCGGCCGTCCTACCGCTGCACCGAATGCGGCTGGACGACCGCCAAATGGCTCGGCCGCTGCCCGGAGTGCCAGGCCTGGGGGACGGTCGAGGAGTTCGGCGGCGCCCCCGCGATCCGGACGACGGCGGCAGGCCGTGTCTCCACCGCCGCCCTGCCGATCGGCCAGGTCGACAGCCGGCAGGCCACCGCGCGCTCGACCGGGGTCGGCGAGCTGGACCGGGTGCTCGGCGGCGGCCTCGTGCCGGGCGCCGTGGTGCTGCTCGCGGGCGAGCCGGGCGTCGGCAAGTCGACCCTGCTGCTGGACGTGGCGGCCAAGGCGGCGAGCGACGACCACCGCACCCTCTACGTCACGGCCGAGGAGTCCGCCAGTCAGGTGCGGATGCGGGCGGACCGGATCCGGGCGATCAACGACCACCTCTATCTGGCTGCCGAGACCGACCTCTCCGCGGTCCTGGGGCATCTGGACGCGGTCAAGCCGTCCCTCCTCGTCCTCGACTCCGTGCAGACCGTCGCCTCACCGGAGATCGACGGTGCGCCCGGCGGCATGGCACAGGTCCGCGAGGTCGCGGGAGCGCTCATCCGCGCCTCCAAGGAGCGCGGCATGTCGACGCTCCTGGTGGGCCATGTGACCAAGGACGGCGCGATCGCCGGACCGCGGCTCCTGGAACACCTCGTCGACGTGGTGCTGTCCTTCGAGGGCGACCGGCACGCACGCCTCCGGCTCGTACGGGGTGTCAAGAACCGCTACGGCGCCACGGACGAGGTCGGCTGCTTCGAGCTGCACGACGAGGGCATCACCGGCCTGGCCGACCCCTCCGGGCTCTTCCTCACCCGCCGTGACGAGCCGGTTCCCGGCACCTGCCTCACGGTCACGCTGGAGGGCAAGCGTCCGCTCGTCGCCGAGGTCCAGGCGCTGACGGTCGATTCCCAGATCCCCTCCCCCCGGCGCACCACCTCGGGCCTGGAGACCTCGCGGGTCTCGATGATGCTGGCCGTTCTGGAGCAGCGCGGCCGGATCAGCGCGCTCGGCAAGCGGGACATCTACAGCGCGACAGTGGGCGGCGTGAAGCTCACCGAGCCGGCCGCGGACCTCGCGATCGCCCTGGCGCTGGCCAGTGCGGCCAGCGACACACCGCTCCCGAAAAACCTGGTCGCGATCGGCGAAGTGGGCCTTGCCGGGGAGGTCAGAAGGGTGACGGGGGTCCAGCGCAGGCTCGCGGAGGCGTACCGTCTCGGGTTCAAGCACGCCCTGGTCCCGAGGGACCCGGGACAGGTCCCGGCCGGTATGAAGGTCACGGAAGTGGCCGACATGGGCGACGCCCTGAGAGTCCTCCCCCGCCGGTCTCGGCCGGACGGACCACAGGAGGACGGCGCACGCCGGTAGACTTTGCCCTGGTCTCGCCCGCCCGTACGAACGGTATGAGGGACGCAAGGGCACCGCAAACCTGTGACCGGAGGAGTGCAGTGGCAGCCAACGACCGGGCAGCATCGCCCGGAAAGTCCGGCCAAGGCACGGGTAACGAGGCGCTGATGCGCGCCTCGTTGAGCGCGGTCGCGCCCGGAACGGCCCTCCGCGACGGCCTGGAGCGCATCCTCCGGGGCAACACCGGCGGCCTGATCGTTCTCGGCATGGACAGAACCGTCGAATCCATGTGTACCGGCGGCTTCGTGCTCGACGTGGATTTCGCCGCGACGCGCCTGCGTGAACTGTGCAAGCTGGACGGCGCGATGATCCTCGACAAGGACATGACCAAGATCCTGCGGGCCGGCGTCCAGCTGGTCCCGGACGCCTCCATCCCCACCGAGGAGACGGGCACCCGTCACCGCACGGCGGACCGCGTGTCCAAGGCGTGCGGTTTCCCGGTGGTCTCGGTCTCCCAGTCGATGCGCCTGATCGCGCTCTACGTCGACGGCGAACGGCGGGTCCTGGAGGAGTCCTCCGCGATCCTGTCCCGCGCCAACCAGGCGCTCGCCACCCTGGAGCGGTACAAGCTCAGGCTGGACGAGGTCGCCGGGACGCTCTCCGCACTGGAGATCGAGGACCTGGTGACCGTCCGGGACGTGGCGGCGGTCTCGCAGCGGCTGGAGATGGTGCGCCTCATCGCGACCGAGATCGCCGAGTACGTGGTGGAGCTGGGCACCGACGGGCGCCTCCTGTCGCTCCAGCTGGACGAGTTGATCGCGGGTGTCGAGCCCGAGCGGGAGCTGGTCGTGCGCGACTACGTGCCCGAGCCGACCGCGAAGCGGTCCCGCACGGTGGCGGAGGCGCTGGCCGAGCTGGACACGCTCACCCACACCGAGCTGCTCGAACTGCCCGTGGTGGCACGGGCGCTGGGATACAGCGGCTCACCCGAGACGCTGGACTCGGCGGTCTCCCCTCGGGGCTACCGGCTGCTGGCGAAGGTGCCGCGGCTGCCCGGGGCGATCATCGAGCGGCTGGTGGAGCACTTCGGCGGCCTGCAGAAGCTGCTCGCCGCGAGCGTGGACGACCTCCAGGCCGTGGACGGAGTCGGCGAGGCCCGGGCCCGGAGCGTGCGCGAGGGGCTCTCGCGGCTCGCGGAGTCGTCGATCCTCGAGCGGTACGTCTAGAGCGGTACGTCTAGAGCGGACGTCCGGGGCGGTACGTCCGGAGCGGACGCCTCGGAGCAGTGAGGCCGGGGCCGGACGCCTCGGAGCCGTACGTCCGGAGCGGACGCCTCGGAGCAGTGAGGCCGGGGCGCCCGTACGTCCGGGCGGCGCCATGGATGCCCTCCCGGACCTCGTGAGGGTGCCCCCGGAGGGCCTCTCCGGGGCATCCGTCTCAGAGGCATCCGTCTTCGAGGCGCCCCTGCGGGCAGCTCCGGCAGGTCAGTCCTTGGCCAGGACGAACGAGGCCCGCTGGACGGTCTCGCCCGGGACCTTCGCCTCCAGCAGATAGGTCCCCGGGGCGGCGGTGCCGGTGGGCGGTGTCGCGCACCGGGGCGCGCTCCCCTTTCGGTCCCACTCCACCGTGTGCACGACCGTCGCTCCCGCCGGGACCCTCAGGAAGTAGGCGCCGCCCTTCGGGCAGTCCTCGGAGGACCACAGCTCCTCGTCGTCCTCACCGGCTTCGGTGATCGTGAGCACGGCGCTCTTCGGGCCGAAGTCGGCCTTGCAGTCGGAAGCCGAGGTGTTCCTGGCACTCAGCCGGAACTCCGGCTTGTCGTCGGGGCCGTAGCTGAGACTCGTCTTCAGGCTCAACTGGAGCACGGCGGGCGTGCAGTTGGGGAGCGAGGATCCGGCCGGTACCTGTTGGCCGGCCGTCCCGCCCCCGGTGCTCGTACCCGCCGACGCGGTGCCACCGGCTCCCGCGCCACCCGAACCGGACGCGCCACCCGAACCGGCGTCCCCGCCGGTTCCCGCGGAGCCCCCGCCCGCGCCGGTGCCGGCGCCGGGGTCGTCCGACTCGTCGCGTCCGCCGGGAGGTTGGCCGACGACCGGGCCGGAACTCGAAGGTCCGGGAGTGATGGACGGAGGGGGCGCGGAGTCCCCGGGCTTCCCGTCGTCCTTCCCGCCGCCGCTGCCGCCCCCTGAGGTGACGGCCCACGCGATCACGGCCGCGAGCAGCGCGATCACCAGCACCGCCACTGATCTCCGACGCCAGTAGATGCTGGAGGGAAGCGGCCCGACCGGATTGCGCATAGATCCCACGGCCCGAACTCTACGAGAGATCAAGGCCAACTCCGGCCCCCAACCGCCGCTCTGATCGACAAGTTTTCCGGATCATCATCACGGAGCGGCCGTTCCCGGGCGCTTCCAACCGCTTTGCACCGACTCGGACATCGTCCGCCCCGTACGAAGGGACAGAACGGGTGGCGTTATCACCCCCTGAGCCCTCGACCGGGCCGACACCCCCGCAGCCGTGCGCGACTCCCCCTCTTCCGTGCCAGGATCGTAGGTGCGATGACTGCCACGACTTCGACACAGACGCCCCCCGCCTCCCTCCATACCCCCGTCATCGGGTGGTTCGAGCAGCACGCCCGCGATCTGCCCTGGCGCCGCCCCGAAGCGGGTGCCTGGGGTGTGATGGTGAGCG
Organism: Streptomyces sp. NPDC057287; assembly: GCF_042667905.1. NCBI lineage: Bacteria > Bacillati > Actinomycetota > Actinomycetes > Kitasatosporales > Streptomycetaceae > Streptomyces > Streptomyces sp. NPDC057287. The sequence continues at coordinate 121,280 of NZ_JBHUYV010000022.1, read as the reverse complement.
AGTTCATGCTGCAGCAGACCCCGGTGAACCGAGTCCTCCCGGTCTACGAACAGTGGGTGGCCCGCTGGCCGCGCCCCGCGGACCTGGCCGCCGACGCGCCGGGAGAGGCGGTCCGCGCCTGGGGCCGCCTCGGCTACCCGCGGCGCGCGCTCCGGCTGCACGGAGCCGCGCAGGCGATAACGGAACGTCACGGGGGCGACGTGCCGAGCGAGCACGGTCAGTTGCTCGCACTGCCCGGGATCGGGGAGTACACTGCCGCGGCCGTGGCCTCGTTCGCGTACGGGCAGCGTCATGCCGTGCTCGACACGAACGTCCGCAGGGTGTTCGCCCGGGCCGCCACCGGCATCCAGTACCCGCCGAACGCGACCACCGCGGCCGAGCGCAAGCTCGCCCGCGCACTGCTCCCCGAGGAGGACGAGCGCGCCGCCCGCTGGGCGGCGGCCACGATGGAACTCGGCGCACTCGTGTGCACCGCGAAGAACGAGGACTGCACGCGCTGCCCGATCGCCGGACAGTGCGCCTGGCGGCTGGCCGGAAAGCCGGCCCACCAGGGGCCGCCGCGCCGTGGCCAGACCTACGCCGGCACCGACCGGCAGGTCCGCGGGCGGCTGCTCGCGGTGCTGCGCGACGCGGTCACACCGGTGCCGCAGTCCGCGCTGGACTCTGTGTGGGAGGAGCCGGTGCAGCGGGCGCGCGCCCTGGACGGGCTCGTCGCCGACGGCCTGGTCGAGCCCCTGGCGAACGGCCGGTACCGGCTTCCGCTGACCTGACGGCGCACCGGCGGGCTGTCCACCGGCTGTTACACAACCGATGGACAGCCGTGCGTCCGCGTACGGCTGCTCCGCACACCCTCGTGACAACGCCTCCGTAACGTCACCGACGTCGGCGAACGGGACCATCCTGCCGACGGCGGTACACGGGGATTCACGGGGTCGGAGGCGGTTTTCATGGCGCAGGGCGAGGTGCTCGGTTTCGAGGAGTACGTACGGACCCGGCAGGACGCGCTGCTGCGCAGTGCCCGCCGGCTCGTGCCCGATCCGGTGGACGCGCAGGACCTGCTGCAGACCGCCCTGGTCCGGACCCTCGGCCGCTGGGACGGCATCGCCGACAAGTCCCTCGCCGACGCCTACCTGCGCCGCGTCATGATCAACACGCGTACGGAGTGGTGGCGGGCCCGCAAGCTCGACGAGGTCCCCACCGAGCAGCTGCCCGACGCGAGCGTCGACGACGGTACCGAGCAGCGCGCCGACCGTGCCCTGCTCATCGACGTCCTCGGGGTGCTGGCTCCGAAGCAGCGCAGCGTCGTCGTGCTGCGACACTGGGAGCAGATGAGCACGGAGGAGACGGCGGCGGCGCTCGGTATGTCCGCCGGTACGGTGAAGAGCACGCTGCACCGCGCCCTGGCACGACTGCGCCAGGAGCTGGAGGACCGTGCGGCCCGGAGCCATGAGGCCGAGGTGGCACCGGCGCGGGTGCCGGCACAGCCGGACAGGCGTCACGAGCGGGGGCGGGAGCGGTGCGCGGCCTGACGGGCGGCAGAGGGAGCACGACCACCGGCCGCGGAGGACTCGGGGCCGGTCTGGCGGCGGGGAGCGCGGCGGTGGCCGGGCTCGCCGCCTTCGGGCTGCTCTGCTCCGGCTGTTCCACCGGAGGCACGGGTACGCGCGACGAGGGCCCTGCCGCCACCCAGCAGGTCGCCCGTGCGGCACCGTCGAGCGCCTCGCCCACCGGGACGGCCAAGCCCTTTCCGAGGGTCGACGCCGTGACCCTCGTCAAGGGCGACCCGAAGGTGAGCCGTCAGCTCAAGGCCGACCTGAAGCCCTGCACCGGTGACGAGTACCCGGTCGACACCTCGTACGGCACGCTCACCGACGGCCCGGCGGCCGACGTCGTGGTCAACGTGATGACCTGCGGCGATTCGGTGGGGGTCGGCACCTACGCCTACCGGCAGCGCACCGACGGCTCGTACGAGAACGTCTTCGCCGCCGAGGTGCCCGCGGTCTACGGCACCATCGACCGGGGTGACCTGGTGGTGACGACGCAGGTGTACGGGTCCAAGGACTCGGTCGCGTACCCCTCCGGCGAGGACGTCGTCACCTACCACTGGGCCGGGGGCCGGTTCACCGAGACCGACCGCGTGCACAACGATTTCAACCGGGCCGTCGGCGGCGGGGAGGGCGACCTCCCCGCACCGCAGACGACGCAGAACTGAGAGCCGCTCGCATGGCCGATACCCATGTCCTCTTCGTCGAGGACGACGACGTCATCCGTGAGGCCACCCAGCTCGCACTGGAGCGGGTCGGCTTCACGGTCACCGCTGTGCCCGACGGCCTGCTGGGCCTCGAGGCCTTCCGGGCGGACCGCCCGGACATCGCCCTGCTGGACGTGATGGTGCCGGGCCTGGACGGGGTCAGTCTGTGCCGGCGCATCCGCGACGAGTCGACCGTGCCCGTGATCATGCTCTCGGCACGGGCCGACTCGATCGACGTCGTGCTCGGTCTGGAGGCCGGGGCCGACGACTACGTCACCAAGCCGTTCGACGGGGCTGTCCTCGTCGCCCGCATCCGCGCCGTGCTGCGGCGCTTCGGCCACGCCGCCGGTGCGGGCGGGACGCCCCCCGGCGCCGACGGGACACCGGACGAGGCCGGCGGGATGCTGGTCTTCGGCGACGTGGAGATCGACACCGAGGGCATGGAGGTACGCCGGGAGGGCTCGCACGTGGCCCTGACCCCGACGGAGATGCGGCTGCTGCTGGAGTTCTCCGCGGCGCCCGGCACGGTGCTCTCCCGCGACAGGCTCCTGGAACGGGTCTGGGACTACGGCTGGGGCGGGGACACCCGGGTCGTCGACGTCCATGTGCAGCGGCTGCGCACCAAGATCGGGCAGGACCGGATCGAGACGGTCCGCGGCTTCGGCTACAAGCTCCGCGCATGAGGCGGCTGGCGCTGCGGACCGGGGTCCGCTGGAAGATCAGCATCGCGATCGCCGCCGTCGGCGCGCTCATCGCGCTGGCGCTGAGCCTCGTCGTCCACAACGCCGCCCGTGTGTCGATGCTGGAGAACGCGCGCGAGGTGCAGCTGGAGCGGCTGCTCTTCGCCCAGCGGCTGTACGAGGCGACGAACACCCAGAAGCCCTCGCCGAAATTCGGCTCCAAGATCAACGACCCGTCGTTGCCGAAGAGCCTGCGGGACCAGATACGGGACAACCGGCGGGCCACCCATGTCGACGAGTACGACGACGGGGTGCCCGACGTCTGGGCGGCCGTGCCGCTGGCCAACGGCGACGTACTGTCCCTGCACACCCGCTTCGCCGACCGCAGCGCCACGATCATGGGCGACCTCGACCGTGCCCTGGTCATCGGGTCGGTCTCGGTCGTCTTCGGCGGCTGCGCGCTGGGGGTGCTGATCGGCGGCCAGCTGTCCCGGAGACTGCGCAAGGCGGCGGCCGCCGCCGGGAAGGTCGCCCAGGGCAACACCGAGGTACGCGTGCGGGAGGCCGTCGGCGGTGTCGTACGGGACGAGACCGACGAGCTGGCCCGGGCCGTGGACGCCCTCACGGACGCGCTGAACGAACGGATCGAGGCGGAGCGCCGGGTCACCGCGGACATCGCCCACGAGCTGCGCACCCCGGTGACCGGACTGCTCACCGCGGCCGAGCTGCTGCCCCCCGGCCGGCCCACGGAGCTCGTACGGGACCGGGCCCAGGCGATGCGGACCCTGGTCGAGGACGTCCTGGAGGTGGCCCGGCTGGACAGCGCCTCGGAGCGGGCCGAGCTGCAGGAGCTGCCCCTGGGCGAGTTCGTGGACCGCCGGGTGCGGCTGCTGGATCCGGAGATCACGGTGCGGGTGGTGCACGAGTCCTGGGTGTCCACGGATCCGCGGCGGCTGGAGCGCATCCTGGGCAATCTGCTGGGGAACGCCGCCAAGCACGGGGCGGGCCCGGTCGAGGTCACGGTCGAGGGCAGGGTGCTGCGGGTCCGCGATCACGGACCCGGTTTCCCCGAGGCGCTGCTGCGGGAGGGGCCGAGCCGGTTCCGTACCGGGAGCAGCGACAGGTCCGGACGCGGCCACGGCCTGGGGCTGACCATCGCCGCGGGTCAGGCGCGGGTCCTGGGGGCCCGGCTGACGTTCCGCAACGCGGGGCCCGCCGGGGGCACCGACGGCACGGGCGGGGCGGTCGCGGTGCTGTGGCTGCCCGAGCACGCGCCGACGAACACCGGAAGCTTCCCCGTGCTGCGGCAGGAGTGACCGGACCGGGGCAGAGGAGACGGGCCCCGGAGACATGGTGTCTCCGGGGCCCGTCTCCGCGTCAGGGCCGTACTCAGACGGTCTGCGACTTCTTCGCCGCCGGTGTGACGGCGGGCGCGGTTCCGCCGGAGTCGGGGCCGGCCTCCGGCTTCACCGTGCCCCGCAGCGGGACCTCCTTCACGAACAGCGCCGCCAGCAGGGCCACCACGGCGACCGAGCCGCCCACCAGGAAGGCGATGTGCGTCCCCGAGGCCACGGCGTACTCGTAGGCGTCACGCATCGCGTCGGGCAGCTGCCGCAGGCTCGCGTCGTCCAGCTGCGCCGACCTCTCGGTCGCCCCGCCGCCTCCGCGGGCCGCCATCTCGTCCTGCACCCGCCCGGTGAACAGGGCTCCCATGATCGCGACTCCGAAGGAGCTGCCGAGCGTACGGAAGAGGGTGGTCGCGGACGAGGCGACACCCATGTCCTTGAGTTCGACGCTGTTCTGCGCGACGAGCATCGTGATCTGCATCAGGAAGCCCATGCCCGCTCCGAGCACCGCCATGTAGATGCCGGAGGTGAAGCGCGTCGTGCCGGTGTCCATCGTGGAGAGGAGGAACAGGCCGGTGACCATCAGGACGCTGCCCACGATCGGGAAGACCTTGTACTTGCCGGTGCTCGTGGTGATCCGGCCCGCGACCAGCGAGACGATCATCATCGACAGGAGCATCGGCAGGAGCAGCAGCCCGGAGTTGGTCGCGTTCGCCCCCTGAACCGTCTGCTGGTACAGCGGGAGGAAGAGCACCGCCCCGAACATCACGAAGCCGGCCATGAAGCCGATCACGGACATGAGGCTGAAGTTGCGGCTGCGGAAGATGTGCAGCGGCATGATCGGCTCGGCGGCCTTCGTCTCGACGAAGAGGAAGCCGACGAGCGCGGCCACGCCGAGCGCGATGAGCTCCATGATCACGGCCGAGCCCCAGGCGTACTCCGTACCGCCCCAGGTGGTGACCAGGACGATGGCGGTGATGCCCACGGTGAGGAGGGCTGCGCCCAGGTAGTCGACCTTGGCCGTCGACCGCTCCTTGCGGGGCAGGTGCAGCACCGCTGTGACCATGGCCAGCGCGATCGCGCCGAGCGGGAGGTTGATGTAGAAGCTCCAGCGCCACCCGAGGTGGTCGGTGATCACGCCGCCGACCAGCGGCCCGCCGATCATGGCGATCGCCATGACTCCGGCCATCATGCCCTGGTACTTGCCACGCTCCCGGGGAGGCACCAGGTCGCCGAGGATCGCCATGACGCCGACCATCAGACCGCCCGCGCCGAGGCCCTGGACCGCGCGGAAGCCGATCAGCTGGCTCATGTCCTGGGCCATGCCGCTCAGCACCGAGCCGACCAGGAAGATCACGATGGACGTGAGGAAGATGCCCTTGCGCCCGTACAGGTCGCCGAGCTTGCCCCAGATGGGGGTGGAGGCCGCGGTGGCCAGGGTGTAGGCCGTCACCACCCAGGACAGATGTTCCATGCCGCCCAGATCGCCGACGATCGTCGGCATCGCGGTGCCGACGATCAGGTTGTCGAGCATGGCCAGCAGCATCGTGATCATCAGGGCGAGTACCACCACCCTGACGCTGCGCGCCTGTGGCTCGGCCGACGGGGCCGCCGCCTTCTTCAGTTCCGTCATGCCCGTGCTCCCCTGATCCCCTGAATGCCTGGTCTGCCACCGAGCAGGCACTTACTTGCCGCCCGGCTAGTTGGCTACACTGAGGAAAGTAGACCCGTAACTAGCCGGGCGTCAAGTAAGTTCTTTGGAGAGTCGCATGGGCAGCACGCCGCAGCCGCGCCGGGGCAACACCCGCCAGCGCATTCAGGACGTCGCCCTGGAGCTCTTCGCGGAGCAGGGGTACGAGAAGACCTCGCTCCGCGAGATCGCCGAGCAGCTAGAGGTCACCAAGGCGGCGCTGTACTACCACTTCAAGACCAAGGAAGACATCCTCGTCAGCATCTTCGAGGACCTGAACCGGCCCGTCGAGGCCCTCCTGGAGTGGGGCGAGGGGCAGCCGCGCACCCTGGAGACGAAGGTCGAGATCCTCGTGCGCTACAGCGAGGCGCTCAAGGCCGCCGAGCCGCTCTTCGTCTTCATGCAGGAGAACCAGGCGACGGTGCGGGAGCTGAGCATCGGCCACACCATCAAGCACCGGGTCATCGCCCTGGTCGACCTGATCAAGGATCCCGACGCCCCGCTCACCGACCAGGTGCGGTGCTTCAGCGCCCTCTTCACGATGCACGCCGGGATGATGGCCCTCAGAGACGCCGAAGGCGACCCCGAGGAGAAGCGCAAGGCTGCTCTCGAGGTCGCCATCGAGCTGGTGACCCGGGCCCACGACCCGGGGGCCGCAGCCGCCTAGCGGCTGCGGGGTGGGTGCGTCAGACCTTGACGTGCACGGTCTTCAGGTACGAGACCGGGTCCAGCGCGGAACCGTAGTTCGGCGAGGTCCGGATCTCGAAGTGCAGGTGCGGGCCGCTGGAGTTTCCGGTGTTGCCGGACAGGGCGATCTTGTCGCCCGTCTTCACGCGGTCGCCGATCTTGACGTCGATCTGCGACAGGTGCGCGTACTGCGAGTACTTGCCGTTGGCGTGCTTGATCACGATGGCGTTGCCGTACGCGGGACCGTCGCCGCCGCCGTTCGGGCCCGCCTTGACGACCCGGCCGGTGTGCGCGGCCTCGACCTTGGTGCCGATCGGCACGGCGAAGTCCTGGCCGGAGTGCTTGTGGGCCCAGCGGTCGCCGCCGGTGCCGTAGGTGGCGCTCAGCTCGTAGTGGTTGACCGGGGTCTCCCACGAGCCGGCCTTCTTCTTGGCCGCGGCCTTCTTCTTGGCGGCCGCCTTCTTCTTGGCGTCGGCCTTCTCGGCCTTGTCGGCCTTCGCCGTGGCGGCGGCCTTGCTCTGGGCGGTCGCCTGCTTGGCGACGGAGTTGGCGGTGGCCGCGCCGGCGAGGGCCGCGGTGTCCGCGGTGCCCGTCGTGCCGGACGCGAACGCCGCGCCCGCGCCGAACACCATCGATGCACCCAGGCCGGCGGCCACGACGGCGCCACTGACGCGGGACACGGACGGGCGGCGGGAGTGCTGGAACGTAACGCGCTTCGACATGCGGTGTGAACCTCCGGGGTGACTGGACCCGGTGCTCGACCGGGCTTGCTCCACCTTGGTAACCCGCACCCCGGGCAACACTCAAACACCCCATCTACGATCAAAAGCCGTAGTTGAAGGGGTGGGAATTCATCGCGGGCCACCGCCCGGACGACACCGGACGATCTTCCGGATTATTTTCGCGATGCAGGTTTAGCCCCAGTTCCAAAACCATCCTTCCTGGACACGGCCTCACAATGTGGGCATAACGCCCCAAACACCGAAGGGCTCACCTGAAGCAGGCCGAAGGTCCCTGTACCGGTCACCTCCGGCACTCCTAACGTGCCTAGTAGGCCTGAAAGGGCCTGTGCGCCTTGTCACCGCCGGTGGGCCGGAAGCCTGCCCGTTTCGGGACCTTCGGCCCTGCGGCCTGACGGCACCGCCGGAAACCGGCGGACCGCTGCGCGCCGGGGCCGTCCCGGCCGGCCGCACGGCTCTGCGGCGGACCGTTGCGCGCCACTGCTGCCCCGGCCGGCGTCCTGGCCCTCCAGCGGGCCCATCTCCGCAGGGAAGTGCCGCACGCGGGAAGTGCCGCACGCGGTAGCCCGGCGCCCCGGGTGCCCCGGACCGCGCCGCCTAGGGACACCGGCACCCCACCGGCCGACCATCCGCGAGCGCCACCTGGACGGGGATGCTGCCGATTGCGGGTGCGCTGCCGATACGGAGGAGCCGGGCCCTCCTGCGGGGGTGGGGAGCGCCGGTACAGAGGGGCGCCCGTCCAAGGGAGACGCCCGTACAGAGGGGCGTTCGTACAGAGGGACGGCCGTGCAAGGGGGCGCCCGTGCAGGTGCGGAGGGACGCCCGTACGCGGTGATGCCGGTGGGAGAGGTCGCCCGACACGGTGAGGCCGGGCCGCGCCGCAGGGCGTCTCGTGGCGCCGGTTCCCCTCCCAGGCGCATCGTCGTGCGGGCCGGTGCGCGGAGCGCCGACCCGCACCTTCACCTGTGCACGCTCCCCCGCAGCCGGCCCCGCTACGGACCCCACCGGCCGGACCTGACCGGCTTCCGGGCAGCAGGGCGGGCACGACGATGCGTCGAGCAGGTGCCGGGCCATCACCCGGCGGGCCATCACCCGGCGGAACGGGAAAAGGGGCTGCCCCGGACCGGGAACCGGTCCGGGGCAGCCCCTTCGACGCTCAGGCGCTGGGCGCCCTACGCGTCCTTCGTCAGGTTCGGGCCGCCGCCCGCTGCCTGCTCGATCGGCGGGACGTCGGGCAGTGCCGACTTCTCCTCGCCACGGAACGAGAACTTCTTCTCGTCCCCTTCACCCTCGGTGCCCACGACCACGATGTGACCGGGACGCAGCTCACCGAAGAGGATCTTCTCGGAGAGGATGTCCTCGATCTCGCGCTGGATCGTCCGGCGCAGCGGCCGGGCGCCCATCACGGGGTCGTAGCCCTTCTTCGCCAGGAGCGACTTGGCCTCGGCACTGAGCTCGATGCCCATGTCGCGGTCCTTGAGGCGCTCGTCCACCTTGTCGACCATCAGGTCGACGATCTGGATGATGTCTTCCTCGGTGAGCTGGTGGAAGACGACCGTGTCGTCGACACGGTTGAGGAACTCGGGCCGGAAGTGCTGCTTGAGCTCTTCGTTGACCTTGACCTTCATCCGCTCGTAGTTCGTCTTGACGTCGCCCTGGGCGGCGAAGCCCAGGTTGAAGCCCTTCGAGATGTCCCGGGTCCCGAGGTTGGTCGTCATGATGATGACCGTGTTCTTGAAGTCCACGACCCGGCCCTGGGAGTCGGTCAGACGACCGTCCTCCAGAATCTGGAGCAGGGAATTGAAGATATCGGGGTGGGCCTTCTCGACCTCGTCGAAGAGGACGACGGAGAACGGCTTGCGGCGCACCTTCTCGGTGAGCTGGCCACCCTCTTCGTAGCCCACGTAGCCGGGGGGCGAACCGAAGAGGCGGGAAACCGTGTGCTTCTCGCTGAACTCCGACATGTCGAGGGAGATCAGCGCGTCCTCGTCACCGAAGAGGAATTCGGCGAGCGTCTTGGAGAGCTCCGTCTTACCGACACCGGACGGGCCGGCGAAGATGAACGAGCCACCGGGGCGCTTCGGGTCCTTCAGGCCGGCTCGCGTACGGCGGATCGCCTGCGAGAGGGCCTTGATGGCGTCCTTCTGGCCGATGACGCGCTTGTGGAGCTCGTCCTCCATGCGCAGCAGACGCGAGGACTCCTCCTCGGTCAGCTTGAAGACCGGGATACCGGTGGCGGTGGCCAGGACCTCGGCGATGAGCTCGCCGTCGACCTCGGCCACGACGTCCATGTCGCCGGCCTTCCACTCCTTCTCCCGCTTGGCCTTCGCCGCCAGCAGCTGCTTCTCCTTGTCACGGAGCGAAGCCGCCTTCTCGAAGTCCTGGGAGTCGATCGCCGACTCCTTGTCGCGGCGGACACCCGCGATCTTCTCGTCGAACTCGCGGAGGTCCGGCGGCGCGGTCATCCGGCGGATGCGCATCCGGGAACCGGCCTCGTCGATCAGGTCGATCGCCTTGTCCGGCAGGAAGCGGTCCGAGATGTAGCGGTCGGCCAGGGTGGCGGCCTGGACCAGCGCCTCGTCCGTGATGGAGACCCTGTGGTGGGCCTCGTAACGGTCGCGCAGGCCCTTGAGGATCTCGATGGTGTGCGGCAGCGACGGCTCCGCGACCTGGATGGGCTGGAAGCGGCGCTCGAGCGCGGCGTCCTTCTCCAGGTGCTTGCGGTACTCGTCGAGCGTCGTGGCACCGATGGTCTGGAGCTCGCCTCGCGCCAGCATGGGCTTGAGGATGCTCGCCGCGTCGATCGCGCCCTCGGCGGCACCCGCACCCACCAGGGTGTGGAGCTCGTCGATGAACAGGATGATGTCGCCGCGGGTGCGGATCTCCTTGAGGACCTTCTTCAGCCGCTCCTCGAAGTCACCTCGGTAGCGGGAACCCGCCACCAGGGCGCCGAGGTCCAGGGTGTAGAGGTGCTTGTCCTTGAGGGTCTCGGGCACCTCGCCCTTGACGATGGCCTGCGCCAGGCCCTCGACGACCGCCGTCTTGCCGACGCCGGGCTCGCCGATGAGGACCGGGTTGTTCTTCGTACGGCGGGACAGCACCTGCATGACCCGCTCGATCTCCTTCTCGCGCCCGATGACCGGGTCGAGCTTGGACTCACGAGCGGCCTGGGTGAGATTCCGGCCGAACTGGTCGAGCACCAGGGACGTGGAGGGCGTGCCCTCCGCGGGGCCGCCTGCGGTGGCCGCCTCCTTGCCTCCCGAGTACCCGGAGAGCAGCTGGATGACCTGCTGCCGCACCCGGTTCAGGTCGGCGCCCAGCTTCACGAGGACCTGGGCTGCGACACCCTCGCCCTCGCGGATCAGACCGAGCAGGATGTGCTCGGTGCCGATGTAGTTGTGGCCGAGCTGAAGGGCCTCACGGAGCGACAGCTCCAGGACCTTCTTCGCCCGGGGAGTGAAGGGGATGTGCCCGGACGGGGCCTGCTGGCCCTGACCGATGATCTCCTCCACCTGCTGGCGGACCGCCTCGAGCGAAATCCCGAGGCTCTCCAGGGCCTTAGCGGCGACACCCTCACCCTCGTGGATCAGGCCCAGGAGGATGTGCTCGGTGCCGATGTAGTTGTGGTTGAGCATCCGGGCTTCTTCCTGAGCCAGGACGACAACCCGCCGCGCGCGGTCGGTGAACCTCTCGAACATCGTTAATCGCTCCTCAGAGCGGTCAGGCAGTAAGGGGTAGGTCCCCTCCCTGTCCTTCCGCAGCTTAGTCCCGCAAGCGGGGACCGCTCATTTCAACTGCCGACACCCGGCCCTGCTGCCTGGCGGATCCCCCGCCCCGAACGCCGACAACTGCTCCAACCCGATGGTGCGAGACGATGTTCCCGCAGGCCAGGCAGATAGCCCTTTCGCCAGTACGCCGATGGCGAACGTGAGACGTTTTTGCCCGCGTGTCGCCCCTTCCCACTAGGGATGTCTTACCCGCACTCACTGACAGTCCATGCGGCGCACCCCCGTTTCCTCCGCTACGGGCGAACAACTTCGTGCCGGCGGATGCTTCCGCACGCCCCCGGCGTGGACACGCTGAGCGATCGGTCCTGGACGGGGCGTAACCCCGGAGCCGATCCGGCGGTTCATCGGACATGGCTTCCCTCGTCCCGCCTCCCCGCTCGTCGCCGGAATCCGACGCATGGGCGCGGTGGTACGCCCACGAACTGGACTGGGCCACGACGGGCACCTCGCCCGTGCGACTGCTGACGGGGCTGCGGTTCGACGTGCTGGAGCTGCCGGCCGCGGCAGGTCACGCGGCGCTGCGCAAGGTCGGACGCACCGGCCCGGTGGCGGTGACGGGGCAGCGGATGCGGTTACTGGTGGCCGCGGGCGGCGCGGACGAGCTGCCCGGCCTGCTCGACTGGCTGGAGTGGGGCGGGATCGCTCTCGACCTGACCGCCGTCGGCGTCGGCGGGCACATCACGGCCCCGGCGCCGCCGGGCGGAGTGTCCGGCTCGCCGGGGGCCGCGTTCTGGCTGCGGCCCCCCGGATCGCGCCGGGAGGTGGAAACCTCGCTCCCGGCCCTCGGCAGCCTCGGGAGCAGGGGTGGGGATGCTCCCGATCTCGTACGACTCGTGGACGCGGCGGCGACGGAATGCCACCGGGCCAGGCTCGCGCATGCCCGGAAAAACCTGTGGGCCCATCGGCCGACAGGTCAGCCGTTGGCCTTCTCGTAAGCCTCACGGATCTCGGCGGGAACGCGCCCGCGGTCATTCACGTTGTGGCCGTTCTCGCGCGCCCACCGACGGATCTCGGCGGTGTCCTTGTTGCCACCGGCAACGGCGGCGCGGCCCTTGCCACGGCCGGTCGCGGCGCGGCCGCCGGTACGGCGTCCACTCTTGGCGTACGGCTCGAGAAGACCACGGAGCTTGTCCGCGTTGGACGTGGTGAGGTCGATCTCGTACGTCTTGCCATCCAGAGCGAACGTGACGGTCTCGTCCGCCTCGCCACCGTCGAGGTCATCAACAAGAAGGACCTGAACCTTCTGTGCCACCGGATTTCCTTTCATCGAAAAATTCAGTACGCGGAAAGGAAACCGCTTTTCCCCGGAAAACACAAACCCCTGGGAGAGGTTCAGGAGCGCAAGAACGCGGGAAACATGCGCGATTCGGACATAGGGTTCCGGCATGTTCCGCCGTTCACAGGTGCAGAAGCATCCGGCTGTTGCCCAAGGTGTTCGGCTTCACTCGTTCGAGACCCAGGAACTCGGCGACACCCTCGTCATAGGAACGCAGCAGCTCGCTGTAGACATCTCCGTCGACCGGCGTCTCTCCGATCTCGGTGAAGCCGTGCGCCGCGAAGAAGTCGACTTCGAAGGTGAGGCAGAAAACGCGGCGGACACCGAGCCAGCCCGCCGTCTGCAAGAGCTTGTCCAGGACCTGATGCCCGACCCCCGCGCCCTTGATGGAGTGGTCGACGGCGAGAGTGCGGACTTCGGCGAGGTCCTCCCACATCACGTGGAGTGCTCCGCAGCCGATGACCCGGGCGTCCTCGTCGCGTTCGGCGACCCAGAACTCCTGGATGTCCTCGTAAAGCGTCACCGTTGCTTTGTCGAGCAGGATGCCTTGGGAGACGTAGCCGTCAAGGAGCCCGCGGACGGACGCCACATCGCTGGTCCTGGCACGGCGGACGGTGATGGCCGGCTTATTTACCGACGGGCCGGTATGAAGATCTGCGCGAGATCCGGTTTCGGTCCCGGTATCAGCTCCGGTTTGCGGCTCGGGGCGGTGCTCGGCTTTCGACTGCTCTGAGGACATCCCCCGACGCTATCGCCCGCTCTCCGGCGACGCTTCATCGGCTGCGGCCCCGGCGTCGGGCCGGCTCTCCGACGGTTCGGGGAAGGTGGGCGCCACGACACGGATCGCATCGCGGAGGGCTTCGCGCTGCTCCGCGGACATCATGCCGAAGAAGGCGACCAGCGCGGCCGCCGGGTTGTCGCTCTGCGACCAGGCTTCGTTCATCAGTGCGGCCGAGTATGCGGCGCGGGTGGAGACCGCCGTATATCGATATGCCCGGCCGTCCACTTCCCGGCGGACCCAGCCCTTCTGATGGAGATTGTCCATTACCGTCATGACGGTCGTGTACGCGATGGACCGTTCCTGTTGAAGGTCCTCGAGAACTTCCCGCACGGTGACCGGGCGGTTCCATTGCCAGACCCGCGTCATCACGGTGTCTTCCAGCTCTCCCAATTGGCGAGGCACGGCATCACCTTAGTGCTAGATGTCTGGAATGGGATAATTCTGGAACGGCAAAAGGGCGCACGGCTCGGGAGGAGCCGTGCGCCCTTCGTACTGAGGTCCGGGTCAGACGCTCCCGGGCCGCGGAGCCTGCTTGGCCGCCTCGGCGCGGGCGAGCGCCGCGTCCACGGCGGCGTCCTCCTTGGCCTTGTTCGGGCCACCCTGGCTCTTGATGATCGTCCTGACGAGGCCGATGAAGAAGACGGCCATCACCACGGGGGGAACGAGCGCGGATACGTAGTCCATGCCGTCCAGGGTAGCGAGCCCGGCATTCCGGCCACTCCCGGCACCCCGCACGGACGCTCCGGCCCGTCAGGACACCGCGCGCTCCTCCGGCGGGGGAGCGGGTGCCGGACGCCGACGCGGCGGGAAGACCTCGGACGGCTTGGGCATGGGACGCTCGCCCGGCGCCGCCGGACGGGCCGGCTCGGCGGGCCGCGACGGGGTCCGGGGCCGCTCGGGCTCCTTGGCCGCCGCGAGGCCGCCGGGAAGGGCCAGCAGCCGACTGCGCGGCGCCGGGGCCGCGGCGGGCACCGCGCGACCGGCGAGGCGCGCCCGCACCGAGCGCTCGGCGAGCACCTGGCACCGCTCCAGGAGGGCCGCCGCGACCGGCCCGCCCCGCAGGGCGCGCAGAGCCGCGAGGTCGTCGGGGCGGGGGTCGTAACCGGCCGCGAGGGCGTCCTGGAGCATTTCCAGGTAGCCGCTGAGCGAGCCGGGGAGGGCGTCGCGGTAGCGGGCGAGGTCGGCGAGGAGGAAGGCGCGCAGCCGGCCCGCCTCGCTCACCACCTCGTCCACCGCGCCGGCGAGCCGCAGGCAGTCCTGGACATCCTCTTCCGGCAGGGGCGTGGGGTGGAGGGCGTTGGCGAGAGCACGTCGGAGCACCCGGAGCTCGTCCGCACTGAACGCCATGCCGCCGCGTGATCCATAGGGCGTGGGCATGACGCGACAATACGTGCTAAAGGGACAAAATCCGTTTAACTAACCGCTCGGCGGCGCGGCGTCGGGCGCCGCGCCGCCGGGTCGTTCCCGCAGGTGACCGGGGGCGTCCTACATCCGGGCGATGTTGCGCTCGTACACGAGGCGCAGCCCGATGAGCGTCAGCCAGGGTTCGTGCTCGTCGATGACGGAGGAGTCCTTCAACACCATCGGAGCAAGGCCGCCGGTCGCGATGACGGTCACCTCGTCGGGGTCGGCCGCCAGCTCCTTCTTCATCCGCTCGACCACACCGTCGATCTGGCCGGCGAAGCCGTACACGATGCCGGACTGCATGGCCTCGACGGTGTTCTTGCCGATCACGCTCCGGGGCCTCGCGAGCTCGATCTTGCGGAGCTGCGCCCCCTTCGCCCCGAGGGCCTCCACCGAGATCTCGATGCCGGGCGCGATCACCCCGCCCGCGTACTCGCCGCGCGCCGACACCGCGTCGAACGTGGTGGCCGTGCCCAGGTCGACGACGATGGCCGGGCCGCCGTAGAGCTCGACGGCGGCGACCGCGTTGACGATGCGGTCCGCGCCGACCTCCTTCGGGTTGTCCATCAGGACCGGCACACCCGTCTTGACGCCCGGTTCCACCAGGACCGCGGGCACATCGCCGTAGTAGCGGCGGGTCACCTCGCGGAGCTCGTGCAGGACGGCCGGGACGGTCGAGCAGATCGCGATGCCCTCGATCCCGTCGCCGAGCTCGACGCCGAGCAGCGGGTGCATGCCCATCAGGCCCTGGAGCAGCACGGCGAGCTCGTCGGCGGTGCGGCGGGAGTCGGTGGAGATCCGCCAGTGCTCGACGATCTCCTCCCCGTCGAAGAGGCCGAGGACCGTGTGCGAGTTGCCGACGTCGATGGTGAGCAGCATCAGGCGTCGGCCCCGTCGGTCGGCGCCGCGTCGCGGAAGTCCAGGCCGATGTCGAGGATCGGCGAGGAGTGCGTGAGCGCGCCGACGGCCAGGTAGTCGACGCCTGCCTCGGCGTAGGCGCGGGCGGTGTCGAGGGTGAGCCGGCCCGAGGACTCCAGCACCGCACGGCCGCCGACGAGGGCGACCGCCTCGGCGGTCGCCGTCGGGGTGAAGTTGTCCAGGAGGATCAGGTCGGCGCCCGCGTCGAGCACCTCGCGCACCTGCTCCAGGGTGTCGACCTCGACCTCGATCGCGAGCTCGGGGAACGCCTTCCTGACCCGCTGGAACGCCTCGGCCACGCCACCGGCCGCGATCACGTGGTTGTCCTTGACCAGCGCCGCGTCCACGAGCGACATCCGGTGGTTGACCCCGCCGCCGCAGCGCACCGCGTACTTCTCCAGCGCGCGCAGCCCCGGGGTGGTCTTACGGGTGTCGCGGACCGACGCCTTGGTTCCTTCGAGCACGTCGGCCCAGGCGCGGGTCGCGGTCGCGATGCCGGAGAGCCGGCAGAGCAGGTTGAGCGCACTGCGCTCACCGGTGAGCAGGTCACGCGTGCGGGTGGTGACGGTGAGGAGCTTCTGGCCGGGGGCGACACGGTCACCGTCCTCGACGTGGCGCTCGACCTCGAACTCGTCGGTACAGACGATGGACAGGACCGCCTCCGCGACGCGCAGACCGGCGACGACGCCCGCCTCACGCGCAATGAAGTCGCCGGTGGCGACGGAGTCCTCGGGGACGGTCGCCACGGTGGTGACGTCCTCGCCCCCGTCGAGGTCCTCCTCGATCGCGACGTGGGCGATGTCCTCGACCTGGACCGGGTCCAGTCCGGCCTCGGCCAGGAGCCGGGCGAGGGCGGGGTCGAGGCCGCACTCCAGACCGTCGGGGTCGTAGCCGTCACCGCAGCCGCAGCCGTCGCCGCAGCCCCCGGACGCGGCGGGTGCGCCGATGTGGATCAGCGGGACGTCCACAGGTGTGGGGCGCGGATTCTCTTCGGGCGTGCTCACGGTTACGGCTCCTCGGGGGCGTCGGCGGGGTCGGTGCGAAGGCTGGTGGGCGGTGCTGTGCCCGCGGGGTCCCCAGGGCCTCCGGGGCGTACGGGCGGGAACGCGGCACTGTCCGTCGTGCGGACGACGGGCTGCCGGTCCGCGGTGATGCGTACGACGAGGTGGCGGCGCCAGGCCGCGTCGTCGCGGTCGGGCCGGTCCTCGCGCCAGTGGCAGCCCCGGGTCTCCTCGCGCTCCCGGGCGGCGGCGACCAGGACCCTGGAGACGAGGAGCAGGTTGGTGGCCTCCCACGCCTCGACCCCCGGTACGGCGTCCTTGGGGCCGTCCTCCTCGGCGGCGGCGGCCTGGCGGAGCGCGTCCAGCTCCTCGGCCGCGGCGGCGAGGCTGTCGGCGGAGCGGACGACCCCGGCGCCCCTGGTCATGATCCGCTGGATCGCGGTCCGGGACTCCGCGGTGAGGAGCGGGACGGTGTGGGTCCCGGCGGGGTCGACCACGGGGCGGCTGCTCCGGGGCGTGGCCCCGGAGGGGGCGCCGGTCCCGCCCGTGGTGCCGATGATGTCGGCCGCGATGCGCTCGGCGAAGACCAGGCCCTCCAGGAGGGAGTTGGACGCCAGGCGGTTCGCGCCGTGCACACCCGTGCAGGCGACCTCTCCGCAGGCGTACAGGCCGGGCACCGTCGTACGGCCCGACAGGTCCGTACGCACGCCGCCCGAGGCGTAGTGCGCGGCGGGGGCCACCGGGATGGGCTGTGTGACGGGGTCGATGCCGTGGGTCCGGCAGGCCGCGAGGATCGTCGGGAAGCGCTGCTCCCACATCTCGGCGCCGAAGTGCCGGCCGTCGAGATACATGTGCTCGGTGCCCTGGAGGTGCATCTGGCGGGTGATGGCCTTGGCGACGATGTCGCGGGGCGCCAGCTCGGCGAGCTCGTGCTGCCCGAGCATGAAGCGGGTGCCGGACGCGTCGACGAGATGGGCGCCCTCGCCCCGTACCGCTTCGGAGACCAGCGGCTGCTGGCCCTCGGAGTCGGCGCCGAGAAACAGGACGGTCGGATGGAACTGGACGAATTCGAGGTCGGACACCTCCGCGCCCGCCCGCAGCGCGAGCGCCACTCCGTCGCCCGTGGAGACCGGCGGGTTGGTGGTGGCGGAGAAGACCTGGCCCATGCCGCCGGTGGCGAGCACGACCGCGGGGGCGTGGACGGCGCCGACGCCGTCGTGCTGGCCCTCGCCCATGACGTGCAGGGTGACGCCCTCGGCCCGGCCCTCGCCGTCCGTGAGCAGATCCAGGACCAGCGCGTTCTCGATGATGCGCAGGGCTGCCGAGCGGACCGCCTCGACCAGGGCGCGTGAGATCTCGGCGCCCGTCGCATCGCCGCCCGCGTGCGCGATGCGGCGGCGGTGGTGGCCGCCCTCGCGGGTCAGCGCGATCGCACCGGTGTCGGTGGTGTCGAAGTGCGCGCCGGTGTCGATCAGCCGGCGCACGGCGTCGGGGCCCTCGGTGACCAGGGCACGCACCGCCGCCTCGTCGCACAGCCCGACCCCGGCGACCAGGGTGTCGTCGAGGTGCTGTTCGGGGGTGTCGCCCTCGCCGAGCGCCGCGGCGATGCCGCCCTGCGCCCAGCGGGTGGAGCCGTCGTCGAGGCGGGCCTTGGTGACGACCACGGTCGCGAGACCGGCCGCGGCGCAGCGCAGCGCGGTGGTGAGACCGGCCACGCCCGAGCCGACCACGACGACGTCCGCGTCGATGGCCCAGCCGGGGGCGGGGGCGGTCAGCCGTATTCCGGTCACGTGAGGGCTCCGAGGGTCAGCGGGATGTTGTCGATCAGGCGGGTGGCTCCCACCCGTGCCGCGACGGCGAGGACCGCCTCGCCGCTCACGCGGCCGTCGGGGACCTCGGTGAAGTCCGCCGGGTCCACGAGCGCCACGTAGTCCAGGGTGAGCGGCACGGGTTCCCCGGCCGCCTCGTCCAGGACGGCGCGGGCGGCGGCCAGCACGGCGGAGGGTGCGACGGTCGGCCGGGCCAGCGCTACGGCCTCGGTGTCGGCGGCCGCGCGGGTCTCTCCGAGCCGGGTGAGCTCGGCGGCCCGGCCCTCGTGCTCCGGGGCCGTCCGGGCGCGGGCGTGCAGCGCCTGCTGGGCGGCCAGCCGGTCGCGGGCGGCGAACAGGGCCCTGGGCAGGGCCAGCGCGGTGTGCCTCTCCTCTGCGGAGAGGAAGCGGTTCCGGCTGGAGAGCGCGAGGCCGTCGGGGTCGCGGACGGTCGGTACCGCGACGATGTCGATGCCGAAGTTGAGGTCGCCCACCATGCGTCGGACCAGGGCCAGCTGCTGGGCGTCCTTCTGCCCGAAGAACGCGGCGTCCGGCCGGGTGAGGTGGAGGAGCTTGGCGACGACGGTGAGCATGCCGTCGAAGTGCCCGGGCCGGGAGGAGCCTTCCAGCCGCTCGCCCATGGGGCCCGCGGTGATCCTCACCTGGGGCTCGCCGCCGGGGTAGACCTCCTCGACGGCGGGAGCGAAGACCGCGTCGGCACCGGCCTCCGAGGCGACCGCGAGGTCGGCCTCCAGGGTGCGGGGGTAGCGGTCGAGGTCGGCGGCCTCGCCGAACTGGAGCGGGTTGACGAAGACGGTGACCACGACCTGGCCGCCGGGCCCCGCGGCGGCCCGTGCCGCGCGGATCAGGGTGGCGTGGCCGTCGTGGAGTGCGCCCATCGTCATCACGACGGCGCGGCGTGCCCCGGAGGCCCGGCCGAGGGCGTCCAGCTCCGCGGCGGAGCGCAGCAGGGCGGCGGGTGCGGTGGTCATCGCTTCTCCCCCGGTCCGGAACCGTCCGGGCCGTGTGTTCCGTTCGTACCGTTCACCGCGCCGGTGTCCGACAGGACGCCGAGGAGGTCCTCCGC
The DNA here is from genome assembly GCF_042667905.1 of Streptomyces sp. NPDC057287. NCBI lineage: Bacteria > Bacillati > Actinomycetota > Actinomycetes > Kitasatosporales > Streptomycetaceae > Streptomyces > Streptomyces sp. NPDC057287. The sequence goes on along the minus strand of NZ_JBHUYV010000022.1, from coordinate 101,823 downwards.
GAACTCCGGCTTGAGCAGGCCTTGGTCCAGCGCCCGGTCGGCCGTGGCGCGGGCCATGGCGAGATATCCGGCCACCGTCTGCGGCGCGTGCGCGCGCAGCTCCCGGATGTGGGCGGACACCGTCCCCGCGTCGCCCCGGGCGACGGGGCCCGTCAGCGCCGCGTCGCCGGAGCGCAGGGCGTTGTCGAGCGCGGCTCCGAGCAGGGGCCCGAGCATCCGGTCGGGCGCCCCGACGCCTGCTTTGCCGAGCAGCTCCATGGACTGTGCGACGAGCGTGACCAGGTGGTTCGCGCCGAGGGCGAGTGCCGCGTGGTAGAGCGGCCTGGACTCCTCGGCGATCCACTCGGGCTCACCGCCCATCTCGATGACGAGCGCCTCGGCGGCGAGCCTGAGCTCCTCGGGGGCGGTGACCCCGAAGGAGCAGCCTGCCAGCCGCTGGACGTCGACCGAGCTGCCGGTGAAGGTCATCGCCGGATGCAGGGCGAGCGGGAGGGCGCCGGCCCGCAGCGCGGGGTCGAGCACCTTCGTCCCGTACCGCCCGGAGGTGTGGACGAGGAGCTGGCCCGGCCGCACGGCGCCGGTCTCGGCGAGGCCTTCGACCAGGCCGGGCAGCGCGTCGTCGGGGACGGTCAGCAGCACGAGCTCGGCGCGTGCCAGGACCTCGGCAGGTGTGACCAGGGGGACGTCGGGGAGCAGTGCGGCGGCCCGCCGCACGGATGCGTCGGAGACGCCCGACACCGCGACCGGGCGGTGCCCGGCGAGCTGCAGCGCGGCGGCGAGGGCGGGGCCGACCCGTCCCGCACCGACGACACCGACGGTGAGACGGGCGGGGCGGTCCCTCGCGTCGAGGGATTCCTTGGAAACTGATGCGTTCACGCGGCGACGGCCTTCCGTTCCAGTCCGCGGGGGGTACCGGACGATTCCTCTGCATGCTACGCCAGCGTTTCGCCACACCCCCAGACTGTCCACAGCCTGTGGATAACTTCTCACCACCAGGGAACCCGGGGTGGGCGGTGCCGGCGGTCCGGGTGATGATCGTCCCATGGGAGTCACCGATGAGCAGGAGCAGCGGAACCGCAGGCTGACCGCATGGCGGCGGTCCGGAAGGGCGCTGGCGCGGGCGTCCGCGGACCACACCCTGGCCGAGCGGCTCACCGCCCTGGCCGCAGACGCCGGCACGGTTCACGACCTGGGCGAGTGGACGGACGTGTACGGCGACGGGGTCGTCGCCGAGGTCGAGCGGCGCACCGCGGATCTGCTCGGCATGGAGGCCGCCGCGTTCTTCCCGACCGGGACGATGGCACAGCAGGTCGCGTTGCGGTGCTGGGCCGGGCGCACGGGCGATCCGGCCGTGGCGCTGCACCCGCTCTCCCACCCCGAGGTGCACGAACGCGGCGCCCTGACCGCGGTGAGCGGCCTGCGCACGGTGCATCCCACGAGCGCGCCCCGGCAGGCGACGGCGGACGAGATCCGGGACTTCCCCGAACCGTTCGGCACGCTGATGGTGGAGCTGCCGTTGCGCGACGCCGGCTTCGTCCTGCCCGCCTGGGAGGAGCTGGAGGCCGTCGTGGCGGCCGCCCGGGAGCGGGACGCGGTGGTGCATCTCGACGGGGCGCGCCTCTGGGAGTGCACGCCGCACTTCGGGCGTGGACTGCCGGAGATCGCGGCGCTCGCCGACAGTGTGTACGTGTCGTTCTACAAGTCCCTGGACGGGCTGTCCGGAGCGGTGCTCGCCGGCCCCGAGTCGCTGGTCGAGGAGGCGCGGACCTGGCGCCACCGGTACGGCGGCCAGGTCTTCCAGCAGTATCCGGCGGCCCTCTCCGCCCTGCTGGGCCTGGAGCGGGAGCTGCCCAGGCTGCCGTCGTACGTCGCGCACGCGAAGGTGGTCGCCGAGGCGCTGGCGGAGGGCTTCACCGACTCCGCCGTGCCGTGGTTCCGGGTACACCCGGAACCGCCGCACACCCACCAGTTCCAGGTCTGGCTGCCCTACACCGCGGAGGTGCTGGACGAGGCGTCGGTGCGCCTTGCGGAGGAGACGGGCGTGACCCTCTTCCGGCGCTGGTTCGCGGCTCCGGCGGGCCCGCCCGGACTCTCGTTCACCGAGGTCACGGTGGCGGCGCCGGGGCTGGAGTGGACGGCCCGGGACGTGACGGAGGCGGTGGCCGAGTTCGTGGCGCGGCTGGGATAGCGGCCGGGAAGGGGCGGCGGCTCAGGCGAGCGGCGGCCGGTGGGCGGCCGTCCAGGCGCGGATGCGCCTGCGGATGCCGCGCAGGACCTCACGGTCGTGGGAGCCGGGCAGCGGGGGCGGCACCTCACCGTGCTGCGCGGAGCGATAGCTGTCGAGCATGTGCTGCTGAACGATGTCCATGAATCCAGCGTGACCCCGTCCCGGCGGGTCCGCCCGCGGATTGACGGCCACCGTCAAACGGCGCCTGACCCCGGCCCCGCACCCCGCACTATGGAGGGGTGAGCGTGCACATCGACATCGCGGGCCTGCCCCCCGAGCGCATAGTTTTCGAGACCTCCCCCCTCGCCGAGCTGGGGCTCGCCCTGCATGCGCTCTCCGAGCCCGGGCACCACCCCGGCCTGCACGGCTGGACGACCGCTACCTCCGCCGCCCTGGAGCCGGACCTGGCGGACCGGCTGCTCGAGGCGGAGTTCCTGTGGCGGAACACCTTCTCCGACATCTTCATGCCGTTCGCCGGCGTCCGGGGCGGGGACGGCAGGACCGGCTCGACACTCGCCGAGGACCTGGACATCCTGGACAGGCTCGACGACGAGCGCTTCGTCTCGGCCGCCCTCGAGTTCACCTGTTCGAATCTGTACGACACGGGGGCGCCCTCTCCGCTCACCGACGCCGGGACACGGGCCCGGGCGCTCGAGATGGCGACGGCCCGGGGACCGAGGCAGCTGGACTTCACCCGGCAGCTGCTGGCCGCCCCCACCGCCGTACGCGCATGGGTCCGGCGCCTCTTCGAGGACTGCGACCAGGCCTTCTTCGCCGACACCTGGCGGCGCGCCGAGGTCCAGCTGGCCGCCGACGCCCGGCACAAGACCGAGCTGCTGCGGCGCAAGGGCATCGGCGCGGCCCTGGGCGCGGTCTCGGCGGCCCTGTCGCTCGACGAGGAGACCGGCAGGATCAGTGCCGACAAGCTGAGCACCGGCCGGACCGACGCCACGGGATCCGCCGCGGGCAGTGGTCTCACCCTCGTCCCGACCAGCTTCGGCTGGCCCCACCTGATGGTGCTGCACGCCCCCGGCTGGCGCCCGGTGATCCACTACCCGGTCCACCGCCCCGAGCTGCCCTCCCCCGCCTCCGTCGAGCTGCTCCAGCGCCGGCTGGAGGCGCTGGCGCACCCCGTGCGGATGCGGATCAGCCGGAACCTGGCCCGTTCCCCCTGCACCACGGGTGAACTCGCCGACTCGCTCGGGATCACGCCGCCCGAGGTCTCCCGCCATCTGTCGGCGCTCAAGAAGGCCGGCCTGGTCACCACCCGCCGGCGCGGCCGCTACGTCCTGCACTCCCTGGACCTGACGGTCGTGGCCCGCCTGGGCAGCGACTTCCTGGAGGGCGTCCTGCGGTGACCGGGGCGCCCTCCGGACGCGGGCCGAAGGACGGGGCGCGGGTCAGCCCGCTCCGCCACCGGCCCTGACGAGCCCCGTCTCGTAGGCGAGGACGACGACCTGGACGCGGTCGCGGAGTCCCAGCTTGGTGAGGATGCGGCCGACGTGGGTCTTGACGGTCGCCTCGGACAGCACCAGCCGCCCCGCGATCTCGCCGTTCGACAGGCCCTGGGCGACCAGCAGCATCACCTCGCGCTCGCGCTCGGTCAGCTTCTCGACGTGCTTGTGGTGCGGTTCCTTCTTGCCGCTCGGCAGCATGGGCGAGAACCGGTCGAGCAGCCTGCGGGTCGTGGACGGGGCCACGACGGCGTCGCCGCTGTGCACGGACCGGATGGCGGAGAGCAGTTCGCCGGGCGGCACGTCCTTGAGCATGAAGCCGCTGGCCCCCGCCTTCAGACCGGAGAACGCGTACTCGTCGAGATCGAACGTGGTCAGGATCAGCACCTTGGGCGGATCGGTCCGGGCGCAGATGCGCCGGGTCGCCTCGACACCGTCCAGTCGGGGCATGCGCACGTCCATCAGCACCACGTCGACGGCGGTCGCCCCCAGGACCTCGATGGCCTCGGCGCCGTCGCCCGCCTCCGCGACGACCTCCATGTCCGGCTGGGCGGCGAGCACCATCCGGAAACCGGTGCGCAGCAGCACCTGGTCGTCGACGAGCATTACGCGGATCGCCATGGGGGTGTCCCGTCCTTCTGTCACTGGTTGGCCGGCTTGAGCGGAAGCAGGGCGCTGATCCGGAAGCCGCCGCCCTGGCGCGGGCCCGCGTCCAGCGTGCCGCCGACCATGCCGACCCGCTCGCGCATGCCGATCATTCCCTGCCCCGCGCCGTCGGCCCCGCCGTCCTCGTAGAGCTCGTGCGGGGCGCCGCGGCCGTCGTCCTCGACCAGCAGGCCCAGCCCGTCGTCGAAGTAGACCAGCCGCACGCTCGCTCCGGCGCCCGGGCCGCCGTGCTTGCGGGTGTTGGTGAGGGCCTCCTGGACGATGCGGTACGCCGTCAGTTCGACCCCGCTCGGCAGCGGGCGCGGAGTGCCCTCGATCTTGAAGTCCACCGCGAGACCGGTCTCCCTCACCTTGCCGACGAGCTCCTCGATCTGCTCGACGTCGGGCTGGGGGACGTACTCCCCGCCCTCCTGGGAGTCGCCGGTCCTGAGCACTCCGAGCAGCCTCCGCATCTCGGCGAGCGCCTGGCGGCCGGTGCCGGAGATGGTCTCCAGGGCCTGCCGGGCCTGATCCGGAGACGCGTCCATGACATACGCCGCGCCGTCGGCCTGGACCACCATCACCGAGACGTTGTGCGCGACGACGTCGTGCAGTTCGCGGGCGATACGGGCCCGCTCGGCAGCCACGGCGACCTTGGACTGCGCCTCTCGCTCCCGCTCCAGCCGGGCGGCACGCTCCTCCAGCTGGCTGAAGTAGGCCCGCCGGGTGCGTACCGAGTCGCCGAGCACCCAGGCCAGGACGAACGGCACGGTCATGATGACGACGTAGCCGGCCGTCTGCACCCAGCCGCCCACGGGGGCTTCGTCGGGCCACCGCAGCCGGGACAGGCCGGCCGCGGTCAGGCTGCATCCGAGGGCGAGCCTGGACGCCCAGCGGTCCCCCACCGTGGCCACGGTGTACGTGATCACCAGCATGGCGAAGTCGGCCACACCGGGGCGCACCCCGAACAGCAGCTGGGCGAGCCCCATCAGGATCGCCAGCAGCAGCATCCTCTCCGGCGCGCGGCGGCGCAGCGCGACCACGGCGCACAGCCCGACGGCGATCGGCACGGCGGCGATGCGCTCCCGGCCGCCGCCGACCTGTCCGGCCACGATGGACACGCCGGAGAACCCGAGGAGGAGGACAGCCCAGAGGGTGTCGACGCCCGTCGGGTGTCTGCGGATGAAATCGTAGAAGCGCTGCACGTTACCCAGCGTAGGGACAGCTGATCGGTGCCCGGGTCAGCCGAAGGGCCGATCCGGGTCCTGGGACCGTACTCCCCAAGGTGGAGACTTGCCTACGTGACGTATGACTGGTGCCGCTGGCGCGAAGCCGCCGAGACCGCTTTGTACGGGGAAGAGGGGTTCTACCGGCGCCCGGAGGGCCCCGCGGGCCATTTCCGCACCTCGGTGCACGCCTCCCCCCTGTTCGCCACCGCCGTAGCCCGGCTGCTGGCCGGGACGGCACGGGAGCTGGGGACGGACTCGGTCGGGCTGGTGGATGTGGGAGCGGGCCGCGGCGAGCTGCTGACCGGCGTGCTGGCGGCGCTGCGGGACGGGTCCCTCGCTCCCGGCCTCACCGTGCGGGCGTACGCCGTGGAGGTCGCCCCGCGCCCGCCGGGTCTGGACCCGGCCGTCGAGTGGTGCGCCGAACCGCCCCGGGGCGTACGGGGGCTGCTGTTCGCCAACGAGTGGCTGGACAACGTCCCGACGGACATCGCCGAGGCCGACGCGGACGGAGTGCCCCGCTACGTCCTCGTACGGCGGGCCGACGGCGCCGAGCGGCTGGGTGATCCGGTGACCGGTGAGGACGCCCGGTGGCTGAGCCGCTGGTGGCCGCTGTCCCGGCCGGGGGACCGTGCGGAGATCGGCCGGCCGCGCGACGAGGCCTGGGCCGGGGCCGTCGCCTCGCTGGCCGGAGGCACCGCCGTGGCGGTGGACTACGCCCATGTACGGGAGGCCAGACCGCCGTTCGGGACGCTGACGGGGTTCAGGGGAGGCCGCGAGGTGCCACCCGTGCCCGACGGGAGCTGCGACCTGACCTCGCACGTGGCGCTGGACGCGTGCGCGGCCGCCGCGGGCGGCGGGGCCGAACTCCTGGACCAGCGGACGGCGCTGCGGGAGCTGGGCATCAGCGGTGAACGCCCGCCGCTGGCCGGGGCGTCGGCCGACCCGGCCGGCTATGTGCGGGCCCTCGCCTCGGCAGGTGAGGCGGCCGAGCTCACGGCGCGCGGCGGGCTGGGCGACTTCGGCTGGCTGCGGCAGCGGGTCCCGGATCGTGAAGGGGGATACTGTCCCGCATGACGGAGACGACGATCGGCATCGGCGGCGCGGCGGAGAGCACCGACATGGTGCTGAACATCGGTCCGCAGCACCCCTCCACCCACGGTGTGCTCCGGCTGCGGCTCGTCCTGGACGGCGAGCGGATCGAGCAGGCCGAGCCGGTCATCGGCTACATGCACCGTGGCGCCGAGAAGCTCTTCGAGGCGAGGGACTACCGGCAGATCATCATGCTCGCCAACCGCCACGACTGGCTGTCGGCGTTCTCCAACGAGCTCGGGGTCGTCATGGCCGTCGAGCGGATGCTCGGCATGGAGGTCCCGGAGCGCGCCGTCTGGACGAGGACGCTGCTGGCGGAGCTGAACCGGGTCCTCAACCACCTGATGTTCCTCGGCTCCTACCCCCTCGAACTCGGCGGGATCACCCCGATGTTCCACGCGTTCCGGGAGCGCGAGGAGCTCCAGGCCGTGATGGAGGAGGTCTCCGGCGGCCGGATGCACTACATGTTCAACCGGGTCGGCGGCCTCAAGGAGGACCTGCCCGCGGGCTGGCTCGGCAGGGCCAGGGACGCCGTGGCGTCGGTGCGCTCGCGGATGGACGTGTACGACCGGCTGGTCCTCGGCAACGAGATCTTCCGTGGCCGCACCCGCGGGGTGGGCGTGCTCTCCGCCGAGGCCGTGCACGCGTACGGGGTGTCCGGGCCGATCGCCCGCGCCTCCGGGGTCGATTTCGACCTGCGGCGCGACGAGCCGTACCTCGCCTACGGGGAGCTCGCGGACACGCTGAAGGTCGTGACCCGGACCGAGGGCGACTGCCTGGCCAGGTTCGAGTGCCTCCTGGAGCAGACGCACAACGCGCTGGACCTCGCCGACGCGTGCCTGGACCGGATGGCGGACCTGCCGCCGGGTCCCATCAACCAGCGGCTGCCCAAGGTGCTGAAGGCCCCGGAGGGCCACACCTACGCGTGGACCGAGAACCCGCTGGGCATCAACGGCTACTACCTGGTGTCCACGGGTGAGAAGACCCCGTACCGGCTGAAGCTGCGCTCCGCCTCGTTCAACAACATCCAGGCGCTCACCGAGCTGCTGCCGGGCACGCTCGTCGCCGACATGGTGGCGATCCTGGGCTCGCTGTTCTTCGTCGTCGGTGACATCGACAAGTAGCCCGGCCCGGCCGGCAGGGCTCCGTCGGCGGGCTCCCGCGGCGGCCTCCCGCGGCTACGAGGAGATCGCGCTCCGCAGCTCGACGACGTCCAGCTGCTCGGTCTCGTCGTGCGCCGTCAGGTCGATGACCTTCCCGACCGCGCGGTTCTCGGCCGTGCCCGTGCGGTGCGCCGCCAGCGCCTCCTCGCCCACCACGTCCGCGAGGTCCTCGTTCTGCACGGACTCGATCGCGGCGTCCGCCTTCGTGCCGAAGAAGTCGAAGCTTCCCTGCGGCACGAGGTGGCGGCGCGCCGCGGCGTACGGGACGACCGCGGACGCGGCCGGCACCGTACGGGGCGGACGTACGGCGGGGGACAGCTGCGGTGCGGGGATGGCGGCCTGGGGACGGCGGTGCTGGAGGTCACCCGCTCCGCCGACCGCCGCGTGCTTCCCCTTGGGGGCGCCGCCCTCCGTGTCCCGCTCCGCCGACCGCTCGGCGATGTCACGCCGCCTGGCCAGCTCAGCCGTGCGGCGGGCCTCCTGGAGGGCGGCGTTGCGCGCCAGGTCCTTCAGGGCCTGGGCGGCACGCACATAGGCGCCCGGGGTCGGCGTGGACCGCGCGGGCAGGAGCTCGCGCGGCGCGGACGCCTCGATGGCGAGCTGCCTGCGGCCCTCCAGCGCGCTGGCCCGCTCCGTCTCGGCGGTGGCGTACCGGCGCAGCAGTGCGGCGTGTTCGCCGCGCAGGCCGGCCAGCTCCACGCGCTTGCGGCGCAGCTTGGTCTCCAGCCGGGTGCGCAGTTCCCGTGATTCCTCGAGGTCCGCCTCGAGTTCGGCTATGCGCTCCTCGGTCTTCCACTCGTCACTGGCCCGGGCGCGGGTCAGCTCCGCCACGCGCAGCCCCGCCGCCCGGTCCCAGCTCCGCATCATGCAGGCGCCGGTGACCGCGGCGGCCGCCGTCACGGCCACCAGGGCGCGGAGGGCCAGAGGTTCCGCCAGGAGCCAGGCTCCGGCGGCACAGACGACCGGCGCTCCGGCCACCACGGCGGGAGGCAGGATTCTGTGCAGGGGCGGCGAATGGCGGTGGCGTCCTCGTGGCATGGCCCGAAATTTACCGTGCGTACGAGTCACTTGGGAGGCCGCCCGGCAATCTGTTCCCCGCCGGTTACCTGGCCGGGCCCGGACGACCTCTCAAGTGCCCCTTCCGGACGCCTTTTTACTTCTTGATCAGACCCTTCGACCGGAGATAGTCCCCGGCTGCGTCCGCGGGCTTGGCGCGCTCCGCGTCGACCTTGCGGTTCAGTTCCGCGAGGTCCTCGGTGGTGAGTGCCTCGGTCAGCTTCCCGAGCGCCTCGGCGATCTCCGGAGCACCCGCGTCCTTGGCATTCAGTACCGGAAGGACGTTGTCCGCATTCTGCAGCTTCTTGTCGTCCTCGAGGAACACCAGGCCGTAGGTGTCGAGCACCGCGTCCGTGGTGGTGGTGAGGACCAGCTGGTCCTTGCCGTCCTTGACTGCCTGCTTGGACTGCGGGGTGCCGACGCCCTTGGGGTCGATCCCCGTGACGTCGATGCCGTACGTCTTCTTCAGTCCGGGCGCGCAGAAGGGGCGCACCTCGCACTCGTCGCCCGCCGCGATCTTCACCTTGATCTTCGAGGCGCCGAGATCGGAAAGCGTCTCGAGGCTGTTCTTCTCGGCGAATTCCTTCGAGACCGCGAAGGCGTTCTGGTCGACCGCCCCGCCGGCCGGGAGGACCTTCAGCCCGAGCGGGCCGGCGAGCTTCTCGAGAGCCGTGACGGTCGCCGCCACGTCACCCGAGGCGACCGGCTTCTTCTCCGCCTCCTGCGCCCCGTTGACCTTGGCGTTGAGGAATTCCGCGAGCGTCGCCGCGTATTCCGGGACGACGTCGATCTCGCCCTTCTCCAGGGAGGGCTCGTACAGCTCGCGGTTCTTCACCGTGGTGATCGAGGTGTCGTATCCGGCGTCGCCCAGGATCTGGGCGTACAGCTCGGCGAGCACCTTGGACTCGGTGAATCCGGCGGCGCCCACGACGAGCGAGCCCTTCTTGGAGTCGGCGCCGGCGCCCTTGTCCGAGCCGCCCTCCTTCTCCAGGCTGTCGCCGCCGCAGGCGGCGAGCGATCCTGCCAGCGCGACCGCGCCGATGACCGCACCCGCTATGCGCGAGGTCCTGCTCATGTTGTTCTCCGTCCGAGAAAAATGATGTGCACAGTCCGAAAAAGTCCGCTCGCTCATACCGTCCGGCGGCGGCGCAGGGGTGACAGCAGACAGTCCAGCGCCACGAGGACGCCTTCCACCACCAGGGCCAGGAGGGCGACCAGCACGGCGCCCGCGAAGACCTGCGCGGTGTCGTAGGTGTTGAAACCGGCGGTGATGATCCGGCCCAGTCCGCCGAGGCCCACCATCGCCGCGATCGAGGCGGTGGCGATGACCTGGACGGCGGCGGACCGGAGGCCGGTCATGATCATCGGGTAGGCGAGCGGGAGCTCGACCCGGACGAAGAGCTGTCCGCCGGACATCCCCATGCCCCGCGCGGCCTCCAGAACCGACCGGTCCACCTCCGTCATCCCGACGTAGGCGTTGGTCAGCAGTGGAGGCACGGCGAACAGCACCAGTGCGATGACCGTGGGCAGATAGCCGGAGTTCCTCAGGGGCGTCATCATGAAGAGGGCCAGCACCGCGAACACCGGGACCGCCCGACCCACGTTGGAGATGTTGACGGCGAGCCCGCCGCCCTTCCCCACGTGCCCGAGATACAGCGCGACGGGCAGGGCGATGACGCAGGCCGCCGCGAGGGCGATCCCGCTGACGTACAGATGCTCGGCCAGGCGGTGTGCCGCCCCGCCGTCCCCCGACCAGTTGGCGCCGGTGGTGAGCCAGACCCATGCCTCTTCGACGACTCCCATGGATCAGCCCGCCTCCGTCTTCGCGATGCCCGCACCGGCGGATGCCACGGCGGGCGTCCGTATCCGGGTCCAGGGCGTGAGCAGGCGCTGAACGCCGAGCAGGAGCAGGTCCGCGGCCACCGCGAGGAGCACGCAGAGCACGGACGCGGTGAGTACCTGCGCCTTGAAGAAGCTGGGCAGGGCGTCCTCGATCAGATTGCCGAGCCCGCCCTTGCCGACGAGGGAGCCGACCGTGGTCAGCGCGACCGTCGACACCGTGGCGATGCGCAGTCCCGCCATGAGCGCGGGCAGGGCGAGGGGGAGTTCGACCTCCCAGAGAAGCCGGACGGGTCCGTAGCCCATGCCCCTCGCGGCTTCCCTGGCCTCCTGCGGGACCGCTTCGAGGCCCGCCAGGATGTTGCGCACGAGAATCGTCAGCGAGTAGAGCACCAGGCCGGTGACGACCAGCGCCGCCGACAGTCCGAAGAACGGCAGCAGCAGCGAGAACATCGCGAGCGACGGCACGGTGTAGAGCACTGTGGTCAGGCCGAGCACCGGCCCCGCGAAATGCCGGCCGCGGCGCGCGAGCAGCGCCAGCGGAAATGCCACCGCGAGCCCGATCAGCACGGAGAGCACGGTGATCCAGACGTGCTGGACGGTCGCTTCGGTCAACTCGTGGCTGCGGGAGCGCAGATACTCTCCGCAGATCCAGTCGTTCGCCACCAGGCAGTTCTGCTCGGCCATCCGCCCCCACCTCCTGTTTGCCCTCGCGATGCCGCCCAGGGTCCGGTCCAGGGTGACCCTATCCTCGACCACCGACAATCGCCGAGGCTGTCGTATTCCGGCAACATGGCCTTCACAGAACCCGCGTCACAATGGGGAATCATGATCCGTTTCGAGCACGTCACCAAGCGGTACGCGGACGGCACCACCGCCGTCGACGACCTTTCCTTCGAGGTCGCCGAGGGTGAACTGGTCACGCTCGTCGGGCCTTCCGGATGCGGCAAGACGACCACCATGAAAATGGTGAACCGCCTCATCGAACCGACCGACGGCCGGATATTCCTCGACGGGGACGACATATCCGCCATCGACCCCGTCCAGCTCCGGCGCCGTATCGGCTATGTCATCCAGCAGGTCGGTCTCTTCCCCCACAAAACGGTCCTGGAGAACACGGCCACCGTTCCCCATCTCCTCGGCTGGGGAAGGGAAAAGGGCAGGAAACGAGCCGCCGAACTGCTCGATCTCGTCGGACTGGATCCTTCCGTTTATGGCGGCCGCTATCCCGAGCAGCTTTCGGGCGGCCAGCGCCAACGGGTCGGCGTGGCCCGCGCCCTGGCCGCCGATCCACCGGTCCTGCTGATGGACGAGCCTTTCGGCGCGGTGGACCCGGTCGTACGGGAAAGGCTCCAGAACGAATTCCTGAAACTGCAGGCGCAGGTGCGCAAGACCGTGCTGTTCGTCACCCATGACATCGAGGAGGCCGTCCGGCTCGGCGACCGCATCGCGGTGTACGGGCAGGGCCGCATCGAGCAGTTCGACACCCCGGCCACGGTGCTCGGGGCTCCGGCCACGCCGTACGTCGCCGACTTCGTCGGGGCGGACCGCGGCCTGAAGAGGCTCTCGGTGACACCCATCGAGGAGAGCGATCTGGACCAGCCGCCGGTCGTCCACCTCGACGATCCGCTGGCGGTGGCGACCGAGCGGCTGCGGGCCGACGGTGCGCGGTGGGCGGTCGTCCTGGACGGCCAGGACAATCTGCACGGCTGGATCACCGCCGGCGGCGGAGGGGCGGCGGGGGGCACGGTCCGCGAGCACGCCCGGCGCATGGAGGCGTGGCTCCCGCTCGGCGCGCCGCTCAAGCAGGCCTTCGCCACGATGCTGCAGCACGACGCGGGCTGGATCGCCGTCATCGACAAGGAGGGCACCGGCCGCTTCCTCGGCGTGCTCACCCCTGCCCGGCTCCACGAGGCGCTGCGCCGCTCGATCGACGCGGACGCGCAGGACGTCCCGCGCGCCGAGGTCGCCGTCGAGACCGTGGCAGGTGTCGGCTCACCCTGAAGGCCCCTTGCACCGGACGGCACGAGCGCGGAGCGCGTGAGGACCCCGGCGGGCCCCACCCGGCGGGGTCCGCGCCCTCCGGAGGGCGGGCCCCCCGGGGCGGTGCCCCCTCGGGCGACGGATCAGGTGGCGGATCAGGTCAGGGCCACCACGCCGACGCGGCCCGGCCTCCCCCTTCCCGGGCCTAGGCTGGGTCGCATGAGTACGTTGCGAGGACGGGGCACGGTACGGGGTCTGCCGGAGTGGGACCGCTGTGCGGTCATGGGGGTCGTCAATGTGACGCCCGACTCCTTCTCCGACGGGGGCCACTGGTTCGACACCACGGCGGCGATCAAGCACGGCCTCGAACTGGTGGCCGAAGGGGCGGACCTGATCGACGTCGGCGGTGAGTCGACCCGCCCGGGCGCGAGCAGGGTGGACGAGGCCGAGGAGCTGCGACGGGTGATCCCCGTCGTGCGGGGGCTGGCCTCCGAGGGCGTCACCGTCTCCGTGGACACCATGCGGGCGGGCGTCGCCGCGCAGTCCGTCGCCGCCGGCGCGGCCCTGGTCAACGACGTGAGCGGCGGCCTCGCCGACCCGTCCATGATCCCGGTCGTCGCCGACGCGGGGGTGCCGTTCGTCGTCATGCACTGGCGCGGTTTCAGCGAGACGATGAACAGCCGGGCGGTGTACGCGGACGTCGTCGGCGAGGTCGTCACGGAGCTCCGGGAGCGCATGGAGGCCGTGATCGAGGGCGGTGTGGACCCCGAGAAGCTGGTGATCGACCCGGGGCTCGGCTTCGCCAAGGACGCGGCCCAAGACCTCGCACTCGTCGCCCACCTCGACCGCCTGGGGGATCTGGGCAGGCCGCTGCTCGTCGCCGCCTCACGAAAGCGGTTCCTCGGACATGTCCTGGCCGGCCGGGACGCCGCCCCGCCGCCCGCCCGTGAGCGTGACGCCGCGACGGCCGCGATCTCCGCCCTCTCGGCAGCCGCAGGCGCCTGGGCGGTCCGGGTGCACGCGGTACGGCCGACCGCGGACGCGGTGCGGGTCGCCCGCGCCGTCGAGGGAGCCGCGTGAGCGCCGCGCGCGACGAGCACGAGGAGGCCGCCGCCGACATCGCGGCGGTCGAGCAGGCCAACACCGCCTTCTACGAGGCGATGGAACGCGGCGACCTCGACGGGCTCTCCGGCCTGTGGCTGCCCGGCGAGGACCTCACGGTCTCCTGTGTCCACCCCGGCTGGCCGGTGCTCACCGGCCGTGGCGAGGTGCTGCGGAGCTATGCGCTGATCATGGCGAACACCGAGTACATCCAGTTCTTCCTGACCGATGTCGGGGTCGCGATGACCGGTGACACCGCCCTGGTGACCTGTACCGAGAACATCCTCAGCGGTGGTCCGGCCGAGGACGGGAACGCGCTCGGCCCGCTCGTCGGACAGCTCGTCGTCGCCACCAATGTGTTCCGGCGCACACCGGAGGGCTGGAAGCTCTGGTCCCACCACGGTTCCCCCGTACTGGCCGAAACCGGCGAGGAAGAGGACGAAGAGCCGACCGTCTGAGCGGACGGAGGAGGCAGCGGGATTGGGCCCCCCGATCACGGGGTATACGCGGCTACCAACCCCCTGCCGGGCTGCTCCGCGCCCCCGCGGGCGGGAGCTGTCGGTGCTCGCGGGTAGATTCGAAAGACGGCACTTCACCGCCCGCACGCGGCCGGGTGCCATCAGAGACGACGAACAGCAGGAGTGATTCGCGTGGATCGTGTCGCGCTGCGCGGCCTCAAGGCCCGTGGGCACCACGGTGTCTTCCCCAAGGAACGGGAAGAGGGCCAGACCTTCATCGTGGACCTGGTGCTCGGCCTCGACACCCGCCCCGCGGCAGCCGCCGACGACCTGTCGAAGACCGTCCACTACGGCGTGGTCGCGGAGGAGGTCGTCGATGTCGTCAAGGGTGAGCCGGTGGACCTGATCGAGACCCTCGCGGAACGCATCGCGCAGCAGTGCCTCAAGCACGACGGGGTCCAGGAGGTCGAGGTCGTCGTCCACAAGCCGGACGCCCCGATCACCGTCCCCTTCGACGACGTGACCATCACCATCACCCGGAGCCGAGCATGACTGCATTTTCCACCGAGGGGCAGAGCGACCCGACCGTACAGCCGGTTCCCGCAGCAGTGGTCGAGCAGGTCGACGCGGCGGACGTCACCCTCTCCAACCCCAAACGCGCCGTGATCTCCCTCGGCTCGAACCTCGGCAACCGCCTGGAGACGCTCCAGGGCGCCATCGACGCCCTGGAGGACACCCCCGGCCTCCGGGTCAAGGCCGTCTCCCCGGTCTACGAGACGGAGCCCTGGGGCGTCGACCCGGGCACCCAGCCGTCGTACTTCAACGCGGTGATCGTCGTGAAGACGACCCTGCCCCCGTCCTCCCTGCTGGAGCGCGGCCAGGCCATCGAAGAGGCGTTCGACCGGGTCCGCGAGGAGCGCTGGGGTCCGCGCACCATCGACGTCGACATCGTGTCGTACGCCGATGTGGTCTCCGAGGACCCCCTGCTGACCCTTCCGCACCCGCGCGCCCGTGAGCGCGCCTTCGTGCTCGCCCCCTGGCACGACGTGGACCCGGAGGCACAGCTGCCCGGCGTCGGCTCCGTGGCCGACCTGCTGGTCGGTGTGGGCCGCGACGGAGTGCTTCCCCGGCCCGACCTGGAACTCCGCCTCCCCGAGTAGTCGTTAGGCTCAAGGACGACCCACCACGGGCGAACGACACGGGCAACGGCGACGAAGGGCGGCACTCTCGGTGAAGCAACTACGGCTCGGGCTCCTCGCCGGACTCTTCGCCGGAGCCGGCGTGCTCTCCTGGGGCGGAGCCCGCCTCTGGGACTCCCTGGGGACCCTGCCGAGCGTGCCGCTCGCCGCCTCCGTCGTGCTCGCCGTGATCGCTGTGATCCTGCTGGCCACGGCCCTCTCGATCCGGGCACGGCTGCGCGCGCAGCGGGAGCGGCGTCCCGGGGCGAAGGGCGTGGAGCCGATGATGGCGGCGCGCGCCCTGGTCTTCGGCCAGGCGAGCGCGCTGGTGGCCGCCCTCGTCGCCGGGATGTACGGCGGCACGGGAGTCTTCCTGCTCGGCTTCCTCGACATCCCGCCCCGCCGCGACCAGGCCATCTACGCGGGTGCCGCCGTCCTGGCAGGCATCGGCGTCATCGCGGCCGCCCTGTTCCTGGAGCGCGTCTGCCGCCTCCCGGAGGACGACGACGCGAACACGGCCCAGGCCGCCTGACCCACCCTCAGTCGGCGATCGGGTTCTCGATCAGTGTGACCCGGTTGCCGTCGGGGTCGTGGACGGCGGCGAACCGCACACCACGTGACCCGGGCAGCGTCTCCCCGGTCGTGATCCCTCTCTCCGCGAGGTCCGAGAGGGTCCGGTCCAGGTCGTCGACCACCAGGTTCACCAGCGATCCCCCGGCCTGCTCGGGCGACTGGAACACCTGGAGCCAGGCGTACGGGGAGATGTGCCAGTCGGCCAGCCCGTCCATGGGCCTCACATCGGCGGGGCGGCCGAGAAGCCGCTCGTACCACTCGACCGCCGGCTCGATGGCCATCACGGGCGCTACGGCGAGCACATGGGTGAATGACATCAGGAAGCTCCTTCTCCTCGTGGATCCGGCCGTCCGGCCGCTGCCACTGAGGTCGACTCTCCCCGCCTCATGAACTCATCGCTACCGCTCCGGACCGCCCCCTGACCCGTCCGTGCTCAGCGCGCCATGATGAGGCTCATCGCCTCGGCCCGCGTGGCCGGATCGCGCAGCTGCCCCCGGACCGCGGACGTGATCGTCTTCGCCCCGGGCTTGCGGATTCCCCGCATCGACATGCACATGTGCTCGCACTCGACGACCACGATGACCCCGCGCGGCTCCAGGATCGCCATCAGGGACTCGGCGATCTGCGTCGTGAGCCTCTCCTGGACCTGCGGGCGGCGGGCGTAGACGTCGACCAGCCGGGCCAGCTTCGAGAGCCCCGTGATCTTGCCCGAGGTCGCAGGGATGTACCCGACGTGCGCAACACCGCGGAAGGGCACCAGGTGGTGTTCACAGGTGCTGAACACCTCGATGTCCTTGACCAGCACCATCTCGTCGTGACCGAGGTCGAACGTCGTCGTCAGGACGTCCTCCGGCTCCTGGTGGAGGCCGGCGAATATCTCCTTGTACGCACGCGCCACCCGGCCCGGCGTCTCCCGCAGTCCTTCGCGGTCGGGGTCCTCCCCGACCGCGATGAGGAGTTCCCGTACGGCGGACTCGGCCCGCTTCTCGTCGAACACGCCGATCGAGCCCTGCCCGTCCAGCGTCACCGGGTCGGTCATTCTGTGCCTCGTTCCTCTGTGCAGTCACATGCGTGGGCCCGCCCGCCAGGACCTCACGGAATTTCGGCAGGCACAGCGCAGGCATACGAAAAAGCCGCGCCCCCACAGGCTAGAACCTGGGGGGCGCGGCATCCATTCCGGGCCTGGTGGAGCCACCGTGACAGGGGCCACACCGGGGTCGGGCAGGGGGCTAGCTCTCGGGGCGATCCTCGGGCAGCGCCTCCGTGGAGGTGCCGGTGTTCTTCGACGTGATGTCCGTAGGAGCGATCTCCGGAGTACCCGAACCGTTGGCGGTGCCGTTGGTGAGGGCCAGCTCCTTCGGAGAGAGCACCGGCGGACGCGTCGACGGGGTACGCCGGGCGGAACCGGTCCACGCCGGGCGAGCCGGGCGCTTCACGATCGGAGCGAAGATCTCGGCGATCTGCTCCTTGCCGAGCGTCTCCTTCTCGAGGAGCTCGAGGACCAGGGCGTCGAGGATGTCGCGATTCTCCACGAGAATTTCCCACGCGTCGTTGTGCGCGGTCTCGATGAGCTTCTTGACCTCTTCGTCGACGAGCGCCGCGACCTCTTCCGAGTAGTCGCGCTGATGGCCCATCTCCCTGCCCACGAACGGCTCGGTGTTGTCTCCACCGAACTTGATCGCGCCCAGGCGCTCGGTCATGCCGTACTGCGTGACCATCGCGCGGGCCGTGGCGGTGGCCTTCTCGATGTCGTTCGCAGCACCGGTCGTCGGGTCGTGGAAGACCAGCTCCTCGGCCGCGCGCCCGCCCAGCATGTACGCCAGCTGGTCGAGCATCTCGTTGCGCGTCGTGGAGTACTTGTCCTCTTCCGGGAGCACCATCGTGTAACCGAGGGCACGGCCGCGGGAGAGGATCGTGATCTTGTGGACCGGGTCCGACTGGGGTGAGGCCGCCGCGACCAGGGCGTGTCCGCCCTCGTGGTACGCGGTGATCTTCTTTTCCTTCTCGGACATGATCCGGGTCCGCTTCTGCGGTCCCGCCACGACGCGGTCGATGGCCTCGTCGAGCATGTGGTTGTCGATCAGCTTCTTGTTGCTGCGCGCCGTGAGGAGCGCCGCTTCGTTCAGCACGTTCGACAGGTCGGCACCGGTGAAGCCGGGCGTACGACGCGCGACCGCGTTGAGGTCGACGTCCTCCGCGACCGGCTTGCCCTTCTGGTGCACCTTGAGGATCTCGAGGCGGCCCAGCATGTCCGGGCGGTCGACGGCGATCTGCCGGTCGAAACGTCCGGGACGCAGCAGCGCCGGGTCCAGGATGTCCGGCCGGTTCGTGGCGGCGATCAGGATGACGCCGCCCTTCACGTCGAAGCCGTCCATCTCGACGAGCAGCTGGTTGAGCGTCTGCTCGCGCTCGTCGTGACCGCCGCCCATACCGGCACCGCGGTGCCGGCCCACGGCGTCGATCTCGTCGACGAAGACGATCGCCGGAGCGTTCGCCTTGGCCTGCTCGAAGAGGTCACGGACACGGGAGGCACCGACACCGACGAACATCTCGACGAAGTCGGAACCGGAGATCGAGTAGAACGGAACGCCCGCCTCGCCCGCGACGGCGCGTGCGAGCAGGGTCTTGCCCGTACCGGGCGGCCCGTACAGCAGGACGCCCTTGGGGATCTTGGCGCCGACGGCCTGGAACTTCGCCGGCTCCTGGAGGAATTCCTTGATCTCGTACAGTTCCTCGACGGCCTCGTCCGACCCCGCCACATCGGCGAACGTCGTCTTCGGCGTGTCCTTGGTGATCAGCTTGGCCTTGGACTTGCCGAACTGCATGACCTTGGAGCCGCCGCCCTGCATCTGATTCATCAGAAACAGGAACACGACCACGATCAGGACGAAGGGCAGCAGGGAGAGAAGGATCGAGACGAACGGGGACTGCTTCGACGGCGAGACGGTGTAACCCTTCTCGATGTCACCGCTCTCGAACTTCTTCTGCAGCGTGTCGGCAAGCTCGACACCCTGGTTGCCGATGTAGCTCGCCTGGAACTTGCTGCCGGACTCGCCCTTGAGCTTCTGCTTGTCCTTCAGCTCGATCTTCAGGATCTGTTCGTCACCGGTGGTCAGCTTGGCCTGCTCCACCTGGTTCTTGCTGATCGCCTGGATCACCTTGCCGGTGTCCACCGTCTTGTAGCCGCCGGACGAGCCGACGACCTGCATCAGCACGACCACGGCGAGGACGGCCAGCACGATCCACATGACCGGCCCACGGAAGTATCGCTTCACGTCCATCCATACGGAGCGAAGTCGCCCCGTCCCTCCTGCCCGTAGGTAAATGCTGCTGTGAGAAAAGACTGTTCTTCGGACGGTACCCCAGCATTGTCACCCGTGACCGCAGGGGAGGTCCGGCAAACCCGTCTTCGAAGGCTCCAACGGCCCGAACGCCACGAGGGTTCCCGGGAGTCCGGCCGGGTTCGGCCGGGGCGGTTGCTCAGCCTCCGTAGACGTGAGGCGCGAGCGTGCCGACGAAGGGGAGGTTGCGGTACTTCTCCGCGTAGTCCAGCCCGTAGCCGACGACGAACTCGTTGGGGATGTCGAAGCCGACCCACTTCACGTCGATCGCGACCTTCGCGGCATCCGGCTTGCGGAGCAGCGTGCAGACCTCCAGGCTCGCGGGTTCGCGCGAGCCGAGGTTGGTCAGCAGCCAGGACAGCGTCAGGCCGGAGTCGATGATGTCCTCGACGATCAGGACGTGCTTGCCCTTGATGTCGGTGTCGAGGTCCTTGAGGATCCGGACGACGCCCGAGGACTGGGTGCCGGCGCCGTACGACGAGACGGCCATCCAGTCCATGGTGACGGGGGTGGACAGCGCGCGGGCCAGGTCCGCCATGACCATCACCGCGCCCTTGAGCACGCCGACGATGAGCAGGTCCTTGCCCGCGTACTCCGCGTCGATCTTCGCTGCCAGCTCGACGAGCTTCGCGTCGATCTCTTCCTTGGTGAGGAGCACCGACTGAAGGTCGGTGCCCATGTCCTTCTCGTTCACCCGCGTCTCTTTCTCTGCCCTGCCGGACCCGGACTGCTTCCCGGGGCCGGACCGGCGTTTCGCCTGCACTTCAGCCGCTTGCGCTTCAGCTCTGCCGAATCACCAGTCTGCCACCCTGGCGCCGCACCTCGACGCGGCCGGGCAGGTTGATGGCGCCCTGGCCCCGCCAGCCGGTGATGAGCCGGTCGACTTCCTCGATGTGACGGGCGAAGAGCGAACCCGCGGGGGACCCGACGTCGATCACGGCCCGGCGCAGCACCCGGCGGCGCACCGCGGGCGGCAGGACGGAGAGCTTGGAACACTCCAGCCGTCCGTCGTCGTCGCGGACCGAGCGGGCGGCCTCGGCGGCCCAGGTGTCGAGGGCGTCGGCATCGTCACGGGAGAGCTGCGCCGTGCGCGCCAGGGCCTCCACCACGCCTTTGCCGAGCGCCTTCTCCAGCGCGGGCAGGCCCTCGTGGCGGAGCCGGGAGCGGGTGTAGGCGGGGTCGACGTTGTGGGGGTCGTCCCAGACGGGGATCGACTGGACCAGACAGGCTTTGCGGGCGGTCTGCCGGTCGAGCTGGAGGAAGGGCCGGCGGTAGCGGCCGGCGGGGCCCGAGGCGGCGGCCATCCCGGAGAGGGAGCGGATCCCCGAACCGCGGGCGAGGCCCAGCAGGACGGTCTCGGCCTGGTCGTCGCGGGTGTGGCCGAGCAGGACGGCGGCGGCTCCGTGGCGCTCCGCCGCGGCGTCCAGGGCTGCGTAGCGGGCGTCGCGGGCGGCGGCCTCGGGCCCTCCGCCCCGGCCGACGTTCACGGCGACGGCCTCGACCGGGTCGAGCCGCATCTCGGCGAGGCGCGCCACGACCTCGTCGGCGCGCAGTCCGGAGCCGGGCTGGAGGTTGTGGTCGACCGTGATGCCGCCGGCGCGGACGGGGAGCTTGCGCGACTCGAAGGCGAGGGCGGATGCGAGGGCCATGGAGTCCGCGCCCCCGGAGCACGCGACGAGCACCAGCGGGTGGTCCGGCCGTTCCGGAAGCGTCGAACACCGCCCGCCCGCCCCTGCTTCGGCGAACTCGGCGCGTCCGGCCTGTTCGGTGTGACGGTTGTGTTCGGTGACGACGTCGTGGAGTACGCGGCGGACCGCCAGGCGTATCGCCGCGACCGCAGGATGGGGACCCATGTCCGGTGCCCTTCGGGGTGAAGTTTTGGGGGGTGCCTCGGAGCGAGCGGGACGGAGTCCCGTCACTCAGAGTGCGTCGATGGTGACAGAGCCAAGCTGTCCGTCGAGCATTGCACGCCTTCCCATGCCCCTATGGTCCCTCGGATGGGTGATTGGAGAGGCAATCTTCTGCCACCGGACCCGCCAAGATCACGAATCTGCCTTACGGTGCACCCGCGCCACCCAGTCCGCCGGTGCGGCGATCTCGGCCTTGGTGGGCAGGGTGTTGGGGGAGGTCCAGACCCGGTTGAATCCGTCCATTCCGACCTCGTCGACCACGGCCCGGACGAACTTCTCGCCGTCGCGGTACTGGCGGAGCTTCGCATCGAGACCCAGCAGCTTGCGCAGCGCCAGGTCCAGCCGGCTCGCGCCGCGCGCCCTGCGCTGCTGGAACTTCTCCCGGATCTCGGCGACGGAGCCCACCACCTCGGGGCCCACCCCGTCCATCACGAAGTCCGCGTGCCCTTCGAGCAGGGACATCACGGCGGTGAGACGTCCCAGGATCTCGCGCTGGGAAGGTGTCTGGACGATCTCGACGAGGCTGCGCCCGCCGTCGTCGCCCTCCTCCCCGCGTTCGCCCTCGGGGCGGCTGCCTCCGGAGAAGGCCTGCGCGGCCTCGCGAAGGCGCTCCAGTACGGTCATCGGATCGACGTCGGTCTCGTCGAGGAACGACTGGATTTCGCCCTGCAGGTGGTCGCGGAGCCAGGGAACCCCGGTGAACTGGGTGCGATGCGTCTCCTCGTGGAGGGCCACCCAGAGCCTGAAGTCATGCGGGTCGACGTCGAGTTCGCGTTCGACATGGACGATGTTGGGGGCGACCAGCAGCAGCCTTCCGCCTCCCTTGGAGGACGCGGGAAGCTCCCGGGTTGCCGGGGCGAAGGTCTCGTACTGCCCGAGGACCCGCGAGGCCAGGAACGACAGGAGCATGCCCAGCTCGACGCCGGTCACCTTGCCGCCGACCGCGCCCAGCACGGCATTGCCCGGACCGCTGCCGCGGCGGTCCTGCATCTTCCCGAGGAGCGGACGCAGCAGCTCACGGAAGCCCGCGACATTGGCCCTGATCCAGCCCGCCCGGTCGACGACCAGGACGGGGGTGTCCTCGGGTTCGTGCCCGTCCGGGATCATCCGGGTGAACGAACGGACGTGCTCCTCGGAGGCCTTGGCATGCCGGCGGAGCTCCGCGACGACGGCACGGGCCTCCTCGCGGCTGATCTCGGGACCCGGCCGCACGAACCGGGTCGCTGTC
Organism: Streptomyces sp. NPDC057287; assembly: GCF_042667905.1. Classification (NCBI taxonomy): domain Bacteria; kingdom Bacillati; phylum Actinomycetota; class Actinomycetes; order Kitasatosporales; family Streptomycetaceae; genus Streptomyces; species Streptomyces sp. NPDC057287. Next base: position 79,349 of record NZ_JBHUYV010000022.1, on the reverse strand, counting down.
GCGACCGCGAGATTCCAGTCGACCATCTCGGCACCACCGATGCTCGTCATGCGTCAACCGTACGTGAGGTGGTCGCTCCGTGGTGGGGTGTCAGCCGCTCAGGGGGTGCCTTCGGTGAGGGTGGTGGCCAGCGTGTCCAGTGAGGCTTCCGCCTCCTCCGGGGACGTGGTCCCCGAGGCCAGGAAGGCGAAGGCGAGCAGTCGGCCCTGCGCGTCGACCGCGGTCCCGGCGAGGCTGTTCACCCCGGTGAGTGTGCCCGTCTTGGCCCTGATCAGCCCGGTAGCGGGCGACGTCGCGGAGTAGCGGTCGCCGAGCGTGCCGCTGAAACCGGCGATCGGCAGCCCGGTGAGGACGGGACGGAGCTCGGGGTGGTCCGGTCCGGCGGCGAGCGCGAGCAGCCGGGCCAGGAGCCCCGCCGTCACCTTGTCCGCGCGGTCGAGACCGCTGCCGTCGGAGAGCCGGGCGCCGGCCAGCGGCAGGCCGAGCGCCTTCAGCCGGGCGGTGACGGCGCGGCGGCTCCCGGCGAAGGAGGCGGGCTCCCCCGCCTTCAGCGCCGTCTGCCGGGCCAAGCCCTCGGCGATGTCGTTGTCGCTGTTGGTCAGGGCCCGCTCGACCAGGTCGGAGAGCGGCTTCGACAGGTGCGTCGCCACCGTGCGGGAGCCGGCGACGGCCCGTCCGGACGAGGGGGCGGACCGGGTGTCGACGCCTGCCTCGCCGAGGAGGTCGGCGAAGGTGCGCGCGGCATCGCCCGCGGGGTCGGTGGTACGGAGGGCCGGCCCCTTGTCACTTCCGTCGAGACGGCCCTCGTCGGCCATGAGCGCGCTGACCGGCGCGATGTTCTCGTTGGGGCCGATGGGGTGGAGGGCCGGCCCCGAGTACCGCGAGGTGTCGTACGTCAGCCGCACCTGCCCGGTGCCGCCGTCCCGCAGGGAGCGTGCCGTGTCGGCGGCCAGGGCGCGCAGCGCTCCCTTGTCCAGGGTCGGATCGCCGCCGCCGACGAGGGTGAGCGTGCGGGAGTCCGGGGAGAGCCTGACCGTCGTCGCGATGCGGTGGGCGGGGCCGAGAGCGGAGAGCGCGGCGGCGGTGGTGGCGATCTTCACCGTGGACGCGGGGGTCATCTGGGTGGCCGCGCCCCGTGCGTACAGCTGCTTGCCGGTGGCCGTGTCGACGACCACGGCCGTGCGCACGGAGCCGAGGGCGGGCGTGTCCAACAGGGGCGCGAGCGCGGTCTCCAGGCTGCGCGCCCCCGCAGGGGAGGTGAGGCCGGAGGAGGCGCCGAGGGCCTTCATCACGACAGGGGCGCTGGGGGCGGGCGCAGGCCCGTCGGGGGCCGTCCCTTCGTGATGTGCGCCACCTGCGCTCTGCGAGACGGCCGCCCGGTCCCGCTCGGCCTTACGCTGACCGGAGTCCCAGGGACCGGCGGCCAGGACGGCGCCGGCGGCGACCACCAGGCCGAGCACCGCGGAGCCTGCGACGAGCCGGAGGCCGTCAGGTCCGCTCCCGCGCTTCGGATACTCCGGGGCTTTCCACCTGCCCCACCTGTTCAACGGCTCGTCCGTCGGTCTCTGCACCGGCTCGGCCACCGTTGACCAGCCCCTTTCGCGAGCACTCATCTGCGTGAGGGACACTTAACCACCAGTCGTATGTGTTGATCATGGAGGAGCCACCCGTGGAGTTCGACGTCACCATCGAGATCCCGAAGGGTTCGCGGAACAAGTACGAGGTGGACCACGAGACCGGTCGGATCCGCCTGGACCGTCGACTCTTCACCTCGACCAGCTACCCGGCCGACTACGGCTTCGTCGAGAACACCCTCGGCGAGGACGGCGACCCGCTGGACGCGCTGGTCATCCTGGACGAGCCGACCTTCCCCGGATGCCTCATCAAGTGCCGCGCCATCGGCATGTTCCGGATGACCGACGAGGCCGGCGGCGACGACAAGCTGCTGTGCGTCCCGGCTTCGGACCCGCGGGTCGAGCACCTGCGCGACATCCACCACGTGTCGGAGTTCGACCGCCTGGAGATCCAGCACTTCTTCGAGGTCTACAAGGACCTGGAGCCCGGCAAGTCCGTCGAGGGCGCCGACTGGGTCGGCCGTACCGAGGCCGAAGCCGAGATCGAGGCTTCCTACAAGCGCCTCGAGGCGCAGGGCGGCAAGCACTGACGTAACCCTTGCGGATTCCGCTTACGGGCGGGACGCGCGAATCGCGGGACACGGGGCCGAGTGGCCCAGGTGACCGTGGGGACAACGGGCGGCGCACCTTCACCGGTGCGCCGCCCGTTGCGTGTGGCGGCCCATGACCGTGCTCATACTGGGCAGAAGCGCTCCCGGAACGAGCGGTCGAGCAAGGAACGAGGTCGAGTGGTGGCGGAACAGGGCGGTCCCGAGGACCAGAAGCCCCAGTCCGACGAGGCACACAGCGCCTTCGTCCCACCGGTGGGTGTGGACCAGCCGACACCTCCGTCCGAGGACGACCATCCGACATCGGAATTCGCGCTTCCGCCCGGGCTGCACACCGATCCCTCGGCGCAGTCCGGCTCCGGCCAGGGTTCCGCTTCCGGGTCGGGGGGCGGTTCGGGCTCCGACACGCTGTCGTCCGCCTTCGTCCCGCCGCCCGGGTACACCGCGCAGCACCAGCCGCCCGCCTTCACCCCCGCGCACGGCATCCCGATGGTCCGGCTGACCAAGGAGGCCCCTTGGCAGGACCGGATGCGCACGATGCTGCGGATGCCCGTGTTCGAACGTCCGGCGCCCGAGATGGTGCAGAAGACCGACGACTCGGGGCCCGCGGTACCGCGCGTCCTCGACCTGACGCTCCGTATCGGGGAGCTGCTGCTCGCGGGCGGCGAGGGCGCCGAGGACGTCGAGGCGGCCATGTTCGCGGTGTCCCGTTCCTACGGGCTCGACCGCTGCGAGCCGACGGTCACCTTCACCCTGCTGTCCATCTCGCACCAGCCGTCCCTCGTCGACGACCCCGTGACGGCGAGCCGCACGGTACGCCGTCGGGGCACCGACTACACCCGACTGGCCGCCGTGTTCCGGCTGATCGACGACATCACCACGGCGGAACACGTGGAGGTCTCGCTGGAGGAGGCCTACCGGCGCCTCGCCGAGATCCGCCGTAACAGGCACCCCTACCCGGGCTGGGTGCTGACGGCCGCCGCCGGCCTGCTCGCCGGCTCGGCATCGGTGCTGGTCGGCGGTGGTGTGCTGGTCTTCCTCGTGGCGGCGGCGGGCGCGATGCTCGGCGACCGGCTGGCCTGGCTCTGCGCCGGGCGCGGGCTGCCCGAGTTCTACCAGTTCACGGTGGCGGCCATGCCTCCGGCCGCGATGGGCATCGCGCTCACCCTCACCCATTCGACGGATGTGCGGCCCTCCGCCGTGATCACCGGTGGACTGTTCGCGCTGCTGCCCGGGCGGGCCCTCGTCGCCGGTGTGCAGGACGGCCTGACCGGTTACTACATCACCGCTGGGGCCCGGCTCCTGGAGGTCATGTACTTCTTCATCGGCATCGTGGCGGGCGTGCTGCTGATGCTCTACCTGGGAGTCCAGCTCGGCGCCGCGCTGAACCCGGAAGCACGGTTCGTGCCCAACGACCGGCCGGTGACCCAGATCCTGGCCTCGATGGCCCTCACGCTGGCCTTCGCCATCCTGCTCCAGCAGGAGCGCTCCACAGTGCTCGCGGTGACCCTCAACGGGGGCGTGGCCTGGATCATCTACGGGGCGATGGCCCGCACCGGCGGGATCTCGCCGGTGGCGGCGACAGCGGTCGCGGCCGGCCTGGTGGGGCTCTTCGGCCAGCTGTTCTCGCGCTACCGCTACACGTCTTCGCTGCCGTACATCACGGCGGCGATCGGTCCGCTGCTGCCCGGTTCGGCGACCTACTTCGGTCTGCTGGGCGTCGCGCAGAACGAGGTGGACACCGGACTCACGTCACTCTTCACCGCTGTCGCCACGGCGCTGGCGATCGCCATCGGGGTCAATCTGGGAAGCGAGATCTCCCGGCTCTTCATGCGGGTGCCGGGCACGGTCGAGGGCGGCCCCCGCCGGGCTGCCAAGCGGACCAGGGGCTTCTGACACACGACGGCGCCCCGGTCCCTCAGGGGGACCGGGGCGCCGTCGTGTGGATGCGCGGAAGGTCAGCGCCCGTCCTGCCACCCGTACCGGCCCGGGTCACCCTCCTGGTTCTCGCCCTGGCCGGCCCGGGGCCGGTCGCCCTGGGGGCCGGCGCCGCCGTCGGCGTACGGACCGGGCTGGGCGCCGCCGCCGTACCGGCCGTCGTGGCCGCCGTCGTACGGGGCGGCCTGACCGCTGCCGTACTGCCCCGCCTGGCCGTACTGACCGCTCTGGCCGTACTGGCCGCCCTGCTCGTACTGGCCGCCGGCCTGGCCGTACTGCTGACCTGCCTGGCCGTACTGGCCGCCCGCCTGGCCGTACTGCTGCCCCGCCTGGCCGTACTGACCGCCCTGGTCGTACTGAGCGCCGCCCTGGCCGTACTGCTGACCCGCCTGGCCGTACTGCTGACCTGCTTCGCCGTACTGGCCGCCCGCCTGGCCGTACTGCTGGCCCGCCTGGCCGCCGTCGTACCGGGGGCTCCGGTCGCCGGCGTACTGACCGGCGCTGTACTGGCCGCCCTGACCGGTGCCGTACTGCCCCTGGCCCTCGCCGTACTGACCGTTGCCGTACTGAGCACCGCCCTGGGGTGCGCCGTACTGGCCCCCGCCCTGGGGTGCGCCGTACTGGCCGCCGGTCTGCTGACCGCCCTGACCGGTGCCGTACTGACCGCCGCCCTGGGGCGCGCCGTACTGGCCGCCCTGGTCGTACTGACCCGCCTGACCGCCGTACTGGCCGCCGCCGTCGTACGGAGCCGACCGGTCGTCGGCGTACCGGTGGGCGGTGGGGCCCTGGCCGCCGTTGCCCGCGCCGCCGTGGGGGCCCTCGTCGCTGCCGCCGTCGGAGGCGCTCCCGTCGTCCTCCCGCTGTGCGGCGCCTTCCTTCTTCGACTTGCCGCGCGCCCGCAGGAACTCGATCAGGATCGGCACCACGGAGATCAGAACGATCAGGATGAGGATCATCTCGATGTTCTCGTGCACGAAGGCGACGTTGCCGAGGGCCGCACCGAGCAGCGTCACCCCGACGCCCCAGAGCACGCCGCCGATGATGTTGAACGTGATGAACGAGCGGTAGTCCATCCGGCTCACACCGGCGATGATCGGCGTGAAGGTCCGGACGACGGGCACGAAGCGGGCCAGCACCAGCGACTTCGGGCCGTACTTCTCGAAGAAGTCGTGCGCCTTCTCGACGTTCTCCTGCTTGAAGAGCCGGGAGTCCGGACGCTTGAAGAGGGACGGCCCCACCTTGCGCCCGAAGAGGTAGCCGACCTGGTCGCCGATGATCGCCGCCAGCGCGACCAGGAGGCAGACGAGCCACAGGGGGTACTTCAGGTCGCCGGTGGTGACCAGGAGGCCCGTGGTGAACAGCAGGGAGTCACCGGGGAGGAAGAAGCCGATGAGCAGCCCCGACTCGGCGAACACGATGAGCAGGAGGCCGGGCAGCCCGAAGGTGTTGAGCAGGTAATCCGGGTCCAGCCAGCTCGGGCCGAGCGCAAGCGTATTCAAGGGTCCGGGCTCCAGGGTGGGTCGATGTGCGGGGGCTGCGTGGCCGTCCCAAGCTATCAACGCCGGGGAGGACGCCAGGGTTCCACCGGCGTAAGCGCGGATGCGCACGGCCCGGACCGGCGCGAAGCTGTCCGCAGGAGGTGCCACACCATGGGCATTGAGGACTTCGGCGGCGGACAGACACCCCAGGCGGACGTCCTGGTCGTCACCACGAACGACGTACCCGGCCACCAGGTGACGCAGGTCATCGGCGAGGTGTTCGGGCTCACGGTCCGCTCCCGCCACATCGGCAGCCAGATCGGCGCCGGCCTGAAATCGATGATCGGCGGAGAGCTGAAGGGGCTGACCAAGACGCTCGTCGAGACCCGCAACCAGGCGATGGAGCGGCTCGTCGACCAGGCCCGGGCGCGCGGCGCCAACGCGGTGCTGATGATGCGGTTCGACGTGAGCGAGGCCGCCGACGTGGGCACCGAGGTGTGCGCCTACGGAACGGCGGCCGTGATCAGCAGGTCCTGACCACTCCCCCACCGCCACTCCTCTCCCCCACTCCCGGAGGTTCCCGCATGCCCACGTCCGTCAACGTCGCCGTCGTCTACTACTCCTCCACCGGCACCGTCTCCACGATCGCGAAGGCCATCGCGCGGGACGCCGAGGGCGCCGGTGCGGAGGTACGGCTGCGCAAGGTTGCCGAGCTCGCTCCGCAGGCGGCCATCGACTCCAATCCGGTGTGGGCCGAGCACGCGAAGGCGACCGCCGGCATCCCCGAGGTCTCGCCGGACGACATGGTCTGGGCGGACGCGGTGGTCTTCGGTACGCCCACCCGGTACGGCAACGTCACCGCCCAGCTCAAGCAGTTCCTCGACACCCTCGGGGGCCTCTGGCAGGCGGGCAAGCTCGCCGACAAGGTCTACAGCGGCTTCACCGCCAGCAGCACCACCCACGGCGGTCAGGAGTCCACCCTGCTGGCGCTGTACAACACGATCTACCACTTCGGCGGCATCCTGGTCCCTCCCGGCTACACGGACCCCTCGAAGTTCGTCGACGGCAATCCGTACGGCACCTCCCACGTCTCGGGGCAGGGCGACATCCCCGTCGCCGAGCAGACCCTGACCGCCGCACGGGTCCAGGCCGAGCGCGTCGTGAAGTTCGCCCGGGCCGTCAAGGCCGGGCTCGCGGCCGAGAACTGAGGGGGGCGTCCACCGATGCCACTCCACCAGGGTTCGCACGGCAAGGCCCCACGGTCCGACGAGCACCGCAGGCTCGCCCTCAACCCCTTCTTCGGGGAGGCCGACCCGACCGCTCCCATGGTCGCGGCGCCCGCGACGCACGTCCTCCCGGACGGCCCGCTGCCCCCGTCGACCGCGTACCGGCTCGTCCACGACGAGCTGATGCTCGACGGGAACTCCCGGCTCAACCTCGCGACCTTCGTCACCACCTGGATGGAGCCCCAGGCCGGTGTGCTGATGGGCGAGTGCCGCGACAAGAACATGATCGACAAGGACGAGTACCCCCGCACCGCCGAGCTGGAACGGCGCTGTGTGGCGATGCTCGCCGACCTCTGGAACGCCCCCGACCCGTCGACCGCCGTGGGCTGCTCGACCACGGGGTCGAGCGAGGCCTGCATGCTCGCGGGGTTGGCGCTCAAGCGGCGCTGGGCGACCAGGAACGCCGACCGGTACCCGGGGACCGCCCGGCCCAATCTGGTGATGGGCGTCAACGTGCAGGTCTGCTGGGAGAAGTTCTGCAACTTCTGGGAGGTCGAGGCCCGCCAGGTCCCCATGGAGGGCGAGCGCTTCCATCTCGACCCGCAGGCGGCCGCCGAGCTGTGCGACGAGAACACCATCGGCGTGGTCGGCATCCTCGGCTCCACCTTCGACGGTTCCTACGAGCCGATCGCGGAGCTGTGTGCGGCACTGGACGAGCTCCAGGAGCGCACCGGGCTCGACGTCCCCGTCCATGTGGACGGGGCCTCCGGGGCGATGGTCGCGCCGTTCCTCGACCAGGACCTGGTGTGGGACTTCCGGCTCCCCAGGGTGTCCTCGATCAACACGTCCGGGCACAAGTACGGCCTGGTCTACCCGGGTGTGGGGTGGGCACTGTGGCGTTCACCGGCCGAGCTGCCGGAGGAGCTGGTCTTCCGGGTGAACTACCTGGGCGGTGACATGCCGACCTTCGCCCTGAACTTCTCCCGGCCCGGCGCGCAGGTGGTGGCGCAGTACTACACGTTCCTGCGGCTGGGCCGGGAGGGTTACCGGGCCGTCCAGCAGACGTCCCGGGACATCGCGCGCCGGCTCGCCGCCGACTTCGAGGCCCTGGACGACTTCAGGCTCCTGACCCGGGGCGACGAACTTCCGGTGTTCACGCTGACGACGAAACCCGAGGTACGGGCGTACGACGTCTTCGACGTGTCGAGACGGCTCCGGGAGCGCGGCTGGCTGGTGCCCGCGTACACCTTCCCCGCCAACCGCCAGGACCTCTCGGTGCTGCGCGTCGTGTGCCGCAACGGCTTCTCCTCGGACCTCGCGGAGCTGCTGGTGGACGACCTGAAGAGGCTGCTGCCCGAACTGCGCGGCCAGGCGCACCCGCTGCACCGGGACCGGCAGGTGCAGACGGCCTTCCACCACTGAGGCCCCGAAGAGCGGTGGTCACCGGCTGAGCCGTGCGAACCTCCCCACCGCCAGGGGGAGGAACACCGCGAGCAGCACCACCGGCCAGACCACCGCGAGCAGTTCGGCGTGTTCGGCGGCCCAGGAACCCGAGGCTCCGCCCGGGTTGCCGAACAGGCCTCGCACCGCCGTGGCCGTGGCCGACATCGGGTTCCACTCGACCACCGTGCCCAGCCACCCCGGCATCGACTCCGGCGAGGCGAAGACGTTGGAGAGGAAGCCCACCGGCCAGACCAGGATCTGCACGGCCTGCACCATCTCGGGCCGGCCCGCCACCATCGCGAGGTGGATGCCGATCCACAGCATCGCGAACCGCAGCAGGAGCAGCAGCCCCAGCGCGGCGAGGGCCGCGGCCATCCCCCGGTGCCAGCGCCAGCCGAGGGCGTGGCCGACCCCGGTCATGACGGCCAGCGCGGCCACCGACTGGAGCATGTCCGCGGCGCTCCGTCCGGCCAGGACCGCGCCCGAGACCATCGGCATGGAGCGGAACCGGTCGATGACCCCCTTGTTCAGGTCCTGGGTGACGGCCAGCATCGTCCCCTCCAGGCCGAAGGCCATGGTCAGCGCGAGCATGCCGGGCACGAGGAAGTCGGTGTTGTCCCCTTCGACCCCGGAACCGCCGCCCACCAGGTAGTTGAACATCAGGAGCAGCATCACCGGGAAGACCAGGCCGACGAGCACCTGGACGGGCTGCCGTGCCCAGTGAGCCAGCTCGCGCCGGGTCATCGTCCAGGAGTCGGTCAGCGCCCAGCCGACGCGCCCCGGACCCGCCGTCGCCGTACTCATGCCGCCACCTCCGCTTCGACGGGGGCGGGAGAGCCGCCCCCGGTGAGGGAGAGGAACACCTCGTCGAGCGTCGGGCGGCGCACCGCGACGTCCTCCGCCTCGATGCCCGCCTCCTCCAGCGCCCGCACGGTCCGGGTCAGGGCCGCCATGCGGTCCGGGGCGGGCGCGCGGAGCAGCCGCCTGTCGGCGTCCACGGAGACCCCCTCTCCCAGCAGTACGGCCGCCTCCCCGAGCCGGTCCGCATCGCGGACGACCACGTCGATGCGGTCGCCGCCGACCATCGCCTTGAGCCGGTCGGCCGTGCCCTCCGCGATGACCCGGCCGTCGTCGACCACCGAGATCCGGTCCGCCAGCTGGTCCGCCTCCTCCAGGTACTGCGTGGTCAGCAGGACGGTGGTGCCGCCCACTGCCAGGGACCGGACCGCGCCCCACACCTCGGCCCTCCCCCGCGGGTCGAGTCCGGTGGTGGGCTCGTCGAGGAAGAGCACCTCCGGATCGGTGATCAGCGACGCGGCCAGGTCGAGGCGCCGCCGCATCCCCCCGCTGTACTGCTTGACCGCCTTGCGGCCGGTGTCCGCGAGCCCGAACCGCTCCAGCAGTTCGTCGGCACGCAGGCCCGCCCGGCGTGCGCCCAGGTGGTACAGGCGGCCGAACATCTCCAGGTTCTGCCGGCCGCCGAGCTCCTCGTCCACGGCCGCGTGCTGCCCGAGCAGTCCGATCCGCCGCCTGACCTCGGCAGGCTCGGACCGTACGTCGAACCCCGCCACCTCCACCCGGCCCTCGTCGTGCCGCAGCAGGGTCGTCAGTACGCGCACGGCGGTGGTCTTGCCCGCGCCGTTCGGCCCGAGCACCCCGTGGACCGACCCACCGCGGACAGCGAGGTCCAGACCGTTCAGCGCGCGCTTCTCTCCGTACCGCTTGTGCACTCCTTCGACGACGATGGCGTCGCTCACGGTGCCCACCAGCCCTCCACTCGCGTAGTCAAACTTGACTACTAGCCCGAAGGTAAACCCGCCGACTCCATTCGTCAAACTTGATTAGCGGGAATCCCCCGAGTCGGGGACACCCGTCGCGTAGGGGTTCTCCTGCCCCTCGGAGAGCACCCCGACGAAGGGATCACCCTCACCCGAGAAGGTGTACGCCCCCGCCTCGATACGGGCGATCAGCCCCCGGGTCCATTCGGCCCCCGCATCCGCGGAGTGGACCCACATGTTCATGATCTCGCCGATGTGCCCGAGCGCCTCCGGCCCCTCGGAGGGGGTGTAGTGCTCCGTGACCGACGCCCTCCACCCCTCGATGGCGGCGACGCGCTCCCGCAGGAGGGCCACCGCCTCGGCCCGGTCCAGATCGACGATGAACCCGAGTCCGGCCGAGAGCACGTCCACACCCTGGTCGTACGAGGTCAGCGCGGCCCGCAGCAGGGTGAAGTACTCCTCGGCGCCCCGGTCGGTGATCTCGTACTCGGTGCGGGGCGGACCGCCCGCCGTGGACGGGGCGATCTCATGGGCGAGCAGCAGTCCCTGCTTCGCCATCTGTTTCAGCGCGTGGTAGATCGATCCGGGCTTGGCGTTGGACCACTCGTGGGCGCCCCAGTACTCCAGGTCGTTGCGCACCTGGTAGCCGTGCGCGCGGCCGTGCTGACGCACGGCCCCCAGGACCAGGAGACGGATCGCCGACATCGCACCCACCCTCTGTAATCAACTTTGACCAGGGTAGCCCGCCTCATCGGCGACCGGATCGAGGGGCGTACCGCCACCCCGCACACCGCCACCCCGCACACCGCCACCCCGCACACCGCCGCCCGGCCTCCGCCGCCCGGCCCCTGCGTCCCGCCTCCCGCCGGAGGACGGCCGGGAGCACACCGCGCCCCGCCCTCGCCGGCCCGCGTCAGAAGGGGAAGACCGTCCGCCCGTGCTGCACCGAAATCCACTTCCGGGTGGTGAACGCCTCCACTGCGGCCTCGCCGTTCAGCCGCCCCATGCCGGAGCTCTTCCCGCCCCCGAACGCGACCCCCGGATCGTCCTGCACGGTCGCACCGTTGACGTGGAACATCCCACCGGTGATCCGCCGGGCGAACCGGACACCGCGCTCGGCGTCCGCCGTATGGACGGCGCCGCTCAGCCCGTAGGGGCTGTCGTTGACGAGGCGCACGGCGTCGTCCTCGCCGTCGAACGGCACCAGCAGCGCCACGGGGCCGAAGATCTCCTGCTCCAGCAGCGGTGACCCCTCCGGCAGTCCGGCCAGCACGGTGGGTTCGACGAGGTTGCCGCGCGTGCGGCCCCGGACGAGCGCGGTGGCGCCGGCCTCGACCGCTCCGTCGACCAGCGCGGTCAGCGCCTCGGCCTGGAAGGCGCTGATGACCGGTCCGATACGGGTGTCCGGGTCACGCGGATCCCCCGACGGAAGGGCGGAGACCGCGGCCGTGAACCTCTCGGTGAAGTCCTTCTCCACCGACCGGTCCACCAGGATGCGGTTGGCGGCCATGCTGACCTGCCCCTGGAACAGGAAACGGCTGTAGACGGCGGCCCGGACGGCGTGGTCGAGGTCGGCGTCCTCCAGGACGACCAAGGCGCTGTTGCCGCTCAGTTCGAGGATGGTCCTCTTGAAGAGCCCGGCGGCGACGGCGGCCACATGCCGGCCGACCCGGTCCGAGCCGGTGAAGGAGATCACCTTGGGCACGGGGTGCTCGATGAAGCTGTCACCGATCTCGGCGCTGTCGGTGACCAGGACGTTGAGGAGTCCTGCGGGCAGCCCCGCGTCCTCGAAGATCCGGGCGACCAGCCCTCCGCCGGCTATCGGCGCGTTCTGATGGGGCTTCACCACGACCGCGTTCCCGAGCGCGAGCGCGGGCGCGACGGTCTTCATCGTCACCAGGAAGGGGAAGTTGAAGGCGCTGATCACCCCGATCACCCCGACGGGCAGCCGGTAGACCCGGTTCTCCTTGCCGTCGGCGACCGAGGGCAGCAGCCCGGCCACCGGTCGGATCGCCTGCCCGGCGGCCTCGCGCAGGAACTCCTGCGCGGCACGCACCTCGTACGCGGCCCTCGACCGGGTCCCGCCGAGCTCGTCGACGATCAGCTCGGCGATCTGGTCGCCGCGCTCCCCGACGAGCCGTACGGCCTTCTCGAGAATGTCCCGCCGCGCATAAGGACTGACGGCCGCCCATTCCCGCTGCGCGCGTTCGGCCGCCCGGTAAGCCAGATCGACTTCCGCCGCGGTGGCCACGGTGATGGAGCAGAGTTTTTCGCCGTTGTAGGGATTGAAATCAATGATGTCCCACTCACCGTTGCCGGTCAGCCACTCGCCGTCGATGTACTGATGGGCCAGTTCACTGAGGAAGGACATGCAATCCCTTACTGCAGGCACAGACTCCTGTCGGACAGTCATGGTACTGGCGTATCAGGTCAGTTGAAGGAGTCCCCGGAGAAGATCCCGGCTCTCCTCGGGCCCCGGACTGTCCTCGTGAAGCCGGGCCATGGCCTTTTCGTACTGGGCGACTTCTTCGGCCTTGTCCAGATAGAGCGCACTTGTCAGCTGCTCCAGATAGACGATGTCCGACAGATCGGATTCCGGGAAGCGCAGCATGGTGAATGACCCGCTCTCGCCGGCGTGCCCACCGAAGCTGAAGGGCATCACCTGGAGAGTGATGTTCGGCTGCTCCGACATGTCGATCAGATGCCGCAGTTGCGCACGCATCACTTCACGCCCGCCGTACGGACGGCGCAGCGCCGCCTCGTCCAGCACGGCGTGGAAGCGGGGAGCCCGCTCGGAGACGAGCGCCTTCTGCCGCGCCAGCCTCAGCGCGACCCTTCGGTCGATCTCGGCCGGCGGCGCGCCCGGCATGCCACGGGCCACGACCGCATGGGCGTAGGCCTCGGTCTGCAACAGCCCGTGGACGAACTGGACTTCGTAGATCCGGATGAGCGATGCCGCCCCCTCCAGACCGATATACGTCTGGAACCAGCCGGGCAGCACATCGCCGTAACTGTGCCACCAGCCCGCCACATTGGCCTCACGGGCCAGGCCGAGGAGGGATTCCCGCTCCACCTCGTCCGTGACTCCGTACAGCGTGAGCAGGTCCTCGACGTCCCTGGCCTTGAAGCTCACCCGTCCCAACTCCATGCGGCTGATCTTTGATTCGGAGGCGCGGATGGAGTAGCCGGCCGCCTCACGGGTGATGCCGCGCGACTCACGCAGGCGCCTGAGCTGTGAGCCCAGCAGGATGCGCCGCACCACAGAACCACTCGACTCGCCTGCCGACACCGGCTTACCGACCCTCCCCATCGCTTCCCGTACTCCGGGGCTCCCCCGAACCCCGGAGGCGGATTCTGCCACCAAAACGCTTCACCCCGTACTCATTCGATTACAGAAATGGCAAGACTTTCCGAAAGCTCCAAAACTGTGAAGTGGAAGAAATGAGTCCGAACCGGCACGCTACGGGCAGATCCCGCGCGTGCACGTGCATCTGCCCTTGCATCTGCTCCGCGCATTCGGAACCATGGCCCTCGCGCACCTGCGTGCTCGTTCGTGTTGTGCCGCCGTACCCGCAGTGCCCGACAGCAGCAGTGCCGCTACAGCCGCGAATCCCGGGAGTGCCTCGCATGGGGACGAATGGATCGACGATGCTCGCGCCGTTACGGCAGGGGCTTCCACCCATCGACGCCTCGGCGGTCGCGGGCTCGGCCACCTGCACGCTGCCGGCCCGGTTCGAAGCGGTGGGCGGGGCGCGGAGATTCACCCGCACGACCCTGTCCTCCTGGGACCTGGGCGACCACTTCGACGATGTCGCCCTGGTCGTGTCCGAGCTGGTCACCAACGCGCTGCGGCACGCCCTGCCGGCCGATGCCGTGCGGGAGCACCACGACACCACCGTACGGCTGCACCTGATGCGCTGGGCCTCGCGCCTGGTGTGCGCGGTGCGCGATCCCAGTGAGAAGGGACCGGTCGCGGGCGAGGCGCCCGATTCGGCCGAGTCCGGCCGGGGCCTGTTCCTGGTCGAGTCGTTCAGCGACAGCTGGGGCTGGCACCCCTCTCCCGTACCGGCCGGGGACACGTCACCCGACGGTGGGTTCGGCAAGGTGGTCTGGGCACTGTTCCGGCTGACGGAACGCGTGGCGCCGGAGCCGGGTCCGGTCGACGCGTTCCCCGACGCCCTGTAGGTACGCCCTGCTCCGGCAGTACGGAACGCGTGGCTCGGGCGGTACGGAACGCGTCGCGGGGCGTGCCACCGGAACCGGCGGGCGGACGTGTGCCCCGGTCCTGGCGGGCGGACGTGAGTCGAGGCGCCCGCGGCCGAGCGGCCGGTGTCAGGCGCCCGCGGCCAGGTGGTCGAACTCCCCGTCCTTGACGCCCAGCAGCAGCGCCTCGATCTCCGCCGGCGTATAGACGAGTGCGGGCCCGTCGGGGTGGCGCGAGTTCCGCATCGCCACATTTCCTCCGGGCAGTTTCGCGAACTCCACGCACGATCCCTGGGAGTTGCTGTGTCTGCTCTTCTGCCAGACGACCCCGCGAAGCTCTGTGGCCGCCATGCCGTTGTACACGTGGTGCACAGGACGCTCCCCGAGTTGCAAGGTGCAAGTGTCAACTAGCTCGGATCATAGCTGTGTTCATATGCCAATGCATGAGCAGATGCACGTGCACGGGGGGTGCGCACATGATTACAGTTTTTCCCTGATCCACTCGGCGGACCGTTCGCCCTTCCCCCACCTCTATGAGGAACAGACGAACGGAACGCCAATTTGGCTCCCACTTCAGGGAGTTGTTCTCTACACCCCTGTCCGCTCGGCCCGGACTTTCGGCTGCGGAATCCACAAGGGAACTCCGTACGGGCGGGCTTCCGCGCCCCGGCACTCCTGTCGCCGCCGGTCCCACCTCCGCGTTCTCGCCGACCGCATGCGGCCCGGCCCTTCTCAGGCCCGCCCGCTGCTGATCTCCAGCGCACGCGAGAAGTCCTCCAGGGCGCGGAGCAGCAGCGTGGCCCCGTTGCGCACGAAGGAATCGGGCGGTGGCCCCGAGTCGTCGTCCCTGCGCACCAGCGCCTGCCTGACCGGCTCCCAGTCCGGGACGCGGCGCTCCCGCACCGCCTTCGCGCCCTCCTCGGTGGCCCGGCGCACCGCGTCGGCCAGGGCGGCCGCCTCGGGCACGGACGTGGCGGACGCGGCGGGCAGATGGGCCTCCATCAGCATCGCGACCCGGCCGAACTGGGCGAGCGCGTCCTGGGCGTCCGCGGCGGAGGTACGGGCGATGCCCCGGTGGCGGACCGGCTCGTGCCGGGCCCTCTCCAGCGCCTCCTGCCAGGCGACGCGCGCCTCCCGGGTGGTGAGCAGGGCGGTGCGCACATCCTCCAGGCTCCTGGACGCGGGATCGGCGTACCGGTCGAGGACCGTGGCCGCGTAACGCCCGTCCGTGATCACCCAGCCCGCGAGCCGGTCGCGCAGCCGCGGGGTCTCCCAGGCCGGGTAGACGGCGTACGCCACCATCGCGAGGAGCCCGCCGATGAGGGTCAGGACGACCCGTTCGGGCACGGTCTGCGACCAGTCGTCGCCTGCCATGCCGAGCAGGAAGACGACGTAGGCGGAGACGCAGACCTGGCTGACCGCGTATCCCGTCCGCATCAGCAGGTACATCAGACCGGCGCTCACTACGGCGAGCAGGGCTGAGAACGGCGCGTTCGGGTGGACGACCTGCACGATCCCGGTGGCGACGGCGACACCGAGCACCGTGCCCAGGAAGCGGGCCACGGACCGCGCGTACGTCTGGGTGAACTCCGGGCGCATCACCATCACGGCGGTCATCGGCGCCCAGTAGCCGTGCCCGAGCGGCAGCACCGACCCCAGGAGGTAGCCCGACACGGCCACGGCGGACATCCGCTCGGCGTGCCGCAGGATCGTCGACCCGCGCCGCATCTCCCGGCGCATGGAGCCGTAGATCACCGGGACCAGCTTGAGCAGGGTGGGCCGGCGGCGGTGCGGGACGAGGGGCTCGCCCGGCGTCCTGTCGTCCGTACCGGTGCCCTCGGCGATCTCGATGACGTCGGCGAGCAGGGAGACGAGCCGGTCGGCGGCCCGGCGGGGCGGGCCGGTCAGGATGACCTCGGTGTCGGGGGACTTCAGCACCGACAGCGCCGTCTCGTCCAGGCGCACGGGGTCGCCGTGGCGCACCGCCCGGGCCGCGGAGTCGAGCAGGGATCCGGCCGCGCCGAGGATCTCCCGCGCCCAGTAGCGTTCCGGGCCCTCGGCCGGTACCCCCAGGGCGGGGTCCGCGAGCGAGGCGAGGACCGGCCGCAGCCGTTCGGCGACCCCCCGCGCGCCGTGCAGGTCGGTGGGGCGCCGCCGGGCCTGGCGTGGGGTCACGGCGGCGGCGTTGCGCGCGGCCATCAGCGGTACGGGATCGAAGGGCGCGACCGGGTCGTGCCGCAGCCTGCGGGCGTAGTCGGCCTCGCCGGCGAGGGCGTCCGCGAGCGCGTCGCGCTGCGCGCCCCACCGGCGCACCGGGAACAGCACGATCAGCGCCGCCTGGACGAACCCGCCCACCGCCATCATCGCGGCGTGCGCGGCCGCGTCGGCCACGGAGGTGGGCAGGGTGATCGTGACCAGCATGATCGCGACGTTGGAGCCGGCGATGATGCCGCCCGTCGGGCCGGCTGCCCAGGCCATCCCGGCGGCGAACGTCCAGAGGATCAGGAGTGCGAGGAACAGCACGGTGTGGGACACGGTGACGTAGCCGACGAACGTCGACACGGCCAGGCTGGCACCGGAGACCAGGGCGAGCACCGGCCGGGGGCGCCAACTGCGCTGGAACGTGGCGATGGCCGCCTGGAAGGCGCCGAAGGCGGAGCCGGCGGCGATCGACGGCCCGAAGAGCGCCAGGCTCATCCCGACCACGAGGGCGAGGCCCGCCGCGCCGCGCACCGCGATGAGCGGTTCGAGACGCCTGCGCTCGATCGTCAGCCCCGAGCGGGCGGTCTCCCTCAGCGCCCGGAGCCAGCTCATGGACCGAGCCTAACCGGATTCTCCGACAACTCCGACTTAAGCCGCCCTCTTGACCTAACGGCGGATTTCCGGCCCTCCCCCGCCCATTCGGGCCCGGTCGGCCGCTGCCGTGCCGTGGGTCCAGCCCTCGGCGTCCGTCGCCCCGCGCAGCCGGGTCGTGGTGGTCCGCGGGAACATCCGCTCCGCGGTGTCCGTGACGGCGACGTCCCGTGCGGCGAGGACCGGCAGCAGGGCCCCGGAGCCTCCCCCGCCGCCTGCGCCGCCCTCGGATCCGGCCGCCGCGGTGACCCGCGCGGTGTCCGCCGCCAGGCGGCTGCCCAGACGCTGGGCGTACGCCATCAGGAACGACTGCCGGAAGGTCTTGGTCCGCTTGCGCCCGCCGGCGCGCTGCCCGGCCTCCGCCTTCGTCATCGCGGCGGTGCCCTGCACCAGCAGGGAGGTGAAGAGCAGCTCCACGGCCTCCAGGTCCGGCTCGAAGCCCACGACCGTGGTGAAGCCGAGATCGCTGTTCCACACGGCCCGGCAGCGGTTCGCCGACGCGACCGAGTCGAGCAGGACCGCCTTCGCGCTCTCGTACGGCGCGTCGACCCCTATCCGCAGTGCGCCCGGGGTCTCGGCGCTGTGCGTACGGGCGGCGAGGAGCGCCTCGTCGATGCTGTGCCGGGCCATCAGTTCCTGCGCCTTGGTGGTGAGCGCCTCGGCCTCCTCCGGGAAACCGGTCGCCTCCGCCTTGGCGAGCAGCGCCCGGATCCTGGTCAGCATGCGGGGCTCGCCGTGCGCGGGCGGCCCGTGCGGAGTGCCGGCGGCGGACGTGCCGGGCCGGGGCCCGGCCGGCTCGATGGCCGGCAGCCGCAGCAGCAGCCGGTACAGCTCCAGGAGCGCGGAGGCGTAGGTGAAGCGGTCGGGCCGGTTGCGCGGTGCCGGGACGGGCAGCGCGGCGCACTGGTCCGCCCAGCGCGGGGGGAGCTGCCCGTATCCCGCCGTCTCCGCCGTGATCAGGGCGGAGACGAGCGCGGCACCGGACTCGTCCAGCTCGCGACGGACGGTCCGTACGACGTCGGCGGGCTGCCAGCCGCGCTCCCAGGCGCGCCGGACGAACTCCTCGCCCCGGCGGTGCAGCTCCTCGTCGGCAGAGGGGTCGGCGGCGAGGAGGGATGCGCCGGTGTCCAGGCCCGCGTCGCCGTCCGAGTACAGGGCCGCGGCACACGCCCGGTCGATCACCGATTCCATGCGGCAAGGGTAGGCGGCGGCCCGCCGCCCGTGCACGGCACCGGACCCCGCTCCCCGATCAGGCCCGGTCCGGCCGATCCGGGCGCGGGCCCTGGTGGGCCCCGGGAAGCAGGACGAGCTTGCCGCGCACATGCCCTGCCTCGCTCAGCTCCTGGGCCCGTCCCGCCTCACCGAGCGCGAAGGTCCGCTCGACCTGGATCCGCAGGCCGCCCACCGCCGCCGCCTGCGCGTACTCGCCGAGCCGCCTGCTCTCGTCGGGGCTGTTCCCGCCGCCCGCCGAGAAGGCCACGCCGAAGTGCGCCGCGTCGGGGTCGGCGATGGTGGAGACCCGGTCGGGTGTGCCGCCGCGCAGCTCCACCGAATCCGCCAGCGCGCCCCTGCCGGCGACGTCGAACACCGCGTCCACACCCTGGGGCGCGGCCTCCCGCACCCGGTCCACCAGGCCTTCCCCGTACGCCACCGGGATCGCGCCGAGCACCCGCAGGTAGTCGTGGTTGGCCGGCGAGGCGGTCCCGACGACGGTGGCGCCCCGCGCGACGGCCAGCTGGACCGCGGCGGAGCCGACCGCCCCCGAGGCCCCGTGCACCAGCAGGGTCTCGCCGTCGGACACCGCGAGCTCGTCCAGCACCCGGGTGGCGGTCGCCGTCGCGACCGGCAGCGCGGCGGCCTCCGCCCAGCCCAGGACCTCCGGCTTGCGTGCGACGGCGCCCACGTCGGCCAGCACGTACTCCGCGTACGCCCCCGTCGTGCTCCGGCCGAGGACCTCGTCGCCGACCGCGAACTCCGTGACGCCCTCCCCCGTCTCGTCGACGACTCCGGCGAACTCGCTGCCGGGTGTGGCGGGCAGCGGGGTGGGGAACGCCGCCTCCATCCAGCCGTTGCGGATCTTGTAGTCGACCGGGTTGACCCCCGCGGCCCTGACCGCCACCCGGATCTCCCCCGGGCCGGCGTGGACGTCGTCGACCCGGGCACGGCGCAGCACCTCGGGGCCGCCGAACTCCTCGTACACGATCGCTTCCACAAGCGTCTCCTCCGCGTCCTCGCCTCGCTCCCGGCGCGCGCCGCACGCACCGCACTCCGATCCTCGCGGCAGTCGGGCGCGCCCGCCCGGCGAGCCGGGGCCTCTGTCAGTGCCGGGTGCAAGACTCGGTTCATGACCGAACGTTGGGCTCTGGCCACCGCGGAGGGGGGCGGCGCACTCCTCGTGCCACTGACGAGCGACGGTCTGCCCGACGGCCCCGTCCTGGCCGAGCCCGACCTCGCCGAGTCCGTCCGCTCCCGCCCCGGGGTGGCCCGCTGGGTCTGGCGTTCGACCGCCGGGGTCTACCCCCGGCTGCTCGCGGCGGGGGTGCGGGTCGAGCGGTGCTACGACATCGAGTGCGCGGAGCTGCTGCTGCTCGGCCACGAGGGGCGGCTCGGGGAGCCCCGCTCCGCCGCGGCGGCCTGGGCCCGGCTGCGCAACGCCCCGGTTCCGCCCGATCCGCCGGCCCGCTCGGCCGAGCCCGGCTCCCAGTCCTCCCTCTTCGAGCCCCTCTCCGGCACCGACCTGCCGTTCGAGGCGCTCCTGGAGGTCTACGCGGAGCAGCTGCGCCGCCACGAGAAGACGGAGCACCCCGGCAGGATGCGCCTGCTCACGGCGGCGGAGTCCGCGGGCATGCTGGTCGCCGCCGAGATGAACGGACGCGGCCTTCCCTGGCGGGCCGATGTGCACCGCGAGGTGCTGAACGACCTGCTCGGCGAGCGCTACGCGGGCGGAGGGGAGCCCCGCAGGCTGGCCGAGGCGGCGGACGAGGTGTCGGCGGCGTTCGGCAGACGGGTGCGCCCCGATCTGCCGGCCGATGTCGTGAAGGCGTTCGCGCAGGCCGGGATCAAGGTGAAGTCCACCCGGCGCTGGGAGCTGGAGGAGCTCGACCACCCGGCGGTGGAGCCGCTCATCCGCTACAAGAAGCTGTACCGGGTGTGGACCGCGCACGGCTGGAGCTGGCTCCAGGACTGGGTGCGCGAGGGCCGCTTCCGCCCCGAGTACCAGCCGGGGGGCACGGTCACCGGGCGCTGGACGACCAACGGCGGCGGGGCCCTGCAGATCCCCAAGGTGATCCGCCGGGCGGTCGTCGCCGACGAGGGCTGGCGGCTGGTCGTGGCGGACGCCGACCAGATGGAGCCGCGCGTGCTGGCCGCGATCTCCCGTGACCGCGGGCTCATGGAGGTGGCCGGCCACGAGGGCGACCTCTACAAGGCCCTGTCCGACCGGGCGTTCCAGGGCGACCGGGACCACGCGAAGATCGCGCTGCTGGGCGCGGTCTACGGGCAGACCTCGGGCGACGGCCTGAAGAACCTGGCGGCCCTGCGGCGCCGCTTCCCCCACGCGGTGGCCTACGTCGACGATGCGGCGAAGGCCGGGGAGGAGGGCCGGCTCGTCCGCACCTGGCTGGGCCGCACGAGCCCGCCCGCCGCCGGGTCGGGCGAGGACGGGGAGGCGGGCATCCCGCAGGAGAGTGAGGAGCCGCCGGCCGGGGGGAGCACCGGCTCCTACGGGATCACCCCGGGCTACGCCTCGTCGAACGCCCGCGCGCGGGGCCGCTTCACCCGGAACTTCGTGGTCCAGGGGAGTGCCGCGGAGTGGGCTCTGCTGCTCCTGGCCGCCCTGCGGCAGACGCTCGCCGCCGACGGGATGCGGGCCGAGCTGGTGTTCTTCCAGCACGACGAGGTGATCGTGCACTGCCCCGCCGACGAGGCGCCCGCCGTGGTGGCCGCGATCCGCGAGGCCGGGGAGCTGGCCGGACGGGTCGCGTTCGGGGAGACGCCGGTGCGCTTCCCCTTCAGCACGGCTGTCGTCGAGCGCTACTCGGACGCCAAGTAGTCCCCCGCCGCCGAGCGGGCGCCCGGACCGGGAGCGCGCCCGGCCCCGGACCTCCGCGAGTCCGCCCGCGTCTCCCGCTCCCGAGGGCCCGGGGAGGCGCACCCGGCGCGCCCCGGAGCCGTACCCGGGCAGCGCGTCATGCCGCTATAGGCTCCGGCCATGGCGACGCACGAGCACGAGATCACCGAGCCCGTCGACCTCTGCCTGCCCGACGGAGGCCTGAATCCGGCGGCGGTCGGCTGGTCCAGGACGCCGCTGCACCGGGCCAATCTGCGGGGCTGGGGCCGTACGAAGCGGTGGGAGCACTGGTGCGTGACCACGCCCACCCATCTGGTGGCCCTGACCGTGAGCGACCTCGACTTCCTGGCCCTGAACTCGGTCTACGTCCTGGAGTTCGGCCCCGGCGGGCGCGAGTTCGAGTGCTCCTCGATCGTCCCCGCCGGCCGGGGCGTCCGCCTTCCGGACACCATCGCCGGGGCCCCTGGCTCCGAGGACGTGGTCGTCGGCCCGGCACGTCCGACCGGCGGCAAGGTGCGTGTCGAGATCCGTGACGAGAACGCCGGGACGAGGCTGCGGGCCCGCTGCCTGACCCCGGAGCGGCTGCCGCTGGAGGTCGGCCTCCTGGTGTCGCGGCCGGAAGGGCACGAGTCGCTCTCGGTCGTCGTGCCCTGGAGTGAGCAGCGCTTCCAGTACACCTCGAAACACACCGCGCTCCCCGCCTCCGGCCGGGTGCGCATCGGGGCCGAGATCCTGACCTTCGGCGGTGAGGGCAACGAGACGTGGGCCGTCCTGGACCACGGCCGGGGCCGCTGGCCGCGCACGGTCGACTGGAACTGGGGGGCCGCGTCGGGCCGTACGGGAGGGCACACCGTAGGGCTCCAGTTCGGCGGCCGCTGGACGGAGGGCACCGGCTCCACCGAGAACGGCCTCTGCGTGGACGGCAGGCTCACCAAGATCGGCGAGGAGCTGGACTGGCAGTGGTCCGTCTCCGACCCGCTGGCTCCCTGGACCGTCCGTACGCCCTCGTCCGGCCAGGTGGATCTGACGTTCACCCCGTTCCACAACCGGGCGGTGCACACGGACGTCGGCCTGATCGCCAACCGCACCGACCAGCGGTTCGGCCACTACAACGGCCGGATCCACACGGACGACGGCGGGGAGATCGCCGTGGAACAGCTCCTGGGCTGGGCCGAGGATGTTCACATGCGCTGGTGACTCCCCCGGGCCGGACGGCGCGGGTAGGTTTCCCCTCATGCATATAGGCCCACTCCTGGGCTCGGGACGCACCGCCGACGTGTACGCACTCGACGGCTCCTGGGTCCTGCGCCGCTACCGCCACGGCCTCGACGCCACCGGTGAACTGGCCGTGATGTCGTACCTCTCGGCCTCGGGCTTCCCGGTCCCGCGCATAGGGCCGCCGGCCGGGGACGCGCTCCGCACGGACCTGGTGCTGCAGCGGCTGACCGGGCCGACGCTGGCCGAGGCGCTGCTGGCGGGCGCGGTGACCGAGGACGACGGCGCGGAGCTGCTGGCCCGGCTCCTGCGGGAGCTGCACGCGATCCCCCCGCGTCTCTCCCAGGACCCCGAGGACCGGATCCTGCACCTGGACCTGCACCCGGAGAACGTGGTCCTCGCCCCGGAGGGCGCGATGGTGATCGACTGGCTGACGGCCTCCGAGGGCCCGCCTGCGCTGGACCGGGCCATGACCTCGCTGATCCTCGCCCAGGTGGCCCTCGACCCGTCGTTCCCCGCCGGAGCCCAGGTGCGGGGGCTGCTGGCGACGCTGCTCTCCCGGTTCGCCGACGACGGCGGCGTACCGGCCGCCGCGCTGGCCCGCGCGACCGTCCTGCGCGCCGCGGACCCGGGGCTCACCGCGCACGAGACGGCGGTGCTGGACGAAGCGGCGGAACTGGTCGCGACACTGGCGGGCTGACGGTCCCCTCACCTCGGCGTACGACTGACGGCCTCTCACCTAAGCGTACGACTGACGGCCTCTCACCTCGCGGACGACTGACAGCGCCTCCGGCCGGCCGCCCCTCGCCTCGCCTCGCCTCGCCGTACGGCTGACGCCCCTCCGGCCGCCGCGTGCGGACCGGCCCGCTCACTTCCGCAGATAGGCCAGCACGGCCAGCACCCTGCGGTTCGTCGCGTCGGTCAGGGAGAGGTCGAGCTTGGTGAGGATCGAGCCGAAGTGCTTGCTGACCGTGCCCTCACTCACCGTCAGCGCCTGGGCGACCGAGGCGTTCGACCGGCCCTCAGCCATCAGGGCCAGCACCTCCTGCTCCCGCGCCGTCAGCCGCGACAGCGGGTCGCGGCGGTGCCTCAGCAACTGACGCACCACTTCCGGGTCGACGACGGTGCCGCCCTCGGCGACCCGCTGGAGGGCGTCGACGAACTCCTCCACCTTCCCGACGCGCTCCTTCAGGAGGTAGCCCACGCCCGTACCGTCGCAGGAGTCGAGCAACTCCTCGGCATACGCCCGCTGGACGTACTGGCTGAGGACCAGCACGGGCAGCCGGGGCCGGGTCTCCCGCAGGGAAACGGCGGCCCGGAGCCCCTCGTCGGAGAAGCCGGGCGGCATCCGCACGTCCGTCACGACGATGTCCGGTCCGTGCTCGGCGACGGCGGCGGTGAGTTCACCGGCGGTGCCGACGGCGGCCACCACCTGGTGGCCGAACCTCTCCAGCAGGCCTACGAGACCCTCCCTCAGGAGCACACTGTCCTCGGCCAGCACGACGCGCAGCATCCAACCCTCATTCGACCAGGTGAGCGGGGACCCGGGGAACGTCCAGCCGGAGCACGGTCGGCCCCCCGGCCGGGCTGGACAGTAGCAGCCGTCCGTCCAGTACGGAGAGCCGGTCGGCGACCCCCTGCAGCCCGGTGCCCCCGGTCGTCGCCGCGCCCCCGGCACCGTCGTCCCGCACCTCGACGGTCAGCCGTTCCCCGTCGTCCCGCCCCGTCACCCACGCCCGGCTCGCCCCGCTGTGCCTGCCCACATTGGCCAGCGCCTCGCAGAGAGCGAAGTACACGGCGGTCTCCACCGGTTGCGGCAGCCGCTCCGGCAGGTCGAGATCCACCTCGACGGGCACGGCCGAGCGGTCGGCGACGTCCTCGACCGCCGCGGCCAGACCCCGGTCGGTCAGGACCTGCGGGTGGATGCCCCGGATGAGTTCCCTGATCTCCACCAGTGCCTCCCCCGCCTCCTCGTGCGCCTTGGCCAGCAGCCCGCCCAGCGGCTCGGCCGGGCTCTCCAGCCTGGCCAGCCCGAGCGTCATCGACAGGGCGACGAGCCGCTGCTGCGCCCCGTCGTGCAGATCCCGCTCGATCCGGCGGCGCTCCGCCTCGAAGGCGTCCACCAGCCGCATCCGCGAGCGCCCCAACTCCGCGATACGGTCGCCGAGTCCATCGACCCCCGCCGACAGCACGGCGCGTGTCAGGGCCCCGCGCGCCACCGCCGCCCATCCGAGCGGGTAGGCCAGGACCGGCAGCAGCGCCAGGCCCAGCAGGGCCAGGGCGAAGGCCTGCGGATACGAGTCCGCGAGATACAGCTTCAGCACCCGCACCTCCTCGCCCCCGGTGACCGCCGCCATGACGGCCGGCGTCGCCAGCAGCCCCCCGCAGACGGCCAGTGCGCCCCCGACGACCAGGCCCTCCAGGGGCCAGAGCACCCCGGCGAACAGCAGCGCGTATCCGAACTCCCGCCAGGTGGCCCGCTCCCGGAGCCGGGTGCGCAGCCACGCACCCAGGCCGGCGCGCGCCGGAGCCCGGTGCGGATCACCGAGCGGCACGGGGTCGACCAGCCGCAGCCTGCGCCGCTCCACGGCGGCCACCGGTATGCCGATGAGCGCGAGCATCAGCAGGAGCGGAAGACCGACGAGCACGAGGGAGAGGGCACCGCCCACGGCGGCCAGTAGCAGGACGCAGACGAGGAGGGCCATC
Source organism: Streptomyces sp. NPDC057287 (assembly GCF_042667905.1). Taxonomy (NCBI): domain Bacteria; kingdom Bacillati; phylum Actinomycetota; class Actinomycetes; order Kitasatosporales; family Streptomycetaceae; genus Streptomyces; species Streptomyces sp. NPDC057287. Next base: position 54,258 of record NZ_JBHUYV010000022.1, on the reverse strand, counting down.
CCGGCCGGGATGCTGCTCAGCAGGTACAGCGCCGCGCGCCACGGCCAGCCGCCGAGGAGATAGCGGCGGCGCACGAGGGCCTGCCGGAGGGTGAGTGAGCTCATGCGCCGCACCGTAGACAGCAAGGACCGTCCACCACCACCCGGCGAGCGGGGGGCCGTTGGTGGAGCCGGCTCCACCCCGAGGACTCCCCCTCGCTGCGATGTGGGCGCCGCGCGCCGACGGTTGAGTGGAACCCATGAACCAGCAACCCGCAGCCATCCGGCTCGACACCGTCACCAGGTCCTTCGGCAGGGCCGCCGACGCGGTCACCGCGCTGGACGGAGTCAGCCTCTCCGTCCCCCGCGGCTCCTTCACCGCGATCATGGGACCGTCCGGTTCGGGGAAGTCGACCCTCCTCCAGTGCACGGCCGGCCTCGACCGGCCCACGTCCGGCCGGGTGTTCCTCGGGGATACGGAGATGACCGGGCTGAGCGAGCGGAAGCTGACCCTGCTGCGCCGCGAGCGGATCGGATTCGTCTTCCAGGCCTTCAATCTGCTGCCCGCCCTCACCGCCGAGCAGAACGTGGCGCTCCCCCTGCGGCTCGCGGGCCGCAGACCCCGGCGCGCGGAGGTGCGCGAGGTGCTGGAGCAGGTCGGCCTGGGCTCCCGGGCCCGGCACCGGCCCACCGAGCTCTCCGGCGGCCAGCAGCAACGTGTCGCGCTGGCCCGGGCCCTGGTCACCCGCCCCGAGGTGCTGTTCGGCGACGAGCCGACCGGAGCGCTCGATTCCCGTACGGGCCGGGAGGTCCTGACGCTGCTGCGGTCGATGGCCGACGCCGGCCAGACGGTGATCATGGTGACGCACGATCCGGTCGCCGCCTCGTACGCGGACCGCGTGGTGTTTTTGGCCGACGGATCGATAGGGGACGAGCTGTGCGACCCGGTCGCCGAACAGATCGCCGCGCGCATGACCGCCCTGGCGGTGGTCCCGTGCTGACCTCCGCCCTCCGCTCCATGCGTACCCGCTGGGTCACCTACGTCGGTTCCTTCGTCGCCCTCGCCCTGGGCGTCGGGCTGATCGCCATGACGGGCCTGGCGCTGGCCGCCACCTTCGACGCTCCGGAGCGCGCCCCGGAGCGCTTCGCCGGCGCCCCGGTCGTGGTGGCGCCGTCGGACACCCTCCGGGTCCCCACTGCTGTGGGCGAGCGCACGGCCCGGCTCACCGACCCCCGGCCGGTCCCGGAGGCACTGGCCGACGGGCTCTCCGCGCTGGGGCGCACGGCCGTGGACCGCACCTTCGCCGTCGGTCTGGCGGGCGCGGAGGCCGTGGGACATCCGTGGTCCGTCGCCGGCGAAGCCCCGTACCGCCTCACCACGGGCCGTGCCCCGGCCGCGGCCGGTGAGGTCGTCGTGACCGAGGACGCGGCCGCGGGGATCCGCGCCGGCTCCCGGATCCGGATCACCACGCCCGGCACTGCCGGGGGAACGGCCACCCGGACGGTCGTCGGCACCGTGGCGGACGCGGGGTCCGGGACGGCGGTGTTCTTCGGTGACGCCGAGGCGGCCCGCCTCCACCCGGCCGTCGACGCGGTGGCCGTGCACGCCGACGCCGACGCCGTGCGCCGGCTGACCGGGCGGTTCCCCGGCATGAGCGTGCTCACCGGCGACGAACGGCACCGCGCCGACCCCGATCCCGACCGGGACAGCGAGTCCCTGACGGCCGTCAACGCCCTGCTCGGCACCGCGGCCGGCATCACCGGTTTCGTCTCGGTCTTCGTCGTCGCCTCGACGTTCTCCTTCGCGGTCGCCCAGCGCCGGAGGGAGTTCGGGCTGCTCCGCACGGCGGGCGCCACACCTGGCCAGGTGCGGCGCACGGTCGTCCTGGAGGCCCTCGTGACCGGCGTCACGGCCTCGGCCGCCGGCTGCCTGCTGGGTGAGGCAGCCGCACCGGTGCTGGCCGGCCGGCTGGTCGACGAGGGGCTCGCCCCGGCCTGGTTCGCCGTCGGCGACGCGACCTGGCCGCTGCACACCGCCTTCTGGGCGGGGCTGGTCGTGGCCCTCGCCGGGGTCGCCGTCTCCTCCCACCGGGCGGGCCGGATCCGGCCCGTGGAGGCGCTCCGCGACGCCGCCGTCGACACCGGGGGGATGCCCCTGAGCCGCCTGCTGGCGGGCGCCGCAGTCCTGCTGACGGGGCTGGGGCTGCTGGCCTGGTCCCTGGTGACCGACCCCGGGGACGTACTGAAGCGCAAGACGTACATCCTCCAGCCCATGTGGATCATCGTCGGCTTCGCGCTGCTCGCCCCCCTCCTGGCGCGACCGGTGACACGGCTGCTCACCTGGCTCCCCGCCCGGCTGCCCGGTGCCACCGGACTGCTGGCCCGGCAGAACGCCTCCACCAGCACCCGTCGTACCGCCGCGGTCGCCGCTCCGGTCCTGATCACCGTCGCGCTGGCGGGCTCGCTGCTCGGCACCGTGGCCACGATCAACGAGGGGAAGGCCGCCGAGGCGGCGGCGGCCGTCTCCGGCGTGGACTACGTGGCCGGCGGGAACGGCCCGCTGGACCCCCGCTTCGTGCAGCGCGTACGGAGCGTTCCGGGCACGGTGACCAGTGCCTCCCGCTCCACCGGCGTCACCGTCCTCGAGGAGGGCACCGCGCTCATCTCCTCGGAGGCCAGGGCGGCCGATCCGGCCGGCCTGGCGGCGACCGCCCGCCTGCCCCTCGTCGCCGGCCGGATCGGCGACCTGGACGACGACTCCATCGTCGTCAACGAGGAGTGGGAGACGCGGACGGTGGGCCGGCGCGTGCGCGTCTGGCTGGGCGACGGCCGCAAGGTGTCGCTCCGCGTCGCGGCCGTGATGCGGACCGGCACCGGAAGCAACGGCGTCTACGTGACCCCGGCGAACGCCGCCGGCGCCGAGATCGACCGCATCGACGTCCGACTCCGCGACGGAGCGGACCCCTCGGCCGTCCGCGCCCTCCTGGAGAAGGCCGGACGCGACACCGGCACCCCCGTCATGACGAGGGAGGCCTGGGTCGGCGCCCACGACCCGCGCACCGGAGGCAACACCCGGGCGGGCCTGCTGCTCATCCTCGGCATCGCTCTGCTGTACACGGGGATCGCCCTGGCGAACACCCTGGTCATGGCCACCTCGGACCGGGTCCGTGACCTGGCGGTTCTCCGGCTCACCGGGGCCACGAAGGCGCAGGTGCTCCGGTTGGTGGCCGTCGAGGCACTGATGGTGGTCGCGGTGGGCGCGGTCCTGGGAGGGGCGGTGGCCGGGCTGAACCTGCTGGGGGTGAAGGGCGCCCTGGAACTCCTCTCGGTGAGTTCACCGCTGTCCGTCCCCTGGGCGGCCCTCGGCGCGGTACTGGCCGCGTGCGCCGTGGCGGCCACGGTCTCCGCCGTACTTCCCGCGCTCGCGGCCCTGCGCGCGCGGCCGGTCGGGGTGGCGGGCACCCGCGAGTGAGGCGGCGGGGTCACGAGCCGGATGCGTGACCCCGGACCGGCTACGGGCCCGTCTCGACCGGCAGCTCCGACGGCCGGCCCCAATCGCTCCATGAGCCGTCGTACACGGACACCTCGCGGTATCCCGCGAGTTCGGCCCCCAGCGCCAGGACGCACGCCGTCACACCTGACCCGCAGCTGACGACCAGTCGCTCCCGGCCCCCCGCCGACGCCTCGAACAGGGCGCGGAGTTGCTCCGCCGGGAGCATCAGGCCGTCGCGCTGGACCGTGCCGAAGGGCAGATTCACCGCCCCGGGCATATGGCCACCGCGCAGCCCGGGCCGGGGCTCGGCCGCCTCACCGGCGAACCGTGCGGGGCTGCGTGCGTCGAGGACGGCAGTGCGCGGGTCGGCCAGGGCCTCCACGACCACGTCACTGCCGACCAGTGCCCCGGGACGTGGGCTGGCCGTGAAGCCACCGGCCCGCCGCACGGCACTCCCGGGCTCACGCTCGTCCACCGGGAGCCCGGCCGCCTCCCAGGCGGGCAGCCCTCCGTCGAGCACCGCGGCACGGTCGAACCCCATCGCGCGGAGCATCCACCAGGCGCGGGCGCTGGAGTAGATCCCTGCGGCGTCGTAGACGACGACGGTGTCCGTACCGTCCACCCCCAGGGCCCGCATCCGCTCCTCGAACTCCGCCGCCTCCGGCATCGTGTGCGGCAACGGCACGGAGTGGTCGGACAGTGCGCCGTCGATGTCGAAGCGCCGTGCCCCCGGGATGCACCGGCCGACCGCGCGGTGCGCGCCCACCGAGGCGTCGAGGACCACGGTTCCCGGCCCCGCGAGCCGGCTCGCGAGCCAGGCCGCGTCCACGAGCGGGGCGGCCGGGCCTTCCGCTCCGGCATCAGCGGCCGTTTCCCCGTGCTCGATGGTCATGAAAGACATCCCCCCGCGTCGAAGTGCTCCCCATGCCCGTGACGCGTCCGCCGCTCCCGGTGCGTGCCCGGGCTCGTGTTCCTGGAGGATCCCGGCCGTCGCGGTCCGCCCAGCATAGTGACGGGGCCGTCCCCGACAACCGGTCGCGGACGGGCTGCCGCCCGGGCGCGCCCGGCCCGCGACCTGCGCCCCGAGGCGGCCGGGAACGCGGAGAGCCCCGGCCGTTCACGGCGCGCGTGAACTCCGGGGCTTCTCCCGCGGGTCCGTGTCCTACTCGTCCGCGATCCCCTCGAAGGCGATGACCCTGTCGACGGCGGCACGGACCAGGTATTCGCCCGGTACCGAGTTGCGCGCCCCGTAGGCATCGGCACGCTCCTCTCCCATGTAGCGGCCACCGATCCGGGTGGCCCACTCCCGCAGGTCCGCCGGGTCCTGGGTGACGCGGGCGGTGCACTCCAGCATCACGTAGCCGTAGGGCGGGACCTGGTCATCCACGCACAGGGCGAACCGGGGGGTGCGGAGCAGGGCCTTCGCCTTGACCGACGCGTGCCAGGTGGTGAAGACGACCTGCGGCCGGTCCGCGCCGGCGTCCGTGCGGTCGAGCAGGAACCACACGGGAGTGACGTGGGTCCGGCCGTCCTTGCGCCGGATCGCCAGCTTCCCCGTACGGGTGCCCGACAGGACGAACGCCTGCCACTGCGCTTCGGACATGGGCTTCATGAGGGCGTCGGCTCCTTGCCTCGGAGGGGATGGGGACGGGCCGCCGGGAACCCGTCTCCCGACGGCCGGCCGGCCCGGTCAGTCGCCCAGGGGGAAGAAGTCGATCAGCATCATGTCGCGCACACCGACGCTGACGTCCTCGGCAGGGGCCACCGCGGAGACACCGTGGAACACCCTGCGGTCGTCGATCACGATCGACTCGAACGGTTCGAGCAGCGTGGTCCGGAAGAGCGGCGCGCGCTCCCGGTCGTACAGCTGCGACTCACCCCCGACCACGTTCTGGCGGTTGATCAGCACCTGCGCCACGTAGTGGTGTCCGTCCTCGTGGATCCCCTCCGGGGCCGGCGGCCACGCCTCGTCCCTGCGCGCGATGATCCGGATCTGGTGGACGCCGATGCCCGCCGTCGCGGTGTCCAGCGGGCCGGGCAGCACCGACAGGAAGGTGGACACGATCGACTGGAGCACCGGCGACGCGGCCACGTGGTCGCGTATCGGCTCGAAGTGCCGCTGGAGGCCGCCGAACACCGCGTTCACCTCGGTGGACTGCTCGAACGCTCCGGTGGCGACCGGAACGATCCGGTCACCGTCGAGCCGGAACTGGCCGTACCTTCGGCGGCGGAAGGTCGCCCCGTCCTTCAGGTAGGCGTCGACCTCCAGATCCTCCCAGGAGCCGGTGAACTCCTTGAGCTCCCAGTCGGCGTACGAGGCCGGCTCGCCCGTCAGGAGTTCCGCCGAAGAGTGGAGGAACGGGGTGGTGGTGATCGCGGTGGTGGTCATGGAATGCACTCCTCTTCGTAGCTGGCGTTCAGGCGATCCGGTCCGGGCGCTCATGCCTGGCTCGGTTCCAGAAGTTGCTCCCGTCGGACGGGGGTCCCGTCGGTGACGTCGGCCGGCACTCCGGACACCCGGAACGCCGCGGCGGTGGCGACCAGCGCCTCCTCCACGTCCTGGCCGGACCGCCCGCGGAAACGGAACCTCCCGCCGACGTGCTCGTAGTACGCGTCCGCGAGAGGCAGGACGTCGCCCACCCGCAGCAGGGCCTCGGCGTACGGGCCCGGGGACCGGCCGGTCATCGGCGTGACCTCGGTGATCCGGCAGGGCCGCTCCTCGGGAGCCGGGATCAGCAGGTATCCCCCGACCTCACCGCTGTCGTGCGGGGGCGCCTCCGGCACCGGCCGCCCGAGCTGCAACTGGAAGGCGGCGTCCATCAGGTCGTAGCCGTGGATCTCACGCCATATGAAGGGGATCTCCGCCCCGCCGACCCTGGCCCCGACTTCGAGGAAGCTGACCCGGGGCAGGCCCGTCGAGGTGTTCACGAACACCTCCAGGTGGAAGACGAGCGGCTCGGCGGAGAGCGCCCGCAGATACCGGACGGCGCTCTCACCGATGGCCCGGTTGATGTCCGCGTCGTCCTCCTCCACCGAGCCGAGGAAGTCGCCGGTGCGGAAGCCCAGGCAGGTGTTGACGTAGCGGGACGCCCGCCAGTGCTGGATGTCCTGGCCCGTGAAGACGCCGTCGACGTGGTAGATCTGCCCGGCCTCGAAGCTCTGCACGATCATCGGCGTGTCCGTGAACCGGACCGACCGCACGTCGTCGGGACCGTCGAGCCGCACGACGCCCTCGCTGGAGCTGCCCATCACCGGCTTCACGATCAGCGGCCAGCCGTGGGTACCGCCGAACTCCAGGACGGCCGCGGCATCGGTGGCCCGGGCGAACGCCGGCAGGTCGAGACCGGCCGCCGCGACACCGGTCGCCATCAGGTACTTGTCCCTGAAGTGGGCCAGCTGCTCCACCCGTTGGCCGGGGCAGCCCCACTCCTCGCGCAGCTGCGCCGCGATCAGCAGGTCGTCCTCCTTCAGGGCGACGATCCGGTCCGGGCGGCCGTGCCGGACCGCGAGCACCCGCAGCGCGGCGCGCACCGACTCCAGGTCGTCCGTGGCCGCGACCACCATCACGTCACCCGCCGCGGCGGGCACGGATGCCCGGCCCACTCCTGTCGTGATGTAGGAGACGTGGTGGGCCGCGTGGTCCAGGTAGTCCGCGTAACGCGCGTAGCTCTCGCGCCAGCGGTTGATGACGACGATGTGCGGACGCGCGTCACTTGTTCCGGTCACGGCTCAGGCCTCCTGCTCGGCGAGCTCGTACATTCCGTCGCCGTCGAGGTAGTGGATGGTGTTGCTGTCGCGCCGGACGACCTCCTCCTCCTCGTGGAAGAGCCTCACGAAGCCGACATAGGTGCTGTCGTTCGTGGTGGGCACGACCGTCCCGCCCACCGGCACGAACTGCGACACGTCGTGGAAGCTCTCCAGCTCCCGCACGGTGTCCAGGTGGCGCAGCGAGCGGAGGGTGCCCGTGGTGCCGGCGACCAGTCCGACCGAGGAGAAGAACCGCTCGATCCGGTAGTCGTCGTCGCAGCGCGCGTGGAAGCGTTCGGGGCGCACATAGGCGTCGGCGGTCCAGTCGAACGGCGACTCCCCGGTGGCGAGCTGGACGTAGTGGGGGAGGTCACCGCCGCAGATCCGGGCACCCATCTCGATGAGTACCGGACCGGTGGCGGTCATCTTGATCTCGATGTGGGACGGGCCGTGAGCCACTCCGAGCGCCTGGAGCACGTCGAAGGCGTAGGCGACGAGCTGGTCCTGCACCTCGCCGCGGCGGGGCAGGAGGTAGACGGAGTTGCTGATGTCGTGGACGCCGTTGACGGAGATCCGGGTGGTGCCCATGATGTCGGTGACATGGTGGCGGCCGTCCCTGCTGACGGTGTTGACCATGTACTCGCCGCCGAAGAGATGCTCCTGGGCGACCACACCCTCGTTGCGCTCCGAGAACAGGTTCTCCGCCCCGGTGAGCTCCCGGAACGCGGCCGCGCTCTCCGCGGGCGTCGCACAGAACCTGACGCCGTCGTTGCCCGCGCTCTTGAGGGGCTTCACCACGACGCGGGAGCCCAGGTCCTCGTGCCAGCGGACGAGTTCCTCCTCGCTCGTGGCCAGCAGCTGGCGGGCGCCGCGCACTCCGGCGGCCTTGATCGTCTCGATCATCGTGAACTTGTCCCGGCGGGCGGCGCTGAGCGCGGTGCCGTTGCTGGGCAGGCCCATCGCCTCGCTGAGCCGGTCGGCGAACTCGACCCCGAACTCGCTGCCGGCGAAGACGGCCACCGGCTCGTAGACACCGGCCGCCCGCACCGTCTCGGCGAGGTCTCCGGAGTGGATGATGTTGTCGGCGTACAGCGTGAGGTCGAGGGAGTCCGCGAAGGCCTCAGGCACCTGTGGGGTGCTCTGGACCCGTACGCACTGGTAGCCGGCCTGGCTGAACTCCGGGGGGAAGAAGCGTGCAGCGGCGAACGCGTCGACGATGACGACGTAACCCTTGGTGTTCACAGTCTCTCCAACCGCTTTTCTTGAACGCGATGTGCCTGTCAGGCGGGTGTGTCCGCCAGTGCCGGGGCGGCCCGGTTCTCCTTGACGTCGCTTCTGGCCAGGTAGGCCCCTCGGGCCAGGGCGAGTCCGGCCAGCCCGGCGCTCGCCAGGCCGATCACGGTGAAGGCCCAGACGGGGCTCCTGGCGTCCAGGACGGCTCCGGACAGCGGTGCGCCGATGCTGTTGCCGAGCGTGAGCGCGGCGCTGTAACAGCCCATCACCAGGCCCCGGGCGCCGACCGGGGCGAGCGCGCTGGCCGCGCTCGCCGTCGCCGCGAACGCGGGCGAGCAGAGGGCCGCGGGCAGCACCATGGCCAGGCAGAGCCATCGCCAGTCACCCGTGGCGAACCCGCCGAGGAGAGTGGTGACACCCACGAGTGCGGCGATGCCCGCAGCCGGCAGCGGCGGCTTCTTCAGGGAGCCGTAGACGAGCGCCCCGATCAGCGAGCAGAGTCCGCAGACGGTCAGTACCAGGCCGGACCATTCGACCTGCCCGGAGTCGCGCAGCCCGCCCACGATCGCCGTCTCGTAACCGGCGGTCGCGAGTGTGGTGGCCGTGGTGGCCGCGAGTACGGGGATGAGAGCGCCCTTGAACCACTGGCGCACCGGCACCTTCGGCGGCGTGCTGTCCACGGTCTTCGCCGCGTCGCGCACCTGGGGGTTGAGCAGCCAGAGTCCGGCGCCCGCGAGGCCGACGACCAGGCCGAGACCCCGCATGGAGACGTCGCTGGAGATGGCGGTCGCGATGGTGACACCCAGCGCGGGGCCGACCATGTAGGAGATGTTGGACGTCATGGCGTCCAGTGCGAACGCCGTGTGCCGCCGCTCCTCCGGGACCCCCACGGCGAGCCGCAGGCGCACGATCGCGAAGCCGGGAAGATTCAGCAGCCCGCACGCGACCGCACTGGCCGTGAGCACGCCGTACGACATGCTGGGTCCGAGTTCCCAGAAGAGCAACTGCCCCAGCAGGGAGACCCCGAGAACGGGGCGGACCCCGTACTTGTCCATCATCCGGCCCTGGAGCGGTCCGCCGATGGCCACGCCCACGGTCCAGACCGCGATCACCAGACCCGCGGCGCCGAATCCACGGTCCAGCCCGAATACGACGCCCAGATTCATCACGACCGGAATCGCCACCACAGCGATCTTCGAGAAGAATCCCAGCAGCATGAGCGGGCCGATTCCCGGCTGGGCGAGAACCTTCCGATAGGTGCCAATACGCATGCCCGTTGTCCTATTCCCTCGTGTGGGCTTCCGCCGCACCGACGGCGTCCGCGATCTGTTCCAGGAACGAGCGCTCGGTGAACCGGTGCCGCTGCCAGAGCGATTCGAGTGTGGCCGGCAAGTCCGCACGAGCGTCGAGCTCGCACGTGATGATCATGTTCGGGTGCTCGACACCGTCGATGGTGAGTGTCTGCGTCCGTACGACATCGAGTTCACGCCCGGCGTCCGCGACGAATTCCGGGGAGAGTTCACGCACCGGGAATTGGAGAGCAACCCGCTTGAGCTCCCGCACATGGGCCACGCCGGTGGGCCAGGTGCCGTCCAGAATCGATACGAGGCAGTCGTAGGTATTGAAGTCCGTGGCGGCGATGCAGGGGGTGGTCGTACCGGTGACCCTCGGATTGATCTCGAGGATCCGGTACACCCCGTCCTCGTAGATCATGTCCAGCCCGACGGCGCCCTCGAGCGCGAGCTCCCGGCCGAGCCGCTGGAGCTTCTCCACGATGGGAGCGAAGGCCAGGTCGGCCGCCTCACGGGGGGCCACCGAGCGCAGGCGGCCGAAGTTGAAGACCGGGCCCTCCTCGGCAGGGCCCTGCCAGACGACCGGGTGGACGACGTACTCGCCGTGGGCGCCGACGACCTCCACCGAACAGATCTCGCCGGAGACGCACTTCTCCAGGATGAAATTGCCGTCGTGGCGATCCGCCAGATGACGTTCGAGTGCGGACTCGTCGGGGATGACCACCATCCCGGCTCCCATGCAGTCCCAGAGCGGCTTGCTCAGGACCGGGTATCCGAGGTCGGACACCTGAAGGAGGATCGAGTCGACATAGGCCGGGATCAGCAGCCCGCGGCCGGCCAGGACATCACTGTCGACGAGCACACCGGGCGGGGTGTCGAAACCCTGCTCGATGAGCAGCCGCTTGGTCTCCCACTTGTTCGCCGTCAGGGACGTGGCGGACACGCTGTGCATGACCATCGGAATTCCGAGCGGCTCCAGCCGGCGCTTCACCACCGCGTCGCGAAGAGCGTTCTCGTCGGCGATGGAAAGCGATACGACGCCGTCCGCAGCCCAGTCGATCACCTTTTTCGCGAGGTCGTCCGGCGATATGTCCTGCGGTATCTTCTCCGAACTTCCGGGGAATTCGTCCGGCCCGCACTCGCCATCCGTGTAGAACAGCCGGGCCTCGATACCATCCCTCTCGAATCGACCGGAGAGCGCCTGCAAGAAAGGCTTTGTCTGCTGGATCTCGATGGAACGCAAGAATGCGATTCTGCGCATGTTGATTCACCCTTCCGGGGAGCTTCGGCCAGCCAACGACCGTGCTGTCAGCGCGATATGAAGACCTTGTCAGCCGCAACGACCGCTGTGGAGAGATACTCGGTGTCCTAAGCTGGCCTGACCGGAAGAGGTTATCGACAAATGGAGCATTATCGGACACAACGCCGCACCGAACCGCTGGACCTCGGGGCAATCCCGCTGTCCGTCTATGAATGGATCCTGCGGAATGGCAGGCTCCCCGACGAGGTCGAGGCGCCGGCCGATCTGGGACTGTCCCCGGCCGAGCTGAGCCAGGCGTGCGCGGACCTGCTGGCGCTCGGGCTGCTCCTGCCGGCGGGCGACGACGCCGAGCCGATTCCGGCCGATCCGGCGATCGCCGAGATGATGGTCCGCGCGCCGCTGGAACGGGAGATACAGCAGCGGCAGCAGGCCCTGACCCGCATCCACGAGCAGCTGCGCCCCCTGTCACCGCTCTTCGCGGAGCGCACCCTCGCGGGGCGCCGGGGCGCGGGAGTGCGCTCCTTCGACGAACCGGCCAGGGTTCAGCACGAGCTGTCGATGATGACCCGGCTGTGCACCGAGGAAATGGTCAGTATCCAGCCAGGGGGCGGCCGCAGCCCGGACACCTTGCGGGGCATCGTCAGGGAGAGTCTGTCGATGCTGGAACGCGGCGTGCAGTTGCGCACTCTCTACCAGCACACCGCCCGCGCCAGCCTCACGACCAGGGGGTACGTGCGCGAGGTGTCGGCCGCCGGAGCCCAGGTCCGGACCACTGCGGAGATGTTCGAGCGCATGATCATTTTTGACCGGGAGACCGCCTTCGTGCCGCAGCCGCGCACGGAGGGGCGGCCACAGGGGGCGTCGATCGTCACCGACCCGACCGTGGTGGGGTTCCTCTACCGGATGTTCGAGAGCATCTGGGAGTCCGGCCAGCCCTTCGAGACCGGGCAGGCGGAGTACCAGCAGACCGCCGAGGAGCTGCGCATCTCGATCCTGCGGCTGATGGCCGCCGGCCTGAAGGACGAGGTCATCGCCAAACGGCTGGGCATGGCCACGCGGACCTGCCGCAGGTACATCAAGGACATCACCGATGAACTGGGTGCAACAAGCCGCTTTCAAGCGGGTTACAAAGTTTGGCAAATGGGCCTTCCGCTGGAGGCGGAGAGGGAAGAGTGACGGATGGGGGCCCTGGGGCGGGCGGCCATCGACGGGACACGTCGGAACCGGCCAACCAACCTGTTTCTTCAGGCCCATGGGCTAGAATCCGCCCGCTCCTGTGTGAAGACCGGACCTCATCAACGGAGTTGGCTATGTACCCGATGAAGCCAGTACCACTCGTACCCAGTGCGAAGGCACGCACGACGTATGTCGAACTCCTCCGCGGGGAGTCCCGCGGGCGGCACGAGCAGGAACCTTTCGCCACGTCGGACGGGAGCCACCCGCCGGATCGCGGGACGATCCAGGAGCTCCTGTCCATGGGGATGGTGTGCGAGGACGCCACGGCGCCGGCACAGGTGGCCGCGGTGGACCCGGGCATCGTCGAAGCCAGGCTCGGAGCGCTGCTGCGGTCGTCCGCCCTGGCCATGCTGGAAGAGGCACGCAGTCTGACGGACCTGCTCAGCCCCTTGATCGGCGAGTCCCGCAACGCCTCCGGCACCCTCGGCGGGGAGCCGATCGTCCGGATCGAGGGCAAGGCCGCGATCAGCGCGGTCATCAACGAGACCGTGCAGCAGGCGGGCAAGGAGCTGCTGACCGCCCAGCCGGGAGGCGGCCGGCCCAAGGCGACACTGTCCACCATCCGCGAACAGACGGCGACGCTGCTCGACCGCGGTGTGGAAGTCCGGACGCTGTACCAGCACACCGCCTGGCACGACGGCCCGACCAGGGAATACGTCACCGAGATAACGGCCCTCGGGGCCGAGGTGCGCACCCTGGACGAATTCTTCGACCGGATCATCATCGTCGACCGGCGCCTGGCCTTCATCCCCGCCGACACCGAACGCGACCAGGCCGTCATCATCCGGGAGCCGGCGGTCGTGCGCTTCCTCGTCGAGGTCTTCGAGCGCAACTGGCAGCGGGCCAAGACGTTCCAGGGGTCGCGAACCCCGAACGAGTCGATCCACATCAGCGCCATGCTGCGCGAAACGATCATCCGATGCCTGATCCACGGGGACAGCGACAGCGCCATCGCGAAGCGGATCGGACTCAGTACGCGCGCGTACGCCTCTCACCTGGCCAAACTCAAGGCAGAGCTCAGAGCGGAGAGCAGATTCCAGTTGGGCTACAAGCTCGGCCTGCTGGCTGCGGGGGCCGGGGTCGACGCCGTCGCGACGACAGGGGCGGGCGGGGATCAGGATGATCCCCGCCCGCCCCTGCGTCCGGAACTCTAGGCATGTCCGGCAGGTCCCGCCCGGCCCGCCACGTCCGGCCCCCTCCTAGGACGCGGCCCCGGCTCCGGCCGGGTGCGGTACCGGCTGCGCGCCAGGGGGCGCAGCCTGCGGAGCGACCCGCGGCACCGCTTCCACCTGCGACGGAAGGTCCTCCGGTCCGCGCCGCCGTGGCGACGGGTCCGCCGGCCGGTCCGGTCGGCGGGCCAGGGCCAGCCCGTGGTACCCGACAAGGGTCACCAGAGTGCCCAGCGCGATACCGCTGACCGAGAACGTGTCCGTGAGCGTGACCGAGACCCCGCCGACGCCGAGAACGGTGCCCGCGGCGATCGGGACGAGGTTCACCGGGTCGCCGAAGTCCACCGATGCCTTGATCCAGATCTTGACGCCGAGCAGACCGATCATTCCGTACAGCACGACGGTGATGCCGCCGAGCACCCCGCCCGGGGTGGCCGCGACGAGCGCGCCGAACTTGGGACACAGCCCGAACACCACCGCGACTGCGGCCGCCGCCCAGTAGGCCGCGGTCGAATAGACCCGGGTCGCGGCCATGACCCCGATGTTCTCCGCGTACGTGGTGGTCGGCGCGCCGCCCACCGACGAGGACATCGCGGTGGCCAGACCGTCACCGAGAATGGCCCGGCCCAGCAGCGGGTCGAGGTCCTTTCCGGTCATCTCGGCGACGGCCTTGATGTGTCCGGTGTTCTCGGCCAGCAGCGCGATCACACCCGGCAGCACGAGCAGGATCGCGGAGCCGGAGAAGGTGGGCGTCTGCACGTCCGGCAGCCCGAACCACGGGGCGGAGACGACCTCGGACAGCTGCACCCGCAGGTGCCGGCCGACCTCGCCGGTCGGACCGGGCGCGGTGATCGGGCCGGTCAGCCGGTCCAGCAGCCAGGACAGCAGGAAGCCGGACACGAGCCCGACGAACACCGCGAGCCGGCCCCAGAATCCGCGCAGCAGAACGCCCGCGCCGACGACGACGCACATGGTCACGAACGCCACCCACTGGTCCTGGGGCCAGTAGATGTCCGCCACCACCGGCGCGAGGTTGAGTCCGATCAGCAGGACCACCGCGCCCGACACGACCGGCGGGAAGGCCTTGTTGATCAGACCGGGGCCCGCGAAGTGGACCACCAGCCCGACCGCCGCGAGCACCAGACCGGCCACGAGGATCGCACCGATGACGGTGCCCGTGCTGCCTCCGGCCGCTCTGATGGCGGCGACCGCGCCGACGAACGACGCACTGGTGCCGAGATAGCTCGGGATCCTGCCCTGTACGACGAGCAGGAACAGCACGGTCGACAGCCCGGACATCATGATGGCGAGATTCGGGTCCAGGCCCATGACCACGGGGAACACGAAGGTCGCGCCGAACATCGCCACGACGTGCTGGGCCCCGAGTCCCACGGTGCGCGGCCAGGACAGCCTCTCGTCAGGCATCACCGACGCGCCGGGAAGCGGCGCTCGGCCGTCGCCGTGCAGCCGCCAGCCGAGGCCCAGTTGCCGTCCGGCCGAGCGGTAGGTTCCCTTCATGGTTCCTCCGGTCCATGGCGGACCGCCGCACCGGCATCCGGTGGCGGTCCGCGCCATTCGATGATCGAGGGCCGGGAGGTCGCCGGCGGACACCGCCGAGGAACTCAACCGCACCCGGGACACTCCGCGCCACACCGTGCACGCGGGGTTCAGGCTTCTGTCAGGGCTCCACCCGGCTGGAGATGCAGGCGATCGCCTCGTCGGCACGCAGGTCCGCCTGAGCGGGACTGGGAGCCTGCACGATCACGTGCCCGAGCCGGGTGAACTGCGCGTGGGCGTTGCCGATGAGCTCCCCCGGCTCCACGTAGGAGCGCACGAGAGCCACGTGCGGACTTCCCGCGAGGCCGTCAAGACCGCGGAAGACCCCGTGCCGCACCGTGGTGATGAACCTGATCGCGGCCGCACCGGTGCGGCGCGGACCGGTGTCCGGCCGCTCGCCCAGGACGGTCTGGAGATACACGGCCGCCACGTCGACCCCGCTCGCGTGCTCGATCACCTGCATGGTGGGCACGTCGGGCGGACCGACATCGACGGTGATCAGCTTCGGTCCCGCAGCCGTCAGGACGAGATCGCTCTGGGCGACGCCGTCGTTCAGACCGAGCGCTGCCAGCCCCCTCTCCACCGCGGCCAGGACCGGGCCCTCGCTCCGCGGGTCGATGTCGGCGGGCACCGTGTGTCCGGTCCCCTCCCGGCCACGGCCCCCGGCGGTGTACTTCCGCAGGATGGCGAGGTGTTCGTACGTCCCCCGGTGGGCGACGGTCACGACACTGCAGGCGATGCCCCGCAGGTACTGCTGGACCAGGACGGTGCCGTCCAGGGGCGCCCCGTAACGGAGTTCCCGCCGACGCTGCGCCACCCGGATCGCTCCCGCGAGATGGTCCGGGGAGTCCACCAAGGACACCCCGACCGAGGCCGAGCTCTCCGCCGGCTTCACGATCACGGGATAGTCGAGCCCGGCCGCACCCACACTCGGTACCGCGTCGTCGAACGCCGTGATCGCCAGCGTGCGCGGGTGGGGCACACCCCGCTCACGAAAGGCCTGCGCCATCAGCCACTTGTCGCGGCCGGCCGGTGCGGGGCCGGGGGTGTTGCCCGGCAGCCCGAGCCGGTCCGCGAGCGACGCGGCCAGCGGGGAGAGGAAGACCCCACCCGCCGCCACGCCCCCGATACCCTCCCGGGCGCAGTGCTCGGAGAGCTGGTCGAGAGCATCCATCGGGGTACGGAAGTCGGAGAACACGACATCCGCGAGCCGTCTGCGCAGCGCGCCGGCATAGGTCCGGTACAGCCCCCGGTGAACCGCGACGTGCACCCCGACATCGAGCGCCTCGGCCGCGAGCACGAGGTGTTCGGCGGTCTCACTCTCCGCTCCCAGCAGCAGCACAGCTCTGGCCACGCCACTCACCTCGCCCTGCACGATGCGGCCCGGGGCAGTCCGGTACACGCAGGCAGCACCTTCACGTGCCGTACGCCCGGCTGAACTTCCCGGTGATGTAGTCGCCCGAGCGCACGGGCTCGTGCCGGGGCGGGTTGTCCGGCCCCGTGCAGGTCGGGATGCACTCGATGAGGGCGTCATACGCCGGCTGGTGGAAGAACGGCACCGAGTAGCGCTCCTTGCCCGCGAGCTCCCTGGGCGGATTGACCACCCGGTGAACGGTGCTGATCCAGCGATTGTTGGTCCAGATCGCCATCAGATCACCGATGTTCACCACGAACGAGCCCTCGATGACCGGGACGTCGAGCCACTCGCCGGTCTTGTCGAGCACCTGAAGACCACCGGGGCCGTCGTCCTGGTAGAGGATCGTGAGGCTGCCCCAGTCGCTGTGCATGCCCTTGCGCAACTGCCCCGGAGCGGGCGGTACCGGCTGCGCCGGGTAGAAGTTCGCCGTCAGGTTCGTCATGTGACGGCGGATCTTCTCCTCGAACCAGTCCTCCGGCAGATCGAGGGCGAGTGCGAACAGCCGCATGATGTCGGCCGCCAGCACCTCCATGGCCGCGTAGTAACTGCGGTACGCCTCGGCGAATCCGGGCAGGTCGGGCCACTGGTTGGGCGTGCGCAGAGCCGCTGAGGCGTCCGCGGGCAGGGCCCGTCCGCCGGCGGGCTCACCGAGCCGGTTGATGGTGTACGTCTCCGAGACGTCCGGAAGGGCTCTCTCGTGCTCGACCAGGGCTTCCGCGTTGGACGCGGCCAGGCTGCCCTTGCGGCCGAACCCACGCATCAGGGGATCGGACGGCTTCGCTCCGAGCGCGGCCTTCTCGGCGGCAGGCAGCGCGAAGAGCTCCCGCGTCGCCCGGTACATCTCGGTGACCGTGGCCTCCGGGACCCCGTGCCCGACGACCACCAGGAACCCGCTGGTGCGGCAGACCTCGTCTATCACCGCGGCCAGCTGCCGGTCCGCGTCCTGACCCGAACCGGCGGAGCTCAGATCGATCACCGGGACGTAGCCGTCCACCACGGTGACCGGTGCGGCCTCGCGCGTCATGCTCTCCAGCTTCGTTACGGACATTGCTCCTACTCTCGACTCAGCCCCAGCGCGGCGGCGGGGGCTCCCACAACCTGATCAGCTCGGAGAACTCGCCCGCGTCGGCGACGGCCGGCAGTGTGTCCGTCTCCTCGGGGCGGAGGAATCCGCTGGCCGACATCCGGCAGTTCATCCGCAGCAGCCGGTCCCAGTACCCGTCGACGTTCAGCAGCGCCATCGGCTTGCGATGACTGCCGAGAATCAGCCAGGCCCATGCTTCGAGGATCTCCTCGACCGTCCCCACCCCGCCCGGCAACGCCACGAAGGCGTCCGCCAGGTCGGCCATGAGCTGCTTGCGTTGGTGCATGGTGTCGACGATGTGCAGTTCGGTGAGGCCGGTATGGGCCACCTCGGCGTCGACCAGGTGCCGGGGGATGACACCGGTCACCCTTCCGCCGGCCGCCAGCGCGGCGTCTGCGACGACACCCATGAGGCCCGCCGCTCCCCCGCCGTACACGATCTCGTGCCCCGCGGCGACCATCTCCTTGGCGAAGACCGCCGCTTCCTCCTGGTACACCGGCCGGTTTCCCAAGGCCGATCCTGCGTAGACCGTGATGCGCATCGAACAGGACTCCGTCCGGTCAGGGACTCACACGCCCGCACTTCTCGAAGGACGCGTGGGTCAGCGGCATCAGCCGCGCGAATTCGTTCTCCATCTGCTCGGCGACCAGCTCGATCTCACGCTGGGGGTGCGACACGTAGGTGGCGTCCGAGCGATTGGTGCGCAGGGCGAGGAAATGCATCAGCGAGCGGGCATTACAGGTCGCGTAGACCGTGGAATACGTCGCGACCGGAAGGACGATACGTGCGAGTTCACGGGCGATCCCGGCGTCGAGGAGACGCTGGTACTCGCGGAACGCCGCGCGATAGGCCTCGCTGGTGGAGGTGGAGAGCAGCTCGTAGTCCTGCTCGCTGCCCTCGACGTACTGATAGTGTCCGGGCTTTCCCTCCTGCCGGAGCATTCGGTCGCGGTCCGGCACGTAGAACACGTTCTTGAGGTCCTTGTAGCGGGCGCTCTCCTCGTTGAACGACCACATGCGGTGCCGCATCATGTGCCGGATCGTGAAAATCGGCGCGTGCACCAGGAACGTCAGGGAATTGTGCTCGAAAGGGCTGCCGTGACGGCTGCGCATCAGGTACTGGATGAGCCCGGCTATGTAGGCGTCGCCCCGCTCCTCCCGGTGCGCGTCCTCGCCGGCGGTGGAGACCCTGGCCGCGCGTACCACCCCCAGGTCGGATGCGGTGTGGTCGACCAGCTCCGCGGTGATCGTGGAGCGGAGTTCGATCTCGGGCCCGAAGACCAGGGATTCGGTGGTCTCGGCCTCAACGGTCGTACTGATCGTCATCGTGCTTCCTCCGTTGTGGTGGCGTGATTGCGTCGGCCGATCGGCCGGAACCCCTGCAGGTCAGTCCCAGCCATGATCATCGGTGATCTCGTCGGCCGCGATGTGCGTGATGGCGGACTGCGAACCCGCACCGAGCGGGGCCGTCACGCCGGTACCGACACCGGCGCCGATCGCCACGGCAGCGGCCGTGGCGACCATCGCCGTTCCGAAAACGCGACGGGCAACGAGGGTCTTCGTCCGGACGTTTTGCTTCCGCATAATTCCATTCCCTTGTCCATGACTCTGTGTCCTTCAGATGTGCGGCTCTTCCGCACCCCTCTATTCTTGGAGAAGGGCGGGAGTTCAATAAGGTCAGACTTGTGCAGTGCGTAAGTAGGAAACCCAGGAACCCGGGTGGGGCAGGAAACGACGAAGCTCCGCCGGGGGCAGTCGACTTGACGGTCGATTGCGCCGGCGGAGCTTCGTCGTCACACCAGTGAGCAGTTTTTCGGACAGCAGGGATTTCCGGACAATGGCCGGACACGCGCCCTATCGGTCGAGACCGCAGACGACCCTGCCCGCCACCGGAGCGCCGGCGGCCGCCTCCGGGGTGGCTTCGCGGGACTCGTCGTGGATCTGCCGTACCGCGAAGGTCGCCGTCACCACGGCGGCGCGGGCGTGGCCGAGCACATCCCGGGCGGACTCCAGGTCCCGCTCGGAGCCGGGGAGCCGTTCCACGACGTCGGCGGCGCACTCGATGAGATGCAGCGCGGCCCGCGCGAGCCGGTCGTCGCACGGATACCCCTGCGCCACGGCCTGATGGGCCGTCTCCAGCAGGGCGGTCGCGCTCAGCGCGGTGTCTGTTTCGGTCACGATCGGTTTCCTCTCAATAGGCTGGTTCCGTAGGGCAGTCGAGGCGGTAGCCGGATCGGCGGGGAAGCGTGAAGCCAGGGGCGCGGGTGGGCGACCGGGACGCGCGGTGAACGCAGCGCCACCGCCCCGGCCGCACGGACCGTGCCGGGCGACGGGGGAGCCCCGGGGCCGTCCGGGCCCTGCTGCCCACTAGGACTCTGCGCCCGCCCACCGGATACCGAAAGGGTCACAGGCATGCAGGTGCAGGGACCTGCACCACCTCGTCCCGCCCGGTCGATCGGGGCCTTGCGGCAACACCGCACAGCGCCGCGGGAGTGCCCATAGACTCGGCGACCCACGGATCTTGACTGCATGCAGAGGAGCAGGCTGTGCGCCAGGCCGCAGTGACGAGTGCCAACGACCGGATCAGATGGGTCGAACTGCCGGGCAGGGAACCCGCCCGCGTCTACCTGCACGGCCTGGGCTCCACCTCGCCCGCCTACTTCACCGAGGTCGCGGTCCATCCGCGGCTGGCCGGCCGTCGCTCGCTGCTGATGGACCTGCTAGGACACGGCATCAGCGACCGGCCCACCGAGTTCGACTACACGCTGGAATCCCATGCCGACGCCGTCGCCTCGGCGCTGGCCTCCGCCGGGGTCTCCGGCGCCGAGCTGATCGCCCACAGCATGGGCGGGTCCGTGGCCATCGTGCTCGCCGCGCGCCACCCCGGACTCGTCTCCCGGCTGGTCCTCGCCGACGCCAACCTCGACCCGCAGCCGCCCGCTCCGGGCGCCATCGGCAGCGGCGGAATCGCCGCCTACACCGAGGCCGAGTTCCTGGCGGGCGGCTGGGCCGAGGTGCGCGACCGGGCCGGCGACCACTGGTGGTCGACCATGCGACTGACCGGCCGGGAAGCCCTGCACCGCAGCGCCACCCACCTCATCCGCGGCAGCACTCCGCCGATGCGCGCGCTCCTCCTCGACCTGAAGATCCCCCGTACCTTCCTGCTTCCCGAGGCGGACGGCCCACTGCCCGGCGCGGACGAGCTGGCCGACTCCGGGGTCCGCGTGGTGGCCGTCCCGGACTGCGGGCACAACATCATGCTGGACAACCCGGAAGCCTTCGTGACGGCCACGGCGGCGGCACTCGAGGACCGGACCGACAGCTGACCGGGCCGCGCGGAGCCCGGGCACAGGGGGCTCCGCGCGTACGGCGTAGCGGGAGTCATGCCGTACGGGGAAGCGTCACGCCGGGTGCAGCAGTGTCGTGCCGGGCGCCGAAACCGCCCGTGGAACGCCGGCAGCCGGGGTAGGGCCGTCTCCGGCCCCGGTGGCCAGGGAGAGGCCACGAAGCCGGTCGGGAAGACGCCGCACCTGAGACTTGGCGAGCGACGTCGGGCGACTCCGACGCTGCTCGCGTGGGTCGACTGAGGTACATCAGGCAAAGCAAAAGCCCCAGGTCACGGCGAGTGAGTCCTGAGGCTTCCACAGAGCCGCCTTCGGGATTCGAACCCGAGACCTACGCATTACGAGTGCGTTGCTCTGGCCAACTGAGCTAAGGCGGCACGCTCTGTCGCACCATGGTGCGGTCAGCAGCGACGCCAAGTCTACACAGTTTTCCAGGGTGCTCCGCACCGCCCGCCGCCGCCACCGTATCCGCAGGTCAGGTGCACTTCTTGCCGTCCTTGGGCGGCGTGCCGTCGAGCAGGTAGGTGTTGATCGCCGTATCGATGCAGTCACTGCCCCGGCCGTACGCAGTGTGCCCGTCGCCCTCGTAGGTGAGCAGGTGGCCGGACGAGAGCTGGTCCGCGAGGGACTCGGCCCACTTGTAGGGGGTGGCGGGGTCGCGCGTGGTGCCGACCACGACGATCGGGGCCGCACCCTCGGCCTCCGTGCGGTGCGGGGTGCCGGTGGGCTCGACGGGCCAGGAGTCGCAGTTCAGGGCGGCCCAGGCGAAGCCCCTGCCGAAGACCGGGGAGGCCTTCTCGAACTCCGGGAGAGCCTCCTCCACCTCTGCGGGACCCGAGAAGGCGGGGGCGAGGTCGAGGCAGTTCACGGCCGCGTTGGCGAACATCAGATTGGCGTACTTACCGGTGGGGCCACGCTCGTAGTAGCTGTCGGCCAGGGCCAGCAGGCCGGATCCGTCACCACGCCGCGCACCGGCGACGGCTTCGCGGAGCTGGGGCCAGGCGGACTCGTCGTACATCGCCGCGATCACACCCGTGGTCGCCAGGGACTCGGTCAACTGCCGGGTCTCGCCCGTCGGCACGGGTTCGGAGTCCAGATCGCGGAAGAGCTTCTTCAGGGCGGTCGCCGCATCGGCGGTGGACGTGGTGCCGAGTGGGCAGTCCGTCTGCTTCACACAGTCAGCCGCGAAGGACTGGAACGCCGCCTCGAAGCCGGCGGTCTGGTCGCGGTTGATGTCGATCGCCGGGAGCGAGGGATCCATCGCTCCGTCCAGGACGAGGCGGCCCACACGGGCGGGGAACAGCTCGGCGTAGGTCGCGCCGAGGAACGTGCCGTACGACGCTCCGACGTAGTGCAGCTTCCGGTCGCCGAGCAGGGAGCGCAGGATGTCCATGTCGCGCGCCGTCTCGATCGTGGAGGCGTGCGGGAGGATCTTGCCGGAGCGCTTCTCGCAGCCCTTCGCGAACGTCCGGAAGGACTTGTTCAGCACCTCGACCTCCCCGCTGTCGTCGGGGGTCTGGTCCACCTGCGTATAGGTGTCCATCTCCTTGCCGGTGAGGCACTTGACGGGTTCGCTGCGGGCCACTCCGCGCGGGTCGATGGCCACCATGTCGTACCGGGCACGGACCGGGGCGGGGTAGCCGATGGCCGCGTACCCCTGGAGGTAGTCGACCGCCGAGCCGCCGGGGCCACCGGGATTCACCAGGAGCGAGCCGATGCGCTTTCCCGGTCCGGTGGCCTTCTTGCGGGAGACCGCCAGCCGGACGTCCCCTCCGCCGGGCTTCCCGTAGTCCAGCGGAGCCTTCATCGTGGAGCACTGGAATCCCTCCACGCCGCAGGCCCGCCAGTGCAGCTTCTGCCCGTAGTACGGCTCCAGTTCCTCGGTGGCGGCCGACCCCGTCGCCGACGCGCTGGGCGCCGAACCTCCGCTGCTGCAGCCGGAGACGAGGAGGCCGGCAGTGCCGAGCGCGGTGGCGAAGATGCGGAGCAGGCGCCTGGTGTCCATCCCCGGAGCGTAGCGGCCACCTGACGACTCGACCGATTCCCTGCTCATACGGGTGAATTCGCTCAGTCCGGCGGCGCGGGCGGACTGTGGCTCCGTGCGGGGGTGCGGACCCGCACGGGAAGGACGGGGCGTCAGCCCGCCCGGAGTGCCACCGTCATCGCCTCGACGGCGAGCAGGGGCGCGACGTTCCTGTCGAGGGCGCGGCGGCAGGCGAACACCGCCTCGATCCGGCGCAGGGTGCGCTCGGCGGTGGAATCCTCGGCGACCCGGTCGAGGGCGTCCCGCACGTCGGTGTTGGCGAGGGCGATCCGGGAGCCGAGCTGGAGCGCCAGCACGTCGCGGTAGAAACCGGTGAGCTCGCTCAGCGCGAGATCGAGGCTGTCGCGCTGCGTACGCGTCCTGCGGCGCTTCTGCCTGTCCTCGAGCTCCTTCATCGCGCCGGCGGTCCCGCGCGGCATCCGGCCCCCGGCCACGCCGCCGAGCGCCGCCTTCATGTCGTCCGTCTCCTTGACGTCGACCTCCTCGGCCATCTGCTTGGCGTCGTCCGTGGCCGTATCGATCAGCTCCTGGGCCGCCTTGAGGCAGCCGCCCACGTCGTGCACGCGCAGCGGGAGCTTGAGCACGGCCGCACGGCGGGCACGCGCCCGCTCGTCCGTGGCCAGGCGGCGCGCCCTGCCGATGTGCCCCTGGGTGGCTCGGGCGGCGGACGCGGCCCGCTCGGGGTCGATGCCGTCGCGCCTGATCAGTACGTCGGCCACGGCGTCCACGGGCGGCGTGCGCAGTGTGAGGTGGCGGCAGCGGGAGCGGATCGTGGGCAGCACGTCCTCCAGGGACGGGGCGCAGAGCAGCCACACCGTACGGGGCGCGGGCTCCTCCACCGCCTTCAGAAGGACGTTCCCCGCGCCCTCGGTGAGACGGTCCGCGTCCTCCATGACGATGACCTGCCAGCGCCCCACGGCCGGGGACAGCTGAGCACGGCGGACGAGCTCGCGGGTCTCCTTCACGCCGATGGAGAGCAGATCCGTGCGGATCACCTGGACATCGGCGTGGGTCCCGATCAGGGCGGTGTGGCAGCCGTCGCAGAAGCCGCAGCCAGGAGCCCCGCCCAGGGCGCGGTCGGGGCTGGTGCACTGGAGCGCCGCGGCGAAGGCACGGGCGGCGGTGGACCGGCCGGAACCGGGCGGCCCGGTGAACAGCCAGGCATGGGTCATCTTCGAGCCGGGGGGCACCGGCTCGCCCTCGGACTGAGCCGTGACCAGTGCGTCGGCGTCCCGGGCGGCGGCACCGAGCTGCTCCTGCACCCGGTCCTGTCCGACCAGGTCGTCCCATACGGTCATGGTCACCGCCCTTCCGGTGGTGTACAGCGGAAAACGCCGGGATTCCCGGCGCTTCCCCATTGTGCGGGAAGGGTCCGACAATCCCGGCGTTCCGTATCGCCCGTCAGCGTCGCGGCCGGCGCCCGCCCCGGCCGGAGCCGCCCTGGTCGTCGTCCTTGTCGCCGAGCAGTTCGTCGGCCAGGGACGGCAGGTCGTCGAGCGGCGTCTCCTCGGCCCAGTCCGGACGTGGCCGCTTCGCACGGCCGTCCGTCCCCTTGGCCGCCCGCCCGGCCTGCGGGTCGTCGCTGACCTGGGGCAGCTCACGCGTGCGCTCGTTCTCGCTCTCGGCACCGGAGGCCCGGCGTCCGTCGCGGAGGACACCCGGCGGCACCCGGTCCGAAGGGTCCTCGTCCCGCACGGGCCGCAGTACGGCCGTCTCGTCCGCATCGCGCACGGAGGGCAGCACGGTCGTCTCTTCGGCGTCGTGGCCCGGCCGGTCGGGGCGGGTGACCGGCACGGGCTGCGTGATCTCGTTCGGACTGACGACCGGGGTCGGGACGGTGAGCTCACTGTCCCGTACGGACGACCCGGCTGCCCCTGTGGAGCCGGAGCCGGTCTGACCGGACTGACCGGACTCCCTGGAACGCTCCGCCGCAGCGGCGGCCGCGGCCTCCTCGGCCCGGGCGGCCGCCTCGGTCTCGGCACGGCGGCGCGCCTCCTCGGAACGGATCAGCGCCTCCTCCGCCCTGCGCTGCTTCTCCAGGCGCAGTTCCTCCGCCTCCTTGCGCAGCCGCGCCTCCTCCTGAGCCTGCTGGCGGAGCCGCTCCTGCTCGGCCTCGCGCACCCGCTCCTCGGCCTCGAGCCGGGCGCGCTCCTCCTCCGCACGGCGACGGGCCTCCTCGGCGCGCTGCCGCGCCTCCTCCGCCTGCCGTTCGGCCTCGCGCTGCCGCGCCTCTTCCTCCTCGCGGCGCCTGCGCTCCTCCTCCTCGGCGCGGAGCTTGGCGAGCTGAGCCTGCCGCTCGGCCTCCAGGCGCTCCTCCTCGGCCTTGCGGGCAGCCTCTTCCTCGACCTTGCGCCTGGCCTCCTCCTCGGCTGCCTTGCGCGCCTCTTCCCGGGCCTTGATCTCGGCCTCGGAGAGCGGGAGGACCCGGTCGAGCCGGTGGCGTACGACGGTGGTGATCGCTTCCGGCTCCTGCCCGGCGTCCACCACCAGGTAGCGGGCCGGGTCGGCCGCCGCGAGGGTGAGGAAGCCCGACCGCACCCGGGTGTGGAATTCCGCCGGCTCGGACTCCAGCCGGTCGGGTGCCTCGGTGAAGCGTTCCCGCGCGGTCTGCGGGTCGACGTCCAGAAGCACCGTCAGGTGCGGTACGAGTCCGCTCGTCGCCCAGCGCGAGATCCGGGCGATCTCCGTCGGGGCGAGGTCCCTGCCCGCGCCCTGGTAGGCGACGGACGAGTCGATGTAGCGGTCCGAGATGACGATCGCGCCGCGCTCCAGCGCGGGGCGGACGACCGAGTCCACGTGCTCGGCCCGGTCGGCGGCGTACAGCAGCGCCTCTGCCCGGTTGGACAGACCGGCCGACGAGACGTCCAGCAGGATCGAACGCAGCCGCTTGCCTACCGGGGTGGCCCCGGGCTCGCGGGTCACGACGACCTCATGGCCCTTGGCACGGATCCACTCGGCGAGCGCCTCGACCTGGGTGGACTTACCGGCTCCGTCGCCGCCCTCCAGGACGAGGAAGAAACCGTTCGCCGCGGGCGCGACGGCGGGGTCGCCGCCCCGGAGCGCCTCACGCAGGTCACGGCGCAGCGGCACACCGGCCCGGTCGTCGGTCCTGGCGAGGACGATGACCGCGACGGGCAGCAGCAGCGCACCGATGAGCATCAGCGCGAAGGCCGCGCCGCCGTGCGCGAAGACGAAGTCGCCGGACCCCAGACGGTGCCGGCCGATGGCGGCGGCGAGCAGCGGGCCGCCCACCGCGCCGAGCGCGACGAGCACCCGGACGACGGCCTGGAGGTGCTCGGTGACCCGCGCCTGGTGGGCCGCCTCCGTCTCCTGGTCGATGACCGCGTGTCCGATGTGGGCCGCGACTCCCGCCGAGTAACCGGCGAGCAGGGCGATCAGCAGTCCGCTCGCGGTGTCGGGCACCAGGCCGAGCGCGAGGAGCGCCACGCCCGTGAGGGCGACAGCCAGCGCCAGCAGACGGCGTCGTGACAGGGCGGGCAGCACCTTGGGCGCCGTGCGGATGCCGAGCGCTGTGCCGCCGGTCAGGACCAGGATCAGCAGGGCGAAGGTGGCGGGCCCGCCGTCGAGGTCGGCGGCGTGCAGCACGGAGACGGACGCGGCGGCGGCGATCGCCCCGGCGACCGCGGCGCACGCGGCGACGACCAGCGGGATGCTGCCGGTGCGGCCCTTGTCGGAGCCCGTACCGGTGGAGGGCCTGCGCAGGCCCTCCAGGGGCGAGCGGGGGCGAGGGGTCCGGGTGGCCGGCAGTTCGAGGAAGTACAGGGTCGAGACGGAGGCGGAGAACAGCCCCGCCGCGATGTACGACCCGAGAGCGGCCTGGTGCACGGAGAACCAGTCGAAACCGGTGCCGAGCAGTTCACCGACGAGCGCGGCGACGACCAGCACGGCCGCGGCCGTGGGAACAGCGAGGAAGTTCGTCCGCAGGGAGAGCCTGCGCAGCGCGTCGAGGTGGTCCGGCAGCGGGCGCACGGCGGCGCCCTCCGGCGGCGGGGCGGGAAGCAGCGCGGGGGCCGCGCTCTCCTTGGCCACCGCCCACAGCCGCTCGCCGACACCGGCCACGAAGACGGTGATCAGGATCATCATGAGTGCCTTGTCCGGCATCCAGTCGATCCACAGGGGCGCGACGATCAGCAGCGCGAGCCGCAGCCCGTCCGCCCCGATCATCAGCCAGCGGCGGTCGACCGGACCGCCGGGCGCGGTGAGCGCGGTCAGAGGCCCCAGGAGTACGGCTCCGAAGAGCACGGTGGAAAGGATCCGGGCGCCGAACACGGCGGCGACGGCGAAGGCCGCCCCGCGGTATCCGGCCCCGAATGAGCCCTCGAGGACCGCCGCCTGCAGCGACAGCAGCACAAGCACGAGAAGGGCGAGTGAATCGCCGATACTGCCGACGAGCTGGGCGCTCCACAACCGCCTGAGCGGGGGAACGCGCAACAGGGCTCGTACGGCGCGCTCGCGTGAGTCTGCGGCAAGTGGGTCGGAGGTGGGGCTCACGACCAATGGCTGCTCGGCTCGCGTCATCCGCCCAGCCTATCGGCAGCGGTGCGGTGCCCGGGGGCCGCGTCCGAACATGTGCCCAACGGGCACTCCGGCCGCGCAACGAGCGAGACGCCGGAAGGGCTGGGGTTCCAGTCCTTCCGGCGTCTCGCGTGCGGCCGAGGGCCGTCGCTCCACAGCTTCACCGACGACGGTGTGTGGACCGCTCCGCGCGGGCCGGCCGACGATCAGCTCTCCGGGCCGGCCTCAAGGCCGGATCCGGCTTCAGCTCTCCTCGGACGAAGCCGCGGCCGTCGTCTTCTTCAGCTCTCCTCGGACGAAGCCGTAGCCGTCTTCTTCGCCGCGGCCGTCGTCTTCTTCGCGGGCGCCTTCTTGGCGGCGGCCGTCGTCTTCTTCGCGGCCGTCGCCTTGGTGGCGGTCGTCTTCTTGGCGGTCGCCTTCTTCGCCGTGGTCGCCTTCTTGGCCGGAGCCTTCTTCGCCGTCTTCTTCTTGGCCGGCCCCTTGGCCCGCTTCTCGGCGAGCAGCTCGTAGCCGCGCTCCGGCGTGATGTCCTCGACGCTGTCGTCGGTCCGCAGCGTCGCGTTCGTCTCTCCGTCGGTGACGTACGCCCCGAAGCGACCGTCCTTCACGACCACCGGCGCCCCGCTCACCGGGTCCGTGCCCAGCTCCTTCAGCGGCGGCTTGGCGGCGGCCCGCCCGCGCTGCTTCGGCTGGGCGTAGATCGCGAGGGCCTCTTCGAGCGTGATGTCGAAGAGCTGGTCCTCGGACGTCAGGGAGCGCGAGTCCGTGCCCTTCTTGAGGTAGGGCCCGTAGCGGCCGTTCTGCGCGGTGATCTCGACACCATCGGCGTCCTCGCCGACCACGCGCGGCAGCGACATCAGCTTGAGCGCGTCCGCGAGGGTCACCGTGTCGAGGGACATCGACTTGAAGAGCGAGGCGGTCCGCGGCTTCACCGCGTTCTTGCCCGTCTTCGGCGTGCCCTCGGGCAGCACCTCGGTGACGTAGGGGCCGTAGCGCCCGTCCTTGGCGATGATCTGGTTGCCGCTGACCGGGTCCGCGCCGAGCTCGAAGTCACCGCTCGGCTTGGCCAGCAGCTCCTCCGCGAGCTCCACGTCCAGCTCGTCGGGTGCCAGGTCCTCGGGCACGTCCGCGCGCTGGTGGCCCTCGGAGTCCTTCTCGCCGCGCTCGATGTACGGGCCGTAGCGGCCGACACGGAGCTTGATGTCGTTGCCGACGGGGAACGAGGAGATCTCCCGGGCGTCGATGGCGCCCAGGTCGGTCACGAGCTCCTTCAGACCACCGAGGTGGTCCCCGTCGCCGTTGCCCGCGTCGGAGGCCGCGCCGGCGCCGGCCGTGTCGTCACCCGCACCGAAGTAGAAGCGCCGCAGCCACGGCACGGACTGGGCCTCGCCCCGCGCGATGCGGTCGAGATCGTCCTCCATGCGGGCGGTGAAGTCGTAGTCGACGAGCCGGCCGAAGTGCTTCTCCAGCAGGTTGACCACGGCGAACGAGAGGAACGACGGCACCAGGGCCGTGCCCTTCTTGAACACGTAGCCGCGGTCCAGGATGGTCCCGATGATCGACGCGTACGTCGACGGACGCCCGATCTCGCGCTCTTCGAGCTCCTTGACCAGCGAGGCCTCGGTGTAGCGGGCCGGCGGCTTGGTGGCGTGCCCGTCGACCGTGACCTCGTCGGCGGTCAGCGCGTCGCCCTCGGCGACCTGCGGCAGACGGCGCTCACGGTCGTCCAGCTCGGCGTTCGGGTCGTCGGCGCCCTCGACGTACGCCTTCATGAAGCCGTGGAAGGTGATCGTCTTGCCGGACGCGGAGAACTCGGCGTCCCGGCCGTCGCTCGCCCGGCCACCGATCTTCACCGTGACGGAGTTGCCCGTGGCGTCCTTCATCTGGGAGGCGACGGTCCGCTTCCAGATCAGCTCGTACAGCCGGAACTGGTCGCCGGTGAGCCCGGTCTCCGCCGGGGTGCGGAAGCGGTCGCCGGAAGGGCGGATCGCCTCGTGCGCCTCCTGGGCGTTCTTGACCTTCGTGGCGTAGGTACGCGGCTTGTCGGGCAGGTAGTTCGCCCCGTACAGCTGCGTGACCTGCGCCCGGGCCGCGGAGACCGCGGTGTCCGAGAGGGTCGTGGAGTCCGTACGCATATAGGTGATGAAGCCGTTCTCGTACAGCTTCTGCGCCACCTGCATCGTGGCCTTGGCCCCGAAGCCCAGCTTCCGGCTCGCCTCCTGCTGGAGGGTCGTGGTGCGGAAGGGCGCGTACGGCGAGCGGCGGTACGGCTTCGACTCGACCGAGCGGACCGCGAACGTCGAGTCGGCGAGCGCCGCTGCCAGGGCGCGCGCGTTGGTCTCGTCCAGGTGCAGTGTCTGGGCGGAGCCCTGCTTGAGCTGCCCGTCGGGGCCGAAGTCGCGGCCCTGGGCGATCCGGCGCCCGTCGACCGCGCTGAGGCGGGCGATGAGCGTCGAGGGGTCGGAGGCGTCACCGGTACGGCCCGTGGCGAAGGTGCCGGTCAGGTCCCAGTACTCGGCGGAACGGAAGGCGATGCGCTCGCGCTCCCGCTCGACGACCAGACGGGTGGCGACGGACTGGACACGACCCGCGGAAAGCCGCGGCATGACCTTCTTCCACAGGACCGGCGAGACCTCGTAGCCGTAGAGGCGGTCGAGGATACGGCGGGTCTCCTGGGCGTCGACCATGCGCTGGTTGAGCTCGCGCGGGTTGGCGACGGCGGCCCGGATCGCGTCCTTGGTGATCTCGTGGAAGACCATCCGGTGGACCGGGACCTTGGGCCTGAGGACTTCCTGCAGGTGCCACGCGATGGCTTCGCCCTCGCGGTCCTCATCGGTGGCGAGGAAGAGTTCGTCGGATTCGGCGAGGAGCTGCTTGAGCTTCCTGACCTGGGCTTTCTTGTCTGCGTTGACGACATAGATCGGCTGGAAGTCGTTCTCGACGTCCACGCCGAGGCGGCGGACCTCACCGGTGTACTCGTCCGGCACCTCGGCGGCGCCGTTCGGCAGGTCGCGGATGTGCCCGACGCTCGCCTCGACGACGTATCCGGGGCCGAGATAGCCCTTGATCGTCTTCGCCTTGGCAGGCGACTCGACAATGACGAGTCGGCGGCCTGCGGTCTCGCTGGTCGGGGACAACTTCGCTCTTCTCTCCGGTCGGCACTCGTATGGCATCCGCGGAGCGCTCTGGCGCTGCCCGCGGTGCTGTCGCTGCGGAGTGTGACGGTACAACCCGCCCCCGTGTCAAACGGCAAAAGCCCGCAACGGCCACTCGAACGGTAACCCGACTTCCGCCATTCCTGCCGCCCGGACCACCCGGTCCGCTCCGCGCACCGCTGTCGCCTGCGGGTTTCGGAGGGCGCCCGGGCACCTCGCGGAACGTCCGTCCGGCGGCCCGCCGGCTTCGCCGGGGAAGTGGATCAGATGCGGGTGAAGCACCACACGCCGAGGACGAGGAAGAGTACGCCGAAGAGCGTGGCGAGAGCGGTGGAGGCGACGGGGCTCACACCGTGCGCCACCGGCGCGCGCTGAATGGTGCGCGCCCCTGTCCAGACGAGGAGGGCGGTACCGAACATCGCGAACGCGGCACCGGCGAAGACCGCGGTGACACTCTCCATGTCCGTACCCCTCAGCTCTTCCCTCGGCTGCCGCCGCCGCGCTCGTGCGCCGCTCCTGGCCCCGAGCCCCACGCCCGGCGGGCGGCTCGGCAGAGGGGAGGCTGCCACGCCGGGGCGTCCTCGGCGCGAACCCCGGATGAACACCGCACACCCGCTCGGGAAACGACCGCGAGCGGAATCCGTGGACAGCGCCGAACGAAGACTCAATCAGCTGCGAAGGTGCTGGTCAGGACGGTAACGAGCGCCGGAGGACGTACCCCGGAACACAGGAGCGGAGGACGGTGAACCGAGCGCGGGAACCGTGCACGGGAACCGTGCACGGGAACGGCGCGCGTGAACGGAGCGCGGCCGTGCACCGGGGGGCCGGCCCAGTACAGCGGCGGCCGCGCACCGGAACAGATGCGCGGCCGTGCCCGGGAAGGCCGGCTCCGTGCGGGCGCGGCTCCGTCCCGCCCCGTCAGCGCACCGGGTCCAGGAAGCCTTCCTCCACCAGCAGCCGGATCGCCTGCGGTGTGCGGTCGCGCAGGAGCACCGGGTCCTCGGACATCAGCTGGGCGATGGCGTCCAGGATCCTGCCCGCGGGGAGCGAACCGTCGCACACGCCCGCGAACCCGGCCCCGACCGAATCGACCTTCGTCGCCCGCCGCATCCCACGGTGCTGACGCAGCACCACATGCTCCGGGTCCTCGGCACCCGGCAGCCCGACCTGCTCCTGGACGATCTCCTCGGCCAGGGTGAAGTGAGCGGCGAGCAGCGCCGCGTCGTCGTGCTCCCGCAGATAGTCCTGCCGTGCGAAATGAGCCTCGACGGCGGACCCCAAGGGCTGCTCCACCGAGTGCGGCCACTCCTCGACCACGAGCGAGGGGCTCCCGGCGGCAGCTGCCGCGGACTTGCGGAGAGTGATCCATCCGAAGCCGACGGCCTTGGTGCTCCGGGCCTCGAACTCGTCCAGCCAGGCCTCGTACCGCTCGGTGTACAGGGCGGGATCGGTGCGGTGGTCGCCGCTGTCGCGCAGCCACAGCTCGGCGTACTGGGTGATGTCCTGCACCTCACGCTGCACGATCCAGGCGTCGCAGCCGGCGGGCACCCAGGAGCGCACCCTGTCCTGCCACTCCTCGCCCTCCACGTGCTGCCAGTTGGCGAGGAACTGTGCGTACCCGCCCTCGCCGAGCCGGGCACCGGCCTGCTGCACGAGGGTCCGGCACAGATCGTCACCGCCCATGCCACCGTCGCGGTAGGTCAGCCGGGCACCGGGCGAGATGACGAAGGGCGGGTTGGACACGATCAGGTCGTACGTCTCGCTGCCGACCGGCTCGAAGAGGGACCCCTCCCGCAGATCCGCGGGGGCCGCTCCGGACAGCGCCAGGGTGAGCCGGGTGAACTCCAGAGCACGCGGGTTGACGTCCGTGGCCGTGACCCGGGTGGCGTGCTGCGCGGCGTGCAGGGCCTGGATCCCGGAGCCCGTACCGAGATCGAGCGCGGAGCTGACGGGCCTGCGTACGGTGATCCCCGCGAGCGTGGTCGAGGCCCCGCCGACACCCAGGACGACGCCTTCCTCGTGCGAGCCGATGCCACCGGCCCCGCCGACGGCACACCCCAGGTCGGACACGATGAACCAGTCCTGGCCCTCGGGCCCCCCGTAGGGCCGTACGTCGACGGTCGCTCTGACGAGGTCTCCGTCGAGGACGGCCCAGCCGTCCTCCACGCACTCCTCCAGCGGAAGAGCGGCGGTGGCCGCGGCGACCGGAACGGGGCGCTGCAGAAGGAACAGCCGCACCAGCGTGTCGAGCGGCGAATCCCCCCGGGTGGCCCGGAGCGCCGGCACGGTCTCGCTGCGGGCGAGCGCGGCGTACGCGGGCGCGCCGAGCCGTTCGAGGAGGCCGTCGGCGGTGAATGCCGCGCTGATCAGGGCTTCGCGGAGCCGGGGGGCACGGTCGGATGCGGGGAGACTGGTCGTACTCACCCGACCATTGTGGCCGCTCCCGCCGACAACGGCAGCGGCCCGGCGGTCCCGAGGGACGGCCGGGCCGCTGCGAGCAGGTCTTCTCCGCTACGGCTGAACGCTGTTCAGGGCTTCCGATGGGCGTCGGATTCCCGCCGTGGCGGCCTGCCGCAGCCCGTCACGACTGCTGCCCGCGTGCCCGTCACGGCTTCCCCCGCTGTCCACCGGCCGTGCCGCGCCGTTAGGCCTTCTCGCTCGCCGAGGCCGAGGGCGACGCGGACTTCGACGCGGGAGCGGACGGGGCGGAAGCGGGCGGAGCGGACGCCGTCGGCTTCTGGCACCCCTTCTGCTTCGCCATCGCGGAGCCGACCTCGCCGGACTGCAGCTTCTTCAGCGCCTGGTCGCCGTTGGTGCTGATCTTGTTCAGCTCGTCGGCGATGCCCTTGAGACCGTCGGCGAACTTCGCCTGGTCCTTCGTGTCGAGGTCGTCGACCTTCGTCTTCAGGTTCGCGTAGGCGACCGAGGAGGCGTTGAGCTCCTTCACGGCCTCCTTCTGCGTGGTCTCTCCGCCGTCCACGGGCGGCGCGCCCGCCGACTGCACCGCCGTGCCCAGCGCCTTGTACGCCTGCGAGATCTGCTGGAAGGCGGCCGAGTCGGTCTTCTGGACGTCAGCGGGCTTGCTGTTGTCGGCCGTCTGCTGCTGGATCGCGGCGTTGGCGTTCGCGATCTTCTGCAGCTGCGGCTGAACCTGGTCGCAGACCTTCTTCGCCCAGTCATTCACCTTGTTGTCGCTGTCGTCGCTGCAGCCCGACAGCGTCAGTACGAGTACCGCACCGCCGGACAGTGCGGCTGCAAGCTTCTTGTTCACCGGATTGGGTCCCTTCCAAGGCTCTCGGCCCCGGAACTTACACGCCATGTGGGCGACAATCAGGCGCCCGGCATCCGATATATATTCTTTTGCAGCCATTTGCACCAAGGAAAGCGAGGGAGATACAACTCACCTGCCCACCCGGACACATGTGCGGCCCCACTCCTCGACTGAGACTCTCCGGGGATGGTGACGGCGGACGGCACATCAGAACGCGCCGCCCGCCGCCTCACTGATCAGGCGTCACACCTGCTGCTGCCCCTCCGTCTCACGAAACAGCGGCAGGGTCGGTGGACTTGGCGGGGCCGCCCCCGCCGTCGTCGCCACCACCCCCGCCACCCGGGCCGCCGCTGTCGCCCACGGCGATCCCCCGCCGCTTGGACACGTACACCGCGCCGACGATGACGCCGATCGCGACCACGGCCACCAGCGCCCGCACTCCCGCACTCGCGTCATCCCCGTAGCTGAACTGCACCACCGCGGGTGCGATGAGCAGCGCCACGAGATTCATCACCTTGAGGAGCGGGTTGATGGCCGGGCCCGCCGTGTCCTTGAACGGGTCGCCGACCGTGTCACCGATCACCGTCGCCGCATGGGCCTCACTCCCCTTGCCACCGTGGTGCCCGTCCTCGACGAGCTTCTTGGCGTTGTCCCACGCGCCACCGGAGTTGGCGAGGAAGACGGCCATCAGGGTTCCGGTGGCGATCGCACCCGCCAGATACGAACCGAGGGCCCCGACCCCCAGGGTGAATCCCACCGCGATCGGCGCCAGGACGGCGAGCAGCCCCGGTGTGGCCAGCTCGCGCAACGCGTCCTTGGTGCAGATGTCGACGACGCGTCCGTACTCCGGCTTCTCCGTGCGGTCCATGATCCCGGGGTGCTCCCGGAACTGCCGTCGCACCTCGTGGACCACGGCCCCGGCCGAACGGGAGACCGCGTTGATGGCCAGCCCCGAGAAGAGGAAGACGACCGCGGCTCCGAGGATCAGGCCGACCAGGTTGTTCGGCTGCGAGATGTCCAGGCTCAGCCCGAGCTCCCCGGTCCGGGCCCCCACGTCGTCCACCGCGGTGGCGATGGCGTCCCGGTACGAGCCGAAGAGCGCGGCTGCCGCCAGGACCGCCGTGGCGATAGCGATGCCCTTGGTGATGGCCTTGGTGGTGTTGCCGACGGCGTCCAGGTCCGTGAGCACCTGAGCTCCCGCACCCGTGACGTCCCCGGACATCTCCGCGATGCCCTGGGCGTTGTCCGACACCGGACCGAAGGTGTCCATCGCGACGATGACGCCGACGGTGGTGAGCAGGCCGGTCCCCGCCAGGGCCACCGCGAAGAGTGCCAGCATGATCGACGTACCGCCGAGCAGGAACGCCCCGTACACACCGAGACCGATCAGCAGGGCGGTGTAGACCGCCGACTCCAGGCCGATGGCGATGCCCGCGAGCACGACCGTCGCGGGGCCGGTCAGTGAGGACTTCCCGATGTCCCGGACGGGACGCCGGCCGGTCTCGGTGAAGTAGCCGGTGAGCTGCTGGATCAGGGCGGCGAGCACGATGCCGATGGCCACGGCGACCAGGGCGAAGACGCGCGGGTCGCCACCGTGCGACGTGATGGCCGCGTCGGTGACCCCCTCCAGATCGGCGTAGGAGGACGGCAGGTAGACGAAGACGGCCACCGCCACGAGGACGAGCGAGATCACGGCGGACACGAAGAACCCGCGGGTGATGGCACTCATCCCGCTGCGGTCGGCGCGCCGGGGAGCGACCGCGAAGATGCCGATCATCGCGGTGACCACCCCGATCGCCGGGACGATCAGCGGAAAGGCCAGCCCGGAGTCCCCGAAGGCGGCCTTGCCCAGGATGAGCGCGGCCACCAGCGTCACCGCATACGACTCGAAGAGATCGGCGGCCATGCCCGCACAGTCACCGACGTTGTCGCCCACGTTGTCGGCGATGGTGGCGGCGTTGCGCGGATCGTCCTCGGGGATGCCCTGCTCCACCTTGCCCACCAGGTCGGCACCCACGTCGGCGGCCTTGGTGAAGATGCCTCCCCCGACCCTCATGAACATGGCGATCAGCGCGGCGCCGAGGCCGAATCCCTCCAGCACCTTGGGCGCGTCGGCGGCGTAGACGAGCACCACGCAGGAAGCTCCCAGCAGACCGAGGCCCACCGTGATCATCCCGACCACCCCACCTGTTCGAAAAGCGATCTTCATCGCTTTGTGCGAAACGGTGGTGAGATCCTTTTCCGGCTCCCCCTCGGCAGGAGTCGCCTCACGGGCGGCGGCGGCCACGCGCACATTACTGCGCACGGCGAGCCGCATGCCGATGTATCCGGTGGCTGCCGAGAAAAGCGCACCCACCAGGAAGAACAGCGAGCGCCCTGCACGCTGTGACCAGTTGTCGGCGGGAAGCAGAAGGAGCAGGAAGAACACGACGACGGCGAAGATGCCGACAGTTCGCAGTTGCCGGGCCAGATAGGCGTTCGCGCCTTCCTGGACCGCCGCGGCGATCTCCTTCATGCTTTCGGTGCCTTCACCGGCCGCCAGCACCTGACGTACGAGCAGCTGGGCGACGACCAGCGCGGCAAGGGCGACGACCGCGATGACGACGACGATCAGCCGGTTGCCATCGGTCAGCACTGCGGCTGCGAGAGGGATGGAGCGGCCGTTGGGAACGGAAACGTGCGCCAGTTCTGCCAGTGGGGTGTTGAAGAACTCCGCCATACGTCCTCCTTGACGCTGAGCGCTCAAGACGTGGACGGATTGTAGGGAGCAGAGCGCGATCAAAACAGTGGGTGGTCAATGAAATCGACTTTCGTCCACCCAATGACAAATGATCTCTCCCGCAACGGGACCCGAATGCAGTAATGGGACAGAGGCATGGCGGCGCCGAATTCGCGGAGATCGTTGATCAGGCACAGGAGAGAAAAGAGTCCTGCTCAGCAGACCGTAGAACGTGATCGCAGACCGTAGACCGCAGACCGCAGACCGCGATCGCATTCGCCGCCCGAACACCGCACGAACGGGGAACGGAGCGCGGTGAGGTCACGGAGGGCGGGATGAGGCTGCGCCGTGGGGTGGCGTGAGCAGCGAAAGCTCCCATGCGGTCCCCCAGGGCAGCGGGAGCACGCGATGCCGCGGACACCGGGCGGGGAGAGCACACCTACGGAAGGCTTCGGCCCGAGGCGAACACGCACTGCGGGGCCTTCGCGCGGAGGGAGCACACGCTACGGAAGGCTTCGGGCAAGGCGAGCACACACCGCAAGAGCCTTCGGGCAGAGGAAACACACGCTGCGGGAGGCTTCGGTCGGGGCATGAGCCGACAGTGCGGGAGGCACCGGGCAGGCCACGAGCCAGCACCTCGGGAAGCACGGGAAGAGCAGGCTGCCGGGTAGGACGTACCGCGTCAGGCGGTGCGGGTCAGGGAAGCACCACGGCCGGAGTCGTCGGCCAGGTCATGCGGATCACTCCGCCCTCCACACCGGTGAGGACTTCGACGTCGTCGACCAGGCCGCTGATGACCGCGAGGCCCATCTCGTCCTCGGTGTCGGCCTCGGTCTCCGGGTCGTCCGGGCCGCCTCCACCGGGCACTCCCTGAGGTGAGGTGCCGCTTCCCGGGGCGGCGATCCCGTCGCCGACCTCGATGGAGAACGCCTTCTCGTCCTCGGTCAGAACGACCGTGACAGGGGCGGCGATGTCATGGCTCCGATGCAGGCCGACGGCGCGGCTGCACGCCTCACCGACCGCGAGTCTGACCTCGTCGAGCACCGCCTCGTCGACGCCGGCCCGGCGCGCCACGGCGGCTGCCACGAGGCGGGCCGTCCTGACGTGTTCGGGCTGAGCGCTGAAGCGGAGTTCAACGGTTGGCATGCCATCCCCCTCGAACGTATGGGCGTGCATTTCAGGGGCCCGGGCGTGACGCCCGGTACCCCTGCTCTCATTCTCCTCCGGAAACCGACGAAGCCGGCAGCCGACCACATGGTCGACCGCCTGCCCTTGGCGGCCCGTCTGCTGCCGCCTGCCGGTCTGTCACTGCGTGCCTGTCGGCCTTGGAGCTGCCGACCTGCACCCGACGGTTCAGTCGGTTGCCGCGACAGCCTCGTCGACCGAGGTGTGAATGGGAAACACCTTGGTCAGACCTGTGATCCGGAAAATCTTGAGAATGCGCTCCTGGTTGCACACCAGGCGCAACGAGCCCTCATGGGCCCGGACACGCTTCAAGCCACCCACGAGCACGCCGAGGCCGGTGGAGTCGAGGAAGTCGACGCCTTCCATGTCGACAACCAAGTGGTAGCTGCCGTCATTCACCAACTCGACCAACTGCTCGCGCAGCTTGGGCGCGGTATACACATCAATCTCGCCACCGACCTCGACGACCGTACGGTCGCCACCAGGGCCGGACACATTGCGAGTCGACAGGGACAGGTCCACGGATCCTCCAGCACCTTGCTATCGAGCGGTCGCCCCTCGGTCTCCCCGACGGAGGCCAGGGGACGGATCGCCAGCCGCGATGGCATTCAATCACTTACCAGCAGCCATGCACGACGCCTTGGGACCATTGTCCGTCACGCCAGTGACACACTCGGTGCCGATGGCCAAGAATCACCGCCCCAGTCGACCACCCGAGAACGCGGGCTCGCGCCCCTCTCCCACGGTGGTTCTCGACCGGCTCGCCGCAGCGGCGGGCCGGGCAGCGCGCATCACTCATACGGAGCACTTGCCCCCACGTGCGGGAACCCATGCCATCTGGCCGGATCGCATCCGGCCAGAAGTGATCTCGGCAATCGGCCGGGCCGGAATCGACCATCCGTGGACGCATCAGGCCGCCGCCGCCGAACACGCCCTCGACGGCGAGTCCGTCGTCATCGCCACCGGAACGGCGTCCGGCAAGTCGCTCGCCTACCTCGCTCCGGTACTGAGTACCCTCCTCGACGGCTCGGAAGCCCCGAACGGCCGCGGCACGACCGCCCTCTATCTCGCACCCACCAAGGCCCTGGCCGCCGACCAGCGCCGCG
This sequence comes from Streptomyces sp. NPDC057287, assembly GCF_042667905.1. Lineage (NCBI taxonomy): Bacteria > Bacillati > Actinomycetota > Actinomycetes > Kitasatosporales > Streptomycetaceae > Streptomyces > Streptomyces sp. NPDC057287. Next base: position 15,432 of record NZ_JBHUYV010000022.1, on the reverse strand, counting down.
CCGTGAAGGCACTGGCGGCGCCTCTCGGCTCCGCCGTCCGGCCGGCGGTGTACGACGGCGACACGCCGGTCGAAGAACGCGAATGGGTGCGTCAGTACGCCAATTACGTCCTGACGAACCCCGACATGCTTCACCGGGGCATCCTCCCGTCCCACCCCCGCTGGGCCTCCTTCCTCCGCTCCCTTCGCTTCGTCGTCATCGACGAGTGCCACACCTACCGGGGCGTCTTCGGCTCCCACGTCGCCCAGGTGCTGCGCCGTCTTCGCCGTCTCTGCGCGCGCTACGGCTCCGATCCCGTCTTCCTGCTCGCCTCCGCCACCGCGGCGGAGCCCTCGGTCGCCGCCGGCCGCCTGACGGGCCTGCCCGTCAAGGAGGTCTCCGACGACGCCTCACCCCGGGGTGAAATGGTCTTCGCCCTCTGGGAGCCGCCGCTGACCGAACTGCACGGGGAAAAGGGGGCTCCGGTACGCCGTACCGCCACCGCCGAGACCGCCGACCTCCTGACGGACCTGACCCTCCAGGGCGTGCGCTCGGTCGCCTTCGTACGCTCCCGGCGCGGCGCCGAACTCATCTCCGTCATCGCCAAGGAACGGCTGGCCGAGGTGGACCGCTCGCTGCCCGGGCGCGTCGCCGCCTACCGGGGCGGCTACCTGCCCGAGGAGCGCCGGGCCCTGGAAAGGGCCCTGCACTCCGGAGAGCTGCTCGGACTGGCCGCCACGACCGCCCTGGAGCTCGGCATCGACGTCTCGGGGCTCGACGCCGTCGTCATCGCCGGCTATCCGGGCACCCGCGCCTCCCTCTGGCAGCAGGCCGGGCGCGCCGGCCGCTCGGGACAGGGCGCCCTCGCCGTCCTCGTGGCCCGTGACGACCCGCTGGACACCTTCCTCGTCCACCATCCCGAGGCGCTGTTCCAGCAGCCCGTGGAATCGACGGTCCTGGACCCGGACAATCCCTACGTCCTCGCCCCGCACCTGTGCGCCGCAGCCGCGGAGATCCCGCTCACCGAAGCCGACATCGCCCTCTTCGGCCCCGCAGCCCCCGGACTTCTGCCACAGCTGGAAGCCGCGAAGCTGCTGCGCAGGCGGCCAACGGGCTGGCACTGGACGCGTCGCGAACGTGCCGCCGACCTCACCGACATCCGAGGCGGAGGTGGCCGCCCGGTGCAGATCGTCGAGGAAGGGACCGGCCGGCTGCTGGGAACCGTGGACGAAGCAGCCTCACACACGTCCGTGCACGAGGGTGCCGTCCACCTCCACCAGGGCCGGACCTATCTGGTCCGGACGCTGGATCTGGAGGATTCGGTGGCTCTGGTGGAGGAAGCCGTTCCGCCGTATTCGACCAACGCCCGCGACACGACCGCGATCGCCGTGCTGGAGACCGACACCGAGATCCCATGGGGTCACGGGCGGCTCTGCTTCGGCTCCGTCGAGGTCACGAACCAGGTCGTCTCCTACCTTCGCCGCAGACTCATCACCGGCGAGGTACTGGGCGAGACCAAGCTCGACCTGCCACCCCGCACCCTGCGTACCCGTGCCGTGTGGTGGACGGTCACCGAGGACCAGCTCGATGCGGCCCGGATCGGTCCCGAGATCCTCGGAGGCGCCCTGCACGCCGCCGAACACGCCTCCATCGGAATGCTGCCCCTCTTCGCCACCTGCGACCGCTGGGACATCGGCGGCGTCTCCGTTCCGCTGCACCCCGACACGCTCCTCCCCACCGTGTTCGTCTACGACGGCCACCCGGGTGGTGCCGGCTTCGCGGAACGCGCGTTCCACACCGCCCGCACGTGGCTCACGGCGACACGTCAGGCCATCGCCTCCTGCGAGTGCGAGGCGGGCTGTCCCTCCTGCATCCAGTCCCCCAAGTGCGGGAACGGCAATGAGCCCCTGCACAAGCGAGGCGCCGTACGCCTCCTCACCGAGCTGCTCAGGTCAGCTCCACCGGACCCAGGCGAAACGACCAGGCCGGAAACCCTCCCGGAGCCGCGCCCGCAAGGCCCTGAGGATTGAGACCGTCCCAGCGCTCCCGCTCCCCGCTGGAGGCAGGTCCTTCCGGAAGCGGCGTGGGCAGCGGGACCTCCGCAGGTCCCGCCCTCGACCGGACCTCCAGTGCGTACGGGCCGAAGCACACTCGGGCAGTCACGTCCGCGACCTCGCCCCGGACCGCGCAGCGCACGATCTGCGCTCCCTGGGCCCCTGCGACCTCGCTCGCCACCCGGCACGCCGTTTCGGCGCCTCGTAGCGCCTGATCGGCTGCGGCCAGGGCCGCCAGGTCTGCGGCGCCTCCGGCGCTGTGGCGCGCGGCGACGGCCTGTCCGAGAGCAAGCACCACGGCGAACACCGCGCAGAGCGTCGCCGTCGTGACGGCTGCCCAGACCGTCGCCAGCCCCTGGTCACCGGTACCGCCTTTCCACCTCCTCACAGGTCGGCCCCCACTGTGTCCTCGGCCAGGGCGACGGCCTCGGCTCTCAGCGTCAGGGACAACGGCCCGGGCCCCGGCGTCGGTGCCTCCACCCGGACTCTCCACAGCTCCCCGGACCGCTCCACCGCGACCCGTGCCCGGCCGGGCGCCGCCTCCCGCGCCGCGGCCCGCACCGCGTGCTCCGGCTCCGACCTGGCCGCCGCACGCGCTCCCGCCCGTGCGGCGTCCACACAGCGGATCTGGTCCGCGGCTGCCACCAGCGCCCAGGCAAGAGCGAGCACGAACGCCACCAGCACGGGGAGGACCATGGCGGCCTCTGCCGTCACCGCTCCCCCGTCACCGCGCCGGACCCTCCGCCACGCCTCAGAACTTCGCATCAAGGGCTTCCTTGATCAGCGACTGCAGTGCCGACAGCACCGCCCCGCTGGTCACCACCTTGTAGAGCACCGCCGCGAACGCGCAGGCGGCGATGGTCCCCACCGCGTACTCGGAGGTCGTCATCCCCCGGTCGAGGGCTGCGCCACGGGCGCGCCTTCCGAACCTCGCCTCCCAGACCCGGCGCAGCGCCCGCAGCGACTGCCTCACGGTTTTCCCAGCCATTCCATCCCCCATGTCCAGACCTCGCGTCGTCTCGTTCGGAACTTCTGTTCAGCTCATCGGGCAAGCCCGGGACGAGCCCGGGAAGATCTGCCGTCCGTTCAGGTGCGGTGCAACAGCCCGGTCGCCAGCCCGATCACCACCGGTGCAACACCCACCGCCAGAAAGGCGGGCAGAAAGCAGAGCCCCACCGGGGCAGTGATCAGCACAGCCGCCCGCTGGGCACGTGCCACGGCGGCGCTCGCCCGCTCGGCACGCATCTCGTCGGCGATCCTGGATACGGGCTCCGCCGCAGGCGCCCCCGTCGATGCGGCGCGTTCCAGGCAGCGGGCCAAGGGTGCGGCACCCGCTATCTCCCCGAACCGGCCCCACGCTTCGGCTGGTTCACCGCCGAGAAGGATCTCCGCCGCCGTACGGGCCAACCGCTCTCCGACAGGACCGGACATCGATTCCCCGACCGCCTCCGCCGCCTCCCTCGGTCCGGCGCCCGCCGAAATACAGGAAGCCAGCAGATCCGCGGCGAGCGGCAACTGCCCGGCGATCAGAGCGGCCTCGGCCTCCCGGCCGACGGCCCGCCGCCCTCGTCCGGAGCGCTGCCAGCGCCGCAGTCCCCACGCCGCCACGAGACCGACCACGCAGCCGGCCGCACCGCCGACGAGAATCCAACCGGTCGCCCAGGCGGCCAGGAACACCGTCCACCGCCGGGCGCTCCTTCCGCCCGACGCCCGCAGGTCCGGCCATCTCCGCCTTCGCCTGATCGCGCACCTGGTCAGCAGCGCGCCCCGCCGCTGTATCGCCCGCTCCCGCCGCCGGGCGGTGAACAGCAGGATGAGAGACACAGCTGCGCCCATCACGACGTAGGCGGCGCCCAGGCGTTCCCCGACGTCGGGCATCCCGTTCACGCCTCCCCCGCCCGCACGATCCGCGTCGCCCAGAACAGCCCCGCGGCCTCCAGCAGGCCACCCGCCGCCAGACAGACGAGTCCGCCCGGGCTGTGCAGCAGGACGTGCAGCGGGTCCGCCCCGAGCGCCGCTCCCAGTCCCAGACCCACCACCGGCAGCAACGCCAGAACCGCGACCGTCGACCACGCCCCTGCCAGTTGCGCTCGCAGCTCCTCCCGTCGGCGCCTCTCCCCCCGCAAGGCGCTTTCGAGGCGCGCGAGCCCCGCCGCGAGGCCGGCTCCGCCGTCCGCTGCCACCCGCCAGCAGGCCGCCATCCCCGCGAGCCCGCCCAGGCCGGGTCCGGCCGCCGCCTGGCGGAGCGCGCCGGGCACATCGCCGCCGAACCGCGCAGCCGCCAGTACCGCGGGCTCGGCCGCTCCCAGCGCACCGGCGGACCCCGCAGCGGCGAGCAGAGCCTCTCCGGGCTCTCGCCCTGCTCGCAGCTCACCCACCACCGCGCCGCACAGCGTCATCACCGCGTCGGTGGCCCGCTCACGCGCACGCCTCCGCACCCGTCGCCGTAGCCACCGCCTCACGAGGGGGACCGCCACGGCCCCCGCGAGCAGGGGAAGCACCGAGTCGCCCAGCACGGCGAGAAGGGCCGCCACAGGAGCGCACAGCCATTCCCTCCGGCCTTCGAAGAGCGTGCGCAACAGCATCCCCACCGCCGGGCCCCGTCGATCCGCCGGCCCCCGTCGCATGAGAGACCGGGCTCGTCGCGCTCCGGGGTCACGCGCCACGGCCAAGCCGCCCGCCAGACCCGCACAACCCGCCATCACCCATCCCGAAACCTGCGTAAGGCAGCCCGGGCCGACCGCCGTCACGTCTCCGCCCCGATCAGCGCGCCGAGCCGCTCCCAGCCCGGCTCCGGCTCGAACCCGTCTGCGCCCCAGCGCAGCGCGGGCACGGTGACGACCAGGCCTGCGGAATCCCGTTCGAGCACATGCACTTCGGCGAGCCGCCGCTGCCCGCCCCTGTCCCGCACCAGGTGGAGGACCACGGACAACGCCGCTGCCAACTGACTGTGCAGGGCGGCCCGGTCGAGTCCGGCAGCCGTGCCCAGGGCCTCCAGACGCGCGGGAACGTGCTCGGCCGCATTGGCGTGGACCGTTCCGCATCCGCCCTCATGTCCGGTGTTGAGCGCTGCCAGGAGATCTGTCACCTCGGCACCCCGGACCTCTCCCACAACCAGCCGGTCGGGCCGCATACGCAACGCCTGGCGCACGAGATCCCGTAGCGTCACCCGCCCAGCACCTTCCTGATTGGCAGGACGCGACTCCAGGCGAACCACGTGCGGGTGATCGGGACGCAGCTCCGCCGAATCCTCGGCCAGCACGATGCGCTCCCGCTCGCCCACCACCCCCAGCAGACTCGACAGCAGAGTCGTCTTCCCCGCCCCGGTTCCCCCACTGATCAGATACGAGACCCGGGCCTCGACCAGCGCGCCCAGCAGCCTGTCGCCACCCGGCGGGATCGTCCCGGCCGCCACCAGCTCCGCCAGGGTGAAGGCCCTGGGCCGCACCACGCGCAGCGAAAGACACGTCGAACCGACGGACACCGGTGGCAGGACCGCGTGCATGCGTGTCCCGTCCGGCAGACGTGCGTCCACCCACGGCCGGGCGTCGTCCAGTCGGCGGCCCGCCACCGCGGCAAGCCTCTGTGCCAGCCTCCGAACGGCCGCAGCGTCCTGAAAGGTGACTCGGGTCAGCTCGAGTCCGACGCCTCGGTCCACCCACACACGGTCGGGAGCGGACACGAGCACATCGGTCACCGCCGGATCGGCCAGCAGTCGCTCGAGCACTCCTGTGCCGACCAGTTCGCCCCGCAGCTCCTCGGCCGCACCGAGCACTTCCGCGTCACCGAGCAGGCGGCCCTGTGCCCTCAGCGCGGCCGCCACCCCGGCGGGAGTGGGCGCCGCACCGCTGCGTGCCAGTCGTTGGCGCACGGCGTCGAGGAGCGCGTCGGTCATGATGCCCCGCCCCCGGCCGCCCGGACCGGGGCACCGTCGAAGCGGCCGGGTGGGTCCGCCAGATCCCAGAAGGCCGTACAGAAGCGGGCCAGTGCACCACGAGGATTCCCGCCGGGGGGAACGCCACTGTCCTGGGCCGAGGGCAGCCCCGCCTCCAAGGGCAGTTCACCGACGAGAGGTAGTCCCAGCGCCTGCGCCACCCACTGCTCGTCCAGGCCTGCCGTGTAGGGGCCCCGGGCGACGACCCGAAGGTCCTCCAGGAGCATGCCGGCCGCCGAGGCCACCCGTTGCGCCGCCGCGACCGCCCTCAACTCACCGGGCACGACCAGCAGCCCGACGTCCAACTGCGCGAGAGCCTCGGCCACGCCTTCGTCGACCCGTCGCGGCAGGTCCACCACGACGACCCCGCCGAGCCGACGTGCCGCGGCGAGGACCGACCGCATGGCCTGTGGCGGCACGATCACCTCGTCGCCCCGGCCCCAGCTGAGCACCCGCAGCCCGTGCAACGCGGGCAGCGACTCCCGCAGCGCACCTCCACCCACCCTCCCCTTGGAACGGGCGAAATCCGGCCAGCGCAAGCCTTCGGACTCCTCACCGCCGAGCAGCACGTCGATGCCACCGCCCAAGGGATCACCGTCCACCAGCATGGCCCGCCGATCCGATCGCGCCGCCGTCACGGCAAGCGCGCAGGCCAGCGTGGACGCCCCGGCGCCACCACGTCCCCCCATCACTCCAACCGTGAGCGCCGACCGACCCACGCCCTCCACCGCATTGGCGATCTGGTCGACGAGCCAGCCCTCGGAATCGGGCAGCCTCAGCACGTATTCGGCGCCGATCTCGACCGCACGGCGCCATACATCAGGGTCGTCCTGGTCACGTCCGACGAGCATCACGCCAGGCCGACGGGCCACTCCACGGCACCGCGGCACCGCGTCGTCGCCCACCAGAACCATCGGAGCCCGCTCCCAGCCGCCCCTCTCTCCGGGAGGCCCGTGACGCACCTCGGGCACCGCCCCGGCCGCAGCACACAGCCTGAGCAGGTCGTCGAGCAAATCCGCGTCCTCGGTCACGATCATCGGCCCGCCCCGCCGCCCTTCGACGCCCGGTGGGCCTTCCCCCGCCATAGATCCAGCCACGATCTCCGCCCCCTTCTCGCTGTCCCTTCAGTGCGGTTTCGCGGGGATCTCGAACGCTTCCGAGATGCGCGATTCCGGAACCCGCGGACTTCGCGGGTGGAATCAACATGCAGCCCCTCGGAAAAACATGGGGATCTTGCTCAAAAACTGTGGACAACTACAGCGTTGTGAATAACTCCGTAGCTCGTACGGGGGGCATTCGGAGCGCACCCCTTCCACTACGCACAGTGACGATGCACGATCGGGCAGAGCCCAGGCGAGAACGGGCCACCGAGGGCGCCAGAAAAGAGAGAGTCCCGGCCCCCTGCCGAAAAACGCATCCGGACATGCGACGACCCCCGCCGGGGGGGAGAGCGGGGGTCGTCCCCACGGCCGACTCGGGGGGGGGAGGAGTCGGACCGGGTTAGCACGGTCGCGAACGATCCGTGACTTCCATGGTGTACCCGAGCACCTTCTCAGGCAAACCCACCCGCCGGACTTTACGCCGAATGGCGGGCCCCTATGCTCACCTTTGTGGAAAACTGCTTCTCGCCGCGCACAGCAGCCTTCTTTGACCTGGACAAGACGGTCATTGCGAAGTCATCGACACTGACCTTCAGCAAGTCCTTCTACCAAGGCGGGCTGATCAACCGCCGTGCCGTACTGCGCACCGCGTACACACAGTTCGTCTTCCTCGCCGGAGGCGCCGATCATGACCAGATGGAGAGGATGCGCGACTACCTCTCCGCACTCTGCAAGGGATGGAACGTCCAGCAGGTGAAGGACCTCGTCGCCGAGACCCTGCACGAGCTGATCGACCCGATCATCTACGACGAGGCGGCGACCCTCATCGAAGAGCATCACACCGCCGGGCGCGACGTTGTCATCGTTTCGACCTCCGGCGCCGAAGTCGTCGAACCCATCGGGGAACTGCTCGGAGCCGACCGGGTCGTGGCGACCCGGATGGTCGTGGGAGACGACGGCTGCTTCACCGGCGAGATCGAGTACTACGCCTATGGGCCCACCAAGGCCGAGGCGGTCAAAGCGCTCGCCGAGTCGGAGGGCTACGACCTCTCACGCAGCTACGCCTACAGCGACTCCGCCACCGACGTACCCATGCTGGAGTCGGTGGGCTATCCGCACGCCGTCAATCCTGACCGGGCACTGCGACGCGAGGCCGCTATGCGGGAATGGCCGATTCTCGTCTTCGACCGACCGGTGCGACTCAAACAGCGCCTGCCCGCTTTCTCGATGCCACCTCGGCCGGCCCTCGTGGCCGCCGCCGCTCTGGGCGCAGCCGCCATGACAGCCGGGCTGGTCTGGTACGCCAACCGCCGCCGGGCCGCTGCGCTCACCACCTGACCCGCCGGCCATGACCGGCGGGTCGCACTCACTGCGCCCGGCCGCCGCAGCACGCAGCACCGCGTTCGGAAATTCCCGACTCGTTCGCATTTGAACATAAAAGTAAAGAAATGCGGTCAGGGCTTTCGCTCCCCCTGGTCCAGGAGTACAAAGGATTCAACGGCCCGCGAGACCAGGGACATCCGAGAGGATCACCTTTCACGCACAAACGGCCCCACGGACCGAGTACGGAAGCTGAGTACCCACGCGACGTCGACCCGTCGATTACGGGCCAGCCGCACCAGGTAAGGGCAGAGAACCCGACCTGATGGGCATACATCGAGGACGCCTGGTAACTGGGCGGACGTGCCAGCGGCGGTACCGGAAACGGTACCGCCGCATCTCTTTCGGGTACACGCCGTCAAGCGCGGGGGCCGACCACTCGATCGGTTCTCGATCCGACGCTCGCGGCGATCGGTTCTCGATCCTGCGCTCGCGTTCTGTACATCCGCGCGTCGCACACGATCAGGCCGCGCCTCGCTGCAGCGCCTCGCACACCGCCGTGGATTCCCTGACACCGAGACCCACCGAGCGACCGCAGTGTGCGATCCAGGCGCCCATACCCTCGGGCCTGCCCGAGAGATACCCCTCGAACGCGGCCACGTAGGCCGCACGGCCCTGCTCCGCGTGCCCGACTTCGGCAGGACAGATCGACTTCGGGTCGAGCCCGCTGCCGATCAACACGATCCGCTCGGCGGTCCGGGCGACCAAGCCGTTGTGCGAACCGAAGGGACGCAGCGCGAGCAGCTCGCCGTGCACCACGGAGGACATCACCAGAGCCGGCGCCGAGCTGCCCGCGATGATCAGCCCGGACAACCCCTCAAGCCGTCCGGACACCTCGCCCGCGTCCGGGACAGGCGCCTCGATCAGCGGCTCGTCGACCGGCTCACCCGCCAGGCGGGGCCTGCCGACCGCATCGTCGGGAGCCGCGCCACCTGCCGCCACCAGATGCAGCCTGGCCAGAACGCGAAGTGGTGACTGCCTCCAGATGGAGAGCAGCTGCCCGGCCTCAGCCGTGAGCCTGAGAGCCGCACCGACGACGCGGGCCTCGTCCTCACCGCTGAAGTCCGTGCGTCGGCGCACCTCCTCGAGATTCCAGTCGGCGCCCGAGAGCGCCGCTGAACCACGAGCCCCTCGCAGGGCCGCCTCCGCGGTGACCTCGTTGCTCCGGCGTCGCATGACCCGGTGCCCGTAGACCCTGTCCACAGCCTTGCGCACGGAGTCCACCGCGTCGGTCACGCCCGGCAGGTCACCCAGGGCGGCAAGCGGGTCCGAGGAAGTCGTACTCATAAGTAGGGAGGCTACGCGCCCCGCGTCCGGAAGCCGCCCAGGAGTGGCCTTCTTCACGAAGGATGACAGCAGTGAGCGATGACACCGCTACCCTAGGTGAACATGAAGATCGCTTTCGTAGGGAAGGGCGGCAGCGGCAAGACCACGCTGTCCTCGCTCTTCATCCGCCACCTCGCTGCCAATGAAGCCCATGTCGTCGCGGTGGACGCCGACATCAACCAGCACCTCGGGGCCGCCCTCGGCCTGGACGAGGACGAGGCCGCCGCTCTGCCCGCCATGGGCGCACAGCTGCCCCTCATCAAGGACTACCTCCGCGGAAGCAACCCCCGCATCGCCTCCGCAGCAACGATGATCAAGACGACGCCTCCCGGGGAAGGGTCCCGGCTCCTGCGCGTCCTCGAGGACAACCCGGTATACGACGCCTGCGCCCGCACGGTCCGCCTCGACGACGGGGACATCCGGCTCATGGCCACGGGCCCGTTCACCGAGTCCGACCTGGGTGTCGCCTGCTACCACTCCAAGGTCGGGGCGGTGGAGCTCTGCCTCAACCACCTGGTCGACGGCCCGGACGAGTACGTGGTGGTCGACATGACCGCGGGGTCCGATTCCTTCGCCTCCGGAATGTTCACCCGCTTCGACATGACCTTCCTCGTCGCCGAACCGACTCGGAAGGGCGTATCCGTCTACCGCCAGTACAAGGAGTACGCACGGGACTTCGGCATCGCGCTGAAGGTGGTGGGCAACAAGGTGCAGGGCGCGGACGACCTGGACTTCCTCCGTGACGAGGTCGGCGACGACCTGCTGGTCGGCGTCGGCCAGTCGGACTGGGTCCGGACGATGGAAAAGGGCCGCCCCGCGCCGTTCGACCTCCTGGAGGCGGACAACCGGATGGCACTCCAGGCCCTGCAGGACGCCGCGGAGGACTCGTACCAACTGCGCGACTGGGAGCGCTACACGCGGCAGATGGTGCACTTCCACCTGAAGAACGCCGAGAGCTGGGGCAACGAGAAGACGGGCGCCGACCTGGCTGCCCAGGTCGACCCCGCCTTCGTCCTGCACGAATACTGCCCGGAAGCGGGCGCCGCCCAGCCGGCCTGACCGGAGGGACCGGACGGACCGGACGGACCGGCGCCGGGCGTGACTCCTACGAGAGGCCCTGGTCCGCGCTTCCGTCAGCCTCCGTGCCTGCCGGCTGATCCGCCGGCCTGGCAGGCACGGGGCTGCCTGCGGGCTTCCCCGGAGCAGTTCCCGCGAGGAAGGCCGTCCAGCCGGGTGCCGGCTCCTGCCCCACATTCAGCGTCGCCAGCTTGGCGAGTGTCGCGGGATCCTGCGCGTCCAGCCAGTCGGCCAGCTGCCGGAAGGACACACACTGCACATCCTGCTGGGTGCACACCGTCTTGATCGTCTCCTCGACCGCGCGCATGTAGCTGCCGCCGTTCCAGGATTCGAAGTGGTTACCGATGATCATTGGAGCACGGTTGCCGTTGTAAGCCCGGTCGAACGCCTGGAGCAGACCGTCCCGCATCTGGTTACCCCAGTACTCGTGCTTGTCCGGATCACCCTGCGTCGTCGTACCGGACTGGTTGAACATGAAGTTGTAGTCCATCGAGAGTGTCTCGAACGCCCGGCCCGGTACGGGCACCAACTGCAGCGGGAGGTCCCAGAGCCCGTCCTTCTTCGACGGCCAGACCTGGTTGCCGACACCGCTGGAGTCGTAGCGGAAACCCATGGTCCGCGCGGCCGCGACCATGTTCTTCTGGCCCTCGAGGCACGGGGTGCGGGCGCCGATGAGCTCCTTGTCGTAGTCGAAGGGCAACGGCGCCTCACCCTTGAGGGCGGGGGTATTGGTCTTCCAGCCCTTGACGAACGACTTCGCCTGGCTGATCTCGCTCCTCCACTCCTCGACCGACCAGGTGCCCACACCCCCGTCCGGCCCGCAGAAATGCCCGTTGAAGTGGGTGCCGATCTCGTTGCCGTCCAGCCACGCGGCGCGCAGCTCCGTGAGCGTATGGCGGATTCCCTCGGTGTCGTTGAACCCGATGTCGGAGCGCCCCGCCGAGTGCTGGGGCGGGTCGTACAGCGCCTTCTTCTCTTCCGGCAGGAGGTACACGCCACTAAGGAAGTACGTCATCCTGGCGTCGTACTTCTTCGCGACCTCGCGGAAATGCGAGAACAGTTTCTGGCTGTCCTCACCCGCGCCGTCCCAGGAGAACACCACGAATTGCGGAGGCTTCTGACCAGGCTTGAGACGCTTGACCGCGGGGAGTTTCGGCTGGGCCCCCGTGAAGGCCGTGGATCCGTCACCGATGAGGTCGACCGCTCCTTTCGGCGCCGCCGCCGGAGAGTTCCCCGGGGCCGACTCCTTCCCGGACCCGGGGCCGGCGGCCCCCGTACCGGCACCCGAACAGCCGGCGAGGCCGGCGACAAGGGCCGTGACCACGGCACCCAGAGCGATCCGCTTCGTGGCGGGCTTCATCCGTCCACCCTCTTCCTTGCAGGATTCGTGCGGTCAAGTGCCGACACGGCGCGGCCAACCTCACACGCACCCCTGCTGGAATCAGTACGACAAGCCGAATGAAAAGCTGCTTATTCACTTGAACGAGTGAGCCACTGGGCTATTTGCTCGAAAACATGGACACTCTTCTTTACTCTCCATTACTATTCATTTACGGAGAGTTGAGAAATCCCGCCGCTGTACCCCACCGCTGCACGCCGTGACCCACGGCCGCCGTCACTCAAATACCGCGACCGCGCTGCCCCGGAGGAGACGGGAACATGTCTGCCTGCGTCCCTACCCGCAACGACCACTCATCCCGCAATTCGCGCCCTTCTCACGCCTCGGGACTCAAGCGTCCGCACGGTCCCCCGCCGCCGCCCCGTCGTGGACGCTTCCGCGTCTCGGGCGCCGATCTGTCCGCATCGATCACCGTCTTCCTGATCGCCGTTCCCATGTCGCTCGGACTCGCCGTCGCCATGGACGCCCCCCTCGCCGCCGGCCTGGTCTCGGCCGCCATCGGCGGCATCGTCGCCGGATTGCTGGGTGGAACCCCCCTCCAAGTCAGTGGGCCATCCGCCGGACTGACCGTGGTCACAGCCGAGTTGATCCAGATCTACGGCTGGCGCACCACATGCGCGATCACCATCGGGGCGGGGCTCCTGCAGATCCTGCTGGGCTCGCTGAGAGCGGCTCGCAGCGCCCTGGCCGTCAGCCCGGCCATCGTGCACGGAACCCTCGCGGGTATCGGCGTGGCCATCGCCCTCGCCCAGCTGCACATCGTGCTCGGTGGGGCACCGCAGAGCTCTGCCCTCGACAACGCGCTCTCGCTGCCCACCCACTTGGCACAGTTCGAGCTGTCAGCCCCACTCATCGGAGCGCTGACCATCGTCCTTCTCGTCGTCTGGCCACGCCTGCCCGGCCGCGTCGGAGCCTCGCTGAGCAGAATTCCTGCCGCACTCGCCGCTGTGGGTGTCGCGACCGCGGTGGCCGCCGTGGCAACCCCCGGGATCGCCCGGGTGGACCTGCCGTCATGGCGCTCACACGCGCTGCCGGAGCTGCCACAGGGACCGGTCGCCGCGCTGGCGACCGCGGTGTTCACGGTCATGCTCGTGGCCAGTCTCGAATCCCTGCTCGCCGCGGTCTCCGTGGACAAGCTGGCCGCGGACCGGTCGACAGCCTCACCGAAGGACGGGTCCACACCGCCGGCGCCGGTCAAGCGATCCGATCTCGACCGGGAGCTGCGCGCCCAGGGCATCGCCAACGCGCTCTCAGGACTGGCCGGCGGGCTTGCCGTGTCCGGGGGCGCCGTACGCAGTTCCGCGAATGTTCGGGCGGGCGCGGAGAGCCGCGCCTCCACCGTGCTTCACGGTGTCTGGGTGCTCCTGGCGGCCGTGCTCCTCGTCACCGCCCTCGAGTGGATCCCCCTGGCGGCGCTCGCCGCCCTCGTGATGGTCGTCGGCATCCAGATGGTCAGCTTCGCCCACATCCGCAAGGTCCACAGACACCGGGAGTTCCTGGTCTACGGCGCGACGATCAGCGGCGTGCTCCTCGCCGGGGTCCTCGAAGGTGTGGCGATCGGCATCGTCGTGGCAGTGGCTGTCGCCCTGCACAGGCTGGCCCGGACGAGGATCACCGTGACGGAGCAGGACGGGCGCTACCTCGTGGCCGCCCGCGGTCAGCTGACCTTCCTGGCCGTCCCCCGCCTCAGCCGTCTGCTCGGACGACTCCCGCACGGGGTCGACGCCGTGGTCGAGCTGGACGGATTCTTCATGGACCACGCCGCGTACGAGACGATCCAGGACTGGTACGCGGCGCAGACCGCGATGGGTGGCCGGATCGAGTTCACCGGACGCTCCGGCGGCCGCATCGCCGAGCCCGCATCCGCGGCCCACTCCTGCTGCCGCCCATGGACGCCGTGGCGCAACCATCACTGCCACGACCGCGTGCATGACGCCGCACCGACCACCTCTCTGGCACCCACCGAGGCCGCCCCGGAGGCCGCTCCCACGGATGGGACGGGCTCCGCCCGGCCCCGGCACGGCGGCCATCGCCTCCTCAGCGGCCTCAGTTCGTTTCAGCGCACCACTGCTCCGCTCGTCCGCGAGGAGCTGGCCCGGCTGGCCGCCGAAGGACAGCGGCCCTCACAGCTGTTCCTCACCTGCGCCGACTCCCGCCTGGTCACCAGCATGATCACGGCAAGCGGCCCGGGCGACCTCTTCACCGTGCGGAACGTCGGCAATCTGGTGCCACCGCCGGACACCGGCAACGAGACGAGCAACGACGATTCCGTGGCCGCCGCCATCGAGTACGCGGTGGACGTGCTGGAGGTCGAGTCCATCACCATCTGCGGCCACTCCGGGTGCGGAGCGATGCAGGCGTTGCTGGGGGCCGAGCCGGAGACTCCCCGGACATCCCTGTGGCGCTGGTTGCGACACGGCCTGCCGAGCTTGGAGCGCATGCGCTCCCGCCACCACTCCTGGGCGCGCATCGCCGGGCGGCTGCCCACCGACGCGGTGGAGCAACTCTGTCTGACCAACGTGGTCCAACAGCTGGAACACCTGCGAGCGCACGAGTCGGTGGCTCGCAGGCTCGCGGAAGGCACCTTGCAACTGCACGGCATGTACTTCCATGTCGGTGAGGCTCAGGCCTATCTGCTGACCGAGGGCGCCAGCTCCGGGACCGGGCCCGACGAGGTCTTCGCGCGGGTCGCCCCGGGCGCGGAATGGGGTGCGGAGCCCGGAGACGAAGCACTGCACGCCGCCCCGGGTACGACCGTCGTCGCCTGAACCTCTCCCACACCCGGTCCGTGAGACCTTGTGGTCCCGCTTTCGCGACGCACATCGCTGCTTGCGGAAGCGGGACATGTGGCTCCTTACACGAGACACAGGTCTAAACCAATTCCCGGCAGGCACTTGTCACCTGGCCCGCAGCCTGATGAGCTGTCCCCCGGGACACAACGGACACCCTGGGAATGGGAGATGTCGTGAGCGACGCAAGCCTGGCCAATCCGCTCGAGGAGGAGACCGCAGCATGAGCGAGCCTTCCTCTCTCTCCAATCTGCTCAAGGAGGAGCGGCGGTTCGCGCCGCCTGCCGATCTGGCCGCGAACGCCAATGTGACGGCGGAGGCCTACGAGCAGGCCGAGGCGGACCGGCTGGGCTTCTGGGCCGAGCAGGCCCGTCGCCTGACCTGGGCCACGGAA